>NZ_JAFBCW010000024.1 GCF_016907915.1 Desulforadius tongensis
GCCGCGGACACCCTTGCCTTAAGCTAACGTTTACTGCTACCTTCAACGTTCGGGACTTTCACCCTATAGACATTGCCCATGCCGGGCACACATAATAAGACAACCCAAGGTAATCCCTTGGGTTGTTCTTTTGGCTGGGGTGGTAGGATTCGAACCTACGCATGGCGATTCCAAAGACCGCTGCCTTACCGCTTGGCTACACCCCATTACTTTGGTGGAGGAGGTAGGATTCGAACCTACGAAGGCGTTCGCCGGCAGATTTACAGTCTGCTCCCTTTGGCCAGCTCGGGCACTCCTCCACAATGGTGACCCCTACGGGATTCGAACCCGTGTTACCGCCGTGAAAGGGCGGTGTCTTAGACCACTTGACCAAGGGGCCAAAAATCATATCTCATTGCCACAAGCTTAATTTTAACAAATAATCATTATTAATGTCAATACTTTTTATAAAAATTTTCTCAGTTAATTTGCCCACAACAGCTGTTTATTATACTCATTTTTCTGTTAAAAATACACTTAAAAATCTCCTGCCAAAAGCCCCGGCGACAACCTGCCACCGGGGCTTTAAAACTGGTCGGGATTGAGGGATTTGAACCCCCGGCCTCCTGCTCCCAAGGCAGGCGCGCTACCAAACTGCGCTAAATCCCGCCAACGCTTTATAATTCTAACAAAAACCTTAACAGTTTTCAACCCCTGCGGTAAAATTTTTTAGAAGGTCTTGCCGTTTGTCGAAAGCCAAAGGGCAGCGTTGTGCTGCCCTTTGGCTCTTCATCTTACTTATTAACAGCATTATCCTCTTCTTCTTTTACACCGGTATCATCTGATACATCTACTACATCTACATCGGTATCATCTGAACCGGTATCTTCTATACCTTCATTTTTTTCCCCTTCTTCTGCGGTGCTCCCATCTTCATCCGCTTCTGACCCTTCCTGTAATATTCTATCCATTATAACCACTATTTCCGCCCTGGTGATGGCACCATTGGGGTTAAACTGCCCCTCGGAAGTTCCAGCAATTAAACCTTCATTTACCAAAGCCATAATGTAACCGGCATCTTCCGGACTAATTAAGACACCGTCTTTAAACGGCATATTGGATGTATCCACCGGTTCTAAATCCAGGGCTTTGGCAATCCAAACCGCAGATTGAGCTCTGGATGCCTGTACATGTGAATGAAAACGGTTCCAGTTTAGCATACCCATTTTATGGGCCTTCTTAACAGCCCCGCGGGCCCATACCGGAACCTCTGAAAGTTCTCCCGTCTCGCTGTCAACAACCGCCTCTTCTTCCCTTTCTTCACCAGCTTCCCCTTGGTTTTCCCCATCCTCATCAGCTTTTTCTGCTGCTTCCGTTTCTTCACCATTCCCGGCGCTTTCAGTATTTTCTGCCGCAGATACTTCTTCATCATCCACCAAGCGCATAAGCAGCACTATCACTTCAGCCTCCGTCACTTTATCATCCGGCTTAAAAGTACCATCAGCATAACCGCTTACTAAACCCAGTGATTGCATTCTAATTATAGAATCCCTGGCCCAGTGGCCTTCTATATCTTTTAGCGCTTGAATCTGCTTTTTAACCTGTTTTTCTGTTCTTACCTTTACTCGTTCTCTAATTTTTGCCCTAATGCTTTTATTTTCTCCTTCCTCAACTTTCTTTTTAACCCGCTCTTTCTTTATATCACCTTTTTTTTCTTTTACAACCGCCTTAACATTTTTTACCGGTGAACCATCACTTTTCACAGCATGCACCGGCGATCTGCCGCTTTTCCCCGCCCCGCTTCCACCATGGGGTTTGGCCAGTGCCGCTCCTGCAAACAAGGTTGCCGCCATGGTCAATACCACAGCCGCAGAGATAATTTTTTTCATAACTACAGCCCCTTTCATTTAAAATTAATCAGTTAGTTTTCTCATTTTCATATACGGCAGCCGAAATTCCGTTTTAGGGGGTTATGGGGTGCTATATTCCATAAAAATGCAAAAAAAAATGTCCAGCACTAAATGCTGGACGGGGAGAGATAGAACTCACCAAAGCGGAGCATTAATAATTTGTACCAATAATGATAGTTTTATACATAATTTGTATCATATTTTTAAAAACAAAATAAATTACCACCGTTAAAACCGTTCTGTACGCATATTTTCTGTAAAATTCGTTTGTTTTCGACATATTTAAATTTGACAGAAAAGTTAGCCTCGTCTATAATTTAGACAGATTTAGTATAGCTTATAAGTTTTTAAAGGGCAGTATAGCATATACTAATTGTTATCGGGAGGGACTAAAGTGCCCCTTTATAACAGCCAACAGGTAGGAGCAAATATAAAAAGAGCTCGCATGCACAAGTCGGCACAGGTAGGGTTTGGTTATACGCGCAAACTGCTAGCCGATGCCATGGAAGAGCCGGTACATATAATTGGCAAATTAGAAGCAGGTGAATATTATCCTGATTTTGAACATATTAAAAAAATTTCTGAAATATGCGGGGTATCCATCGAGTTTCTAGTGGGTGAAGACTTCCAATCAATGGATAGTTACTTTAAAGCAATACACGAGGCAACAAAAAACAAAGATGTTAATGCCCCTAAAAAACACTGCATCGACGGTGACCCTTACTGAAGAATTTAAGCACCGCCCTGGTCAGGGCGGTTTATTTATTTCCTTAATTACATAGAAATTCAAAGTGAAAAAGCTGTCCCAAAAATGATTTTTGGGACAGCCCCCTTTGTAATTTTAAAAGTATAAATCCCTTTCTCCCTTTTCAATACGCTTTAATCTTTCTTCAGTGGCTTTACGCACATTAGGATTCTTAATGTCTTCCAGGTTCTTTCTAATCGCCTCTTCTCCCACTGCTTTGGTTTCCGGAGAAGCATAATCCATCAAGTACTCTTTAAAAGTCAGTATGGCATTGGGCAGGCACACATTTTGAATTTCGCCGGTTTTAGCCAGAGACATAAAACGGTCGCCGGTACGCCCCATGCGGTAGCAGGCAGTGCAGTAGCTGGGCAGATATCCCGACTTACACACACTGCGCAGCACCTCATCCGGGCTGCGGTTATCTTCCACTTCAAATTGAGGTTTATCTCCTTTTTCACCGCAGCCGCACTGTGCCTTCTCCGCTTCTTTTTTATATCCACCCACACCGGTACACGACCCGGCACTAATCTGCGAGATTCCGTACTTAAACAGCTCATCTCTAAACTCAGCTTTTTCCCTGGTGGATAATATCATACCGGTGTAGGGAACGGACAAACGCAAAATGGCAATAATTTTAGCAAAGGTTTTATCATCAACCAGGTAGGGGAAGGTGTCAATACTCACTCCCAGCGCTTCCCTTATCCTCGGTACGGAAATAGTGTGCGGGCCAACACCAAACTTTTCTTCCAAGTGTAAAGCATGGTATATTAACCCCATCACTTCAAATTTGTAGTCATACAGCCCAAACAGCACACCCAGCCCTACATCGTCAATCCCCGCGGTCATGGCCCGGTCCATGGCAGTGGTATGCCAATCGTAATCCATTTTCGGCCCGCTGGGATGCATTCTGCCATAGGTTTCCCGGTGATATGTTTCCTGGAACAGAATATACGTGCCGATGCCTATTTCCTTTAGCCGGGCATAATCTTCCACTGTGGTGGCAGCAATGTTTACATTAACCCGGCGGATACTGCCGTTTTTTAATTTTACTTTATAAATAGTATCAATACATTCCAAAATATAATCAATGGGACATTCTGTGGGATGCTCACCTGCTTCCAGCGCTAAACGCTTGTGCCCCAGTTCTTCCAGTACTTTTACCTCCTCAGCCACTTCTTCCATGGTCAACTTGCGCCGCTCAAATTTGTTATCCCGGCGGTAGCCGCAGTAAACACAGTTATTAATGCAGTAGTTGCTTACATACAGCGGGGCGAACAACACCAACCTGTTGCCGTAAATTTTTTCTTTAACTTCTTTGGCTGCTTCAAACATTAAATTTAGCAGTTCTTCATCCTCCGTCTGCAGTAATGCGGCCACTTCCCGCGGGGCTAAAGCCTGTGCTTCCTTGGCCCGGCGGGCTTTTTCTATTATTTCTTTAATCTCTTCTTTTGAGTAATTCCGAGCTTCCTCCAAATCCCTGTAAATTTTATTCTCATCAATAAAATCCGCCACTTGTTTTTGTTCTTTAATTTTATTTACGGCCATTAAAATCCCTACCTTTCCCCAGCAAAGCTGGTCAATTGATTAATAACCCTTTTGAAAAACCGGTTTCGGTGAATCACCACGGCCTGCCGCCACTTCCCTACCCACTTGATGAATTATACCGACAATTTTCTGCAGCGACTGCTGCGGATCATCCGTTACCCCGGCCTTATTGGGGTATATTTGATACAGCCGGCGATATTTTAAAGGTGTAACATTGGGCATTATTACGTTGGCACCGCAGTTAAGAGCCATTTGTCTTCCTTCGGAATGCATGGTACCCGCTGCAGTGGTGGCGGGCAGGTGGCATAACGGCAGCATTATACGAGCCACCGCCAGAGTTTTTAAAGCTAACTGCAGATCCCCTGCCGGTTGACCGGCCAACGGAGTTTGGGGATGGGGAATAAACGGGCCGATACCCGCCATTTCCACGTCCAGCTTTTTCAGCAGCAAAATGTCCTCGGCCAGTGAATCCAGTGTCTGCCCGGGCAGCCCCACCATATTGCCGGAACCCAGCTGATAACCGGATTCCCGCAGCCACTGCAGGCACTGAAGGCGGCGTTCAAAACTGGTTCCCGGGCGCAGGCTGCTAAATAACTGCCGGTCTGCAGTTTCATGTTTGAGTAAAAACCTGTCCGCCCCGGCCCGGTACAGCTGCTGGTACTCCTCTTTACTGCGTTCACCAATACTCAAGGTAATAGCCACGTTTTTGATTTTTTTAATTTCGGCAATCATACGGCAGAGGGTATTAACATCGTACCAAGGATCTTCCCCGGACTGCAGCACTATGGTGTTATATCCCAGTTCAATAGCCCGGCGGGACGCTTCAATTACCTGCTGCACCGTCATGCGGTAGCGGCTGATATTTCTGTTGCTGCGGCGCAAACCACAATAATGGCAGTCATTGCGGCAGTAATTTGAAAATTCTATAATTCCCCGCAGGTGCACCACATTGCCGTGGTGCTGCTGCCGTACTTTATCCGCCAGCGCAAACAATTCCCGCTGCTGGTTTCCCGGTTTTGCTTTCAGCAGTGTTACAATATCTTCCTTGGACAGCGGCTGCTGCCCAGCCGCTTTTTGAAGAACAGCCTGAAAATTACTGTCCATGTTTTCCTCCCTGCAGAGTTAATCTTGATCCAATATTTCTACCAAGTGGGGAAACGGTGACAGTGCCCGGCGCAGTATACCATGCAGGTGGGCAATGGCCACACCGTAATTTACTATCGGCACACCGGCTTCCCGAACCTGCATGATGCGCGACAGCATTTCCCGGCGGTTTATCATACATGCCCCGCAGTGTACCACCAGTTTATATTCCCGCAGGTTATCAGGAAACTTTGTGCCGCTTACCCAGTCAAAATGCAGTTCCCCACCCACAAACTGGCGCATCCAGCGGGGTATTTTAACCGTTCCGATATCGTCCTCCACCCGGTGATGTGTGCAGGATTCGGCAATTAACACCTTGTCTCCGGGCTGTAATCTCTCAATGGCTTTAGCTCCGGCCACCAGTGTTTCCAAATCTCCTTTATAGCGGGCAAACAGGATGGAAAAGGAAGTTAACAAAACACCCGGCGGGGTATCGGCATCCGCCTTCAAAAAAGCCTGGGAATCTGTCACCACCATTTTGGGTTTACAGGCCAAATTATCTATGGTCTGCTTCAGTTCCCTTTCTTTAGCCACCACCGCAATGGCATCGTGGTCAAGAATATCCCGGATGGTCTGCACCTGGGGTAGTATCAATCTACCCTTGGGAGCAGCAAGGTCTATGGGCACCACCAGCACCACCACATCCCCCGGCTGCAGCAAATCGCCGATGATGGTTTGATCATCCCAACCGGTGGGAGCATTACGAATTATACTGATTTTTAAATCTGCCATTCCCTGACCGGTAAGAGCGCTGACCGCAACCACCGGCACTGACAGCTTGTTTTTGTAATCTTCAATTTCCGTTTTACTAACCTGCCGCAGGTCTATTTTGTTAATCACCGCCAGCACTGCCAGTTTTCTTTTTTTACATTCCTCAATTAGATCCAGTTCGTACTTAGATAGTCCTTCGCCGGCATCTATCACCAGCAGCACCATATCCGCCTTTTTAAGAACTCCTTTAGATTTCTCCACCCTTAATTCACCCAAAGGGCCCACATCATCTATCCCGGCAGTATCTATAATCACCACCGGTCCGATGGGCAGAATTTCCATGGACTTGTATACCGGATCGGTGGTGGTTCCGGCATAATCAGAAACCACTGCAATATCTTGATTGGTTAACGCGTTAATCAAACTGGATTTTCCCGCATTTCGCCGGCCAAATATGGCAATGTGCAATCTATTTCCCCTGGGAGTACTGTTCATCGTATCATCACCTTCCTATTACCCCGGCTTTTGTTGCTGCATCGGGCCGCAGCAGCTGTTCCAGTTCTTGTTCCGTAAACATCTCCTTTTCCAGTATTACCTCTCGCACGCTGCGGTTGGTTTTTAAAGCCTCATGAGCCAGCTGTGCCGCTTCTTCGTAGCCGATATGCGGAACTAAAACTGTAATTAAACCAATACTTTTATCCACCAGTTCCCGGCAGCGTTCCCGGTTGGCAGTAATGCCCAGCACACAGCGTTCGGCAAATAACTTCACTGCCCGGCTGAGAGTATCCATAGCCGGCAGCAGGTTGGCCGAAACCAGAGGTAAAAAAGCATTTAATTCCAATTGCCCGGCCTGGGCCGCCATGGTTATTGCCAGGTCATGGGCCATAACCTGGTATGACACCTGAGTTATCATTTCCGGCATTACAGGATTTACTTTTCCCGGCATTATTGATGAGCCGGCCTGCAAATCCGGCAGTTTTATCTCCCCTATTCCGGCCCGGGGCCCGGATGAAAGCAGCCGCAAATCAGAGGCAATTTTTGCCAGGGTGGCAGCAGCGGCTTTAATCAGCCCGGATACTTCTACAAATACGTCTGCATTTTGGGTTGCATCCACCATATTTTCTGCCCTGGCCAGCCCCAAACCGGTAAGTCCCCGCAGGCGCTCAATGACAGTGTATATGTAACTTCTCCGGGCATTTAAACCTGTACCTACCGCCGTCCCTCCAAGGTTAACCTGACGCAGCCGCTCTTCCACTTTATACAACCGCCAGCGATCTCTGGACACCGCTTCGGCAAAGGCACTGAATTCCTGCCCCAGTGTAACGGGCACCGCATCCTGCATTTCAGTACGCCCTACCTTTAATACCCCGGCAAACTCTGCTTCTTTTTTCTGCAGCGCCCCCTGCAGCACCGCACAGCTTTCACTCAGCGGCTGCAGCAGGCGGATGGCGGCAATGCGCAGGGCTGTGGGATACACATCATTGGTAGACTGACCCATGTTGACGTGGTTGTTGGGATGCACCAGCGAATAATCTCCCTTTCGCCCTCCCAACAGTTCTATAGCCCGGTTTGCCAGAACTTCATTCATGTTCATGTTGGTGGAAGTACCGGCTCCGCCCTGCAGTGCATCTACGATAAACTGATCCAGGAAATTGCCTTCGGCAACTTCACCTGCCGCCTGGTAAATGGCATCACCAATTTTTCTATCTAAAAAACCCATGGTCATATTGGCATCTGCCGCAGCTTGCTTGACCACTGCCAGGGCCTTTATCAGTTCCGGGTGAACCCTGGTGCCGGTTACGTTAAAGTTCTCCGCCGCCCTGACAGTGTTGATACCGTAATAAGCTTCTTCAGGTATTTCCATTTCTCCAATTAAGTCACGTTCAATTCTGCCCATGCTTATTCACCCTTAAAATTAAAATTTCTTACTGAGAGCAGATTTAACCTGAACTCCTTTAATGCTGCCCAGTTTACCGGTTAAAGCTCCTATTTCATCCGTACTTCCTTCCACCATCAGCGATATTACACCCAGCTCTTTATTCCGGTAAGGCACCCCCATGCGGCCGATTATGATTTTCCCAAATTCGCTGATGATGGAGTTTATTTGGGCCGCTTTATTACGATCCTCCAGCACTATGCCCACCACTCCAATACGCCTATCCACAGAACCACCTCCAATGACAAAAACACCTGTTCCCCGAAAGGGAACAGGTGCACTTCTAAACAGTAATACAATACCCCAATGGTGCACCCCTCAAGTCAGGCCCGCGCCCTCCCCTCAGGGAACTACCTTAAATTGTCAACCCTTGGCAGCAGCATAACCCGCAGCCTCAGGTTGTTGTAATCATTATACCCTTTTTCCCGTTTTGCAGTCAATACAACAGTCTGAAATTTACAAAATCTTTGAACTATTAAATTCGCCTACCAGCTTTTTGCCAGCCAATAAAATTTTTTGATAAAGCAGCATATTTTAACATATTAAAAGGATTCTGCTTATTAATGTCGAATTTTAAAATTTGTAAACAGCTGCTCATGTCACAAATGGCAGTATCAAATGAAAAAGCAGGCAGCCTTTTGTACAAACGGGCGTTTATGGACGAGCCGCTGCCAAACTTGGTGAGATAACATTTTTCAGAATAGGTGCAATTTACTTAAGGAGGTTTTATATATGTCCGTTGTTGGGGAAGAACAGTTGGTAGTTTTCAAGCTGGGCGATCAAAAATATGCCCTGCCTATTCAGGAAACCCAGGAAATTATTCGCATGACTGAAGTTACCCGCATACCCAATGCCAGCTACTATTTAGAAGGTATTATCAACTTACGCGGCACCATCCTGCCGGTTATAAACCTCAACCGCCGCCTTGGTCTGCCGGAAAAAGAAGTGGATGAAGAAACCAGAATTGTAGTGGTGGAAAATAACGGCCAGCAGGTGGGTATGATTGTGGACAACGTTTTAGAAGTGGGACGTTACAGCGAATCCGAAGTGGAACCCCCAAGCAGCATGGGAGACAGTGCAGATTATCTTAAAGGGGTTGTTAAAAAAGGCGATCAGCTGTGGCTGTTGCTGGACTTAAATAACGTTTTATAGTTTTTAACGGATCCTGGGGGCAAGATAATGAAATTATCTCATAAGTTACTGCTTAATATTTTGATTGTGCTGGGTCTGGCTGCCGCTGCAATGGCGGTGGCTTGGACTCATTTTAATATGATACACAAATTTAATAAAGAAGTACAAGAACAAACACTGCGCTTTCAACTGATTGCTGATATACGGTATCACTTTACCAAGCAGGAAGCATATTTAAAAGAATATATACTCAACAAAAACAAAATAGCAATTAACAGTTATAAAAGCGAATTAAAAACCACAAAGAAAATTATAGAAAAACTAAATAATATTACCCGCGATGAAATTAATAAAGAACAAATCGAAAAAATAGTTGATCTTTACAACAGCTACAACTATTTTGTGGAACAGGAAGTTATTTCTTTTTTAAATAGTGAACCCAATTCAACAGAACAAGCATTATCCGTTTATAACTTAAATGCTAAGCCAACAGCTGTTAATCTCATTCGCATAATTGAACAGTACAAAGACCGAAAAATGGTAACTGTTAATAAAATGGAAGAGCAGTCCCTTTACCACCTGCAAAAAGCCAAGACAGTTCTATTGCTCTTGGGTACACTGGCATTAGTTCTTGGTTTAGCAGTGAACCACATTATAGTTCGTAAAATTGTCATTACCATCACTTCCCTTTCAGAAGAAGCGAAAAAAATGGCCGCGGGAGACCTAACTGTCAGGGTAAAAGCAGCCGGTAAAGATGAGCTGGCCACCCTGGCCCAGTCTTTTAACACCATGGCAGATTCCCTGCGCCATATGGCCACCAGTTTGATGCAGAGCTCACAAAAACTGGCCTCCAACAGCCAGCAGCTTTCAGCTGCCAGCCAAGAGGTTAGTTCTGCGGTGGATGGAATAAGCAGCAGCACTGCCCAAGTTGCTTCGGTGGCCCAGCAGAGCGCCGCCGGTGCCGGCAGGGCAGCAGAACTTATTCAAAGCGTACAGCAGGCAGTAAAACTGGGGAACAGGTCAGTACAGGACACCGCTGCTAAAATAGGAGTTGTACACCAGGTTGCGGGTGAAGCCGTTAACCGCATACAGGGGCTTAATGAAAAATCTAAGCAAATCGGATATATTACTAAGCTGATAAGCGAAATTACCGAACAAACTAATATGCTGGCATTAAATGCCGCCATTGAAGCAGCCAGAGCCGGGGAACACGGCAGGGGATTTGCGGTGGTAGCGGAAGAAGTGCGGCAGTTGGCAGAAAAATCAGCTCAGGCCGCAGCGCAGATTTCAGAATTAGTAGAAAATATTCAACATGAAACGGCCAATGCAGCTGCCTCTGTACAATCCAGCGCCAGTGAAGTGAACGAAGGAATGGAAATAGCTCAACGGGCCGGTAATTTGCTGGATGATATTAACGAGCGCATTGGCTGGGTAACAGAAATAATTGCAGAGGTGGCCAGCGGTGCCCATGAGTCCAGCAGCGGAACTAAAGATCTGGCCTCCAGCACAGAAAAAGTCACCGCCACAGTACAGCAAATTGCTTCTTCAGCCCACAGCTTGGCTGAAATGGCAGAACAACTGCAGTCACAGGTTAACAAATTTAAAATTAACTAAGGTTAAAAACGCATAAAAAATAGCCTTGAAATTTTACCAAGGCTATTTTTTATGCTATGTTAATCTAACTGCACCGCTGTACCGCTGGCCGTTACCATCAGCATGCCATCACGTATTACTTCGTAATCAATATCCACCGCCAGCACGGCGTTGGCCCCCATCTGAGCAGCCTTGCCAGCCATTTCTTCCAAAGCTATTTCCCGGGCTTGGGCCAGCTTGCTTTCATAAGCACCGGAACGCCCGCCAACAATATCGGAAATACTGGCAAAGAGATCCCGTACAATATTTGCTCCCATGATAGCTTCCCCGGCAACAATACCCAAGTACTTGGTAACCTTTCGTCCTTCAACGGTATTGGTAGTGGTAATAAGCATTGTTTCAGCCTCCTAGCATAAAAAATTTATCTTACTGAGCCCGGCAGCATTTGCACACCGCTGGTCTGCTCCTGCAAATGGCTGCCGGGGTTTTCACTTCCTTTGGTACCACCTGCAGCCCAAAGGGCTACTTAATTTTCTTAAATGCTTTTCTAGCCGCTTCAATGGTAAAATCTATATCCTCATCGGTATGAGCCGCCGACATAAAAGCCGCTTCAAACTGCGACGGGGCCAGGTATACCCCTTCCTCCAGCATGGCCCTGAAAAAGGCGGCAAATTTTTCAGTATCAGAACTGCTGGCAGTATTAAAATCAACCACCTCTTGATCAGTAAAGAAGGTACATACCATGGAACCAACCCGGTTTTGAGTTACAGCCACTCCCGCTTCTTTAGCCGCTTCGGCCAAACCATCTGCCAGTTTGGCGGCTTTACGATCCAGTTCTTCATATACACCGGGCTTGGCCAATTCAGTTAGCGTGGCAATGCCGGCAGTCATGGCCAGCGGATTGCCGGACAGTGTGCCTGCCTGGTACACCGGTCCAACAGGAGATACATGCTCCATTATTTCCTTTTTACCGCCATAGGCTCCCACCGGCAGCCCACCGCCGATAACCTTACCAAAGCAGGTGAGATCCGGCTCAATATTATATAAAGACTGGGCACAGCCATAGGCCACTCTAAACCCGGTCATTACTTCATCAAATATCAACAGGCTGCCGTACTCTTTGGTCAGTTGGCGCAAGCCTTCCAGGTATCCCGGTTGGGGCGGTACCACCCCCATGTTACCGGCCACCGGTTCTATAATTACCGCTGCAATATCTTCCCCTTCCAGCTCAAACACTTTCTTTAGTGTTTCCAAATCATTATAGGGGGCCGTGATGGTATTGCTGGCAATGCCCTCCGGTACCCCCGGGCTGGTGGGAACACCGTGGGTCAGCGCACCGGAACCGGCTTTAATCAATAAAAAATCGGCATGTCCATGATAGCATCCCTCAAATTTCACTATTTTATTTCTTCCGGTATACCCCCGGGCCAGGCGCAGTGCACTCATGGTGGCCTCGGTGCCGGAGTTTACCATGCGTACCATTTCCACAGAGGGTACCGCTTCCACAATCATGCGGGCCAACTCCGTTTCCTGCTCGGTGGGTGCCCCGTAGCTGGTTCCCTTTTCCAAATAGTTCTGCAGCCCCTCCATCACTGCCGGGTGACGATGACCTAAAATCAGCGGCCCCCACGAACATACATAATCTATGTAACGGTTTCCATCCACATCCCATATATATGCACCCTGCCCCCGGGCAATGAACAGCGGGTCCGCTCCCACTGATTTAAAAGCCCTCACCGGGCTGTTTACACCGCCCGGTATGTACTTCCGGGCCTCTGCAAACATTTCCCTAGATTTATTAAATGATTTAGACATTATAAAGCCTCCTTAATCCCGGCACCACCTGTCCCACTCTTCCAAAGCGGTGTTCACCGGGGTAATCTTTAATCTGCAAAGTAAGTCATGCTGCTCTTTTTAAGTTCCCTGGTACTGAATAACAACCTGTAATCCGCCACTCCCACAGACCGGGCCATTTCTTCCGCCAGTGCCTTACATTCTTCCCTGGTCTGCTTGTGTATCATGGTATAAAGATTGTAGGGCCAGTGTTTCCCGGTTTTGCGCTGGTAACAGTGGGTTACTTCCGGGTGTTGAGCTAACTTTTCACCCACTTCCTTGGCCCTATCTTCCGGAACACGCCATACCACCATGGCGTTGGCCACATAACCCACCCGCTGGTGCCGCAGGGCAGCACCTATTCTTCTTAAATAACCCTTTTGTTTAAGCTCATTCACTTTATTTAACATCTCTTCTTCAGCAAGTCCAAACTGCAATCCCAACTGGGCAAAGGGCCGGGACACCAAGGGCAGCCCGGCCTGCAGTGCTTTGATTATATTTTTCTCCAGCTCGGTGAGCATACTACACCCCATTCAGTTCAAAATTTACCATCACTTTAAAAAACCTTTCTGCCGGCAGGTTTAATATATCTGTAATGCCCGTTTCGGTACTGATTTCCTGCAGTATTTTTTCTACCTTTTGCGGTGAATCCGCCAGTATGGTAAACCACATATTGTATTCATGTTCCCGCAAATAGTTGTGGGTAATACCGGGATAGCTGTTAACCACCGCAGCCACTTCATCCACCCGGTCAGCGGGAACCTTCATGGCGCACAGCGTTCCCCTGTACCCCAGTTTACGGGAATCAAATATACCACCCAACCGGCGAATAATGTCTGCATCCATTAAACGCTTAAGACGGCTGAGCACCTCTTCTTCGGTGATATTCAGTTTTTCTGCCAGTTCTTTATAAGGTCGAGAAACTATGGGGAAATCAGTTTGTACCAAGTTAAGCAGTTTTTTGTCTAATGCATCCAGCTTCATAATCTACCTCATACATTTTTTAATGTTCCGTACCTTGATAAAACGTTATCTTGTTAAGTCCGGCAGCTGCACACTGAAAAAACTTCTGCAAATGACTGCCGGATCCTTTCTACCTTCACCCGTTTATTAATACCCCTTACGCCCATGATACAGGCACCAGGGTTCTTCGGCCATAAAATCCCCGTGGTAGTAATAAGCCCTGGCCCGGCAGCCGCCACAGATATTGTTGTAACGGCAGGTACCGCAGCCGCCCTGCAGCGGTTCATTGCGCAGGCGGTTAAAAACCTCGTTATCCCGCCATATCTCGCTAAAGGGAGTTTCCCGCACATTACCCACCGGGATATTCAGGTAGGCACAGGGCTGCACATCTCCCTTGGGACTGATAATACAATAGGATGTGCCGGCCAGGCAACCCTTACTAAAACGCATATTTATACCCATTTGTTTGGCAATGCGCATAAACTGCGGCGCACAGGTCGGTTTCAGTTCGATACCCACCTGCTGCTGCTTTTTCATAATGCGATGAAGCAATTTTTCATACTGTTCCGCCCGTAACGACTCCTGCTCAATGTTAACCGCCCTGCCGGTGGGCACTAAAAAGAATATGTGGTGGGCCACCGCACCTTCTTTAACTGCCAAGTCAGTCAGTTCTTCCACCTCATCGTAATTCCAATCCACCACGGTGGTGTGGATTTGAAATGGAAGTCCTGCTTCCCGGCAGCTGCGCATCCCCTGAAGGGCATCCTGCCAGGCATTTTCAGCATTTCGAAAGCGGTTATGCTTGGCAGCATCTACACTATCCAAACTAATACCCACACCCATGGCCCCTGCTTTCTTTAGGAGCCTGGCCACCTGCGGGGTAATTAGTGTGCCGTTGGTTCCCAAAACCGGCCGCAGTCCCTTAAACCGGGCATATTCCACCAGTTCAAAAATATCATCGCGCATCAGCGGTTCACCACCGCTAAAGATTAAAATTTTAAAGCCTGCTTTTACTATTTCATCTATTAACGCTTTGCCTTCTTCAGTATTTAACTCTTCTTCCACCTTGGCCCCGGCATCGCGGTAACAGTGCTCACAGTACATGTTGCAGGCGTTTGTAGTGTTCCAAGATACCAGCACTTAATTACCCTCCTTAAGCCAGCGGGCAGCATCCTTGGCGTGATAGGTGATGATAATGTCCGCCCCGGCCCGTTTAAAAGCGGTCAGTGTTTCCATCACCACACGCTTTTCATCAACCCAGCCCCTTTGGGCGGCAGCCTTAATCATGGCATATTCACCGCTGACATTATAAACCGCAGTGGGATAACCAAACTCATCCTTAATACGGCGTAAAATATCCATATAGGCCAAGCCCGGCTTAACCATCACTATGTCGGCCCCCTCTTCAATGTCCAGCCAGGTTTCCCTCAGTGCCTCATCACCGTTCGCCGGGTCCATTTGGTATGCTTTGCGGTCACCAAACTGCGGTGCTGAACCCGCCGCTTCCCTAAAGGGGCCGTAATAGGCGGACGCATATTTGGCGGAATAAGACATAATGGGAATATCAGCAAACCCGTTTTCATCCAGCGCGCTGCGGATGGCCGCCACCCGGCCGTCCATCATGTCCGATGGAGCCACCATATCTGCCCCGGCTCTAGCATGGGATACCGCGGTTTTGGCCAGTAATTCCAATGTGGGATCATTGTCCACACTGCTGCCGTTGATAATCCCGCAGTGCCCGTGGCTGGTAAATTCACACAGGCACACATCTGTAATCACCAGCAGCTGCGGGTATTTTTCTTTTATCGCCCGTACCGCCCGCTGCACAACACCGTTATCATCATAGGCCGCTGATCCCACCTCATCCTTTTCCCTTTCCTCCAGCACACCAAATATTATCACCCCGGGAATCCCCAGCTGTACCACTGGCTGCAGCTCTATCAACAGCTCATCAATGGAAAAATTATAAATCCCCGGCATGGAGGAAACTTCCTTTTTCACACCCTGCCCTGGTGTAACAAAAACGGGATAAATTAAATCCTCCACCCGCAGGTGGTGCTCTCTTACCAGCCGCCGTATACTCTCACTGGCCCGCAGGCGGCGCATACGTACAGTTGGAAAAGTCAAGACAATCATCCTCTCAATTAGTTTTCATTGCCTGATGACGCGCTGTATGGCATGCCGGTCTTTATTATCCCAAGCCGATTTCTTCATCCGTCAGATAACAGGCCGGGTCCTCCATCCAAAAATCATTGTATACCGCTTCGGCCCGGGCCCGAAAGTTGCCGTTACATACATCAAGCCACCGGCATACTGCACATCTACCCTTTAGCAGCGGTTTCCTGTTCTTCAGGCCGCCTAAAATGGGATGGCTGGTGTCAGTCCATATATCACTGAATTTGCGCTCCCTAACATTGCCAAAGGTATGGTTTTGGGTAAACTGGTCCGCGTGGACATTGCCGTACCAATCCACCTGACCAATGGCTATACCGCTGCGGTTGCCGCCGTTTCTGCTCAGCAGCTGCCAGGCCCGTTCCGCCCGCCGGGGATCCTTTTCTTTTAGTTTCAGGTAGATATAAACGGCATCGGCATGATTATCCACCGTCAGTATTTCTTTTTGCAAACCACGACGATGCATATCTTCCGTCCGCTCCATAATCAAATCCAGCACCGCCCTGGTTTCTTCATGGGTAATGTCTTCATCTTTCATATCACTGGCCCGCCCCGAATAAACCAGGTGATAAAAACAGGCTCTGGGAATATTCTCTTCTTCCAACAAATCAAAAATATCATTTAGTTCGTTAATATTATGACGGTTAATGGTAAAACGCAGACCAACCTTTTGCCCCACTTCCAAGCAGTGGCGAATACCTTTTAACGCCGCGTCAAAAGCACCTTTTCGACCGCGGAAACGGTCGTTGTTTTCTCCTATCCCATCCAAACTGATACCCACGTAACCTACACCGATATCTTTAATTTTCCGGGCCACATCGGGTGTAATCAGTGTGCCGTTGGTGGATATGGTTACCCGCAGTCCCAGCTGTCTGGCATATGAAGCCAATTGAAAAAAGTCCGGTCTGGCCAGTGGTTCACCCCCGGAAAACAGCACCACCGGTACTTTAAATTCAGCCAGGTGGCGCAAAAACTGCCTGCCTTCATCAGTGTTCATTTCATCGGTATATTTTTGAGCATCGGAATTAGAGTAGCAGTGTATGCATTTAAGGTTGCAGGTGCGGGTGACGTTCCACACCACCACCGGCCCGTGTCCGCCGTGGGTGCCGTGCACCTGCCGGCAGGAATCATGAGAGTATCTCAACCTGTCACCAAAATTTTCACTGCCAAAGAGAAGTTTGCTAACGCTAATCATCAGTTCACCCCATTTTTAAAGAAAACCTTGGCCTTATAAATACCAAGGTTTTTTATCTACCGGTGATATAAATCTACTCTGAAAATGATATCTTACTAAGCCGGCGGCTTTTCATCCGCTGATGGCATCGCAAAGAAGTATTATGTCTATCTATTTTGAAACAGCTTTTAAAACAGCTTCCACCAGACCGTTTATAGTGTACTCCTCCGCTTCCACCGTCACTTCAATACCCAGTTCACGGGCAGTGCTGGAGGTAATAGGCCCGATGCTGGCCACAACAACATCTTTTAATAACTGCTGCAGATTATCTGCATTTAATAATTTGACAAAATTACGTACAGTGGAAGAACTTGTAAAGGTTAAAACGTGCAGCTCCTTCCTCTGCAGCATTTCGATAAGTTTACCAGCATCTCCTGCCCCCAAAACGGTTTTATAGGTGGTAACTTCATCCACCCTGGCTCCCATTTCTGCCAGCGCCCGGGGTAATACTTTACGGGCAATGTCCGCTCTGGGCAGCAGCACCCGGTCCCCGGGCCGCACCCGCCCGGAAAGTCCTGCAATTATCTGCTCCGCCCGGTATTCACCCGGTACATAGTCCACCAGCAAACCGTAAGCCTCTAAAGATTCCCTGGTTTTGGGGCCGATGGCACAGATTTTTACACCGCGCAAGTCTCTAATATCTTTATTTAGAACTTTTAAACGGTTAAAAAAGTATTTTACCCCATTTACGCTGGTAAATACCACCCATTGATACGACGGCAGTTGATTGATAGCGCTGTCCAACGGTGAATAATCTTCCGGTTCGGTTACCTCAATGGTGGGAAATTCATAGGGCTCGCCGCCCAGTTCCTCAATACGCCGGGACAGTGCACTGGCCTGTTCCCGGGAACGGGTTACCAGTACCCGCTTTCCAAACAGCTTTTTATTTTCAAACCAGGATAATTTATCCCGCAGCTTGACCACTTCACCCACCACAATGACAGCGGGATTTTTGAACTCTGCCTTTTCAGCCTTTTCCGCAATATTATCCAGTGTACCCACCAGTGTCCTTTGTTCCGGACGTGTACCCCAGCGCACCAGGGCCACAGGGGTATCGGGTGAACGTCCATGCTGCACCAGCTTATCACAGATCCGGGACAGATTGCTCATACCCATTAAAAAAACCAGCGTACCAATGCCGGTGGCAATTTTATCCCAAGCAATATTAGATTCTTCTTTGGCGGGATCTTCGTTGCCGGTAATTACGGCAAAGCTGCTGGTGGCATCCCGGTGGGTTACCGGAATACCGGCATAGGCAGGCACCGCCACAGCCGAGGTAATACCGGGCACCACTTCAAATTTAATACCGTTTTCCACCAAGGTTTCCGCCTCTTCCCCGCCGCGGCCAAAGACAAAGGGGTCGCCGCCTTTTAACCTGGTTACCACATATCCCTCTTTGGCCTTGTCAACAAGCAGTTGATTAATTTCATGCTGCTTCATAGCGTGCCTGTCCGGCGACTTGCCCACATAAATTCTCTGCGCCTCAGGCCGGGCATAAGCCAGCAGCCTGGAACTGGCCAATCTGTCATACACAAGCACATCCGCTTTTTTGATACAATCAAGTCCTTTAACAGTGATTAACCCGGGATCACCGGGACCTGCACCCACTAAATAAACAATGCCGGTTTTCATAGTTATTCACCATTCTCCTTGCGTACTTGTTCCAATATTTCATCCGCACCCATTTCCAACAGGCGGTGGGCCAATTCAATACCCAACCACTCCGCCTTTTCCACCGGGCCATCAATACCGGCCCTTACCGCAGCGGCTCCATCCAAACTAACCACGGTGGCTTCCAGATACAGGGTATCATCTTTCACCTGCCCCAACGCTCCAATGGGCACCTGGCAGCCTCCTTCAAGTTTTCTCATTAATGCTCGCTCGGCAGTGATGGCAGCACAGGTTTCTTTATGCTCAATACTTTTTACCATGTCTAAAATTTCCCGGTCGTCTTCTCTTATTTCTATGCCCAAAGCACCCTGGCCTACCGCTGGCAGGCAGATTTCATAAGGTATGTATTGGGTGATATGATCTTCCCAACCCATGCGGGTCACTCCCGCCGCTGCCAAAACTATGCCATCCAGCCGCTGGGTGTGCAGTTTTTTCATCCGGGTATTCAAATTGCCCCGCAGCGACTCTAACTTCAAATCGGGGCGGTATTTCAGCAGTTGAGCACAGCGGCGCAAACTGGATGTTCCCAACCTTGCCCCCCGGGGTAGTTGTTCTATAGTTTTACCCGTTGGACTGATCAGCACATCGGCGGGGTTTTCCCGCCTGCATATCGCTCCAATAGTTAACCCGTCGGGCAGTTTGGTGGGCAGGTCTTTCATACTGTGCACCGCAAAATCAATTTGCTTCTCTAACAAAGCTACCTCTAATTCTTTGGTGAACAAACCTTTATCCCCTATTTTAGCTAAAGCCACGTCAAGGATTTTATCACCCTGGGTCTTCATTTTAACTATCTTAAAAATCCGGTCCGGATAGCATTTTTTTAATTCTTCCACTACCCAGTTGGTCTGCCACACGGCCAAAGCACTTTCCCTGGTACCAACTATAATCTCCTGCTTCATTGTTGGCACCCCCCGGAATGAACCTGTTTTTGAGCATGCATCTCGTCATTCACCCTGGATGTTAAGATTTCTTGAACATTTTCCTTTCCTTTATTTTTAATTCTATACCTTTGGCTGTCCCGTTCATCCACTTCCAAGTTGAAAAGATTCTGCAGCACCTTGGTGTACAAATGTCCCTCGTTGGTTACTGCATACTCTTTTAAACGAACAATGGGAAAATGCAGCAGCTGCTTCATAATGGAATTGGCCATAGAACTGATAATTTTATACTCCCGGTCAGAAACATTACCCAGCCGGTTGAGCGCCCGTTCCAGTTCTCTTTTTTTAATTTCTTCCCCCATTTCTTTCAAGGAAACAATGGTGGGAACAACAAGCTGAACAGACAGCCACTGCAGAAATTCATCCAGTTCTTCTTCAATAATTTTTTCCGCTTGTACCGCTGCCTGACGTCTTTCGGCTAAATTATTGTCCACCACATTTTGCAGGTCGTCAATATCATACAAAGTAACGCCGGGCAGTTTATTTACCTGCGGGTCAACATCCCTGGGCACCGCTATATCAATAAACATTAGTTTTTTCCCCGGGTTGGCGTTAATAAGCTCACACATATCCGGGTAACGAATTACATAGTGGCTGGCAGCGGTAGAACTGATAACAATATCAGCTTTTTTCATATAACGGAACAACTCTTCAAATCTACAAGCCCTGCCTTGGAATTTTTCAGCCAGCATTTCCGCCCGGTCATAAGAGCGGTTGGAGACAATCACCCCCGATACCCCGTTGGATACCAGGTGCTTGGCGGTAAGCTCACTCATTTTACCAGCCCCCACCACCAGTACCGAGCGGCCGTTTAAATCACCAAATTTTTGCTTGGCCAATTCCACAGCGGCATAGCTGACAGAAACTGCATTTTTGTCAATGCCCGTTTCGTGGCGTACTCTCTTCCCCACTGTAATAGCCTGTTGGAAAAGAGTATTTAACACCCTGTTGGTGGTACCGGCTTGAAGGGCAATTTCATAGCCCTGGCGCACCTGTCCCAGTATTTGAGTTTCACCCAAAATCATTGAATCCAAGCCGGCAGAAACCCTAAATAGATGCCTTACCGAATCATAAAGGGTATGGCAAAAGGTACAATTTTTAATTTCTGAGCTGTCTAAATCTGAATAATTGGATAAAAAATCCCATACGGCATTTAATCCATCGTCCAGTTCACGGGGAGTAACGTAAATTTCCGTTCTGTTACAGGTAGAAATAATAGCACAGCCTTCAATACCACCGTAAGAATGCAGCCGCTGCAGTTGTTTGGGCAGCGAGTGGGCAGGAAAGGATAACTTTTCTCTTATTTCTACCGGGGCGGTGCGGTGATTAACACCCACTGCTACGATAAGCATGTTGAACCCGCTCCTTTATTTTGTCGTAACGTTTTTCTTTATATAGTTTTAAAATATCCGATTGTACTATTTTTTCCAGCACTTCCCGGCGTTTATGGTGTTCCGGTACCCTTTGTAAAAGGTCCACCCGTACCTGGCCCAGCAGTTCCAAAAAATCTGCATATTCCGGACCAAAGGTGTTTTCCAACTGTTCTCTAATGCGAGCAGCCAGAAGCGGACTTTTACCATTGGTGGATACAGCAACGGAAAGGGGTCCTTGACGTACCACCGCCGGCACAAAAAAACTGCACCTTTGAGGATCGTCCACAATATTTACCAGTATTTTATTTTTTATGCAGTATTCAGCCACCCGGCGGTTGACCTCTTCATCATCTGTGGCGCTGAACACTAAAAAAGCATCCTGTAAATCTTTTTCTTGGCACTCCCGTTCAATATGAGTTATACGGGCTTGTTCTTTCAATGCCGCCAGTCCTGGTGTCAACCGGGGGCTGACCACGACAATGTCTGCCCCGCTCTCCAATAATTTCTTCACCTTCCGTTCCGCCACTTTACCTCCACCTACCACCAGGCACTTTTCACCTTCCAGCCGCAGGTACAGTGGATAGAACTCTGTCATATGCTTTCGCCCCTTAAAAATTACGGTACTTTACAAAATCAGCTATGGTAAATAAGGTTTGCTTGGCCGGAATATCCGGTAAATGATGCAGTTCTGCCTTTGCCTTATTTACGTATCGATCCACCACTGCATTGGAATATTCAATGGCACCACAGGCCCGTATTAATTCAATGGCCTGGTGCACTTCAGCCCCGGTTTTGTTCTTATTTTCTACCAGTTTTATTAATCGTTCTCTCTGCGGACTATTCCTTAAAGCATAAATTACCGGCAAAGTTATTATTCCCTGGCGTAGGTCTCCCCCTATGGGTTTACCCAGTTCTTTCGGGTCAGCAATCATATCCAATATGTCATCAATTATTTGAAAGGCAATACCTATCTTGTAGCCGTATCTTCTAAGGGGCATGTATATTTCCCTGGGAGCCCCACAGGCCACAGCACCAAGCTGGCAGCTGGCCGCTATCAATAACGCCGTTTTACGTTCAATACGGTACAAATAATCTTTTATAGATTGCTTACTTTTGTACGCACTGGATATTTGCTGAATCTCCCCCTCGCACATTTTTACACTGGTTTTAGAAAGCACCTTGGCAATAAGGGGAATATCTTCGTACTTAGAAATCATTACCAGCGACTTGCCGAAAAGCAAATCCCCGGTATGCACGGAAATTTTATTACCCCAATTGGATTTGACAGTGGGTATACCGCGCCTGGTTAATGCCGAATCCACCACATCATCGTGAACTAAAGTAGCCATATGAATTAACTCCAATGCCACCGCCAAAGGCATTATAGATTCCAACCGGTAGTTGTAAAACTTGCCGGACAAAAGTGCAAAAGCCGGACGCAATCTCTTTCCTCCGGCATTTAACAAGTGACTGGAAGTTTTATTTAAAAGAGGATTTTGATGTTGTACCACCCGGGCCAGCTCTTCTTCTACAGCTTGTAGATCTTTTTTTATATCTTTAAAAATATCCAGCACGCCACAGATCACCTACTTGTAATCTATTCTAGCTTTTCTGCAGTAACATGTAAATATTCGCTTAATTATGGAAAAATCCTCCCACCATAGCTATATTTCTATACAAACACTTCTCAGCGCAAAAGTTAAATACCCCTACCCAGGCGGTAGGGGATTTTATTTATAAAAGTTTAAAACCCTGGATATCTTACTCCGGTCCATATTGGGATAGAGCACATCATCTATCATCATCACCGCCCCCACTGCACAGGCGCCCATACAGCGAACCACTTCCAGGGCAAACATACCGTCCGCAGTTACTTCACCGGGTTTAATACCCAGCTCTTCACTGACAGCCTTGAGCACCTCCGATGAACCCCTTAAATAACAACTTGTTCCCAAGCATACGGCTATCCTATGCTTGGCCCGCTTTTCTTTCCTTAAGCTGCCGTTTTGCAACTCTTGTACCTGTTCGCAAACACCGGCACTGCACTGACAACAGTTTTTAACGTTCACCAGTGACACTCCTTATCACCGCGCATCTAATAATATTCCTCAGTAACTTTTTTCCCTTTATCCTTTAACGTGGCAATTAAATCACGTATTACATGCTGCTTATAAGTATATATGGCAGGAGCTTTCACCTCCTGCAGCGCGGGGTTTGTAGCAGTACCCACTATTATATGAATGTCATCCGCCTCCAGCAGTGCCGCTGCCAACCTGCTGGCCCCGTCCTTTTGTGACTTAAGTTCAGTTAAACTGGTGCCATATTTTATGTGTTCCAATGCATACACCAGCGTCACAGCACCCTCGGTAACCAAATTAATGCCCGGCAGTATTCCAATGGGCGGGATGTTTTTGCAGTTAGAGGATAAATCCACAGCCACCTCTCGGCCCAACACCCGCCCTACAATATTACCTGTGGTTCCACCGCAGACAATCTTAATACCGGGCCCGTTCATTAATTTATTTACCACCGTATAATCATCTTCTTTATTTTGCGGTGGTCCAATTAACATGGTAACCTGGCGCGGCTGGCGAGCCTTCACCACCACAATGCTGGCATCATCACCGGGTTTTTCACCGTATAAGTTATAGCACAGCTGTTTGATTTCTTCCGCCCACTGGGCAGCATCTTTTTGAGGTGAGTACGTTTCCTCCAGGTGCCTGCCTACCCGTTCCCATCCCCATCCCATGTTCATTATATTGCCAATACCGGCATGCAGTACACCATCACTGACCATTACCAGCCAGTGGTCGTCCTGCATTTGAAAAAAATACTCTTTTATTTTTTTACCGCCGATACACCTGGAAATCTGGTGCGGTTTAATTAACCTGTTACTGCGGCCAACAAACACCGGTGGATTATCATATTCTACTAAATAGGTTCTGCCATCGGTTCTTATCTGGGCGATGGAAAATGTGCTGTAAGCCAAGTTCCTCACCTTACATATGGGCAGGGTATGAGCCAGGGTTTCAATGACCTCATCTATATCCCCACCCATTTTCAGCATGGTGCCGGCGGTTTTAACGGTCAGCCGGGACAGTATATTAGCCTTGACTCCACTGCCCAAACCGTCCGAAACCACAACAATACTGGCATCGTCAGTGCGAACAATTTCTACACTGTCACCGCACAGTTCTTCATCATATTTTTTTAATTGGGCGATGCCGTAATCCAAACGTATATTCATCGGCAGATTACTCCTTCCGGGAAGGATCTTCTCGCATTAATTTGATTAACCTGCTCAGCTGTATTTTGCTTTCTGCGGTGGCTTCGCCCAATAACCCGGCAATTTCCTGGGCCACCTTCATTTGTTTTTCAATTACTTCTTGTGCCTGTACAATGGTTTGGTTTTTAATCAGTTCAAATTGTTCCCGCTGCCTTTTTTCTTCAGTAACATCTATAAATATACCCACCACAAGATTTTCCTGCTCCACCGGGAATATGATCTCACTGGTAACAATGTCCTTATCCGGGTAATCACAGCAAACATTTAGCATTTTACCGGAATTCATCACCCGGATAAAGTTCTCCGGGTTAATTACGGTATCCAATTTTTTGCCCACCACATCCGCCCCGGAACAGCGGAACATCCTTTCAGCGGCGGGATTTATCTCCAATATGGTTTGAGTGCTGTCAATCACAATTATACCGTTGGGCATGGCCGCGGTTACTACATTGGAAAGGGATTCCGCCCGCTTGCGCATGTACGGTATACACATCTCTACCTCTGCTTTGCCCTGGTAAACAGCAATGGCTTTATCCCGGCAGGTATCATACCCGCAGGCGCCGCAGTTCAGCTCATCCTCCGGTTTATATTTACCTGTCCGGGCCAATATCTCCTGCAGTTCTGCTGCACTTGGATAGGCAGCATTTACCTTTCTGCACTGGTAACTTCTCTGCATCAGATGCCCGGGCAGCTGCTCATCAATACAATCATCACCGCGATTACTAACCGACTTATAATAATCCTGCACCTTACGCCGGCGTACATAAAGGCTTTCATCGCGGCACATTGAAAGAGGACCGTTTATACAACCACCTTTACAAGCCAGGAGTTCTATTAATTTCGGCTGCTTGCCGATTCCTCCACCGGCCAGGTGATGCAGAAAGTCTATACAATCATCCAACCCGCTAATAGATACAAAATCTTCTTCCGAACCGTTTAGGCCCTTGTTTATACATCTCAGCATACCGCCCTCCAGCGGAAAGAGACAGTTGGTCCCGGTGGGAGCATTATCAAAATTAGATGGAGTTAAATCATTTAAGTCAATGTTAAAATGCTTAACCAGATCCCATAACTCATCAAAACCAAGCACAAAATCCACAGCATCACTAATACCTGCTGTGGTATACTCTTCCTTCTTGGCCACACAGGGCCCTATAAATACAACTTTACACCGCGGATTATTGGCTTTAATGTAGCGCCCGTGGGCAATCATGGGGGAAACCACCGGCGCCAGCATCGGTATCAGCTGGGGATAGTAGCGCTCCACCAGGTTAACTATCACAGGGCAGGAACTGCCAATTAAAGGTTTATCAAAACCCAGTTGAAAATGGTGCCGGACCACCAGTCCGGCACCCACAGATGTTTCCTGTACAATATTGAAACCAATTTTTCTTAATAAATCGGGCATTAAACCCGGGTCTTTTAAGGGCAAACCAGCAACGAAGGATGGTGCCACCGCGGCAGCCAACAGTTCACCCCGCTCCAGAAGCCTTATTACCTCTGCCAGGTCATTGGACAACAGCTTCTTGGCATTCTGCGGGCAGGCCAGTATACAATTGCCGTCTTTAATGCACAGCTCATCTATTACCTTAACATGTAATGCGGCATTTTCCTTGTCAGAACTGATGGCAATGGCTTTAACGGGACATATTCTCACACAGCGGTAGCAGTCACGACACTTGGCTTCGTTGGTGGTAATTAAGCCCATAAAATCATCCTTTCGAATGGATTGGTTCTAAAAATCCATTCGACAAGCCCCAGGGAATATCCTTTTAAAAATATTAATTATTTGCTGCCAAATCCACTTTAATGGCCACATGAGTCTTAAAGATTTGTTCAGCATTTTCAGCGGTAACACCGGTAATAATTTCATCATCTACTCTTATTGAAACTCCCTGATCGCATTTTTCCAGGCAGAAGGTCCCGCTTAAGTGCACGTAGCCCTCCAGTCCCAGCTGTTTGATTAACTCAGCAAACTTATTCATTATATCGTAGGAACCGCGCAGATAACAGCCGGTACCCACGCACACTGATACATGCACAGAATCACCCTTTTCAGAAGTATTTATATCAATCGGCTTACCACTGATTCTTCTGCGTGGTGTATAGCTTGTATGCAAATCATGATGGGTACCGCTGGAAGCAGGCCCGCCAAACCACTCCTCCAGCACTTTATTTACATATACGTTGTCCTGGGCTTTATGCACCTGCTGTACCGCATCCAGATTGTAAATTTCTTTAATCCGGCGGATTCTGGCCGCTGTATCGTTAACATCCGGCTGCCCGCCGCCGCCAACACAGCCACCGGGACAGCTCATTACTTCTACCATATGATAAAACGCTTCACCGTTTTTAATACGCTGGATTAATTTTTCAGCGTTAGCTAAACCGTTAACCACAGCAATTTTAATGGTATTACCGTCAACCTCTACCTCCGCTTCTTTTATTCCTTTAATGCCGCGCACCGGGTAAAAGTCTACCCGGCCAACCCCTTCTCCACCGGTGTAACCGGCAACAAAGCGCACCACTGATTCGGCCACACCACCGGAGGCACCAAAAATCAAAGCGCCGCCGGAACCCATACCCAGCGGATTGTCGTAACCCACCGGGTCCAGTTCATCAAATATAATGCCTGCCTCTTTAATCATCTGTGCCAATTCCACGGTGGTTAGTACAACATCCACATCGGGATTTCCTTCAGTGGTAAATTCCGGCCGCCTGGCTTCAAACTTCTTGGCGGTACAGGGCATTATGGATATACACACAACATCGCCGGCTTCTTTTCCGATTCTTTTAGCGTAATGCTTTTTAACCATGGAACCAAACATCTGCTGGGGAGAACGGCAGCTGGATACATTCTCCAGCAGATCGGCATGGTTTTGTTCACAGTACTTAATCCAGGCCGGGCAGCATGATGTGAACAGGGGCAGCTTACCGCCGTTTTGTAAGCGGTTCATAAATTCCATGGACTCTTCAATGGTGGTCATATCGGCGGAGAACAGTGTATCAAATACTTTATCTACCCCCATCTTTTTCAGCGCTGCCACCATTTTACCTGTTACATCACCGGAGCTAAGGCCAAATTCTTCCCCCAGCGCCACCCTTACCGCCGGGGCAATTTGCACCACCACAGTTTTATCAGGATTATAAATTGCCTCCCAGGCCTTATCAACTTCAGATTTTACTGTCAGTGCGCCGGTGGGACAAACAGCAACACACTGGCCGCAGTTTACGCAGGCCACCTCAGATAATTTTTTATCAAAGGCAGTGGTAACTTCCGTTTTGCTGCCCCGGTGGGCAAAATCCCAAACCCCTATGCCCTGAATTTCTTTACACATCCGCACACAGTCACCGCAAAGAATGCATTTGTTGGGGTCTTTTACAATGCTGTCTGCAGATTCATCTATCGGCAGCTGTACATCACGGCTTCCAAAACGCACCCTGGTGATGCCGAATTGTTTAGCCAGTTTCTGTAATTTACAAGCAGTACTCTTGCTGCAGGTGGGACATTCCCGGTCATGATTTGCCAGCAGCAGCTCTATAATCATCCGGCGCAGCCGTCTTACCCGCTCGGTATTGGTGCGGATAACCATGCCGTCGATGGGAACGGTGGAACATGAAGCCACCAGCCCCATTTTTTCCACCTCCACCATACACAGGCGGCAGGCACCGTAAACACTTAACTCCGAATGGTAACAAAAGGTAGGTATTTCAATACCGATCCTACGCGCTAACTCTAAAATGTTTTTTGCACCGTTTATTTCTATAACCTGACCGTCTATGGTCACTTTGCCCGTACTCATTTTTTCACACTCCTTATTACTCTGTTAAATTGAAGACATCATGCTCTGTAAATGGCGCCAAATTTACATTTATCCATACAGGTCCCGCACTTTGCACACTTGGAGGTATCAATGCTGTGCGGCTGTTTCTTTGCACCGGAAATGGCTCCCACCGGGCAAACCCGTGCACAAAGCCCGCAGCCCTTACATTTTTCCGCATCAATGAAGTAATTCTGTAAGTCTTTACAAGCTCCGGCGGGACACTTCTTATCCCTTACATGAGCTTCATACTCATCTCTGAAGTAACGGAGTGTGGTTAAAACCGGATTCGGTGCCGTTTTACCCAAACCACACAGCGAACCATCCTGTACGATATATGCCAGCTCTTCCAGCAATGCCAGGTCTTCTTCCGTGGCCTGTCCTTTGGTAATGGCGGTGAGAATTTCCAGCATCCGCTTGGTTCCCTCACGGCAGGGAACGCACTTACCACAGGATTCACTTTGTACAAACCCCATAAAAAACTTGGCCACTTCCACCATACAAGTATCCTTACCCATCACAACCAGACCACCGGATCCAATCATGGCACCGACTTTTTTCAGTTCATCGTAATCCAATTTCAGATCCAGGTGTTCTTTGGTTAAACAGCCACCGGATGGGCCGCCGATTTGCACCGCTTTAAATTCCTTGCCGCCGGTTAAACCGCCGCCAATGTCAAAAACTATTTCCCTAAGCGTCATACCCATGGGTATTTCAACCAAACCGGTATGGGCAACTTGACCGGCAAGGGCAAAGGTTTTCGTGCCGGGACTGCCGGGGGTGCCAAAATCGCGGAACCACTTACCGCCTTTTAACAGAATAGAGGGCAGGTTGGCCAAAGTTTCTACGTTGTTAATAATAGTGGGGCAGCCCCACAAGCCCTTGTTAGCTGGGAAAGGCGGCCTGGGGCGGGGCATACCGCGCTGACCCTCGATGGATGCAATAAGGGCAGTTTCTTCACCGCATACAAAAGCACCGGCACCTTCTTTAATATTTATTTTGAATGAAAATCCCGAACCAAGGATGTTTTCACCTAACAAACCAATCTCTTCAGCATCTGCTATGGCTTTTTTCAACCGTTTTACTGCCAGCGGGTATTCCGCCCTTACATATATGTAACCCTCATCAGCGCCGATGGCATAACCGGCAATCATCATACCTTCCAGCACCCGGTGGGGGTCACCTTCCATTACGCTGCGATCCATAAAGGCACCGGGATCTCCTTCGTCACCGTTACAGATAATATATTTCTTATCGCCCTGGGCCGCTGCTGCAAACTGCCATTTGCGACCGGTGGGGAAACCGCCGCCGCCGCGACCGCGCAGACCGGAATCTAAAACTTCATTAATAACTTCTTCTGGTTTCATTTCCAGAAGAATTTTAGCAATAGCCTGGTAACCGTCGTGAGCTATATAATCATAGATGTCATCGGGATTAATTCTACCGCAGTGTTCCAATGCCACCCTGGTTTGCTTTCGGTAAAAGGGTACTTCATCCTGGGTTTTGGCCACTTCCCCGGTTACAGGGTACTTGTACAGCAGTCTTTCAACTAACTGGCCATTCATTATATGCTGGTCTACTATGTCATCCACATCGGACTCTTTTACATGGTGGTAAAATACTCCCTCCGGCTCAATGCGCACCAGCGGGCCCATTTGACAAAAGCCGTGACAACCGCTGATGTTTACTGCACAGGGCTCATCTTCTTTTTCTTCCATCAGCTGTACTTTAATATTTAAACCTTTTTCCTGCAGTTTTTTCTTTATTTTTTCATATACTTTTAATGAACCGCTGGCCACACACCCCGTACCAGCACAAATTAAAATGCGCATTTTCTCTTTTCTCAACGCATCTTTGGTTTCTTTTTGCAATTGAATTAAATCTTCACGAGATTTAAGCATGTCACTGCCTCCTTGTACTAAAAGCCTTCACAAATTCTATGCTTCTGACGCTCTAAGCCTATTAACAACTTCTAAAATTCCTTCCGGGGTCATCTGTCCATATACTTCAGTTTCATTTACTGTTACTACCGGAGCTAAACCACAGGCCCCCAAGCAGGACACTCTTTCTACGGTAAACTGCAGATCTTCAGTAGTTGACTGGCTGTCATCCAATTTTAATTCTTTTTTTACAGCAAAGTTAATCGGTTCAGATCCCCGCACGTGACAGGCTGTGCCGTCACAGATTCTTATTACATATTTACCCTTGGGAATAAGTGAAAACTGAGCATAAAAAGTAGCTACCCCAAATACCGCTGCCGGAGGAAGTTTCATGGCCGTTGCAATATAGGTAAGTACCTCTTCTGGAAGATAGCGGTATTCTCCCTGTACTTCCTGCAGGATAGGAATAAGATGCGAAGCCTTTCCCTCGTGCTTGTCAATAATTTGCTGAAGTTTTTGAAATTTTCTTTGCGGCGATTCCATAAAAAAGCCCCCTTAAATTATGTATTACTTAATATTTAGGCAACTTATATTCCAGGTGGACTAACCACCCATAAACCGATAACTTTTTCCTGACCAATATTTTTAAAACCGGTGGGATTGTCGAAAATAAAATAGGCTGCATCGCCTTCTTCTACAACATATTTTGTGTTTTTTACGGTTACTTCTACCTTGCCTTGAAAAACATATATAAAATCCTCATGGGATCCGGAAAATAAAGAAAGATCCGTTTTTTCTTCTCCCACTTCCAGCTCAAAAACCAACGGCTGCATTTTTTTATTCCTGGTTCCTAAAAAAGCAAGCATTTCCAGCTTGACCTTTTCATTGTTCGAGGCTAAACGCTTACGGTTATTTTTCCTTACTATCACCCACTCTTCGGGAAGTTCTTCCTCAATCAGCAGACTGATATTGGTATTTAGCGCACCGGCTATGCTTTTTAACGTGGAAAAGGACGGCGAAACTTTATTTTGTTCCAATTGATAAATAAAACTGGCTGTTACACCCACCTGCCGGGCCAACTGCCTCACACTTAAATTGTTATTTAAACGCAGCTGTTTAATTCTTTCTCCCAGTGACATTGTCGCCCCCTGTTTCACGCTTTAGAAAAATCTGAATATTTGTTGTTTTTTATTATATTCTGTATACTTTACAAGTGTCAAGTAATTCTTTATATTTTAAATTTATTGTTATTTTAGGTTAATTAATAATATAAATCAGTCAATTAGACGACATTTATCCCATTAAATACCAAATTTTTTACCGGTTTATTTTTCCAAATTCAATTTGCCAATCAGCTTGACAAAGGCTAGTAATACCAGGGCCAGTATAATTCCAGCACAATCAACCCCAACGTCAAACCATCTACCTGCCCTGCCCGGCACAAAACTCTGGTGCATTTCATCCACAACAGCCAGCATCAAAGTAAGCAGTCCCGATATAACCAGGGCGGCACAAAATCTCTTTAAGTAGCTGCTTACCAAAAAAAATACAGTCATTGTAGACACAGCAAATACCAAAACATGAGCGGCCTTCCGCACAATGAATTCAAGCCGGTTGGGATGCTGCTGCAGTTCCAGGTACAGCGGCTTTAATTTTTCCATGTATTCCATTTGATTTAACAATTCCCTGACATTTATACTCCGGGCAATTAAAAAATGATCCAGCTTCTTTAATACCGAAATTACCAACAAGTTAGGCTGGGCTGACAGGTGCCACAGCGAGCAAACAACAAAGCCCAACATTACCCAGGCTGTTATTTTCTTCACTTAAAATCCCCTTAATTTGCTTTGCTAATAGTTCGTTTCCCCTTCGGATCTTTATTTCCAGAATACCCCTTTTTTTCTCCAGGAATACTTTTTACTTATTTTTCATTAATTTACTTTATTTGGTATGATATAATGTTCTTACCATTTAGTTAGGAGGTGGTAATTATGAGCAAACCATTCCCCCGCCCTAAACACCGTTCCAAAACCCGGCTGCTGGTGGGCCGGGCTTACTTTAGTCTGCGCCGGTATATTTCCTGGTATCTTTCTAAAACTAAATATGCCCAGACAATAGAAAATTCTCCTCTACCATACGTTATATTTAAACATCAAACCCCTTTAATACGCCGGCTGCAGAATGTGGATATGTATCTTCAGTACAATAAAATAAAAAACTTAAAGCTGGCCACCGCCCGAATTAACGGACTGATAATCAAACCAGGGGAAACTTTTTCCTTTTGGAAGTTAATTGGCAAACCGACCAGAAAAAAGGGGTATGTTGAAGGCATGGTTTTACATAACGGTTCTTTTAAACCCGGCACCGGCGGCGGACTTTGCCAGCTGTCTAACCTGATATACTGGATGGCTTTACACTCCCCTTTAACAGTTACCGAAAGATGGAGGCACAGTTATGATGTTTTTCCGGACTGCAACCGCACCCAACCCTTCGGCAGCGGTGCCACCGTAGCCTACAATTACATAGACCTGCAAATTCGCAATGACACAAAAACCAGCTACCAGTTAATAGTATATGTTGGTGATTCCCACCTCCACGGACAGTGGCGCTGCAAATATCCCTGCGATGTTAAATACCGGGTATACGAAGTCAATCATCACATCACCCATGAATGGTGGGGCGGTTATATGCGTCATAACGTACTGCGGCGTAAGCTGCTGGATGTAAACGGTAATGAAATTTCTGATCAATTGGTAACAGAAAATCATGCCATTATGATGTATGATCCGTTATTATCATCTTCCCCAATAATTCCCCTTGCCGCCGCACAGCAGCGGTAAAAATTGAACAGCAGGTGGACTTTTGCTTATTTATTAATTTATTAGTACATTCCCCTTTCTCACTTGAAGAAGCATTCTACAAATCATATAATGTAACTGATTGTCTAATTAGCATGCCTTTTGGGGGAATGAATTTGAAAAAGAAAATTTTTAGTTTTTCTGCGATAATAATTCTTTTAATCATTGCAGTATCATATTTGCCTCAATCCCTTGAATCCACAGCACACCAAAGTAAACAAACACCGGAATGGGAGAACAAGAAAGTGGAAAAAAACACCGGTCAAGAAAACGGTACTGCTGAAACAAGTGATCCTTTAGCTCCGGAGAGAATCCTGGCCATGGTAAAACCATCCATAGTGGTGGCCACCATCACCAAAAGCACCAAAGTATATTCCAATTACACCACCGGTCAAGTTTCCGGCCAGCTGGCAGAGGGTGATAAAGTAGAGGTTTTCAGGGACAGGGGATATCAATGGTATTATGTCAAAAATCTTACCAACAATTTAACAGGCTGGATACCTGCAGAACCCATTTCCATCCCCGCTGACCCAGCCACAAATCAGAATAAAATGAACCAAAAAGAACTGGAGACTTTTGTTAATCTTAAAGGGTTTCAAAGTGATACCAATTATTTAGTTTGGGTTGATATTGATAGACAACTGGTCCATGTATTTACCGGTACCCTGGAAAACTGGAAACTGCAGAAATCAATGGACTGCGCCACTGGTAAAAACATCTCCCCTACTTTAAGAGGTTCATTTACCATCAAAGAAAGGGGTACATGGTTTTATTCCCCACAATTCCAAAGCGGCGCCAAATATTGGGTACGATACAGCGGTGCCTACCTGTTCCACACCGTTGCTATGGATAAAAACCAACAGATTAAAGACCCCACTTTGGGTAAAAGAGCTTCCAACGGTTGTATAAGATTGGCGGTGGAAGATGCCAAGTGGTTTTACGATACCATCCCCAGGGGCACTAAAGTTTTTGTTAATTAATTTAAAATCAGGCGTCTGTACAGATTAAAGCACTGTCCGGTGCTGCAGCCGCAGCAAATAAAGGAAGGCCCACCGGTAGAAAAAATAAAAAAGCCCCCGCAACCCGGAGGCCTTGATATTCCTGGCGGGAGTGCGTGGGAATCGAACCCACCAGGGACGGGACCGCCGCCCCACGACTGGTTTTGAAGACCAGGGGCACCACCAGGCACCATCCACTCCCTTAATAATAATTTTGGAACCTGTGCAGTTGTACTATCCTTTGACGAATTTCATTATACTTTTTATAAATGAACCCGTCAAGGATAATTAAAAAAGATTTTCTGCCCGGGGATTAAATGTGCAGGACAGCCAATAAATGGTACTTGCCAAGGCACATAGTTTGTGCTACGCTGTATACAGCAAGCAGGTTAAAATTAAATATCTCAATGCACTGGCGTGTTACGTAAACGGCATTAGCCAGTAGGCATAATTTTATTTGAAAATACAAAAAATAAAATTATGCCTACTGGCTTTTGTTTTAGCAACATTTTTTCAACGCAAGTTTGATAGTTAAAGTTTCCAGAAAATATATAAAACTAAATATTTAGGAGGGAGATATTTGCAAACTCCTAAAGGCCCGTTTACGGTACAACGCATACTTAATAATAATGCAGTTATGGCCAATACTCCCGGTGGACAGGATGTAATTCTGCTGGGTAAAGGTATGGGGTTTGGACGTAAAGTGGGGGATATTTTGTCCAATCCCAAATATGAAAAAATTTATGTTGTTCCGGAAGGTGTGGCTGAACAAAAAGCTCTGGCCTTAATTGAGCAGGTTGACCCAGCTATTATCAAGGTTACCGAAGAAATCATCCAGCTGGCTAAGGCCACGTTGGGAAAAAATCTGCATCCCAGGATCCATATTGCTTTGGCAGATCATATTAACTTCACTTTAATTAGGTTAAATCAAGGTATGGAGATCAAAAACCCTTTTATTGCGGAAATTGAGGCCATGTATCCTAAAGAGTTCAGCGTAGCCAAGCAGGGAGCTAAATTAATTATGGACAAGTTCAAAATTTCTATTCCCCGCGAAGAAGTTGGTTTCATAGCTTTACACCTGCATTCGGCCAGACATGACCGGCAGGTAAGTCAAAGCTTAAAACATACCGCAATAATTAACAAGGTAGTAAAATATATTGAAACCAAGCTTGGCTCCCTTAAAGAACGCGGGGGAATAGAGTATACAAGGCTGCTTTCTCACCTTCAAAGCTGCATCCACAGGTTAATAAATAAAACAACAGTTGAAAATCCTTTTATAGATAAGTTAAAGCAAGAATTCAGTGAATCATATGTCATAGCCAAGCAGGTGGGCAGCATTCTGGAAGAAGGTTTAGGTATGCCGGTACCGGAAGATGAAATTGGTTATTTAACCATGCATATAGAGCGCATTCGCCGCAACTTAACCAAATAAACGACGACGTGTTACTGGTAATGCAGGCATGAGTCATTTGGAAAGTTAAAACTTTCCTCATGGCTGATGCCTTTTTTACTGTATAAAGTCTGGTCAAAAAAGCATAATGCGCGCGCCATTAAGCTTTTTAAGCAAATAAACAAAATCAAATGAGTGAATTATATGAAAAAGGCTTTTAAGTACCTGCAGATGGTTGGACAATCTTTAATGCTGCCCGTATCTGTGTTACCTGCTGCCGGCCTGCTGCTCAGGTTTGGAGAAAAAGACCTGCTCAACATGCCTGCAATGAAGGAAGCCGGGCTGGCTGTTTTTGCTAATCTGCCCCTGATATTTGCCGTAGGGGTTGCCATCGGCTTTTCCGGCGGCCAGGCAGTAGCCGCCCTGGCAGCTGTTGTAGGACAGCTGATTTTATTAGCGGTATTAAACGCAGTGGATCCCAATATTAACATGGGTGTTTTTTCCGGAATTATTATGGGTATCACAGCCGCCGTATTGTACAAGCAGTTTTATCAAATTAAATTACCACAATACCTGGGCTTTTTTGCCGGAAAACGTTTTGTTCCCATTATCACAGCTGTAGCCGCTGTGTTTATTGCCAGTGTTTCCGCAGTGGTTTGGCCCGGCGTGCAGAATATTATTGATAGCGTGGGTCACGTGGCAGTTAATTCCAGTTTCGGTCCCGCTTTGTTTGCCGCCGGTAAGCGATTGCTGATACCTGTCGGCCTGCACCACGTGTATTACCCGGCTTTCTTGTACGAATTCGGTCAGTACGTAACTGACGCCGGAGAGGTTATTAAAGGCGATTTCAACCGTTACTTTGCCGGGGACCCAAGCGCCGGAAAATTCATGGCCAGTGAGTTCCCCATTATGATGTTCGGTCTTCCCGCTGCTGCTTATGCCATTTATCGCAATGCTAAGCCGGAGCGCAAAAAAACTATTGCCGGTCTAATGGCCAGTGCAGCCTTTACATCTTTCTTAACCGGAATTACCGAACCAATTGAGTTTGCCTTTATATTTGTGGCACCGCTGTTATTTGTTTTCCACGTGCTGATGGCCGGTGTATCCGGTTTTGTAACCAACCTGCTGGATATTCATTTAGGCTTTACCTTTTCGGCTTCCTTTATCGATTATTTGCTATCCTACAAATACGGTCACAACCAGCTGCTACGGTCACAACCAGCTGCTGCTGTGGCCGGTGGGCTTAGTTATCAGCGCTTTGTATTTCGTAGTCTTTAACACGGCGATAAAAGTTTTGAACTTAAAAACCCCGGGCCGGGAAGACAAAGCTGCCGATGAAGCCAATCAAGGTAGTGCTTCCGATTTGGCACACAAGGTATTAGAAGCCCTGGGAGGAGCTAATAATATTGATGTATTGGATGCTTGTATTACCCGTTTGCGGGTAACCGTAAAAGATCCGGCACTGGTTAAAAAAGACACTTTCAGTACCTTAGGTGCAGCCGGCGTTATGGAAATGGGTAAAAACCTGCAAATTATCTTTGGTACCCAATCAGACAGCTTGAAAGAAGAAATTCGCAGCCTAATGGGCAACCAGGCTTCAGCCGCAGGGACAGAAGCTAAATCCGATGCCGCAGCCGGCCATTCAGATACCAAGACTATAATTAAAGCTCCCGCCAGCGGCAGGGTTACTCCTTTAAACCAGTTATCTGACAAAACCTTTAGTCAAAAAATGCTGGGCAACGGGGTGGCCATTGAGCCGGTAGAAGGTACTTTTGTAGCCCCTGTATCCGGTACAGTTGTCCAACTGTTCCCCACCCATCATGCCTTAACCATCAAAACCGAAAGCGGTCTTGAGGTTCTGATACATGTGGGTATTAACACTGTTTCTTTAAAAGGCCGGGGCTTTAAGGCCCTGGTTGCCGAAGGACAAAAAGTTGAAGCAGGGCAAAAACTGCTGGAAGTTGATTTACAGCAGATCAAAGATGCTGGTTTAGATTCCACAACCCCTGTAATTGTAATTGGGGTTCAAGAGATGGAGATAACTCCTGCCGGTGAAGTAACTGCCGGTGAAGATACAATCCTGCAAATTGGCGGCTAATTGAACAAACACGCCAGAAATTCAACCCAGCCTACCAAACGGAGGGAAAACAAATGATAAAGCAAGTAGTAACTATCGTTAACCCAACGGGTATTCATGCTCGACCGGCGGCAAATATTGCCAAACTGGCCGGCCAGTATGATGCCACCATAAAACTGGCTCATAAAGATAAAGAAGTAGATGCCAAAAGCATTATTGGAATTATGAGTTTGGCCGCACAGGCCGGAGAAGAGGTTTGCATAACTGCGGAAGGTAACCAGGCAGAAGAAGCAGTACAAGCTTTGGTTGACCTGTTAAGCAAACCCTTTGCAGAATAGAAAGGGGGTCGCAACATGCTGCAGGGAATTGGTGTCTCCCCTGGTTTGGGTATAGCTCAAGCAGTGATATACCAGCAAAAAAAACCAGTAATTTCTGCGGTAAAGTTGGAAGCAGAGGCTGTAGAAACAGAAATCAATAAGTTTAAACAAGCCCAAGCAGAAGCTAAACAAGAATTACTGCAGATCAAGAAAAAAGTGCTGCAGACTGCCGGGAAGGAAAAAGCAGATATAATTGAAGCACAAATAATGTTTTTGGAAGACCCGGCAGTAGCCGATGAAATAATCAACCTGATCAAAAATGGTTATAATTCCGCTTATTCCGCCAATCAGGTGATAGAAGCACAGGCTCAGATGTTTGAAAATCTGCCGGTCCCGGAAATGCAAGAGCGGGCCGTGGACATGAGAGACATGGGGCGCCGGTTAATCAATATTTTGCTTGGTCGAAAAGAGGTAAATTTATCAGAGATAACCGGGGATGTTGTCCTGATAGCTCATGACCTTACTCCTTCTGACACAGCTCAATTATCCAAGGACAAAGTTGCCGGCATAGTAACCGAAGTGGGCAGCAGAACCAGTCACACGGCTATCTTGGCCCGTTCACTGGGTATTCCGGCAGTGGTTGGAATTCCAGGCATTGTTGAGCAGGTTGGTCCCGGAGATTTGGTAGTTGTCGATGGAAACAGCGGTGAAGTACATGTCAATCCGGATCAGTTGAAGTTAAACAGCTTTAAAAAGAAAAGAGAAAAGTTAGCCTTTGAACAAAAAGAATTGGAAAGCCTGGTTAATAAAGAAGCGGTAACTGCCAACGGCATTCCGGTCAGGATTGCCGCAAACATCGGTAAATTAAGTGATATTATAGAGGCCAAAAAAGTGGGCGTTCGTGAAATCGGGCTTTTCAGAACAGAATTTTTATACATGGACAGGAATTCACTGCCTTCAGAAGAAGAGCAGTACCGAGCATATAAACAGGTGGTTGAAGCTTTCCCTGAACGAGTTATCATTAGAACTTTAGATATCGGTGGGGACAAAGAGTTACCTTATTTAAAACAGGCCAAAGAGCTTAACCCGTTCCTGGGCAAGCGGGCCATACGGCTTACCCTGGCGGAAAAGGATTTATTTAAAATCCAGCTTAGAGCCATCCTCCGGGCCAGCAGGCACGGCAATGTAGGCATAATGTTTCCCATGATTGCCACAATGGATGAATTACTGGCTGCTAAAAAACTGCTGGAGGAAGTAAGAGCCGAGTTGGAAACTGAAGGAGTAGTTTTAACTAACCCCGTGGAAGTGGGGATGATGATAGAAACCCCCGCCGCTGCCCTTACGGCAGATTTGTTTGCTAAAGAAGTTGATTTCTTCAGTATCGGCACAAATGACTTAATCCAGTATACCATGGCCGCTGACCGCATGAATGAACAGGTAGCCTATCTGTACCAGCCAACTCACCCGGCTATAACCAGGTTGTTGGAAAAAGTTGTACAGGCTGCCCATGCAGCAGGAATTTGGGTCGGTATGTGCGGTGAAATGGCCGGTAATCCCCAATTGACAGAACACCTGCTAAAGTTGGGCTTGGATGAGCTCAGCATGACCAGGGGGGCAGTGCTGAAGGTGAAACAAAAAGTACGCCAGATTACTTTATAAATGATAATGGCTTACATTCGCCCGTGCTTAAAAAGCCGCCGGCGAATGTAAGCCTTTTTATAATGCTTATTCAAATAATTCATTCATCAAATCTTCAACCTGTTTTTTATGCTTTTCCGTTTCTTCTTTATCCACCACTAACGTTATTTTCAGCACATCTCCTTCTTTTGCTTCCGCCGGCAGCAGGCTGGACGGCAGGTTAAAAGTTCTGCCCTGGTATTCAATTACCGCCATATCCCCTTCAAAACGATCAATTACCAGCAATTAAAACACCTCTCCGTTATCGTATCTTGAAACCGGTTTGCCTTGGTCATCATAAAGAACACCGGGATCACCACTGTTATTCCAAACGGAACTGCCGGTCCACAGCAGGGCGTTGGAACCGGGCTGATTTTTTGTTCCGCTTATTATTTTTAGCACCCCACCGGGTGGTATAACCGTTCCCGGTGGAAAATTAAATTCCTGGTTGCCCTTTACACTGACCAGTTTCCAACCGGATAAATCCACCGCCTTTCGGCCTGTGTTGCTGAGAGTAACTATTTCTTTTTTCAAGTCGATACCGGTTATTTTTACAGTCCCTTTAGCAGCAGATTTTTCTTTAGCGGTTGAATATTCCTGTGCCCGTTCCTTAGCAGGTAATGGATTTTTATTCAAGGTAATATTTTTACCATCACTTGTTACTACAATATGGCCGCTAATATCGGTACGCAGCACCTGCACCCCCGCCGCAGCAAGAGCGGCCATCGTTTTAGAATGTGGATGCCCATAATCGTTGTCTTTGCCCACTGAAATTATGGCGTATTTTGGAGCCACAGCCTTTAAGAAGGCAGGTGTTGTGGAACTGCTGCTGCCGTGATGGCCCACTTTCAGCACATCTGCTTTTAGATTATAACTAGCAGCCAGCATTTCCCTTTCAGATACTGCTTCAGCGTCCCCTGTAAACAGAAAACTTGTACTATCATAAGTCAGCTTAAGCACAGCACTGTAATCATTCAATTCTTCATAATAATTACTATTCGGTGCAATCAGTTCTGCCTTTATACCACTGCCGGCATCAAGCACCACTCCCGCTTTGGCCCGGCTAATTTTAAGACCTTTGTTCTTAATAGCCAGTAACAAATCTTTATAAGTCTTGGTGGTCTGAGACACTTTAGGCAGGTATACCTTTCCCACGTCAAATTTGTTTATGGCAGCATCTAAGCCGCCGATATGATCTTCATGGGGGTGTGTACCGATAACGTAATCCAGTCTTTTAATCCCCTGTTTTTTTATATAATTGACCAGCAGACTGCCATCATCATTATTTCCACCATCAATAAGAATATTTTTACCGGATGGCAGTTGGATAAGAGCTGCATCAGCTTGGCCAACATCAATAAAGTGAACTTTCACTTCCCCGCTGCCGGTGGATGGAGAACCTACCTGCAGCTGCTGCTCATTTCCCTTAGAAGATGCTGGTACTGCAGAATGGGAACCGGTACAGCCCGTGATAAACGTCATTACCAGTGCTGTTAACAGAATAATCAATGGAATAAAAAGTAAGTCTTTTTTGACGCCTGTTTTGTTCAAGTAGATGCCTCCTTGTATTTTTTGTCTTGAATTAGGGTGCAGGTTAAAACGAACATATATTTTTATTTTACTGTAAAATGTTTATTTTTTTATCAAATTTCCATTAAATTTGACATAAGGCAATTATTTTTTTGATGGCCAAAATTTAATGACGCTCCCAATAATACAAACAAGCCCTGCGGCTGTTTATACCTTAGAGCTTTATAAAAATTATTTCGGCAGCGGCCTACTCTCCCAGGGGACGGTGGCTGTAATAATATGATACAGGTGTTTAAAACTGGTATATATGTGTTCTTGTTAAGAACACACAGCACATCTTGTACCACCGAAATTACATAACTTTCTATAATCATTTGTTGGAACAAAAATTGCTGTTGAACTATAATGAATTAATTTATAAGGAGGCTTTGTAATGAAGACATTTAGAGTGCCAAGAGATATTGTGTTTGGTTGGGGAGCTGTTAGTTATCTTCAAGAAATCAAGGGCAGCCGGGCTTTTATTGTAACTGACAGGGTAATTGCCAGCTTGGGTTTTATTGAAAAAATTGAAGGATATCTTAAAAAAGCCGGTTTGGAAACTAAAGTTTTTGCCGAGGTTGAACCTGACCCATCACGGGATACGGTGGAAAAAGGTGTTAAATTAATGGCAGAATTTAAGCCCGACTGGATTGTGGCTGTAGGCGGCGGCTCTTCTATGGATGCTGCCAAAGGTATGTGGGTCTTTTATGAATACCCTGACATCACTTGGGAGAAGGCCTTTGGTGTTCTTCCCCCTTTACGGCAAAAAGCCCGTTTTATCGCTATTGCCACCACCAGTGGTACCGGTTCGGAAGTTACCTGTGCTGCTGTCATCACTAACCGTAAAGTTGAACCCAATGTAAAAAATGTTATTGCCGGCAGTGAAATTACGCCGGACATTGCAATTGCCGATCCAGAGCTGGCTTCTCAAATGCCCCCCAAAGTTACTGCCGCCACAGGAATGGATGTTTTAACCCACGCAATTGAATCATATACATCAATTGCGGCTACAGAAATAGATAAAGCACTGGCATTAAAAGTCATTCAAATGGTATTTCACAGCTTACCCAAAGCCTACGCTGACGGGCGAAATAAAGCTGCCCGCGAGGATATGCATACCGCATCTCTCATGGCAGGTATGGCCTTTACCAATTCATTCCTGGGGATAGTTCACAGTTTAGCACACCAGTTAGGTTCTCAATACGGTATACCTCATGGAGCAGCAAACTCTTTAATGCTGCCTTATGTAATTGAATTCAACTCTATTGCCGTGTCTAATTTATATGCAGAAATTGCCAGTGCATTGAATATTCATTATGAAAACAGCAGGGACGCCGTGAAAAAATTAATAGCTGCCATTTTCCAACTGCAAAAAGATATTGGGCAGCCGCAAACCATTAAAGATGCCGGAGTGGACGAAAAGACATTCTTTAACCGGCTGGAAGCAACAGCTGAAAATGCACTGAACGATATATGCACTTACTGCAATCCGAGGGTGCCCAGTGTTGAAGATATGAAGGCACTCTATACTGCAGCTTATTTCGGTAATCAACTTAAATAATAAAAATTAATTTTTTATCTCCATAGCAGTAAAAAAACACCCGGTTGGTTTTAGTTGTTTTAGCCTTGGGTATATCGCCTGCACCAACCGTTGCGATGATTGGAGTATAAGGTAACAACTCTTTCCACCCTGTACTTCTATCATTAATTGTTATATATACAAATTTAAGTCAAAACCGTGGTATACAATTTGCCGGCTAAATCGAGTAGGAGGGAGTGATTAACTCCCGTCCTCTCACACCACCGTACGTACCGTTCGGTATACGGCGGTTCATGTTGTGGAACGAAGTTCA
>NZ_JAFBCW010000025.1 GCF_016907915.1 Desulforadius tongensis
GCGGACACCCTTGCCTTAAGCTAACGTTTACTGCTACCTTCAACGTTCGGGACTTTCACCCTATAGACATTGCCCATGCCGGGCACACATAAAAATCCTCACTGGGTTTCCAGTGAGGATTACTGGTCGGGATGACAGGACTTGAACCTGCGACCTCACGCTCCCGAAGCGTGCGCTCTAGCCAAACTGAGCTACATCCCGTCAAACTACAATTATTATTATGCTACAAAATTAGCCTAATGTCAATATATACTACCATTGGTAAAAAAGTGCCTTTTAGGTTAATATGCTCTGCCAAACTGAGCTACATCCCGTTGACGCATATAATATTATGCACCAATAATATCTAAAAGTCAACATTAAATTAATATATTTTTTATTAAGGGTACCTCTGCGGTACCCTTGCATTAATAACCCACCGTTTTTTCCACCATATCCTGATCCTCTGCTGTCTTTACACCTGCCGCTAGGCTATGGTTATTACTTTTCCCGTTCCCATTTTTTCTACTATCTCAAACATGTTGCTGACTTTTCCCACTGCCAGCTGTTCCTTAATTTTATAGTAATCCAAACACGTACCGCAGGCCAGTATTTCGGTGCCCTTTTGCTGCAGCGCCAGTAAATCTTCCACCATTTTGCAGCCTGAACAAGCCAGCTTCACCCCAGAGTTCATAAATATCAGCGCCGCCGGGGCTGGTTTAGTTTCTTTAATCGATGCGAAAAAACTTTTCATTAAAGTGTACCCCAGTTCCGGTGAGCCCTGGCCCAAGGAGTCGGTGGTGATTAAGTATATTGTACCGCCGGCAGGCACACAGGAAATCACCTCATCTGATTCTGCTTCCGTTTGAACACCTTCCCCCTTGGTAATGGTAATGATAAATTTATTGTCCTTTTCGGCAACGGAAACATCATACCCGGCATTTTGGGCAAACCTAGTTACATTTTCTTTGGCCACCTGGTTATCTACAATAGAAACCACCACGCCGGATTCTATTTCATCCAGTGCCCTTTTGGTATTAATCACCGGCTGCGGGCAGGCCAAACCGCAGTTGTTTACTTCTTTGTTCACAATTTAACCTCCCTCTATTTAACTTTAATCAACTGTCCCCCGCCGGAAGTAACCCGGCCTACGGTAACTGCATCAACCTGACTTTCCTTTAACAAGTTTAAAAGCCGGTCTGCTTTATGCTCCGGCACGCTAATTAACAATCCCCCGGATGTCTGCGGGTCAAACATTATGTCCTGCATTTCCCGGGGTACAGAATCAGCAAAGGTTACGCCATCTCCCAAATGCTGACGGTTGTTATATGCCCCAGCAGGTATCATGCCCATCTGGGCCAATTCAATTACACCGGGAATCACCGGGCATTCCGAGGACCAGAATTCCATTGCTGCATTACTGGCCCTGGCCATTTCCGCCGCATGCCCCAGCAGGCCAAAACCGGTTATATCCGTACAGGCATTTACTCCCACTTTATTCATCACTTGACCGGCTTTATTATTTAACATAGCCATATACTTGACAGCCAGTGATGAAGTTTCTTGTGATGCCAAGTTACCCTTCACAGCAGTGTTAACAATTCCCGTGCCCAGGGGTTTAGTCAGCACCAGTACATCGCCGGGCAAAGCCCCACCGTTAGACAGCATCCTATCCGGATGCACCAGGCCAGTAACAGCCAGGCCATATTTGGGTTCGTCATCTTCTACCGAATGCCCACCTGCTATTACCGCCCCGGCTTCGCTCACTTTATCTGCTCCGCCCCGCAGAATTTCCTCTAGTACAGCTGTATCCAAGCAGTTGGGAAAGCAGACTATATTTAACGCCATCACCGGGCGCCCGCCCATGGCATAAACATCGCTTAAAGCATTGGCAGCAGCAATTTGCCCAAAAATATACGGATCATCCACCATGGGAGGAAAAAAGTCCAAGGTTTGTATAATGGCTGTATCATCAGTTATGCGATATACCGCTGCATCATCGGAATTTTCAAGCCCCACCATCAGGTTGGGGTCGTCTATCTTCGGCAATTGTCGCAGCACCTGCGACAGGGTCTCCGGCCCTATTTTTGCCGCTCACCCAGAGGCTTTGGTCATCTGGGTTAATTTAGCTTCTTTTGCCGACACAGGCCACACCCCCTATCTTCTAAAAGTATTTTTATTTCTAGTTGAAATTATCCTTTATTTCTTATATTCTATTTGGTAATACTTTTTTACATTGTGCTTTTGTTAACTGTTGGTTATGAAGGTGTGTCATCTGCATATGGAAACGAGTTATTGGTTAAACTACTTTGAGAATGCCGGAGTATTATACAACTATAAGGTGGGTTGCAAACATGAAAAACGTTTCACCTAATTGGTTTAAGCACTTGACGGCAGAAGAGGCCATTGCCTATGTTGAAGATTCACCCTTTGGTAAGGATTGGGAAGGTAATTTTTTAGAGTTACAGGCATTGAGTTGGGACGCAAACAGCGGTATGCTGGAATTTTTTGACGGTCGTTATCGAAATATTGTACGTTTTCAAGCTAATGGAACTATTCGCCACATTGGTGATAACAACCCGTTAAACATGGTGGAGGCAGCATTGGCCGAGCAAAGGAGAAAAAAGAACCGTTCACCGGCTTAACCGCTTAAAAGGACTTGTTTCCAGTGGAAACAAGTCCTTTTAAGTTAATTTCCCTGCAAAATGCTGCGGTTCTAAAACCGGTGGTCTCTGTAACGCTTGTTTGTAAAATTCCTGTTTCTAAGTATGGGATTGGACCAGGGAATTTCCGCGGGAAAATCAATTTGATTTGACTGTTCATCAAAGAGCCGCGGATATTTCTGCCAGTTTACATCACCGGTACAGTACACCACCGGTTCTGTACCTTCTTCAAAGGCTGCCTTTATTACACCGGTGCTGGCCGGTGACGCCAGCAGGCCATCTCTGGTACACACTTCTTTAAACACAATACCCTTGGGCACTGTAAATTCTTTTTGGGGCTTATCACTTAATGCTTTGCTCATGAAAAGTTCCCAAATAGGCCCCGCTTTTTGCCCCCCGGTGCCAACGATCCTGACCTGTCCTTTTTCATCCTTATCATATCCCACATAAACTGCTGCCACCAGTTCCGGAGTATAACCCACAAACCAGGCATCGTGATAGTTATCAGTGGTGCCTGTTTTTCCCGCTGCCGGGCGGTTAATATTTAAGTTTGAAGCTGTTCCTCCCGGCTCAAATACACTTTTCAGCATGTCAGTAATGATATAGGCATGTTTTTCATCCATCACCCTGGACAGCTTACTGCGGCGGCTTACCAGCACCTGCCCCCTGCTGTCCTTTACCCGGGTAAAATATATCGGTTCGGCCAGTATCCCACCGCCGGCAAATACCGCATAGGCGTTGGCCAGCTCCATAGGGGTTACTTCCGATGTTCCCAAGGCCAGGGATGGGTAAGCCTTTAACTGGCTCTTTATACCCAGGCGCCTGGCTAAGTCCGCCACAACCCTGGGGCCAATTTGAACATTCAGCTGTACCGCCACCACATTATCCGATATTTTTAAGGCTTCTTTCAGCGTAAAGTACCGGTTATGGTAGCCGCCCCCGTAATCAGTGGGTTTGTAAGGTTTGTTATCAAACTGCGGGTATTCAACCGGCCCGCAAAAAAAAGTGCTGGCCGCCGTAAACCCGTGTTCCAGGGCTGCAGCATAAACAAAGGGTTTAAAGGCGGAACCGGGCTGCCGGGCGGCTAAGGCCCGGTTGTACTGGCTTTGGCTGTAATCTTTTCCCCCCACCATGGCCACCACATACCCGTTGGCAGGATTAATGGCCACCAGGGCAGCCTGCAGCTCATCATCTTCATTTTTTAACCGCATATCTACCGCTTCCTCTGCCGCCTTCTGCATATCCAAATCCAAAGTAGTTTCTATTTCCAATCCCCCGGTATACAAAATATCCTTCCCGCCGGGCAGTACTTCATCCAGCTGTTTCAGCAGTTGGGCGATAAAATACCCCGCTTCGCCGGCGTGAGGCGGTACCGGCACTATATTTACGGGTTCATTTTGGGCCTTCTTTAACGTCTTCTCATCTATGAAATTAAGCTCGTACATTCTTTTTAATACAGTTTTCTGCCTTTTACGAGCTGCTTCAATGTTACCGGGGTCGGAATAGATACTGGGTGCTTTTACAAAACCGGCCAGCATGGCACTTTCCGCCGCTGTCAAATCTTTAGCCCTTTTATTAAAAAATTTACCGGCTGCCGCTTCAACACCGTAGCACCCCCGGCCAAAATACACCGTATTTAAATATTTATTTAAAATTTCATCTTTTGTATAGTAACGTTCCAGCAGTATGGCATAGTACATTTCTTTAACTTTTCGAGACAAGGTGCGCTGGTGACTGAGGTATAAATTTTTGGCCAGCTGCTGGGTAATGGTACTGCCCCCTTCCACCAGTTTCCCGGCCCTGATATTGTGATACACAGCCCTTAATAAACCAACGGGATCTACACCCGGGTGTTTATAAAACCGGGCATCTTCCACCGCTACAATGGCCTGCCTCATATACGGCGATATCTCTTCCAGCTTGACGGGAATGCGGTTGTATTCACCAATGGTGGTAATTAACCGGCCGGATGAATCCAGCACCCGGGATGCCACCGGCACTTTAGGTTCAGGCAGCCCGGTTTGCAAACTGCAGCCCACCAGTGTTAACAAACAAAAAATTGTTATTAAAAAAACGGGCAATCTTCTGCTCTGTTCCACTGGCTCACCCCTCATCTACAACACCTAAAGGATAAAGGACGCAGTTACTGCGCCCTTTACTGTACAGGGTATCAATACCGCCGGTTCCTTTTTGCAACGCTGGCCGTTAACCGCCAGTGCTTACCTCACTAAGCCTTTATAGAAGCAAATACGTGATTACCTATCCTAGTTATAACAGGCAGAGTTCGAATCCACGTGTCTGAACTGGCATTGGGGTTATAAAAAAACAGCGCACCATTGGTGGGATCATCACCCTTTAATGCCTGTATTGCCGCCAGTTTAGAGCTTTTGTCCGGTTTTAGATTTATTGACCCGTCACCCACCGGGCTAAATTGATATACGCGATGGTTTTTTTGCATAATCACTTCTTTAATGGTATGAGGAAAATAAGGGCTTTTAAGGCGGTTTAATATCACCGCCCCCACTGCCACTTTACCCACAAAACTTTCACCGCGGGCTTCGGCATGAATCAACCGGGCCAATAAATCAACTTCTTCCAGTGAAATGTTAACTTTACTCCTGGATATCACCGCCACTGCCGGTGGATTTTCTAAAGGTAAATATAACTTCTGCCCCACCAAAATGGTAGTGTTATCCAAGCCATTATAACGCATCAGTGATGCAACAGTTAGATTAAACTTCCTGCTAATTCCGTAAAGGGTGTCTCCCTCCTGCACTATATATGACATGTCTGGATTAGATGGTTCTCCTTGGGCCACCTGGGTGGCAATAGTGTCCGAACCCTCACCGGCCATTGCTGCCCCGGTCAGCACCGCTGTGACCGTCATCATCACTGTCAATGAAACGGCGAGCATACGGATTTTTTTGTACATTTTTTCCTCCTTTTCCCGGCTACGAGTTATATTTTGTCAATATAAGCTTATCCATATACATGAAAATTTAACCATAAAAAAACCGCTTCCATTAGCGGATGCGGTTTTGTGTATCAACAGCGCCCCGATGCCTAACCCTATTCCACCATACAACGCTCCTTTTTGCAGGGTTTTAACATTTTTCAGGGGCAATGGCCTTTAAGTCAACGGGAGTGGTAACAAAGGTGGCGATGCTTATACCAGTTTTGTGTTTGTGCTCTCATAATGATTGTAGTATCTCTCTTGATAATCATTTTATTCGCCGGCTGCCGGTCTGCCCTGAAAAAGTCGTCCTGCTGATCCCGGCAGTATCTGCCACCGCTTAAAAAAAAGGAGCGGCTAAACAGCCACCCCTTACCTGCTTTCAATTCTTTTTAAATAGCGTATATTGTTGTCAACCAACAGCCGGTAAAACTTGCACATTTGAAACAGCCTTGACGCCGTGCGCTCGCCCAGGTGTTCCGAAAGTTCCGCCACAGATAAATTGGTGGTAATAACCGTTGGTAATTGATAATTAAGCCGGTAATTAATAATGGAATATAATTTATTGATTGTCCACTGGGTGTAATTGTGCACTCCCAGGTCATCCAGTATCAACAGGGGGATCTCCCTGGCAGCATCAATTATGCTTTGCTCAGTTAATTCTCTGTGCTGGATGTCATAGGTAGCCCGGATTTTATCCAGCAAATCGGGCACCACCACAAATAATACCTGCCCCCCTTTTTCCAGCACGGCATTGGCTATGGCACAGGCTAAAAAAGTTTTACCGCTTCCCACCGGGCCGGTAAACAGCAGTCCTTCGGTATGGCGGTTTTGTAAAAACTTATCCACAAATTCCCGGGCTGCTTTATAGGTTATCTGGGCTGTTTGGGCATAACTAACTCCTTTAACCTTATCAAACTTGTCCGGGGAATAATATTTAAAATCAAAGTTTTCAAAGGTAAAACCCCTCATTAAAGGCGTTAAACCGGATTGGGCATAGGCCGCTTCCTTTATTTTATCCCGCACGCAGGCACATCGCACTGCCTTATCACCCTTCATCACCAACCCGGTACCACCACAGTAACGGCACTCAGCCATTTTACCACCTCGGTTAACTCATCAAAAGCGCGTCATACAGCTTTTTGCGCTCTTTATCACTTTCCGCTGCCATTCTTTTCTCCTGGCTTTTTCTGCTGCCGGAATAACCGCGACCGATCCGGCGCTTTTTGAATTCCTCATCATACCGGTTAATATCATGCAGGGTACGCAAATTATTTTTCCGCCACTCCATTAAAATCGCATCTATATAACGGAAATTGCTTTTACCCAGCAGCACTGCCCGGCGCAGCGCTTCTATAATTAATACACTGTCTATTTCATCCATCCAGTGGCGGATGCGCTCCACCTCCATCGGTGATAACGGCCGGGCAAATTCCCGTTCAAAAAGGGCACATATATTCAAAACCTGTCCCTTCGGTTGGTCTTCCCTCAGCGGTGACTTGCTTTCCTTTACTGGCAGTTGATCAGCGGATCTGTATTGATGCAATCTGTCCAAAATGTTTTTGGTTTCTTCTATTTCCTTCACCTTATCACAAGCCCACAGCTCGGATAATTTCTCATACAGCGGCTCAAAATCAAGCCCATCCACCACCATATCCTTACCAAAATCATAATACTGGGTGATGGAAAGCAGTTCTTTATCCAACAAACTATCTATTAAATACTGCACCTGCTCGGCCCCACCGTTTACATATGGATCAAGTTCTTCCGCTGTGGGAAAAAGATTTTTTTCCTCGGTGCGCAGCCTGAGCAGCTGAATTAATAACATCATTTCACTGTCAGTAATATCCAGTTTAGTATAATATTTAAGCAGGAGGTTAGGCACACTGGTGGAGCCGGTCACCAGCAAATCTGCTCCAAAAGCGGCAGTAATATTACCTGCCCGGTATTTTTTGACAGCCTTATTTTTCAATGTCATAACTCAGTCACCTCCCTAAAAAGCAACATATATATTTTATGGTACAAAAGGTTAATTTGTCCATAGGATATATTTGCTATCAGGTGCCGTCTAGGAAACTGCTCTGGGCTTACGTCCACTATACACAGTTATATCCTGTCCCAGGCCCTTTAACATTGACCAAGCCTCGGAAATTCCCTCCCCCAGCTGGGATAAACCGTGGGCATCGGAACCCAGGGTGAATATTTTTACACCGCATTTTATGGCCAGATTCAACAATTGGGAACCGGGATGAAATTCCCGGTGGCCGCGGCGCCTGCTGGATGTATTTATTTCTAACCCCATGTTGAATTGGGAAATTTTTTTCAATATCGGTTCTACCACATCACGGCGAACCAATTCAATTTCCGGGCCCAGGTACTGCAAACCATAGCGGCGGTATAAATCAATATGCCCAACACAATCAAATAACTTTGTCTTTACCATTTGCTCTATTAAATAGTAATAATCTTGAATCACTTGTTCCACCGTTTTCCCAGCAAAATAACTACCACTCTCCACCCGGTTGGAAATAGCACAATGGTTCAAACAGTGTACAGAACCTAAAATATAATCAAAGGGATAGGAATTTACCAACCGCTCGATGGTGCTTTCCAACCCAAGGTCATAGCCAATTTCCACCCCCGCCTTTACCTTTAAACCAAGGGGAGTATATTTAACCCTGGCCCTTTCTATTTCTTCAAAATAGCAATCAATCCACTGCCAACATTCCATAGGATGTATGACACCATTTAACCTTACAAACCAGTCCTTTTGCCTGCGCACCGGGTCGCATTCAAAATGGGGGGTAAAACATATTTCCGCAAGGTTTAATTCTACCGCCCGGTTGCAAAACATATCAATGGAATGCTGCTGGGCATCAATAGAATAATTGGGATGCACGTGATAATCCACTAAAATTTTATATACCTCCTAATCCGGTAGTATATTTTTAAAAGAATCAAATATTAAATATATAATATATCCCAAATACGTATTGACTTATTTCTAAACCGGTAATATTATGATTATGAAACAATGTCCATATCAGATAGGGGGAACGTATGATGGATGAAAAATGCACAGGTTGCCAAGACAATCAAAACGGTTCTTGCAGCGCCAGCAGTTGCAGCAGCGGAAACAGCTGCAGTACCGGAAACAGTTGTGCAGGTCCCGAAAAACTAGCCGCCAATGACTCCACCATGGTCGAAAATATCATCGCTATCATGAGCGGTAAGGGTGGTGTCGGCAAATCCTCAGTTACATCTTTAATGGCGGTTAGTTTAGCCAAGCAGGGTTACAAGGTGGGCATACTGGACGCCGACATTACCGGTCCCAGCATTCCGAAAATGTTTGGTGTTATGGATAGACCGGGCAAAGGTACCGGCATAGGCTTTGAACCGCCTAAAAGTCCCATTTTAAACATTAAAATTATGTCCTTAAACCTGCTTTTGGAAAATGAAGATGACCCTGTAATTTGGCGCGGTCCCATTTTGTCCGGTGCTGTTAAACAATTTTGGACAGACGTTGAATGGGGTAAACTGGACTATCTGTTGTTAGACCTGCCTCCGGGCACTGGTGACGTTCCACTGACAGTAATGCAGCAAATCCCGCTTAACGCCCTGGTTATCGTTACATCACCGCAGGATCTGGCTTCCATGGTGGTACGTAAAGCAGTTAAAATGGTAAGCCTTATGGAGCCTCCCATTCCCATCTTAGGTATGGTTGAAAATATGAGCTACTATGTTTGCCCGCACTGCGGTAAAGAATCTCAAATCTTTGGCCAAGGTCACGGTGAAACAGCTGCTAAATTAGGCCTGCCCATGCTGGCTACACTGCCTATTGATCCTAAATTCTCCGAGCTGTGCGACAAGGGTAGAATTGAAGAATACGAAATCGATGCCTTTAAAAATATTCCTGAACTGGTAAAAAAATTGGTTAATAATGCTTCTTAAACCATATTCTATATAAATATTATAATTCCTGTTATATTACATTATCACAGCAAATCTGCCATTAAGTTATACATAAAAAGGGTACACCTGTTAGGTGCGCCCTTTTTCATTAAACCCTTCAGCAGGCAATATCAAGTTAATTTCCTGAATAGAAAAAATATAAATTATCAGCTTTTTTAATGTCTAATATTGAAAATCAATTATATCCCATAGTACTATACCACATATATAAAAAACACGTTTTAAATAATGCTATTTGCAGGAGGGCAAAAAATGCACTGCGAGTATTTGAAAGGATGTCCTTTTTACAACAACAAGATGGATATAGAAAGCGCTTTAGGCAAAATGTACAAAGAAAGATACTGTTTAGGAGATAAAAATAAGTGTGCAAGATACATGATAGCATCTAAACTGGGTAAGCAGTTTGTCCCGGCAGACTTATTTCCTAATATGCACGCAAGGGCAGAACAAATAATTAAAGAAAATTAACCCGGTTAGTGTTACCGTTAAATTAAAGAATAATACCGCAGAAGAATTACTGCGGCATTATTCCACCGGTTTTAATTTTCGCTAAACCCTTTATAGAATTGTTCTTTTTTCAAATACGGATGCACTCCGCGGGGAACATAAGTGGTGTGCAAATATTTTTTGGCCACTTCCGATAAAGGCTGGCCTAAAAATTCCTTATAAATCTGCTGTATCCTGGGGTTTTCATGGGAGTACCTTATTTCTTTGTCCCTGTCTATATTGTATAAAGCATCGGCACGATTATGGCGATAACTTAGAGAAATATATTTATAATCTCTGCCGCCTAAAATAGGCTGTCCTCCACCGCCTACGCATCCACCCGGGCAGGCCATAACTTCCATATAGTCAAAATGCTTTTCCCCGCTTTTAAACAGCTCTAAGGCCTTTTTGGCATTCCCGGTGCCGTGGGCAATTGCTACCGTAATAGTTTTATCGCCAAAAGTTATCGTTCCATATTTTAAACCGCTCTGTCCCCTGGCCTCTTCATAATCCGGAACCGGCATATCTTTGCCGGTTATCAACTTGTGGGCACTGCGCACAGCGGCTTCCAAAACTCCTCCTGTGGCTCCAAATATCATGGCTGCCCCGCTGTATTGGTCAAAGGGTTCATCATATTCTTCATCAGGCAGGTTGGGAAAATCCAAGCCCACCTGCCTGATCATCCGGGCCAATTCCCTTGTGGTCAGTACATAATCAACATTTCTGTACCCATCACACTCCAATTCAGGCCGGGCGGCCTCATATTTTTTGGCCGTGCAGGGCATTATGGCCACATTGACAATTTTTTTCGGATCAAAGCCGTATTTTTTTGCATACCACGATTTAGTTAAAGCACCGCACATGGCGTGGGGAGATTTGGTAGATGATAAATGAGGCAGGAACTCCGGGTAGAAATGCTCGGCAAATTTTACCCAGCCAGGGCAGCAGGAAGAAAGCAGAGGTAACTTATCCGGGTGATGCAGCAGCCTTTCCACCAACTCGCTGCCTTCTTCCATAATAGTTAAATCTGCTGTTACGTCGGTGGCAAAAACCTTATCAAAACCGATTCTTCTGAGGGCGGCCACTAATTTACCGGCCACAAAGGAACCTATGGGCATGCCGAAAACTTCACCGATGGTCACCTGAATAGAAGGCGCGGTTTGCGCAATTACATATTTATCCGGGTCTGAGATTGCTTCCCACACTTCGTTAATATGTTCCTTTTCAGTTAAAGAGCCGGTGGGACAGGCCAGTACACACTGCCCGCACATAATGCAGCTCACTTCAGACAAATCTTTTTGAAATGCGGGGGCAATAACGGTATCCAACCCGCGGTTAATGGGAGTATACACATAGCATTCCTGTATTTTATTGCAGATTGCCATACAGCGGCGGCAGTTAATACACTTATTATAATCCCTTTGAATTGCCGGGTTGTTATCGTGAAAACCATAGTCTTTCATTTCGCCGGTAAAGGGTATATTTCTAATGCCCAAGTCATCGGCTAAATTTTGCAGTTCGCAGTTCAGGTTTCTTATGCAAGTTGTACACTCCCGGTGATGATTAGACAGCAGCAGGCTTACGGCCGTTCTCCTGGCCCGGCGAACCCTTTCGGTGTTGGTTTTAACTTTCAACCCTTCCCTTACCGGGTACACGCAGGAAGCCTGCAGATTGCGGGCCCCCTCGATTTCTACCACACAAACTCTACAAGCACCGATTTCATTAATATCTTTCAAATAACACAAACTGGGAATTTCTATATTCACCATCCGGGCAGCTTCTAAAACACTAATTCCCACCGGTACTTTATAATCTATTCCGTCTATGTTTACTGTCACTGTTTTTTCGGCCAGCTTTTGTTCTTCATTTTCTCTGATGTTTTCCATCTTTTTCACCACCTTTAATGTTTATAAATGGCATTGACAGGACAGCGGGCAATACATGCACCGCACTTAATGCAGACATCCTGATGAATGCGGAAGGGGGGTTTTTTATGTTCCCCTGTAATGGCATTAACGGGACAAATCCGGGCACAAATACCGCAGGCAATGCATTTATCGTCTGAAATTACAACTTTCAACAGGCCGTTACAAACCCCGGCCGGGCAGTACTTATCTTTAATGTGGGCAATATATTCATCCCGGAAAAACTTTAACGTGCTTAATACGGGGTTTGGTGCCGTCTGACCCAAACCGCACAGCGAAGAATCTTTAATTTCATAGCACAGGTTTTCCAGTCTTTCCAGGTCTTCCATTTCTCCCTGGCCGCTGCTTATTTTTTCCAGTATTTCTAATAACCTCTTTGTTCCAATGCTGCAGGGAACACACTTCCCGCAGGACTCATCCTGGGCAAACTCCAGGTAAAAGCGGGCTATATCAACCATACAGTCCGTTTCATCCATCACAATCATGCCGCCGGAGCCCATAATCAATCCTATATCGGTTAAAGATTTAAAATCTATTTCTTTATCCAGCATTTCCGCCGGTAAACATCCTCCCGAAGGGCCGCCGCATTGAACTGCTTTAACATTTTTATCGTTGCTGATGCCGCCGCCGATATCGTATATAATTGTTCTTACTGTAGTACCCATGGGCACTTCAATCAGCCCTGTATTTTTAATCTGCCCGGCCAGGGCGAAAACTTTAGTCCCTTTGCTGTCTTTTGTTCCGATACCGGCAAACCAGCGGGCACCTTTTCTAAGAATAACGGGAATATTGGCATAGGTTTCTACATTGTTATTTAAAGTTGGTTTTTCCCACAGCCCCACTTCTGCCGGGTAAGGCGGCCTTGGCCTCGGTTCCCCCCTAAATCCCATCACCGATTGAATAAGGGCCGTTTCTTCCCCACATACAAAGGCTCCGGCACCAATTCTGATGTCTAGATCAAAATCAAAAGACGAACCCAGTATGTTGGAACCCAAAAGACCAATTCTTCTGGCTTGGTCTATGGCAATTTCCAACCGTTCCACCGCAATGGGATATTCCGCCCTGATATAAACATATCCCTGTTTGGCCCCAATACAGTACCCGGCAATAATCATTGCTTCCAAAATGCTGTGAGGGTCACCTTCCAGAATAGAGCGATCCATAAAGGCCCCCGGGTCACCCTCATCTGCATTACACAGTACAAACTTTTCATCCCCTTCATAAGAAGCGGTATATTCCCATTTCAGTCCGGTGGGGAAACCGGCACCACCGCGCCCGCGCAGCCCCGACTGCTTAATTTCTTCAATTATTTCTTGGGCCGGAATCTTTTTAGTTAAAATATCGGCCAGAGCCATATAACCGTCCAAAGCTATGTATTCCCGTATATCTTCCGGGTTAATAACGCCACAATTTCTAAGGGCTATACGCATTTGATGGTTGAAGAAATCTATTTCATCTATCGTTTTCTGCAGTTCACCTGTTTTTACAGATTTATACAGCAGTTTTTCAACTATTTGACCATTTTCAATATGCTGGTCCAGAATCTCATCCACATCTTCCAATTCAACTTTGGTATAAAAAGTTCTATCGGGGTGAATAACAATTATGGGTCCTAATTTGCAAAAACCAAAACAACCGGTTTTTATTACCTTAACCTTATCTTCCAATTTTCTTTTTCTTATTTCATCTTCCAACTTTTGGTGTATTAACTTGCTTTTGGAAGAAGCACATCCCGTACCGGTGCAGACCAGTATGTGATATTTGGCAATTTCCCTTTCCACAGCGCTATCTTTCAAACGCAGCTTTATACCCGTATAAGTTTCTTCTTTGATTTTTCTTAAATCCTCAATGGACCTGACAGGTGTTAAAGACAACATTATCACCTCCTAGTGAGTTACCCGGGCTTTTTTATCGGCGCTTGTATACTTGTATAGAATGGATGGAATATCGGCCGGTGTAAGCCTGCCGTATATATCGTCATTTATGGTAATAACAGGGGCCAAACCGCAGGCTCCGATACATCTGGTGGCTTTTAAAGTAAACAAATTATCCATGGTGGTTTCCCCTACATCTATTTGCAGTTCTTTTTTAATGGCCTCTAAAATTTCCTGTGCCCCTTTAACATAACAGGCGGTTCCCAGACAGACACTTACTGTGTATTTTCCCTGCGGCTCTTGGGAAAACAAAGAGTAAAAACTTACCACACCGTTTACGGTGGAAATGGGAATATCAAGTTTCTCTGCAATATAAGCCTGTACTTTTAAGGGCAGATATCCAAAAACCTCTTGAGATTTTTGTAAAATACGAATAAGCATGCCCCGCTGTTCTTTATATTGAGCAATAATTTTATCTAACTTTCTAAAGTTTTCTGCTTCGTATTTTTCAATATCAACCTCCATCAGCAGTATGCCACCTCACTTTTCGTTAATATTGGGAATTCCACACTAGTATTTTCCTGCTCGGTGAACATTATTCACCGGGAATTATCTACCCTTTTGGTTTTTTGTAAGTTAAATGTGAGGGGAAAGATATTCTAAGTGAGTATTCGAAAAGGGGTACGAAAAACACGAGAAGTTCAAGGCGGCGAAGGATTTGATACGAAAATACGTGAGGAACGCAGAAGCATGAAGGTGGAGAATATAGTGAAGAATATAAGATATTAAAGGCGTTTAATTTTAATTTAAAGAGCGGCAGCAAAATGATGAACAGTCCCAGCGGTTTACCGGTAAGGTTACCGTGAAGGCTGACACCCTTTACCCAGGCCCAAAATATTATCTTACTAAACCCGGCAGTATTTGCATACCGCTCACCAAGTTCTTGCCGCCGGCCGAACTAGCACTCAGCCCCCCGGCGTCTTTTAATCATTAAATTCATCAATTTATTGGCCATAAAATTGATAACAAATATCAACATTATCAGCACTGCGGCAGTGGCATAGGCTTTTTCAAAGGATATACCCTCCGAAGCTAAAACAAACAGGTGTACAGAAAGGGTGCGGGCCGGGTCCCATACGGATGAAGGAATTATAAATCCCGACGTTCCTGCGGTAAGGTAAACCGCCGCCGTTTCCCCCACCACCCTGCCAATACCGAGAATAATTCCGGTAACTATTCCGGGCAGCGCACTGGGCAGTACGATTTTATAAACAGTCTGCCAGCGGGTGGCTCCCAAAGCCAAACTGCCCTCCCGGTAAGACTGGGGAACGGATTTAATTGCTTCCTCGGTGGTTCTTACAATGGTAGGCAGTATCATAAAAGCCACCGTTAACCCACCGGAAATTATACTCCAACCCCATTCCAGGAAAATTACAAAAAACAGGAAGCCAAACAAACCAAACACGATGGAAGGAATTCCGGCCAAAGTTTCCGTGAAAAAACGGATGGTACTCACCAGTTTCCCCTTACGGGTGTACTCAGTGAGATAAATTCCCGCCATCACACCTATGGGAGTGGCCACCGCCAGCGCCACCGCCACCAGATAAACGGTACCTACAATGGCCGGTAAAACCCCCCCCTCTTTACCCATCTTTTTGGGGGCTTGGGTTAAAAACTCCCAGTTGATTCCAAATATTCCCTGGCTGATAATATGAAATAGAATGAGAAACAAAATGCCCAGTGTTAAAATTACTGCCAACCACAGGGAGGCCCGGGCCAACTTTTCTTCGATTAATACTGATTTTCTCACCGGTCATCACCTACCCGTTTAGGAATCAACAGTACCATTGAATTTAATATCATAATTACTACAAAGAGAACCATACCGGCGGCAAATAAAGCCTGGGAATGCTCACCGGCGGCATAGCCCATTTCAATGGCAATATGGGCGGTTAAAGTCCTTACCATGTCTAACATTGAGCCGGGTATCACGGTGGCATTGCCGGCCACCAGTATTACCGCCATGGTTTCACCGACGGCCCTCCCCATCCCCAAAACCACTGCTGTAAGAATACCGGACCGGGCCGCCGGCAGGATTACCTTTTTAATGGTTTGCCAATGGGTAGCCCCCAAAGCAAAGGAACCCTCTTTGTACTCCCGGGGCACCGCCCGGATAGAATCCTCCGATATATTTATTACTGTGGGTAATATCATTATTGCCAGTACAATAGAAGCAGCCAGCACCGACATACCCCGGCCGCCCAGGTGTTGTTGAATCAGAGGGACCAGCACCATCAAGCCCCAAAACCCGTAAACCACTGAGGGAATTCCGGCCAAAAGTTCGATACCCGGTCGTACAATTTTGATTACCCACTTGGGAGCAAACTCAGCCAAAAACACAGCACATCCTACACCCAGCGGTACACCTAAAATAATTGCCCCAAAGGTAACCAAGAAGGAACCCACAATCATTGGCAAAATTCCAAACTGCACCGGGTAGGCCAGCGGCTTCCATTCTAGATTGAACAAAAAATGACCCAGCCCGTATTTTTGAATTACCGGCCACCCCTGGGCAAAGATAAAAACAGAAATAAGCAGGACCACCAAAACGGCAGCTGCTGCACTGGCCAATAAAGCCTTTTCAATTATTTTTTCCCACCAGTTTCTTAACTTATTATTCATGGCTATCCCTTCCCAAGTATAATGCACGGTAGAAAGGCGGCCTGTATGACCACCTTTCCCTTGCGTTGGTTTATTTTATTTTACTTATCCACCCGGACATAATTTTCCGCCACAATGTCCTGGGCCTCGGGGGTGAATACCCAATCAATATATTCTTTAATAATGCCCTTCGGTTCCCCTTTGGTCAGATACAGGAAGGGGCGGGCAATTTTGTATCTGCCCTGCAAAATATTTTCCGCGGTTGGCTCCACCCCATCAATTTTAACCGGGCGAACGCTGTCATCCAAGTAACCCAAAGACAGGTAACCAATGGCATATTCATCATTGGCAACGGTGGTACGCACTGCACCGTTGGAAGACTGAATAGCGGCACCGGCAGTCAGTTCTGCTTCTTTTTCCTGGCCGTTCTCTTTGTACTTCATTACCAAGTGGGTAAATGCACTGCGGGTACCGGATCCCTCTTCACGGGAAACCACGTTAATGCCGGCATCGGGGCCGCCAACTTCGCTCCAGTTGGTAATTTCACCGCACATAATTTTTCGCACCTGTTCTACAGTCAAACTTTCAACAGCGGTATTTTTAGCATTAACCACCACTGCAATACCGTCAACGGCAATCTTATGTTCAACCAAACCTTGATCCTGCTCGGATTCTTTTAGATTACGGGATGCAGCACCAATTTCAGCAGCCCCCGTTATCGCCGCCTTAATGCCGGCAGAAGAACCGCCGCCCTGCACGTGGATGATAACGCCGGGATGTTTCTCCATAAATGCATCCTTCAATTCTTCAGACAGGGGCTGTACTGATGTGGAGCCGGCAATGGTAATCGTGCCGGTTAACTCATTACTGCCGCCCTCTTTTTGGGTATTTCCAACCTTTTCTCCACCGCAGCCCACCAAAACCAATGATACGGCCAACACCAGCACCAGTACCGATACTACACTTAAATTCCTTTTGAACATTAAAAATCCTCCTCTTTATTAAATTTAATTTTAGGTGATTGTTTTATTTAAGTTAATTTATTTTTTCCGCCCATCGCCTTTCATTATTATCACCAACAATGTTACCTCTAACCTGTTAAGAAGCAGTTACCCATTGGTAAACCTATGGTTAAACATTTATAAAATATTTGTTAATAGTAAAATTTTCACTGCACCCCCTTAATTTCAAACTATGGTACGTATAACCAGTGGGTAAGTGGCAGGAGTTTATGGTTAGCAAGAGAATATTTATAAATAGGTATTAGTTAATTATGTAAACTGCAAAAGGATGAATGGCTTTGCTGGACATCAGTGTTTTGGATAAAGTGATCAACAAAACAGTCAATACCTTGGAAAAAAGCAAAGAAGAAATTTACCAGATCAGTGAAAGTGCCAGGACGGAATACGAGCGGGTTAAGCGTGAACTGGCTCGTACCAAAGAAAAAACCGCTGCCATCATTTTAAAGGTGGATAAAACGCAGCGGGAATTTTATAAGGCCCGGCTGCAGTTAATGAAAGTAGACCGGGACTTTAAGCAGTATAATGAAGAAGAGATTAAAGAAGCCTACAACCAGGCCCATAAAAAACAGCTGCAGTTACTGGAATTACAAGAGCAGGAAAAAATGCTGCGCTTACACCGGGATTATCTAGAGCGCCATTTAATAACAATTAAAAAAACAATCCAGCGCTCGGAAGAATTAATTTCTAACATGACCATGGCCATGAGGTTTTTAACCAACGACCTGGAAACTTTAAGCTCACAGATTGGTGAAATACAGCAAATGCACGCCATGGGTTTATCCATTATTAAAGCTCAAGAAGAAGAACGCAAACGGGTGGCCAGGGAAATTCACGACGGGCCGGCTCAAAGCATGGCCAATATTGTAATGAGAACAGAGTTTTGTTTAAAACTGCTGGAAAAAGATCCCACTAAAGTACAGCATGAACTGCACTGCTTAATGGACCTGGTGCGCAAAAGTTTAAAGGATGTACGTAAAATAATATTTGATTTGCGGCCTATGGTGCTGGATGATTTGGGTCTGGTGCCGGCAATTAAACGATATATCGAGCAGTACAGCAAGGATTATGACATTTATGTGGAAACAAAAGTGATCGGTAGGGAACGTCGATTGGACAGCGCGGTGGAGGTGGCGCTGTTTAGAGTAATTCAAGAATCATTGGCCAACATAAAAAAACATGCTCAAGCCAACCAAGTGATGATAAAAATAGAGTTTTTGCCTGAAAAAATAAACATAGCCGTTAGAGATAACGGCCGCGGGTTTGACAAAAACAAAATACTGTCAGAAAAAAACCGGAAAGGATTTGGCTTGCTGGGCATGAGAGAACGTATACAATTATTAAAGGGATCATTTAAAATAAAAACAGCCCCGGGCCGGGGTACAGAAATATTATTAAGTGTAGCGGCAAAAAATGACTAATAAAGGGCCGTGTTATTTGGAGGGAGTATCATGACGGAAAATAAACAACCGAAAAAAATTAAAGTAATTATTGCCGATGACCATGCTCTACTGCGGGAAGGCCTGGTTAAAATACTGTCCATCGAACCAAACATAACAGTGGTGGGTGAAGCGGAAGATGGAAACCAGGCCATAGAACTTACACGGTCTAAGGATGTTGATATTGTATTAATGGATATCAATATGCCCAATTTAAACGGCATCGAGGCCACCAAAATTATAAAATCAGAGAAACCCCATGTTGGAGTAATTGCCCTAACCATTCATGACCAGGAGGATTATTTATTCGAAATGATTCGCAGCGGTGTTTCCGGCTACGTGCTTAAAGACGTAAGTCCCGATGAGTTAATAAAAACCATCCGCGATGTAGCTGCCGGGCAATCATTTATCCCCCCTTCCCTAATTACCAAAGTGTTCCAAGAGTTTAATCGTATGACCGCTCAAAATGAACAACCCCACCGCCGGTACGGATTAACCGGGCGGGAATTAGATGTATTAACGGAAATAGCCCGGGGGTTATCTAACAAGGCCATTGCCAAAAAATTATATATTAGCGAAAAAACAGTAAAGAACCATCTCACCAATATATTTCAAAAACTGGGGGTAAGCGACCGCACCCAGGCAGCACTTCTGGCCATTAAAAAGAATATTGTAGATATATAAATCCTGCGTTAATCCTTAACGCAGGATTTATTTTACCTGGATTTGTATTAATATTTTTAATTATCTGTTAATTATAAGTCTTAAGTCCCATTTATTTGGGCCACCAATTATTAGACACTTAAGACGATAATTTCATTCCAACTCCGGACTGTTGCTTCATGTTAAATATAACAAAAAATGTTAGTATATCACCAAGATAAATACCAGCAGCAAAATGTTTAAGGAGGTGGAACCTGGCTGGGCAAGACAGCAGCTTTTTGGAAAGACGAAAGTGGACAAGCGCTGGCCGAGTATGCACTTATTTTAGGTTTTATACTTCTTGCTTGTATAACGGTATTGACAAGCCTGGGGCACAGCATTAGGGACGTATTTGATCCAAGCAAAAGTGATCTGGGTAAAGTATTGGGAAATTAATTTTAATAACAATTCAGGAGGCGGTTTTAATGTTCAATACGGTAAAAAAACTGTGGACTGAAGAAGAGGGGCAGGGAATGGCTGAGTATGGTTTAATCCTGGCACTGGTGGCTGTGGTGGCAATTGGGGCTCTTATTACCCTTGGTGATTCAATCAGTCAAAAATTCACCGATGTAAATACAGGATTAAGCGGTTCCGACCCGACAGCATCAGGTTCTTCCGGCTCCTAAGGTTTAGTAATTCTAAACAATGGCCCTACTTGACTGTAAGTAGGGCCACTTTAACAAGTAAAGTATTAGAAAGGACCGGTCACTGTGATGCTGGACTATTTTTTAACGGCTGTACTGGTTATCTGCCTTTACACCGACATTCGATACAAAAAAATTTATAATATTGTACTGCTGCCGGCCTTGGTACTGGCACTTGCCGGTAACCTGTATCTAGGTGGTTTTGACGGTGGATTTACCAGTATTAAAGGTTTTTTGCTGGGTATGGGTTTGCTTTTTATTCCCTTTATTTTGGGTGGAATGGGTGCCGGGGATGTGAAATTACTGGGAGTTATCGGTGCCTTCAAAGGCCCAGCATTCGTTTGGTTGACCTTTTTAGCCGCCGCCATAACAGGCGGTATACTAGCATTAATAGTAATGGTTAAAAGCGGTCAATTTAAACCAAGATTACAGTCGGTATGGTACACTATTCTTTCCGTTACGGGCATAATGCCCAGGGTAAATATGCTGGGCACCATTCATAGCGGCGGTACCGGGCAGACTTTCCCCTACGGCATCGCTATAACCGCCGGCACGGCAGCAGCTTATCTACTGGGGTGAAGTACAAATGATGTGGCTGTATAAGTTACAAAAAAATCAAAAGGGTCAGTCAATGGTGGAACTTGCTTTAATTCTGCCCATTATAATTGTCATTCTGTTTGGTATCTTGGAGTTTGGGCGGGTTTTCCACTGCTATATTATCATCACCCATGCCGCCCGGGAGGGTGCCCGAATTGGCGCGGTAGGCAAAACAGACAGTGAAATTATAGCCCGCATCCGGGAATCAGCACCACTGCCCCAGGCCGATACCAAGCTGCAGGTGACCAAGCTGGAGCCAACCCAAAGTGCAAGAACTTCCGGGATACCTTTAACAGTAGAAGTTACCTACGATGTTGATTTAGTTACTCCCCTGTTCTCTGATATACTGCCCAACCCCGTTACTTTAAGGGCAGAGTCTACCATGAGATTGGAATGATGTAAGTGATTAAAAAATTCTTTTCTGTTTTAGTAAACCTAAAAAACAAAGAAGACGGTGCAGTAATAGCATTGGCTTCGGCCGCACTGGTGGTAATTTTAGGCTTAACAGCCCTGGTGGTGGATGTGGGAGCATTGGTACTGGAAAAAACCAGGTTGTCCAATGCCTGTGATGCCGCCGCCCTGGCAGCAGCCAGGGAGCTTCCCTCCTCCACCGCCGCTGAGTTAAAAGCATTACGCTATCTGGAGTATAACGGTGTTTCACCGCAAGAAGCCGCTGTAACCATTAATGAAGATCATAACAGCATAACGGTAGAAGCAACCCGCACTGTAAACTATACCTTTGCCCGAGTACTGGGTCTAAGCTCCGGTACCGTCAGTGCCCGTTCCACCGCAGTCTTTGGTGCTGTCAGCAGTGTAACCGGCATTGTTCCCTTTGGTATACCAGAGCAGCCCCTAGTATTCGGGCAAGAGTATCAACTGAAAGCCGGTTCACACGATGATTACGGTCCCGGCAATTACGGTGCCCTGGCTTTGGAAATGCCCGGAGCAAAAAGTTACCGCAACAATCTTATGTACGGGTACGATGGTGTGATCAGTGTTGGCGACTGGGTTGAAACGGAACCGGGCAACATGTCAGGCCCCACTGAAGAGGGCGTAAAATACCGCATCAGCCAGTGTCCCCACACACCCCGCTGTACCATTGACAATTACCACAGGGACTGTCCCATGGTTATGATTGTACCCATTTATGACCCCACCGTGTTAAACGGTAGAGATAAAGTACATATAGTTGGTTTTGGTGCTTTTTTACTAAAAGGTGTTGAGGGCCAGGGCAAAAAAAGTTGTGTTACCGGCTACTTTTTAGAGATGAATCCCCCGGAGGGATTGAATTATACCATTGACCCCAACCAAACCGATTACGGGTTACACGGCACAAAGTTGATAGAGTAATAGATATTAAAGTAAAGGAGATATTAACATGAGAAACAAGCTCATTTTTTTACTGGCAATTGTATTTGCACTGGTAACAGCCTTTAGTGCTTACAAGTACCTGGAAAACCTGAAAGAAACCTACCGTACATCGGGTAACTTTTCCCAGGTGGCCGTTGCCAAGCAAAGAATTGCGGCTAAAACCCCAATTAACGAGCAAATGCTGGAGTTCAAAGAAATGCCGGTAGAATACATTATGCCCGGTGCCATAGTGGATGCTAAAGATGCGGTGGGTAAACTGGCCCGCAGTGATATTTATCCTGGGGAACAAATATTAAGCAACAAATTAATTGGTAAAAATGATCCCGCCGGTGGTTTAGCTGCTAAGGTGGAAAAGGGCAAAAGAGCAATAACCGTTCCGGTAACCAACGTCACCGCACTGCACGGGTTGATAGGCATAGGCGATCACGTGGACGTAATGGTCACCTTTGATACCCCCAGCGAGCCCAGTTTTGCGGCCACCAGTACCATCATTCAAAATGTTCCGGTACTGGCAGTGAACAGGAAAACTGAAGGAACAAAAGGTGTTCAGGAAGATCCAACCACTGCTACTTTAATGGTTTCTCCGGTTCAAGCCCAGCAAATTGCCCTGGCCATTCAACAGGGCAGCATTCAGTTAATGCTGCGTTCACCGGACGATAAAGCTGCGCCGGCTCTGCCCATGAGCAAAATAGAACATCTATTGAGATAAAAAGGAGGGCTGCCCCATGTCAGTGATTAGGGTGTTAATTGCAGATGATATAGCCAATACCAGGGATGACATTAAACGCCTGCTTTATTTTGAAGAGGACATCGATGTAGTGGGTGAAGCATCCGACGGTCAAGAGGCCGTTACACTGGCCGGAGAACTTAAGCCGGACGTTATCTTAATGGATATAAACATGCCCCAGTTGGACGGCATCGGGGCCACAGAACAAATCACCATGGAAAATCCTCACTGCGCCATTATTATTGTCTCGATACAAGGGGAAAATGAATACCTGCGCAAAGCCATGACTGCCGGTGCCAGCGAATACCTGGTAAAACCCTTTTCGGCCAGCGAGCTGGCTGACAGTATTCGCCGGGTAAATGAAATACATAAAAAACGGAATGTATTCCGGCTGCCCAATCAACCGCGGAAAAGTGAATCAACAATCCCCTCTCAACGGGGTAAAATTATTACCCTTTTCTGCACCAAAGGCGGTGTGGGCAAAACCATGCTGGCCAGCAACATGGCAGCAGCACTGGCCCAGGAAACACAAAAAAAGGTGGTTTTACTGGATTTGGACCTCACCGCCGGTGATGCTTCGGTAATGCTAAATATAAACGTTAAGGGAACCATATCCGACCTGGTACAAGAAGATGATAATTTTGACTTTTCCCTGGTGGATACTTTTCTTGTTCCTCACCTGTCCGGCACCCGTATTCTCCCCGCCCCTTCCAGTCCGGAACAGGCAGAACTGGTGCACCCGCAGCATATAGAACAAATACTGAAGACGTTAAAAAGCAATTTTGATTATGTCATCATAGATACCGCTCCCGTTTACAGTGACATCAACCTGGGGGTGCTGGAAGCCAGCGACCAGATACTGCTGGTATTAAACCAAGATTTGACCACACTTAAGCATGTTAAAACAGCCCAGGAAATCCTGCGTACCCTTAACTACTCATCTAAGATCCGGGTGATTTTAAACCAGCACACCCCGGACGGCATCAAAATAAAAGATTTAGAGAAAACATTGGGCATCACTTTAACAGCTGCCATACCGGAAGATCAGAAAACAGTACGCAATGCCATTAACAAAGGATTACCCTTTGTAATGAATCAAAGCAGCAGCAGAATTTCCACCAGTGTTAAGGAATTGATCAGTGTGCTTAATTTGTCCAAACCGGGAGAAGTAAAAGAAACCTCTCCTAAAAAATCACTGGTAAGTAAGATATTTAGTTTTTAAATGTAACATTATTAGGAGCTGATGGTCATGTCTTTATTGGAAAAACTGGAAAGCAAAAAAGCAGCAGGTAACAGCCCGGGGGAGCAGACAAAACACCAATCCCTCTCTCCCACCGGCCGTGACCCTTATGCCGATTTAAAAGCCCATTGGCATAAAAAAGTGATTGCTGAATTAAAAGAAATACCGGCCGAAGATAAGGAAAATAATGAAGTGCTGTCCAAACGCATTGAACAACTGGTGGAGCAGTTTATTATCGAAGAAGGCAATTCCCACATTCCCCGGCTAGACCGGCTGCGCATTGCCGGGGAAATTGTGGATGAAATTACCGGCTACGGCCCCATCACCCCTCTTTTAAGGGATCCGGATATCAGCGAGGTAATGGTTAACGGGCCGAATCAAGTATACGTGGAAAAAAACGGCCGGTTAACTTTAACGGAGGTATTTTTTCGGGATGATGACCATGTACTGCAGATTATCGAGCGCATCGTTGCTCCCATTGGGCGGCGCATTGATGAAAGCATGCCCATGGTAGACGCACGGCTGCCGGATGGTTCAAGGGTTAATGCCATTATACCGCCGCTGGCTTTAAACGGACCCACCATCACCATCCGGAAGTTTTCCCGCGACCCATTTACTGTTGACGACCTGGTTGGTTTTGGCACCATGACAGCGGAAATGGCCCAGTTTTTAGAAGCCTGTGTAAAGGCCAGGTTAAACATCGTGGTTTCCGGCGGTACCGGCAGCGGTAAAACCACCACACTAAACGTGCTGTCCTCCTTTATCCCCAGCACCGAAAGAATTATTACCATAGAAGATGCGGCAGAATTACAATTACGCCAACCCCACGTACTGACACTGGAAAGCCGTCCCCCTAATATCGAGGGTAAAGGGGCCATCACCATCAGGGATTTGGTTCGCAACTCACTGCGGATGCGCCCCGACCGTATTGTGGTGGGTGAGGTGCGCAGCGGTGAGGCTTTAGATATGCTGCAGGCCATGAATACCGGTCATGACGGTTCACTGACCACCGGCCACGCCAACTCCCCCCGGGATATGCTTTCCCGTTTGGAAACCATGGTAATGATGGCGGGAATGGATTTGCCGGTGCGGGCCATTAGAGAACAAATTGCCTCGGCCATTGATTTAATTATTCAGCAATCCCGCTTGCGAGACGGTTCCCGCCGCATTACTCACCTTACCGAAGTACAGGGCATGGAAGGTGACGTTATTGTACTGCAGGATTTGTATAACTTTCACCAAACCGGCGTAGAACCGGACGGAACGGTTAAAGGTCACTTCCAATCCACCGGCATCCGTCCCAAATTTATAGACCGGCTGGAAGCAAGTGGTATCAAATTACCGCCGGAATTATTCCAACCATCAATTTTTTAAGGGGGAGAGCGGTATGGATGCCAAAAGTACTAGTATTCTAATTTTTATCACCCTTATTTTGCTGATGCTGGGAATACAACAGCTTAAAACCGCCGACTCCAAGTTGGTGGCCAGCAGGGTCAAAAAATTAACCGCCAGGGATATTAAAAAAAAATTAAGCCCCAGTAATCAAAAGGAGCATAAAGAGTTCTGGCGTAAAATACTGACGGCAGCCGGTGAACTTTTCATCGCCAGGCGTTTGGGACGCCTGATGGATAAAAAATTAGAAGAAGCGGATGTTTTATTAAAAGGTCAAGAATTCGTGGTAATTGTACTCTGCTCTTCACTGGGAGCAGCATTCATTGTAACGGCCATAACTTTAAACCCCGCCGGCGGTCTGCTTGCTGGAATTGTGGGCGGTCTAATTCCCTTTTTACTTTTAAGCAAAGCCAGAGCTAAACGATTGAATAATTTTAACGCTCAAATCAGCGATGCATTGACTATCATGTCCAACTCATTACGGTCAGGATTTAGTTTTTTGCAGAGCATGGATATGGTGCGTAAGGAATTACCTGACCCCATCAGAAAAGAGTTTAGCCGTACCTTTAGAGAAATCAACCTGGGTACTACCACCGAAGAAGCACTGCAGAACATGGCTAGACGGATAAAAAGTGAGGATTTGGACCTGGTTATAACGGCGGTTTTAATCCAGCGGCAGGTAGGCGGTAACCTGGCCGAAGTGCTGGATAATATTGCCGAAACTATCAGAGAACGCATTCGCATTAAAAGAGAGGTTAAAACCCTTACCGCCCAGGGGCGCATTTCCGGAGTGGTGATCGCAGTGCTGCCGGTACTGTTAGCCGCCTTTATGTTTATAGCCAACCCGTCATATATCATGGAACTATTCACCAATCAAATTGGGTTAATAATGCTGGCTGCAGCAATCACCGGAGAAATAATTGGGATGCTGCTGATTAAAAAAATTGTAAACATCAAGGTTTAAGGAGGTGCTACCTTGGCAATTTATCTCACGGTCATCGGTATTTTTGGATTGATGTTAACGGGTACCCTGCTTATTCAACAACTGGTTTTCGGTGAACGGATTAGAATGCGCCAGCGTGTAAACGATGTGGTGGGTTCTTCCCCTGCCCCGGCACCCATTCGCCAGCAGGAGTTATCCGCTCCCCTTTATCAAAGGGCCATTAAACCTGCTCTTAACCGCTTGGGCAGGCTAATGTCCAAGTACATTCCCGTGGCCAGGGAAGCATCACTGGCCAAAAAGTTAATTGAAGCCGGTAATCCCGGAAACCTGGCTCCAAGGGAATTAATGGTTATTAAATACCTGCTGGCCGGCAGCGGTGCACTGGCTTTATGGTTTCTCGCCGGAACCCTGGGAAAAAATTTCGCCCAGGGCACAATGATGGCGCTGGTGGGTGTTATCACGGGCTGGCTGCTGCCGGACGTTATTTTAAATTCTAAAATCCGGCAGCGGAAAGAAGAGGTGGAAAAAAAGCTGCCGGACGTTTTAGATTTACTGACGGTCAGTGTAGAAGCAGGCCTGGGCTTTGACGGGGCACTGGTGAAAGTGGTAGAAAAATCCAAGGGCGTGCTGGCTGATGAGTTTGTACAGGTACTGCAGGAATCTAAAATGGGCAAGCCCCGCCGGGAAGCCCTGCGGGATATGGCCGGCAGAATAGGGGTTAACGATTTATCAAATTTTGTTGGTTCGGTCATCTTGGCCGATCAGCTGGGTATTAGCATTGGTAAAGTGCTGCGCCTGCAATCAAAGGAAATGCGCCAAAAACGACGCCAGCGGGCGGAAGAAAAGGCCATGAAGGCACCGGTAAAAATGCTTATTCCAATGGTACTATTTATCTTTCCGGCCATATTTATTATTCTGCTGGGCCCGGCGATAATTCAAATCATGCGGGCATTCGGCAGCTAGGAGGAAATAAATTGCCGTTAATAAATGTCACCAGAAGTATGATACTGGCTAAACAAGTTGAAGTGGCAGAAACCTTTAAGGCCAGGTTAAAGGGATTAATAGGTACCTCTATACTGCCCAGTGACCGGGCGCTGTTAATTAGACCGTGCTCATCGGTACATACATTCTTTATGAAATACCCCATTGATGTAATTTTCTTGGATAAAGAAAACAGAATTTTAAAGATCCTACACTCTCTCCCCCCCTATCGTTTTAGCCCGCTGGTTTGGAATGCCAAAATGGTTTTAGAACTGCCGGCAGGTCGCTGCCGCTGTACCGGCACCAGGGTTGGCGACCTGCTAAAAGTTACTTACTTTAAAAAATGAAAATCCCGGCAGCCGTTTGCAGGAGCGGACATTATAAAAACCACCGGCTCAGCAGGATACCATTTTTCAGGATAGCGAGGTGCTTAAAGTGAAAAAAATTAAAAACAAATTCATATTCAGCGGTTTCTCCCTTACCTTTCGTCTCAGTTTCGGCTTTATACTATTAATCACCTTCTTAATGGCCGCAGTTGGTATATCCACCTACCTGCGGGATAAAAATGCATTTATGGAAGAAGCCATCAGCCGCGGCTGGACCACAGTACGCACAGTTAATACCTTTGCCGCCGACAATTTAAAAAAGCAAAATTATCAATTGCTAAACGAAATGGTTAAAAATTTAGAGCAGGACAGTTTTATCTATCAAGCCACTGTAATTGATAACAGCGGCAAAATTGTGGCCCACCGGGATGAACAGCGCATCGGCCAAGTAATTAATTCCGGTGTTGTGGCTGAGGTAATGAAAAGTAAACAGAAAAAAATAACTCCTATAAATAACGAGCAGGGAAAATTAACCGGTATCACCTTTACTTCTCCAATCACAGACGCGGCAGGAAAAAATTGCGGTTACTTTAACATGACTATTGATTTTAGTTATGTACAAGCCCACCTGCAAAAAACAGCGCACAATATATTACTAAATTTTGTACTGACCTCACTGGCAGGATTAATACTTACCCGCTTAATCATTTTACGAAATGTTCACCGGCCGGTGCAGACACTACTAAGCGTTACTGAAAAGATTTCCAGCGGTGATTTTTCCCAGCAGCTGCCGGTAACTACCAGAGATGAACTGGGGCGCTTGGCCCAGGGATTTAACACCATGAGCAGCACCTTGGGAGTGCTTTTTGATTCAATAAAAAGTACAGTTAATGATATGAGCCGTACTTCAATGTTAATTGCCAAACGCACCGAGCTGGTAGAAGAAAATGAAGCACAAAAAATTGATGCCCGGCAACAGCAAGAAATTATGAAACAAATTAACAGCAGCGCCAAGCGATTATCCCGCATGAGTGATAAACTAAATTCCCTGGTTCTGCAGTTTAAAACAGAACCTTAATCCCATCAATACTGGTGCACCACTAACCCTGGTGCACCAGTATTTTTTAGCAGTTTTTCCTACCTTGACAGGTTAAATAGGATAACAGATTCATAATACATTGATAGTTATGACGGCAGGAATTTTTGTCAACCTTCTTACCATGGTCATACCTGCCGCCATCAGCTTTGTCTTCGAAAGACTGGTACTTATGCTTGTATTTTAAATACTTTTCTTTATAATGCTTCCGGCATTTTTCAGCATCTTTCCCCTGGCAGTTATGGTATTTTTCCTTACAGTACTCCATTTTTTTCTTAAAATAATCCCGGTCATATTTTTTGCTGGCTTCCATCAATTTTTTGCCCCGCAGCTTCTTATTTTCCTCTTTTAATTTGTTCAACCATTTTTCATCGCTCTTGTCATATACCACCGGTACTATACCTCCCTTCCATTTTTTACATATTATTAAAGAAAATTTAATTTGGTCACTTCATACAGCAATTTTTTTGTTTTATTTAAAGGAATTTAACATATCTTGGAGTAAGTTTTACTTAATTATAATTTTTGTGAGGTGATAAACATGGGGCAAGGAATTTTCCAACAACAGAGAAATGGCCTGTTTGCAGTTAATATCTCCTCGCCCGGTGGTATTTTTACCGTTGACCAATTAGCTGGGTTGGCTAAAACCGCAGCAGAATTAAACGTTTGGAGAATTAAATGCGGAACCAGGCAAACATTGATTGTACTTTTAGAAGAGGAGAAAATAGATGCCTTAATTAACTCCATTAAGAAGTTAGGCTTAAAGGTTTCTCCCTTTGGCAGTACAGTGCGCAGCGTAAAATCCTGTGCCGGCGGCGAAGGTTTATGCCCCCGAATGCTGGGTGATGCACTGGAGCTGGGTATGGAAATAGAGAAAAAATACCTGGGTCAGCCCACCCCCAAGGATTTTAAAATTTCCACCTCCGGCTGCTCGCGGGGGTGCACAGAACCTTATTGTGCTGATTTCGGTGTTGTGGCCACCGGTAAAAATATGTATAGTATTATCATCGGCGGGCGCGGTTCCACCAAACAGCCTATACACGGCAGTATAATCGCTAAAGATGTGCCCAAGGATAAGGTTTTTGCCGTGTTGGACTTCGTGCTGAATAAATACCGCCAATGGGGAGAAGAGCACGAGCGGTTGTGTAAAACCATTGAACGGGTTGGCTTAAAGGAGTTCACACCGCCGGAGGATATGTATGCCGCTGATGGTGCAGCAGTAGATGAAGATTTTGCCAAGTTTTTATTAGGTGAGGATTAGGAGGGTCTTTGTATGAGCATGCCAGCAAAGGGAAAAGTAAATGATGTTGATCTAGGTGTCATACTATCCTGCCTGGAAAAGTTTTGTAACGAATGTGACGATAAGGATACAGCAAATTGTAAAGAAGCCAATTGTTTGGTGGGATTTGGCAAAAAAACATTGCGTTTTGCCATTCAAAAAGGTGTACTGGACATTCCCGGCGCGCATAATTTAATACCAAAAAATGATTTCAAACCATATTATCCCGAATCTGTAGCCGCTGCACTGGCTGAAACCTGCAACCAGTGCCGTGAGTGCCGGGATAACCACAGCGCTGACTGCGTCATTTCACTGGTGCGCAATGCCTTGGAAAGTGCAGTTTTACAGGAAGAAATAGATTATCCCGGCAGCGTCTTTATGTACATGGCTAAAATTAAAGAACAAAACCCCGAGTTATCCAACGCTCTTGCTAAAGCATTAAGGGCAAAATAACAGTTAAACTCTCTCACTGAAAGAAGGGTTTACTGCCGTGTCTTATTATCACGTGCCCATAGAAGTGCGGCAAAAAGTACTCAAATTTGCAGAGCAATGCCTGGGTATTAACTTAATATTAACAACAAATGTACTATTTCCCAAAAGTGTTTACATTACAGATACCCTGTTTAGTGATGCTCACCCGGAAAAATTTATTTTAATATTTGATGTTAAGAAAAATTATTCCGGAATAAAAACAGGTAATATCAGATATTTTCAAATTCCTTTACACCTGCGCCATAACGGTCTGGCTAAAAAGGTTTATCGCATGTTAGAAAAGGAATTTATAAATTTAGGCTGCCAAATGGTATCGGTGGAGGCCACAGTGGATCGCAGCGATCAAAGCCACACAACAGTGAGCTTTTGGGAAGGCCTAGGCTTTAAAAAATCAGCATACTGTTCCCCGGATGACGATGTATATCCCATGTACAAATATCTTTAGGTCTTAAAACAACGCCCGGTTTAACACCGGGTGTTGTTTTATTTATACATTCTTCTATTCCATAATTACTGTTTATTGCCTGTTTACTTTCAAACCGGTTATCAAAAAATAAATTTTAAAAAGGGGTTGATAAACATGTTTCGGCACAGGGAGGAAGACTATCCATTGGAAGGCACCACCTGGGCATATCCCAGATCTGGTTTTTGGTTTTCCCACGCCATAGGTATTCTGGCAGTTGGTTACCTGGGATATATAATCGGCAAAAACGTAAGTGATTAAATTGTGCCGCACTTCTGTGCGGCACAATTTATCTGCATCCACCGGTTTGAAAACACTAACTTATTACCGGAACATGCTGCCCTACCAGCCCGGCCTTTTCCACTATTTCGGGCACAACGTCTTCCCAGTTGATGGCCATTATGTGTATCCCGGCCACACCCTCAATAGTCTTTAGATGCTGTACCTGTTCAATGCAAATTTTTATCCCCTCTGCCTTTTGGTCTTCTGCTTTTTCCATTCGCTCTATAATCTCGTCGGGAACGAGCATACCTGCCACACGCTGCTGAATAAATTTTGCCGCCCGGGCTGATTTTAACGGAGTAACTCCGGCTATTATATGCACCTTTTTGTGCAGCCCGCGCCGGCGCACCATATCCATAAATTTTTCAAAGCGCTGCATATCAAAAATAGACTGGGTTTGAATAAAGTCTGCCCCGGCGTTAATTTTTTTCTCCAGGCGCATCACCCTGTACTCAAAGGGGTCGGCAAAGGGGTTGGCCACTGCACCAATAAAATACCTGGGTTCATGCTGTTTAATCTCTTCCCCGCACTGGAATTTTTTGTCATCTCTCATGCCCCGTACCATATTAATCAGTTGAATGGAATCTATGTCATAAACATTTTTGGCCTGGGGATGATTGCCAAATTTTTGATGATCACCGGATAAACACAACACATTGCGCATTCCCAAACTGTAGGCACCCAGCAAATCACTCTGCATGGCTATCCGGTTGCGGTCCCGGCAGGTAACCTGTATCACCGGCTCAACCCCGGCATTGTACAAATGCACCCCCGCGGCAATGCTGGATAAACGTACAATGGCGGTTTGGTTATCAGTGATGTTTACTGCATCCACATAACCTTTCAGTATTTTAGCGGTGTTAATAATTCCCTCGGCAGAGGCGTGTTTGGGAGGTCCGATTTCAGCGGTAACGGCAAACCGGCCCTGGGAAAGAACTTTTTCTAAATTACTGCCACTCTTCACAGCTCTGCATCCTTTCTTTGTACCAACCTGGGACCGCCGGAACGTTCTTTAGACCAGTCTTTGGCCGGCCGGTATTCCAGCATTAAATCCAAACGGCCCAAAGCTGACAGTTTTTCATATATCAGGTGCCAGGCACAGGGGGTATCGGGGTTAATCTCGCATTTCCCGTTTTGTGAACCGCCGCAGGGCCCGTTTTGAATGCTCTTGGCACAACGGGTTATCGGGCATATCCCACCGGTGAGGTGCAGTACGCAGTCTCCGCATAAGCCGCATCTTTCTTCCCACAGCCCGGCCTGCACCGTACCGCCGGCAAAAACGGTGTTCAGCGCCGGCAGTACCCATTTATCGGGGTAATGTTCAGCTAAAAACTGCACCCCCACGCCGCAGCCCAATGATACCACGGCGTCAACTTGGCTTACTTTTTCAGCAATGCCGGCAACGAATTCCGGGTCACACTGCCTGGTAATGGTAGTAACCAATGTTTCCAGGGGGCGCCCCTGCTTTTTGCGTAAAATACGCAGTGCGGTGGCCAGTATTTCCGCCTCTGTTTCACCACCGGCCAGGCAAACGCTGGTGCAGCCGCTGCAACCCACCACCAACACTTTAGCACATTCCTTTATATAATCAGCCACTTCTTTTACCGGCTTCGGCTGTGCCACAATCAAAGCGAATCACCTACCTTAACCGGGCTGGGACCCAGTTTTTTTATCCTAGCAGTAAATTCATCGGCTATTTCGGCAAAGCGGTCGCCCTGGGCCCCGCTCAAATTATACATGGCCAGTCTTTCCGGTTCTATTCCCAGTTCACTTAATATCTTTTGTATATATTCCACCCGCTTGCGGGCCCGGATATTGCCTTTTAAAAAGTGGCAGTCACCTTCCAAACAGCCGGCCACATATACACCGTCCGCCCCTTCTTCAAAGGCTTTCAAAATTACCACCGGATCCACCCGGCCGGAACAGGGTATTTCAATTACCCTAACCTCCGGGGCATACTGCAGCCGCAGTGAACCGGCCACGTCAGCCGCGGCATAAGCACAGTAGTAACAGCAAAAAGCGATAATTTGGGGTTTAAAATCACCCACTTGATGCCACCTCCCCGTTAAACAAAGCCCGCACTTTCTCCGTTAACTGTTCACTGCGGTAATGTTCCAACGTAATGGCCCTGTTGGGACAGGCACCGGCACAGGTGCCGCAGCCCTGGCACTGTACGGCACTGATCTCCGCCACGTTATCCGTGCCAATGCGGGGAACACCATAGGGGCATACCCGAACACAGGTCAGGCAGGCGGCGCATTTTTCCGGTAATACCCTGGCCACTGCCCCGCCGGCCAATAAATGAGCCTTAGAAAGTATAGTGGCCGCCCTGGCCGCCGCCCCCCTTCCCTGGGCCATTGCTTCACCGATACTTTGGGGAGAGTGGGCTGCTCCACAAATAAATACCCCGGGAGCCGGAACATCCAGCGGTGCCAGCTTGGCATGTGTTTCCACCAAGAAACCGTCCTCGTTGACGGGAATTTTAAGCAGCCCGGCCAGCTTCTCCACCCCCTCAGACGGCACAGCGGCAGTGGCCAGCACCACTAATTCTGCAGCCAGCTGCAGTTCCTCCCGGCAGGCCGGGTCGTACACGTCTACATCCACCGCTTCAGAACCACTGCGCAGTACCGGCGGCTTGTCCAGATCATAGTTAATGAAAATTACTCCCTTCTCCCTGGCCAGGCGATAATCCCGTTCCATAAAACCGTAGGTACGCACATCGCGATACAGCACATATACATTTACACCGGGGTTTAATTCTTTCAATGCCAACGCCTGGCGGACGGTTTGAACACAGCAGGTACGGCTGCAGTACTCCCTGCCCTGCTGCCGGGATTCAACACACTGAATAAAAACAACTGTATTTAACCGATCAATATTTTTATTTTCCCCAAGGTACTTTTCCATTTCCAACCGGGTAATCACCCGGTTATCTTTGCCGTACAAATAACCCCGTACCGGCGCTTCGCAGTTACCGGTGGCCGTAATAACCACCCCGTGATGCAGGTGCACCGTTTTTTCCCCCACCTGCAGTGTGGAGTGAAAACTTCCAATGCGACCGCTTAAATGAGTTAATTCCGCTTCCTTGTACACCGTTATATTAGGATGATTGATCACCGCTTCAATTTTTTGCCTTAATAAATCCCTGGGATTTTCACCCCGCTGGGGCAGATACAACCGGTTCAGCAGGCCCCCCAGGTAAGGCCGGCGTTCCACCAGATATACCCCGTACCCCTGGTCAGCCAGCGAAAGCGAAGCCGTCATTCCGGCTATACCGGCTCCCACAACCAGAGCCTTTTGTTCCACCGGCACCGGTTCCAGGTGTAGGGGTTGGTTCCGGCACACTTTTCCCACCGCCATGGCCACCAAGTCCTTGGCCTTGGCGGTGGCCCGGCGGGGATAATCGCGATGTACCCAGGAGCACTGGTCCCGTATGTTGGCCATTTCCAGGTAATACTGGTTTAATCCCGCCTGTTTTAAAGTCTCCCGGAATAAAGGCAGGTGAGTACGCACCGAACAGGCCGCCACCACCACACGGTTTAACTGATACTGCTCTATGATTTCTTTTACCCGCTGCAGGGATTCCTGGGCACAGCTGTAGGTAAACTGCCAGGCATTAACCACCGCCGGTAAAGAAGAGGCATATTTTACCACAGCAGGTACATCCACCACCCCGGCAATGTTACTGCCGCAGCAGCAGACAAAAACCCCCACCCGCGGCTGCCGGTTCTGAAGATCTTTTTCTCGGGGATACCGCACCACCTGCTCCATTGAACCCCTGGCAGCTGACAGCAGCTCGGCGGCAGCTGCTGCCGCGGCGCTGCCGTTCACCACCGTTTCCGGTATATCCCGGGGGCCAATAAATCCGCCGGCAGCAAATACCCCGGGACGGGTGGTTTCCACCGGGTTAAATTCACCGGTGCGAGCAAAACCGTAACGGTTTAATTCTATACCGGCACTACGGGCCAACTGGCCGGCGCTGCCCGGCGGGCGAACCCCCGCTCCCAACACCACCATGTCAAAATCGGCAGTATATACCTCCCCCTGTTCACAATAACTTACATTCAAATTACCCGTTGCCGGATCTTCTTTTACCGAAGATATTAAACAGCGCTGCAGCTTTATCCCCTGGGCCAGTGCCCGGTTAACATAACGATCAAAATTCTTACCGTGGGCACGCATATCAAGATAAAATATGGTAACTTCCATCTCCGGGTGATGCTCCTTTGCTATCACCGCTTCCTTGACAGAAGCCATACAGCAAACCGCAGAACAGTATTCCGCACCGTACTTGTTTCTATAATCCCGGGAACCAACGCATTGAATAAATGCCACCCGCCGGGGTATTTTTCTGTCGGAGGGGCGATATATACGCCCACCGGTGGGACCGGTGGAGGACAGCATCCGTTCAAATTGAATGTTGCTCACCACGTTGGGATAATAACCCATCCCGTACTCCCCCAAAAGCGAAGCATCAAAGGAATCAAAGCCCGGGGCCAAAATCACCGCGCCCACGGACAGCTCCAATATCTCCGGCTGCTGCCGGTGATCTATGGCTTTGGCAGTACATACCTTTACACATTTCATACAGCCGATACAGTTTTCTTTGTCAATGGCAAATTTATTGGGTACCGCCTGGGGAAATTGTTTGTAAATGGCCCTGCGCTGAGAAAGACCGCCGTTAAATTCATCCGCCACTTTAACGGGACAAACTTCAGCACACTGGCCACAGCCGGTGCAGCGTGATTCATCCACATACCGGGGATAACGTTCAACAACGGCGGTAAAACGGCCGGGTTGTCCCAACAAGTTAGACAACTTGGCTCTGGTCAAAAGTTTTATGTTAACCTGATTTAAACTGCCGGTCATCTTGGGGCCCAGCAGACACATGGAACACTCGTTGGTGGGAAAAGTTTTATCTAATTTAGCCATTCGCCCGCCCAGCGAATCATCAAAAGTTATCATGTATACCAAAAAACCCGATTCTGCCAAATCAGAAGCAGCCTGCATCCCCGCAATGCCGCCGCCAACTACCAGAACGGCTCCCACCGCTTTGGTTTTAACACCAGCATGTTCACTCATAACAATCAACCCTTCAATAATTAGGTATCTTAAATTACAATAAGCCCAGCTCTTCAAGCAAAGGCACGGGATCAACAATGTGCTTTCTAAACCACCGTCTCGCTTCCGGCATTCCCAGCGCCACACCCACCAGCTCGGTGATATAAAAAACCGGCATTTGAACCTCATTTTCCTTTTGCCTGGTATCCAGGTTAGCTTGACACAGGGGACACGCCGTTACTATGGCTGCAGCCCCGCCCCGCCGGGCAGCGGATACAATGTCCGCGGTCAATTTGCCAACCACACCGGACTCCGCCAGGGTAAAACTGCCCCCGCAGCAGTCCACTTTGGCCGACCAGCGCACCGTTTCCGCTCCCAGCGCTTTGGCAAGGTTATCTATGGATTGAGGCTGTTCAGGATCATCAAAAGCCACCACTTCCGCCGGCCTCAACATTAAACAGCCATAGTAGGCCGCTAATTTTAAGCCTGCCAACGGAGTAACGACCTTTTCAGGCAGCAGATCCAGCACCTGCTGCTGCAAAATCACTTCCATGATGTGCTTAATCTGCAGCGTCCCCTTATATCCCCGCCCCATCACTTCAGTTAATTCTTCATTTGCTTTTCTGCCCACCGGTGTTCCTTCAACAACCTCGCGGTGGGCCACCCGCTGCCAGTGATAACACGCAGCACAGGGTACAACCATATCCAAACCCATGGACTCAGCCAGTATCAAATTTCTAAGGGGCAGGGCCACCGACAGGTAAGCGCTGGCCGAGTGGGCAGAAGTGGCTCCACAGCAGTTCCAATCCGGTATTTCCTGCAGCTCTATTCCCAACCGGGCACAAATAGCTTCGGAAGACAGGTTGTACTCCGATGCCGTGGAGCATAACGAACACCCGGGATAATAACTGTACTTCACACCATCACAACCCCTTCCGGATATTGTCATTCTTACGAGCACAGGCAAATATTTTCCTTATTTCCTGATAATTTCTTATTCGCCCGGGCAGCAGTTTAATTTTACGTCTCTTAATCATCTTGAGCCCCAGCTTAATATCCTGGGTAAAGGTTTTGGTTTTAATCTTATAAGTACCTATCCAACCGGCCTCATACACCCGGCCCAGCTTCTCCACCGACTGCAAAAAAGATTGGTACATAACAGGAATATTGGGCAGGGCGGGAGCAATACCATCTGCTAAGGCTTTCGACTTTAACCAGTCCATAACTACAGAAGCATCTATATCATTGGGACAACGCTGCTTGCATGTTTTACAAAAGGCACACAGCCAAATAGTTTTACTTTTTAACAACTTGTCCAACCGGTTTAAGTTTACCAGTCTGATAACTTCATGGGTCTTTAAATCCGCGGCAAAGGAAACCGGGCACCCGCTGCTGCACTTCATACAGTTATAACAACCGGTGGTTACCTGCCCGGTTTCTGCAAACAATAAACTCGCCAAACCAACAGCTGCCACCCAAATACCTCCATTTATTAACTAATTAATTTATTATAACAAATAGGAAACCGGAATGCATTCCGGCTAAAACATCAGAAACCTTTTACGCAGAATTTTATACTCCACAATATAGCCCAAGCCTAAAATTATCAGCAATAACAGGCCCGTCATCTTCATGAAATTTATTTTGCTTGATAAAAGAGCGATTTTGTTATCCCGCTGCTCAATTGCCTGCTGAATAATCTGCTTTTCTTCAGTCATTTTATCCTGCAGCTGTTTAACCTCTAATTTCTCTTTTTCCAAGCGATGCATTCCTTCCAGCGCATCAGCATAAGCCCTGCTTAAATCTTCTACTCTTTGGGATAACAAATAGGTTTCACTGCGGTTGGTTCTGGGCTTAATGGCGTTGTACAGCACCATCCCTTCCGCCTGTTTCATTTTCAACCCGCTTAAGTAAGCAATGGTGGGAGCAATATCCGTTAAGTTTACCGGAGGCAGGCTGGTCCCAACCTTTAACTGCGGCCCCTTCATCACCAGCGGCGGTTCACCACAGGTACCGGTGACAATCACCAAGCTTTCTTCGTACAATCCCTTGTTATGAAGATAATGCAGCAGCCTCCCTATCTGATTGTCGGTACTGGTTACCTGCCGGCGATACTCCGCACTGTTAATCCCGTACTTTTCCAAAACAGGCCTCAATTCAGGCAGCACCAGTACATTAAAATAAGTATTGCTGGCATCTAACTCATTAATGGCATTTTCTATTACTAAACTATCTTTGCCATTAAACGGTCCTTTACAAACATGACTTACCCCTCCCCCCAGCACCTTTAAATTCCCGGTGCCATCAAACATTGCTGTTTTTATCCCCTTTTCTTCCATTACCTTTAACAGCGTGGGTTTGTGTAAAATATTCGATTTTTCACCGCCTTGATTCTGCAGCGGGGTGCTCCCCGTAAGTATACTGGCAATACTGGACAAAACGTCTTCGGGATAAACGGGAATAACCCGCTCCGCCTTTAACCCCGCCGACCCCAGTCCTTTTATATTTGGCACCTGGGAATTATTTAAAGCCTTAGCCTGCAGCCCATCGGCTATAATCAAAAAAGCCACCTTGGTATCCTTTTCTTCCTCTATAGATTTTTTCTTGCCCGACAGGTCCACATTTGAGCTGCTGCCGGGTTCCGCACAAATTGGCTCAACCATTAACAACAGCAATATTATCGTTATTAACACCTGTACAGCACGCACCTTCATATTAAGATATCCCCCCATCACAAGGTATCTGTATTAATAATATGGGGAGTTGTCCTTAATATGATAATTTCCCGCCGCATTTTTCCGACACTAAAGAAAAACAAAAAACTTATCCCTATACACGACAAAATTAGACACAAAGACTAAAGGAAAAATTATCCATAAAAAGAATTGTTATAATGGAGGTGTAAATATGCATTTATCCCTGGATGAGCTGTTAAAAAAAGCAAAAGAAATGCGCAAATTACTATTAAATATAAAGAACCAGCTGTTAAATGAAAGCACCTTCGACCGGCTTTTGGTGCTTGTATGTATGGGTAAAGGAGGTTTTTTACCCATTGAAGCCCTGCCCAACCATACCACCATGAGCTTAATTTGTGAAAGCAGTGAATTATTTGAACAAATACTTCCCTACCTCGACCAGCAGTTTTTGTATCAATGCATGGATAAAGCCACCAAGGCAGAAATGATGCAGTGCGTAAACACCGTCCGCCAGAATAACATTGCCAAAACAGTACGGGATGAACATTACTTCAAAGCGTTAACCATTTTATACCAGGTATTATTTGAAACAATTGTCCCCAATAACGATCTTTGGGATGAGTTTACCTATCGTTTAGTAGCCAGATGGAATAAATTTAACAAAGAATTTATCCAAGCTATGCACCATTAACCGGCAGAAAAACCTTAAAACATGTTCCCACATCAACCTCACTGGCAACTTCAATCCGGCCATGATGGCGCCTAATAATTTCATATGAAATGGCCAGCCCCAAGCCGGTACCATTACTTTTAGTGGTAAAAAACGGCGTTCCCAATTTTGCCAGTTTATTTTTAGCAATGCCATTGCCGGTATCACAAATTTCAATGCAGATATCATTGCTGGCGGCAGAATAAAATGTGCTAATAGTAAGCTTACCCTTACCTTTCTCCTGCATCGCTTCAATGGCGTTATGGGTTATATTTAAAAGCACCTGGGTTATTTGATCCTCATCAACCCAGACCAGCGGCAAATCACCTGCTAAATTTTTGCATACCGTAATATTGTTATACACGCACTCGCTGTTTACAATGGCACAGTTTTTTTCTATCAACTGATTAATATCTGTTTCCTTATATTCAGGATCTTTCGGCCGCGCCAGCCGCAAAAAGTCACTGATAATCTTTTCTGTCCGATCCAGTTCTGAAATCATTATATTCACTATTTCCCTGTTGCTGTCTTTATGCCTTTCAGCCAACAGCTGGGCAAACCCCCGTACCGCAGTTAGGGGATTGCGAACTTCATGGGCCATTCCCGCCGCCAGCTGTCCCACCACAGCCAATTTTTCCTGCTTAATCATCACATCATGGCGATTTTTAAACTCCGTAATATCCTGAAATACACAAATAGCGCCCAAAAAATTATCATGCTCGTCCATCAGCACTTCGGCAGTGTTTAGAGTGCAAAATTCCTTGCCGTTTATGTTATACCAAATTTCTTCACCCTTAATTTTTTGATTATTATGTACCGCTTCACAAAGCAGACAATCACGGTTGCTTTTGTTCACCAGCACTTCATGAAATGACCGGCCGATAACCTCTTCCGCCCTGAGCCCGGTTATTTCTTCCGCCGCCTGGTTAAACATAATGATCTCTTTTTGATTGTTGACCGCCACCACACCGCTGGCCATATCCCGCAAAATAATATCTGATATTCTTTTCAGATCATTATAATTTAATTCTGCTGTAATATCACAGATTATACATATCGCACCGCTGTATTCACCATGATCCACCAGTGGATAAACGTCCACCCGGCATGCCAGCTCCTTATCTTTACCGGTTTTTAAAGAAATTCTCTGGTCATGCACACTTTTGCCGGTGTCCAGCACAAATCTGACAATACTGGCACAAATATTAGCTTTAAAGCACCGGGCAACTTCTTCCACGCTTTGCCCCACAACATCAGTATGAGATATACCAAGCAGGTTCTGACAGGCTTTATTAATAAACACCAGTTTGCCCTGCCAATTATAAGCCATAACTCCCACCGGCAGGTTGTCCATAATATTAAATATAAAATGCTTTACATTGCGCTGCCGGTTATTTTCCTCACGCAGCTTATTGATGTACAGCACAATAACTAAGGCAGACAAAAGTATATAAATTAATTTCAATGAATCACTTATAGAATGGTGATGATACAAAATAAAATCAATTGTGGCAATAATTAACCCGGTTACAATAATTAAAATAATATACTTGTCTTTTAAATTATTCATCATTCACCACCAAATTATATTTTTAATATTTGCAATACATTTTCTATTATAATTTTGTTATTCCTTCTCTTATATTGTGAAAAATTTGAAATTTCGACACACATAAAAAATAAAAAGACCCGTGCGTCTGCACAGGCCCTTTGGTGCGGTGGAGAGGACTTGAACCTCCACGGGCTTAATGCCCACTAGAACCTGAATCTAGCGCGTCTGCCAATTCCGCCACCACCGCATGTTTAAACATATTTAATTATTGGTGCGGTGGAGAGGACTTGAACCTCCACGGGCTTAACACCCACTAGAACCTGAATCTAGCGCGTCTGCCAATTCCGCCACCACCGCACTATCTTTTCGTGACAGGAAATATAGTAACATAACAACAGCTTGTTGTCAATAACTTTTTTACAGACCTACCAGGTCTGTTTAAATATTTATCTTCAGCAGCCACCGCCGCCCATCATTGCCCCAATTAAAGCCATCAACCCAAAGCCAAACAAAACTGTGTTCAAGGTTGGATTTAAGCTCAATGTGGAAGCAGCCAAGGCTGCCGTAATGCCTGTCAACAATAATACAACTCTCATCTTCGGTGTCATAAAAAACCTCCGCATGTATATTCTTGTAAATTATATCAAACTACAAATTATTTACCAACAGTTACTTAAGTTATAATGCAATATTATTTAATTTTACCAGCCAAACTATCTGTAAAATCACCAATTTTTTATAAGGAGGTTTTTTCACCATGCCTAAACGCATAATAAAAGGAATTCTTAAAAACGATTCACCCGAACCAAGCGGTTACCGGGAGCCATGGAATACCGGCCGGGCCGCACTTGCAAAACGGGTACAAAAAATTAAAGGAATTAATCGACCCAGCACTTAAAATAAATCATCGAGTAGGAGGGAGTGATTAACTCCCGTCCTCTCACACCACCGTACGTACCGTTCGGTATACGGCGGTTCATGTTGTGGAACGAAGTTCATCG
>NZ_JAFBCW010000026.1 GCF_016907915.1 Desulforadius tongensis
TTTTAGATTTTTCGTCGATGAAGTGTCGCAAAGACACGCAGTGAAAGTCGGGCGCAGAGACGGAAAACTATTTCAGGTAGAGGTAACACCTCTCTTAGGGTAGTACGGCTGAACCTCGCGTTCAACGGCGGGACATTCTTTGGAATGGCCCACCCTTTGCATATCCGAAAGGGTATGACCTAGCAGTTGAAGCCTGTGACGCTGCCGCCCGTTTTAGTCGGAACGGGTGAAAAACTCTATCATTGCTTAACTTTTGTAGCTTTTGATAGGTTTTAGAAACCAGGCTGTTATATGTCTGAAGGAAAAATTAAAACGGCACTGGAAAAGGCACTGGAACGCTCAGAAAAATTTCGCCAAGTATCAACAGAAGAATTAAAACTGATGGAGTATAAACCCCGGGGAAACAGCCTGGCCGGCAGCTTCTTGATTAAAAATACAGACCTCGCTGCTGAGCTGGCACAAGTTCCGGATGATATCCGTTCCTACGTTAAACAGGGTATAGAAGAAACACTGCTTAAAAATATTACATTACCGGAAAATGAAAACGCAAAACAATTAAGTAAAAAAGCATTAGCAGGTTTTACTTACATCAAGGAAGATCTAGAAGGGTTAAACCATATTATCGGCGAGTTAGAATACCTTTTTAATTATTATCAACAGGCGGCGGAACAAGCTAAAGCCACAGTTCGTGCCCAACTCCACCAGCAATTTATGGCTGCCAAACAGCAGTTGGAAGCCCAATATGGCGGAGCAGTTGAAATTAATTTAGAAAATCAACCGGAATTCCAAAATGAATTGAGGAAGGTTATGAGCAGCCTTAACCAGCGCTTTGAAGGGGCACTTCAGCAGGCTAAAGCGAAGATAGCAGCACTGAAATAAATTAAAAAAGAGCTATAAGGGGGCGGTATAATGTCACAGCAGCTGCTGACCACTGCCGAGGTGTGCAAAACCCTTGGAATCACCCCCAGTAAATTGCGCAGGCTAACCAGCGAAGGTTACCTGGAAGTGGAAGAAATAGCTCAAATGAAACACGGTAAAATGCATCTATTTAAACCGGCGCTGGTGAAAAAACTGCTGCCTGAAATGCCCCGTATTTTAAGACGCTGGTACTCAGAAGAAAATGCCCAGGTAGGGGCCAAACAGGCAGCAGCATTACGAGCCAACAGAAGGTATTCTGTTCAAAGCATCAAGTCTCAAAAGGATGAATTTTTAGCATCACTGGACCTGGCTCCGGAACGAATCGGCCGCTTAATGCGGGCTTCATACTACCTGTTTCATTTAAATCATTACGCCAAAGCTGGTATTAATTATTTATATGATTTAAAAGAACAGGTACTAAAGTGTTTTGTTGAAAATTATAATGCAGATGATGGCTTAAAAGTTTATTATGTCCAAGGCGGTCAAAGAGTGCAGTTATGTCCCGCTTGTAAAAAGAAAGCTCGTAGACAGCGGTTAAGCTATGGTGATTATGCCCGCGCCACCGGGGGATGTTCCCGGTGTACCAAAGACGATCACTTTTACAGTTTATATGAGTTTGTGCTGGAGTATGCCGAACATCGTTTTTGTTTTCACACCCCCTATACCGTAGCTAGAAAATGGTTTAAAAACCAGGACATACCTATAAAGTTTAAAGCCTCTCGTTACGAAATGGGCACTACCTTTGGCAGACCGGTTTTAGAACCGGAAGCTAAAGCCATACCCCTAAACGAAGTGGTTGAGGAACTGGAGAAGTTCTTAAATTATATCAATGATAGGTCTTTTATAAACACATAAAGTTCATTATAAATAACATTAGCCCTACCGTGCTGGTAGGGCTAATGTTATTTATTTTAACATGTGAAATACCTGATCAACATCTTTGTCACCACGACCGGATACGTTTACAACAATAATCTGATCCCTGGGTAAACCCGGTGCCATTTTAATTGCTTGGGCCACCGCATGGGCACTTTCCAATGCCGGAATTATACCTTCTGTACGAGATAATTCTTTAAATGCTTCCAGCGCCTCATCGTCATTAATAGCCACATAATCTGCCCTGCCGGTGGCCTTGAGGTAACTGTGCTCCGGTCCCACCCCGGGATAATCCAAGCCGGCGGCAATGGAATGGGTAGGCAGTGGTTCGCCATTTTCATCCTGCATTACATAGCATTTAAAGCCGTGCAGTATTCCCGGTTTACCGGCACACAAGGGCGCAGCATGCCTGCCCGTTTCTAACCCCTGCCCCCCCGGTTCAACACCAATAATTTTAACTTCTTTATCTTCAACAAAGGGATGAAACAAACCAATGGCATTACTGCCGCCGCCCACACAGGCCACCAGGTAGTCCGGCAGGCGATTTTCCTTTTCTAATATCTGAGTTTTAACCTCGTTACCAATCACCGATTGAAAATGCCTTACAATCGCCGGATAAGGGTGCGGTCCCACAGCAGAACCCAGCATGTAATAGGTATGGTCGGCATTGGCCACTAAATCCTCCAGTGCTGCATCCACCGCATCCTTTAAAGTACGGGTGCCCGTGGTTACCGAAACCACTTTAGCCCCCAGCAGTTCCATGCGGAACACATTGAGAGCCTGGCGCTTGGTATCTTCTTCACCCATGTATATAACACATTCCATATTAAACATGGCACAGCCCGTAGCCGTGGCTACACCATGCTGCCCGGCTCCGGTTTCAGCAATCACTCTTTTAGCGCCCATTTTTCTGGCCAGCAGCACCTGGCCCATCACATTATTAATTTTATGCGAGCCGGTGTGGTTGAGGTCTTCTCTTTTGAGATATATTTTGGCACCACCCAGTTTTTTAGTTAACCGCTCTGCAAAGTATAAGGGACTGGGCCGCCCTACATACTCCTTAAAATAATAGTTAAGCTCGGCAATAAAATCTGGGTCATCTTTAAAGCGGAGAAACGCCGCCTCCAGATCACCCAGTACGCTACCCAGTTCTTCAGGGACATAGGAACCCCCAAAATCACCATAAAAACCTTTTAAGCTGCTCATCTCTTCTCCTCCTTGCCTTTCTAATTCTAACCTCAGCTAGAGTAGATTGTCGTCATTATAACATCAGCAAAGGAAATTGACAATAGTTAATTAATTTACCAAAACAAATAAAACCCTAATGATCCTGCAGTCTGGATTAAACAACCTAAACTTCCAGTTCCAACCATAAACCTGCCGGGTTAAGTTTTGGCCGCTGCTTTTTTAACGCTCTTCTTTCACAAATTTCAGTCTGCGTTTTCAGTCGGCGAAGTGAACCCTTTAAATAACCTTCCTAATTAATTACATTTATTTTTTATCTATATATTTTATACTAAGAAGATTTAATGAAAATAATATTATAATTATAGTAGGTGTATATTTTGTTATAAAATTGAATTTAGGGAAAAATAAATATGTAAACAATATTATCATATAAAGAACAACCATTACTTTATGAATAAATTTTTTCCAATGTATCTTTTAAATATATTATCTATAAAGTTATCTAACCGGAAGTAAAAAACAGCTAAAGCAATCACTATATTTACAGTTATTATAAAATACAAATAAGATACATCAACCAAATTAAAATTATTGCTGATATTTATTGATGATATTATTAATAAAAAAAATATAGATATTAGCTGTGTTTTGCTTAATATATTGAAAAATATATTCTTTTTTTCGTTGTTCATGCCGTAAAAATGAGGAGTAAAAATAAAATATAAAAAGGTGAGCAAGTATAAATATTTACTTGGGTTATCTAAAATAAAATTCATTTAAAAACCAAATCCTTCCTTTCTTGGGGAAAAACACCGGAAGCGCACCACTATATTCTAAGATTTATCTTTAGATAACTGTTCAAATATTTTCTTATTTAAATTAATTAGTTCATCCAATTTATCTATTATCGCTTCTTCTCGCTTGCGTCGAAGTTTTAGTCCATTTATTACTTTCCGATATATGCTGTATAAAAGGAATATCAGTAAAATAATCGTGAGAATATTAAATAATTGCCATAAAAGCGAAATATTAAATAATTCCATTAAAAAACATCACCTTCCCAATTTACATTTTAGATATTTCCCTTTCATTTAAAGTCACCTTCTTTAACAAAAAAATGACTACAAACCCATTTTTTCTTTATTAATTGTTAAAATTCGGCCATTTCAGGGCGTTTCTTTAGCCAAAAATTCTGAAAATATGCCTTTTATACAGCAAATTCTTGAATAATTGGCCAAATACCTTCCCACACCAGTAAAAAATAATAAAATTTTCCGTCGCCCCCGGAAGTTTTTCTCGCTATTGCAGGTCGACGGAAAATTTTTTGCGTTTTAAAATAGATTTTTGCATTAAATTAGTAATATTTTTTACTGTTCAAAAATCCCTGTACATCGTTCAATGCTTCGCCAAAGCGCTGGAAGTGCACCACTTCTCTCTCTCTCAAAAATCTCAAACCATCTTTTAACAGCGGGTCGTCGGTAAGTTGAATTAGCTGTTCGTAGGCCTGGCGGGCTTTTTGTTCCGCTGCCATATCTTCAGTTAAATCGGACACCGGGTCCCCCTGGGCCTGAATATAGGTAGCGGTCCAAGGTACCCCGTTGGGATCCACGTAAAATAAAGCACTGTTGTGCACTGCATAGTGCCCACCTAAGCCTTCCCGTTTTAAAACTTCCAGTGGTACATCTTTAAGCAGTTTATATATCATGGTAGCAATCATTTCCAGGTGAGCCAGTTCTTCGGTCCCAATGTCGGTAAGCAGCCCTTTAGCTTTTTTTGTCGGCATGCTGTAGCGCTGGTTCATATAGCGCAAGGCGGCAGACAGTTCACCGTCCGGCCCGCCATATTGGGTAAGTAAATATTTAGCCATTTTCACATCGGGTTTACTTACCCGGATGGGGTATTGTAGTTTTTTCTCATATATCCACATAGGGTAAGTCCCTCCTAGTATTCAATTTCCCATGGCCAGGGCGTTTCAATCCATCCCCAGGGGTACTGTACCGGGGTATAACCGCAGACACTTAGCGCTCCACAGTATGCTTCATATTCCCGTTTTAAATGATTAACTTTATCACAAGCATTTATATAGTCATTATAAGCCTCAAGATCTTCCGGATGGGTATCTAAATAAAGCCCTAATTCTAACTGAACAAAACTCCACTCCATAAGTTCGCTGAGCAGTTCCTTACATCTCATATGCATAACGCAGCATTCCCTCCTTATTTAGCGCTGCTTTTTACGCAGCATTGGCGGTCTTTTATTACAGTACGGTATAGGTACCACCGGAGGTTTTCTGTCGGGGTAATAAGGACTGTACAGTTCTGGGAAAAGCGTTCCCTTTTTCTGTGCTTCACACGGTGAATAGGTGCGCCCGTATACCTGCCAGGGAATGTGCGCATAACCCAGGCACTGCAATGGATAGTAGTAACCGGGATAGGGGTAAGGCGCACACTTATAACCGGGGCCCTGGCAGGGGTCATCCGGGTAATCAGGGTAGTCAGGATATTCCGGGCAGCCGGGGTGCTCAGGGTAATCAGGACATCCCGGGCAATGATCCGGGTAATCTGGATATTCTGGGCAGCCAGGGTAACATTGTTCTTTTGCTTCCTGTGGTTCTGTATTCATCTGCTCGTCATTTGACTTTATTTCTTGATCCGTTTCTGTCATTTTTTCAGCTTGTTCTTCTTTCACCGGTTCAAGCTGTACCGGTTCTGCTGCGGGGGGTTCCGGGGCTGCTTTAGGCTTTTTAAAATGCTCTTCTTTATCCCCGTTTGGTCCGGGTTTGAAGATAATCTTCATAATGCAACCTCCTTCGACTTTTTTATATACTATGAACCAATGCCATCATTTGCCACATGCAGCAAATATTCTCTTTCAACAAAATAGTTAAGCCCAAACAGCCCCTTTAAAAAGTCCACCAATAAAAAAATCCTCAAATTGAGGATTCGAAAATAGAAAATGTCAATGTTTAACCACCGGCAATATATTGATAACTTTTAACACTAAATCTTACCCATTGATTAACGTATAGTGGAACCGAAGCACTTTGATAGCAAATCAATTCCCCGCTTAAACCGTCAACTTTTAGTCGTACTTCGGTATATTGTCCTGCAAAATTACAGGCAGCCACTTGAGCATTAAATTTACCCTGCTCTTCAATAATTATCTGGTCCCTGCCAATAGACAGCCAGCCATGTTGGGCTTTACATTCCCCCGGTAACGGGAATTTACCTAAGGGCGTTTCCAGAATATTATTCTGCACTTTTGCCGGCAGTAAGTTAGACTTAACTAAAAATCCAGCCACAAATTTGCTTATGGGGTTATGATAGATTTCATAAGGAGTACCATACTGTTCAATAACTCCCTGGTTCATAATCACCATCTTATCTGCCACAGACAGTGCATCCTGCTGATCGTGGGTAACTAAAACAGTGGTAACCCCGGTAGATTTTACTATCTGCTTTATCTCTTCTCTCATTTCATACCTAAGTTCGGCATCCAGATTGCTAAAGGGTTCATCCATCAATAACACAACCGGGTCCCTTGCCAGCGCCCTGGCCAGTGCAACCCTCTGCTGCTGCCCCCCGGATAACTGGTGGGGAAAACGGTTTTCATAACCCTCTAAATTTACCAGTTCAAGAAGCTGCTGCAATCTTTCTTTACGCTTTTGTTTGCCCTGCTTTAAACCAAAAATTATATTCTCACCAACCGTTAAATGAGGAAACAGAGCATAATCCTGAAAAACCATTCCTATGCCCCTTTTCTCCACTGGAATGTAAACATCCTTAGAAGACACAACCTTACCGTTGATATAAATTGCACCTTCATCCAGTGTCTCAAACCCGGCAATTAAGCGCAGAGTAGTAGTTTTACCACACCCACTGGGCCCCAACAAGGCTAAAATTTCACCTTTTTCCACCATAACGCTAAAGTATTTTACCGCGGGCTTTGGGCTGCCGTTATATCGTTTTGTAACATTATCCATCTTTATTACACTCATTATCACACCACCTAATATTTACTCAATACCCACCGCAGCGGCAGGATAGACACCAGCAGTATCAGCAGCGCACTGGGGGCTGCCAGTTCATAAAAACCCTCGCTGGCCTCAATCCAAATTCGTACCGCCAAAGTATCCAATCCCGCCGGCCTTAACAAAAGAGTAGCCGGCAGTTCTTTAATTGAACTGACAAATACCAAAGCCCCGCCGGCCAATACCCCCGGTTTTACTAAAGGTATTATCACCTGAATAATTACCTGCCAGGGCCGTTTGCCCAGGCTTAGCGCTGCTTCATCCAACCGGGGAGATATAAGACTCATTGCCGAATCCCCGGCCTGCATGGCCTGGGGTAAAAAACGCAAAATATACGCAGTAATTAACATAGCCGCCGTCCCATAAAGAAAAGGTATATATTTTATGTAAACAAATACCACCCCTAGGGCTACAATAACGCCGGGCAAAGCATAACCGGCATAGCTTATTTTATCCACTATTAAACTTAACCGGGATGGATATCTGGATTTCAAATAAATTAATGGCAGTGAAAGCAGCATGCAAATTACCGCTGCCAGTGCGGATATGGAAAAACTATTCCACATATACCGGAAGAATTGAACATCCAGTACTCCTTTGGCAATTCCTATCCAACCCCAGTATGCAATTACCCCCAAAGGCAGTACTACAAAACTAAAAACTGCTAAATTGACCAAAACCAAAGCAGGCCATTTCCACCTGCCCAAACCATATATTTTGCCGGTACGATAATTTCTCTCCGTTTGGTAAAATTTCATTTTTTCTCTTGATTTACTTTCCAACCAGAGAAACACCAGCGTTATGGCTATTAATATAAAACTTAAGATAGCTGCCCCGGAACGATCAAAACTTCCCATTTGAAAGTAAATAGCTGCGGTAAAAGTGGGATAACGCATCATTGCCACTGCACCAAAATCAGACAATATATACAGTGCCACTAAAATGCTTCCGGCACCAATGGCAGGTCGTAAAGCAGGCAGAATTACTTTTAAAAAAGTTTTTCCAGCGTTCAGACCGCAGCAGCGAGCTGCTTCTTCAAAATTTGTATTCATTCTTTTTAGGGCAGCACTGACAATTAAATACACATACGGGTAGGTAAATCCAGTTAAAACAAATGCTGTGGGACCAAAGGTAAATAAATCGAACAGCGGGTTTCCCAACCAGTCATGCAGTAACCCCCTGGGGCCAAATATAATTATGTAACTGATTGCTCCCACATAGGGCGGAATAACCAGCGGTAAAGCCAAAACCCAACTCCAAAACCTTCTGCCAGGCAGATCGGTCCGGTTTACCAACCAGGCCAAAACCACCCCAATAATGCCGGCCATAAGGGTTACTGTCAATGTCATAGTCAAAGTACTCCACAACAATTCCGGCACCCTGGTATCTAACAGCCTCATCCAGCGCTCAATGCCACTCTGGGCGGCCCTAACAATTACATATAGGATGGGTATAAACATTGCCGCCCCTATGACTGAAGTGCCCAGGTACAACATTGGTGCAGCCTTTTTTCCAATCATGTCAGATGCAGGAAGGCCCAATGTTTTTGGGCCTTCCTGCCGCTCCTTTCTCTGTATTATTTAATTTCAAGGGCCAAACCCGATTCTTCAATTAGTTGTTTAGCGTCGTTCCAAACAGGTCCAATTTCCTTCAGCGGCATATCCATTATTTTATATTCATTAATTTTCTTGGCCTCCGGTATTGCTTCAACATCCGGGTGTAAAGGCACTTCTTTACTGTTATAAGCAAACACTTTCATTTGTTCCGGCTGCAAAAGGAAATCAATAAATTTCTTAGCATTATCCATATTGGGCCCACCTTTTATCAACGCTACCCCGGCCGCATTAACAAATACACCCATTCCATCCTGATCGGGATATATAACCCCTACATTGTTATCCTTATCTTCATACAGCTGCTGGTGGTAATAATAGTTGTTTACTAAACCAAACTTAAATTCCCCGGCACCAACTGCCTTCCTAATATCGGTATGTCCTTTTGTAATTGCACCGGCATTCTCTGCAATATCTGACAACCATTTTTTGGTTTTTTCATCGCCCCAAACAGCCCTTAGCGCGGCCACGTGAGCCACCATAGAACCGTTACCACCACGGGTAATGGCAAATTGTCCCTTCCATTTAGGATCAGCTATCTCTTCCAGTCTCTTTGGCATTTCTTCCTCAGTAATTAAATCCTTGTTATACATCAAAACCCGGGAGCGAGCTGACAATCCCACCCACGAGCCGTCGTCAGCTCTGAACTTAGCATCAATTACCTCTAGGGCCTTTGAATCATTTGGCGCTAATGCCCCCTGGAGCCTTAAGTATTCCATAGCCCCTGTATCATTGGAGAAAAAGATGTCTGCCTGCGGGTTATTCATCTCTTCTAAAATTTTGTTTACCGAAGCCTCATCACCGGTCAGCAGCTTGACCTTAATTCCTGTTTCAGCCTCAAAGGCATCCAGTAATGGCTTAACAAACTTTTCTTTCCTGGCCGAGTAAACCACCAACTCACCGGCTTCTTTCGTTTTCCCCTGCAGCTGTTCACCGCATCCCACCGCAATGAGCAGCAGCATAGACATGACTAAAAATAAAATTAAACCCTTTGCTTTTTTCATTTGTGCATCCCCCTTAGCTGTCATATAATTGATAACTGTTATCAGTATAATGATAACGGTTATCATTGTCAATGGGATGCCGTTTTAGCAGCTTAGTTCGCAAATAAACCGGTATGCATTTTAAAGCCAGAAGCCTTATTAACCCCGCCATAACAACGGAAATAATATCAAAATAAACTTTTTTACCTGCATATATCACTGAACGGATTAATTTAACCAGCACTTAAATTAAGAAACATTGAACTGCTTCTTATAACTTAACCATCCTAATTGACCCCTGCAGGGGTTCATATTATGATGAAAATACTAATATGGAAAGTAATAATTTTGGGAGTGACATGACACTATGAACAGCAGCAGATTGAGCAGTGAAGTTAAAAAGCTCACTGTCTTTCGTCAATTACTGGAGGACAGCGTTATGCAGGCAATGCTTAACTTTTTAGATTCCGGCAGCAGCAATAAAGAAAGTGCCTATGGAGAGTTATATTATAAACTGACACTGGCCGCAGAAAAAAATTTTTTATTTGTAAAAAACGGCTGGCAAAATCATCTTTTAAATTTAATTTTATATCACGATAACCCCTTTACCCGCCAGGCCGCCTTCGGCCGGCACATCAGCCCATCGCTGTACAGAGCAGCTGAACATGATCTGCAGATTTTACATCACTTGTTCCAATTGGATATAGCATCACCGGTACCTTGGGATGAAATGTTTACTGAAAATAATAAATCAGAACAAATTTTTAGTTTTACTAAAAAAATAATCCAATCCCTGGTTGCAGCCAAAAGCTGGGAAAATTGTGTTCACTCTTTAATAGACTACTACTCTGCAGCGGGAGCGGGCATATTCGGCCGTTATCATACTTTACGTTGGGATGGAGAACGGTGCAGCATTGTAGGAGTAAACAGCCCCGACCCGGTTAAACTTACAGACCTCATCGGCTACCAGCGTGAAAGACAAACGGTGCTGGACAATACAGAAGCATTTTTATCCGGGAAAACAGCCAACAATGTTCTATTATACGGCGACCGCGGTACCGGTAAATCATCCACTGTAAAGGCATTGGCAAATGCATACGGAGAAAAAGGCTTACGCCTAATAGAAATACCCAAACAATACCTGTCCGATTTCCCGGTCATTATTAATAAATTAAGTAATCGCGCCCAGTATTTTATTTTGTTTGTTGATGATTTATCCTTTGAGGATTTCGAAGTGGAGTACAAAACTTTAAAGGCCGTACTAGAAGGCGGCGTAGAAGCCAGGCCCAAAAATGTTCTGATATATGCCACCTCTAACCGGCGGCATTTGATTAGAGAAAGTTTTAGTGAACGTCAGCAGGATGATGTACACGCAGCAGACACCATGCAGGAAAAACTTTCTCTATCCGACCGCTTCGGCCTGGTGGTAACCTTTTCGGCCCCGGGTCAAAAACAATATTTGGAAATAGTGGAAGGATTGGCAAAACAGCGGGGGTTAAGAATTAAAAAAGAAGAACTGCACAGGCGGGCACTGCAATGGGCACTAAATCACAGCGGCCGTTCAGGCAGGACGGCAAGGCAGTTTATTGATTATTTGACAGGCAGTGAATTTCATCGACTTAATCAGCATCAACAGCTTTAATCTTTTTTATCGTACCTTCCCATACAATATACGGCCGGTGATCTTCCTGTTCCCGTTCTTTGGAATCCATTTTCACCAGGTCATAAATTCGCTGATCTTTCAATAATTCCTGCCAGCACTGGGCCACTGCCTTTATAAAGTCCTTTCTTAATGGTATTTTCTCTGTTATCAGCGGGCAGGAATAGGGTAATGGCAGTGTTTCGTAAATCAACAGCAGGGTATCATCTCCCAGCAGGTGAGGTGCAAGGGGAAATAAACGGCAGCTGAGCGGCCTTTTTTCCCTGGGGCAGGGTTTGGTACAGCGCACGAAATACACCGGGTAACTCCATGAAGGTGGGAATTCGTCTTCCACCGGGTGACGCCGTTCCCACCGCAACCAATCTTCTTTCCCGGTAAACATCACTTCTTCCCCGGGAAAAAGGTACATCCCCAATGTGTTTTCTTTGTCCGGTTGACAGCATATGCTGCGGCACAAATTCCCGCAGTCACCCTGCAGCGGGGTAACATCACCAGTAAGGTTGTATAATTTCTTATAGTCCACAGTCTTTTTAGTCATGGTTTTATTATATCACAGCCATCAATAATTAAGCAGGTTTTGTATATCCCGCGGCAGTGGCGATTGTAATGAAAGTAATGCACCAGTTACCGGGTGAGTTAAACTTACCCGGTAACAGTGCAGGGCCTGCCTGTTTATCCCCTCATTCAGTCCCCCGTAAAGGCTGTCCCCCAGCAGCGGATGTCCAATGTGGCTCATATGTACTCTTATTTGGTGGGTACGCCCCGTTTCTAACTGCAGCTTTACCACCGTGTTATTCCCACAATACTTCTCCACTTGATAGCGGGTTACCGCTTTTCTTCCACCGCAGTCCACCGTGTGTTTTATTTTACTGTCCCGGCAGCGTGCAATGGGCAGGGCAATTACAGCCTGCAGCTGCTTTAACATGCCGTGCACCACCGCCAAATACTCCCGTTGAAAATCAATGCTGTGCAGCTGCTGTGACAGGCGGAACCCGGCATAAGGATGCTTTGCTATCACCACCAGGCCGGAGGTGTTCCGGTCTAAACGTGATACCGGGTGAAAAGTTCCTTCAATATTGTTTTTACGGTAATGGTGCAGCACTGCATTGGCCAGCGTATTGTAGGGTTCGTGCTTTAACGGGTGTACCAGCATATGCGGGGGCTTATTCACCACCAGCAGGTGCCGGTCTTCGTAAATAATGTCCATGGGTATGGGCTGGGGTTCGATACCGGTATTTGGGGTTAATTGAATGTCAATACTTAATATGTCTCCTTCTTTCAGCCGCTGTTTCAGGTAAACGGGCCGGCCGTTTAAACATACACCGGAGCATCTCTTTAACCGGCGTATCATAGTCTGAGAAAAACCCAGTTTTTTGCGCAGCAGTTTTTCTGCACTGTACCCTGATTGATCCTCGGTAACCCTGTGGGTTATTTTCAAAATTTTCACCTCGAAAAATAATTATAACTTATAATTGTCAATACATAACAAAAAAGACCAGGCTTTCCTACCCTGGTCTTACTGGAGCGGAAGACGGGATTCGAACCCGCGGCCCTCGCCTTGGCAAGGCGATGCTCTACCACTGAGCTACTTCCGCACGGTGGCGGAGCTGACGGGACTTGAACCCGCGATCTCCGGCTTGACAGGCCGGCATGTTAACCACTACACCACAGCTCCACCTTCAAGTCAATTACCTTTTCATTTTACATTATCTTAACCAAAAAATCAACTGGAGCGGAAGACGGGATTCGAACCCGCGGCCCTCGCCTTGGCAAGGCGATGCTCTACCACTGAGCTACTTCCGCATGATGGCGGAGCTGACGGGACTTGAACCCGCGATCTCCGGCTTGACAGGCCGGCATGTTAACCACTACACCACAGCTCCACATTGTTTAATCAGTTGTGCTGTTCCAGCGGCAACTATTAATTTACACTATTTAGAACTAAAAGTCAACAGTTTTTTTAACACATTAATAATTTTTTTCTTAGTTCTCCGGATAAAACCCGGGAAATATTAATCTGCATTCACCGGGTAAGGCCACAGCAGTTCGCTGTGGCCTTACCCCTATCACAAAACCGTTCCTGTTTTTGCTTACTTTTCAGCCTCGGCCAATATCTTTTGCAAGTCACTTTTACTGAAATGGTACTTTTGAGCACAAAAATGGCACTGCAGTTCTGCCTCTCCCTGTTCTTCTATCATGCTGGTAAGTTCTTCCCTGCCCATGCTGATTAAAACCCTTTCCAACCTTTCCCGGCTGCAGCTGCAGGAAAATTGCACCGGGGATTTATCCAGCACCTTAACCGAAAGTTCTTTAGTCAGCATGTCAACCATATCCTCCGGTGTGGCACCCCGGTCAACAAGACTGCTCACGGGGGGCATTGATGCTAAGCCCTGTTCTAATTTCTGCAGCACATCTTCCCCTGCCCCGGGCATAAGCTGCAGTATTAATCCTCCCGCCGCCCGTACACTGTTATCTGTTTCCACCAGCACACCCAGTGACACAGCCGACGGGGTCTGTTCAGACTTTAATAAATAGGCGGCCAAGTCTTCTCCTATTTCTCCCGATACCAGCTGCACCGTTCCGGTGAAGGGCTCTTTAAGGCCCAAATCTCTGCTGATAGACAGCGTTCCCTTACCAACGGCAGCCCCCACTGCCAGTTTCCCCTTTACACTGGGCAGGTGTACCTGGGGATTCTGTACATAACCCCGCACATTGCCACGGGCATCAGCTGTAACCACTATGGCCCCCAGCGGCCCATCCCCCAGTACCCTGATGGTTATTAGGTCTTCCCCTTTCATGTTGGCCCCCAGCAGCAGCGCGGCGGTCATTGTACGTCCCAGGGCAGAGGTGGCAATGGGCCAGGTGTTATGACGCCGGCGGGCCTCTTCAACTAAATTAGTGGAAACACAGGCATAGACTCTAAATTGCTCGTCACTGCCCACAGCTTTTATCAAATAATCCTGCATAATTCTCACATCCTTTCCGCTACATTATACCACTGGTGTAAAAAAATAAAAAAGCCAAGGCAGCTTTGTGTTCTGCCTTGGCCTGTGTTGTTCAGGGGATTGAACCGCAGGACATTGCCGGGGATGTATGTCTAAGGTTTTCGGTTTTTCGATTGTACTTTTCTCCCATCAGCTCAACCGTCTTTCCCTGCCCCAAAGCTTTATTATCTTGCGTTCTTTTAGCCATTTTAATTCCTCCTCAATGATTTTATATTTTTAAATACCTCCCATAACGATACCCATTACCAGTATAAAAACAGCCACTCCGGTGAAGATGTATTTTGCCAACACTTCCCACCACTCCCCCAGGGGCCTGGCCGCACCTTTGTTCACCTGTTCTCTGGCTCTCTTTGCCCCATAAATCCAGAAGAAAACTATCGCAGACAATACCGCCCCAAAGGGAACGATGTAAATGGTAACCACATCTGCAAAGCTGCCAAAGAGATTCAGGTTAATATCCAGGGGTATACCAATAAGGAATCCTACAATTGTTACAATAAAAGCACTTTTAGTTCTGCCCCACCCGGTACGATCTATTATTGCCTCTACCGGTACTTCCATTAAATTAAGGGCTGAGGAAAGGGCAGCAAATACAACTGCAACAAAGAACAGAATACCAAAGATATACCCTCCGGGCATCATTTTAAATATAAAGGGCACTGTAATAAAAAGCAGCGGGGGACCGGCCTGAACATCAAGGTTAAAGGCAAAGGCTGCCGGAATAGTTACCAGCGCCGCAAGTAATGATGCTATGGTGGTGTAAAATGCTGTGTTCAGCGCCGATGAAGGTATGTCTTCACTTTCTTTTAAGTAGCTGCCATAAACCAGCATGGCAGCACCCCCCAGGGAAACGGTGAAAAAGGCCTGTCCCAGTGCCATAACCCAGGTAATGGGCTTACCCAAGTAGGACCAATCCGGTACAAATAAGAAACTTACTCCTTCCTGGGAACCGGGAAGAGTTAAAGATCTAACCATCAAGATAGCTAAAATTATAAACAGGGCCGGCATCATATATTTATTTGCCGTTTCAATACCATCTTTAACTCCCATTCTGATAATAACCAGGGTTACCACCAGCGCTATAAAATGCCACAAAATGCTTTCCGGTTTTCCGGCAAAAGTGCCAAAAAAGGCTGGTATATCCATGGTGTTAAAGGCCCCGGTAATGGACAGCACCAGGTATTTGAGTATCCACCCCACTACAATAAGGTAGAACACAAATACCCCGCTGACCCCCAGCACCGGAATAATTCCCAGCGCCGCACCGGTGCTGCCTTTCATGCCCCTTTCTTCAAACACCTTTTCGTAAGAACCAATGGCCCCCTTTTGCTGGCTTCTACCAAAGGCAAATTCCCCCATCAATCCCGTTACGCCCAGCACAAAAGTAAAAACCAGGTAAGGAACCAAAAAGGCGGCCCCACCAAATTGCCCTATCCGCCAGGGAAACATCCAGATACTGCCCAAACCCATGGCAGCGCCAATACAGGCCAATATAAATCCCGTTTTACCAGACCAAGTTTCACGCTCTTCAGTCATATTATCCCCTCTTTTCCCGGTTAAGCAGTTACCTTTGCTGGTTCCTTACTGAACAGGCCTTAACCTGGCAGTGAAGTGTCTTAAAATTTTAGGCTCATAGGTAAACTCCAGGCCTTTTAAAGTGCCGGCCTTTTCTTTAATGTTTATTAATCCGTCTGCAACTATATCCAAATGGGTGTAGGTGTATACCCGGCGGGGAATAGTCAGTCTCAGTAATTCCAGCGGTGATTCCAGGTTTTCACCGGTATCAGGGTCTCTGCCCAGCAAAAATGAACCAATCTCTACGCCCCGTACCCCAGCATCCAGGTACAGCTCGTTTGCCAACGCCTGGGCCGGAAATTGATAGTACGGTATATGAGGGAGAATTTTTTTAGCATCTACAAATACAGCATGGCCGCCGGTGGGGTATTGAATAGGAATTCCCCCTTCCCTCAGCCTTTCTCCCAAATATTTAACATGTCCAATTCTGTACTCAAGGTATTGGTAATCAATCCCTTCATAAAGTCCCCTGGCCAGCGCTTCCATATCTCTTCCCGCCAGTCCCCCATAGGTTACAAAACCTTCCATCGGCACCACCCGGGAGCAGGCTTGGTTATATAGTTCCTCATCTTCTTTTATACCTAAAAGTCCACCAATGTTAACAATGGCATCCTTTTTAGCACTCATGGTAAAACCTTCAACATAGCTGAACATTTCCTTGATTATTTCCTTAATGGATTTATCGGCATAACCCTCTTCTCTCTCTTTTATAAAGAAAGCATTTTCAGCAAATCTAGCCGCATCTATAAATATCCTTATATTGTATTTTTTGGCAATTTCACTTACTTTTCTAATATTATTCATGGATACAGGCTGTCCACCGGCACTATTACAGGTAATGGTAATTACGATAAAGGCAATTTTTTCTGCACCTTGTTCATTAATAAAAGCTTCTAATTTTTCTAAATCAAAATCACCCTTAAATGGATGGTATTTCTCAGTGTCAAAGGCATCTTCAATTACCATGTTTACAGCCCGGCCGCCGGCCAATTCCACATGGGCTTTGGTTGTATCAAAGTGCATATTGCTTATTACATACTGTCCCGGTTTTTTAATTAAAATGGGAAACAAAACCTGCTCCGCACCCCTACCCTGGTGAGTGGGAATGGTAAAATTGTAGCCAAAAATATCTTTAACAGCATTTTTAAGATTGTAAAAGTTTCTGCTGCCGGAATAAGCCTCGTCTCCCTGCATCAGGCCGGCCCACTGGTAATCACTCATGGCACCGGTACCGCTGTCTGTTAAGAGGTCAATGTACACTTCTTCTCCTCTTAATAAAAATAAGTTATATCCCGCTCGCTCCAAAGCGGCTTCCCTCTCCCGGCGGGATATTCTCTTGATTGGTTCTACCATTTTAATTCTAAAAGGTTCCGGTATAGGTCTAATTTCACTCACGCTGCTCCCTCCTGTTAAAAGAAGAATTTATTATTATAATTCCCCAGCGCTCACTTCCAATGCATTTTATTGAACAAAAGCGTTTAATAATCTTCAAAACAAGTGTAAATATTAACATTAAATTATTAAGATTATGGGAGGTAAAACAATTATGCACGAGCACAAAATAATTCAAACTGACCAGGCCCCGGCCGCCATCGGACCTTACTCCCAAGCCGTTAAATTTGGCTCAATGGTATTTGTATCCGGACAGCTGCCGGTTGATCCCGCCAGCGGTAATATCGCCAACACCATCCAGGCACAGACCCACCAATCTTTAAAAAATGTAGAAGCAATTTTAAAACAAGCCGGATGTTCGCTAAAAAACGTAGTTAAAACAACGGTATTTATTAAAAACATGGATCAGTTTAGTGAACTTAATGAGGTTTACAGCCAGTATTTTAGGGAATCCCCACCGGCCCGGGCCTGTGTGGAAGTGGCCCGGCTGCCGAAGGATGTTTTGGTAGAAATTGAAGCTGTGGCCTTTATTCCACCGGAACACCCCAGCAGAGGATGAAAAGCAGGTGGCCTTTTGTACAAGTGAGCGTTTATGGATGAGCCGCTGCCAAACTAAGGGAGGGATGCCGGTGGAGGCAGGGGCCGCACAGGAAGTGCGGCACCGGCATTTGAGCCAGGGAAGGCGAATATGCCGGGAACGTGTGCGCAGCCGGCAGACCGAGCGCTAAGTTTGGCCGGCGAAGGAATTTAAGCGAACGTTACAAAAGCCACCAGCTTAGAACCGCAGCATTTTTCAGGGTAACTTAAAAAGGCCCTATGGTATATATTTGTACCATAGGGCCTTTTAGCACCTTGTTTTATTGATATCCATACTGCAGGCTTCTTTAAGTTCATGCAATTGATTATAGTTTTCCAAAAGCAGGTTCACCCATTTAGCATCTAAATCCCCCGCTTTAACTTTTTCCAGTAATATTTGTTCTACTTTATGCCGGGACAAACCCAACCGGTAGGGCCTGTCCTCCACCAGGGCGGAAAAAATGTCGCTGACAGCCATTATTCTGGATTCTGCACTTAATTTTTTACCATCTATGCCAAAGGGATAACCCCTGCCATTTAAACATTCGTGATGATAGGAAGCCCACAGGTTTATTTCCTCAAACCCTTCCACCATTTCTAAAATACGATAGGTGTAATAGGTATGGCATTTTATAATATTGTACTCTTCTGGCGTCAACCGGCCGGGTTTTTCCAATATTGATTCCGGCACCGCCAGTTTTCCCAAATCGTGCAGCAGCCCAGCCACCCGCATGGCCCGGCAGTGATCGCGGGAAAAACCGGCCAATTCGGCCATCTCCCCGGCCACCAGGGATACCAACCGGGAATGCACATGAGTAAAGCGGCTCTTGCCGTCAATTACCCGGGCAAAAACCTCACCGACACTTAAAAGTTCCTCCATGCTGACATTTTTTCTGCCCGGCTTAATCCGGCTGAGCAGTATTCTTTCATAATTACCGCCGGTTAAATCCAGCCAGAAACTCTCCCTCCGGGCCAGGTCCACCAGTGCCAGTACAAGCTGGGGATCAAAAAAAACCCCGGCCAGAGAAGTAATTTTTTTTATAATTTCATCCCTCTGCTGCAGTATGTACCGGCCGCTGTCAATTAACACGTCTACCCGGTCGGCCAGGTGAATTATCCTGCTGGCCAAAGGTATGCTTTCCCCGGCCAGCCCGGTTTTATTTTTACCATCCCACCGGTCATGATGGCAAAGTATAACCACAGATAGAGGCTTGAGCAGCGGTGAAGAATTTACAAGCCGCTCACCGCGCATACAGTGGTCATAAGTGTTTTGAACTTCAAAATCCACCAACCTGGCCTTTTCAGTAAAGTTAATGGTTCCAATATCATGCAATAGCGAAGCGCAAACCACTTCACTGGTTTCATTTTCATTAAGCCCTATTTTCCGGGCTATTTGCTGGGCTATTAAAGCAACTCTGATATGGTGTTTCATTAATCCCTTTCCGGTAAAATCCAAGGCTGTGGACAGGGCAAATAACAGTTTATAATAATCGATATTCAAATCTTTCACCAAATTCCCACCTCTATTGGGGTTAATAACAATTTATGTTATTTATCTTGTTGCGGAATACTGCCGGGGCTGGAAGTTTACCCTTGCTTTAATAAACTTAAGTATTTTAATATTTACTGGGAGGGAAAAGAATATGAAAAACAGCTATTTAACTTTACAACAGCCGGTTCAAACAGAAATTATCATTAAAAAGTCTCGTTTTATCACATCTGCTTCCCCGGTTGATAATGAGGATGAAGCCAATGCATTTATAGAACAAATTCGCACTGAACACAGTACCGCCACCCACAATGTGTTTGCTTATGTCATCAACGAGCAGGTTCAGCGTTTCAGCGATGACGGCGAGCCCAGCGGTACGGCCGGCAGGCCGGTATTAGAAGTAATCAACCGCAAAGGATTGTCTAAAACGGCACTGGTGGTTACCAGGTATTTCGGGGGAATAATGCTTGGCGCCGGTGGTTTAGTGCGGGCGTATTCAGAAGCGGCGGTAAAGGGTATTGAAACAGCGGGAATAGTAGAAAAACTACTGCACCGGCAGTTGAACATCACCATGGACTATCACTGGATAGGCTTGGTAAAACGCGAGGTGGAAAATGCCGGGGCAAAACAACTCCATATCCAGTACCTCCAGCAGGTCAAAATGCAGTTTTACCTGCTGCCCGATGCCGCAAAGAGTTTAACTCAAAAGCTAATCGAGGCCACCGCTGCACAAATTAATATTGAGGAAGGGCCGTTATCTTACATATAACTGTGCACCGCATCCCTGCCAGAACATGAAAAAGATTGCCCGCCTCTCCGCCAAGGCCAACCACCCTGTAAGGGCTTGGGTAATCAAGCCCTTGCTTTATCAATTTGCCGTTTTTTGGGGCAGTACCACCGTCCACTTTTCCGGGTGCCGGGCAATCTTACCCGTCTCTGTGTTCTGCAGTACAAAAGCAGATTTTTGGTAGAGGTCTTTTAAATTTTCCTCGGATTTAAGTATCTCCTCCCGGGTGTAATTGATGGCTGTGTTTTTCAGATACTTCCACACCATATAGCGCACATACACTGCTGAAATTGTAATTAACAGGCCGTACAGCCACGGGCTCACAAAAAATATGCAGTACAGGCCGATAATTAAAGAATAACCGGCCATGGTGGACAATGTGCGCAATCTGAGCAGGAACTTGGATAATTTTATTTCTCCTTTATAAATTTTTTCATTGTAGTGTTCAATACTCTTGCGCCGGTCTAATTTAATCTTTATTTTATTGTTTTGTACCATTTCTTTCAGTACGTCAAAACGTGTTGGTTCAAACATGCTGCTTCACCCACCTCACTGAGTACTAAACTATATATTCAACTTAATACTAAATAATCCTTTTTGCTGTTATGTGTAATAATGACCGGGACGGGATATTTGTCTGAATGTTTTGATATAAATTTATTTACACACTATTTCTATATATTGTAATATATATATAATGTTTAAATTACAACCGGGAGGTGATGAAGCCATGGTAAAAAGCTATGGTGGATTAAAGTTTAAATTCGGAGTTTTGTTTCTCGGCGTAATGCTCGCTTTCTCCGGGACCATGGGTATCTTAATGTACAGCGTCATCAAAAAGGAAACAAGCATCGCGGCCATGGAAAAAGCAAAGAGCGACCTGGCCATGGGGAAAGAATTAATTGATGAATGGTATCCAGGTCCTTGGCATGTTGAAGGAGACAAGCTTTATAAAGGCGACATTCTGATGAACAAAAACTATGCTGTTGTAGACAAAATCGGCCAGTTAACCGGTGACACGGTAACTATTTTTCTGGGCAGCACCCGCATTACCACCAATGTTATAAAAGATGACGGCAGCCGTGCCGTGGGCACCACCGTTTCAGACTTAGTGGCGGAAACGGTTTTAAAAAAGGGTAAAGATTATTACGGCGAAGCCAATGTTGTAGGCAAAATTTACCAAACGGCTTATACACCGATAAGGGACAGCAGCGGCAATATTATCGGTATTTGGTATGTGGGAGCTTCCAAAGAATTTGAAAATGCCATGATCAATTACGCTTTAAAATATATTATTTTCGGTTCCGCCGTTCTTGTGGTTTTGGGCATCCTGGCACTGATTTTCTTTACCAAAAAAATCATCACTACACCAATAGCTTCGCTAATTAACTGTGTAGAACGAATTGAAGCCGGCAGCTTGGATGTACAGATAGATGAAAACACAGGGGATGAGCTGGGCCGGCTGGGTCACGCCTTTAACAGCATGACCGGCAAATTAAAAGAAATAATGACCAAAATGTCGGATTATGCCCACAGCCTGTCCTCCCAGGGGCAGCAGCTGTCCGCCGTCAGCGAAGAGGTTTCCGCTTCCATACAGTCTATATCTTCAACATCTGCCCAATTAGCTGCTTCAGCAGAACAGGAGTCCGCCAGCGCAGGTATGGCACTGCAGGCAGCAGAAAAAGTTAAAGCAGCTGCCGAAAGGATTATGGATAACAGAAAGAATATAGTGACCAAAATTAATAGTATTAAATCCACCGTTAATAAAGGGGCTGAAACTGTAAGAAGTTTGAACAATAAATCAGCAGAGATCGGCCAAATAATTGATACCATCAACAATATTGCAGAACAAACCAACATGTTGGCTTTAAATGCCGCCATTGAAGCTGCCAGGGCGGGAGAACACGGCCGGGGGTTTGCAGTGGTGGCCGATGAGGTTAGAAAACTGGCGGAGCAGTCATCTTCTGCTGCCGGCAGCATTGAAGAAATAATTAAACAAATTCAGCTGGAAACCACACTGGCCGCAGATGCCATGGCCCGGGGAACCATTGAAGTGGAAGAAGGAGTCGAAGCCATTGAAGTGTCCGGCAGGGCAGTGGAAGAAATTTTAGAGCAGGCCCATATCAGCACCGATATGGCCCACAAGATGGCTCAGGTGTCTGAACAAAACAATGCTGGTATTCAAGACCTGGCCCAATCCACCGAGCAGAGCAGCGAGGCTATGCAGCAGGTAGCTTCTGCCGCTCAAAGCCTAACCAAAATTGCCGAAGAGCTGAACACCTTTGTTTCTGAATATGCCATAAATAAATGATTAACGGTACCGCTTTAAAATGTTATTAAATGCAAAAAAACCTTCAGCATGCTGAAGGTTTTTTAATGGAGGCGACGCCCGGATTCGAACCGGGGAATAAAGGATTTGCAGTCCTCCGCCTTAGCCACTTGGCTACGTCGCCAGATTTAGATGGTGCCGGAGATCGGACTTGAACCGATACGGTGATTGCTCACCCCAGGATTTTAAGTCCTGTGCGTCTGCCAATTCCGCCACTCCGGCAGGAAATTTATCAGCCACCAAGCAGTATTTAGTTTAACAAAAATTTTCTCTTTAGTCAAGTAGAATTTTTAGCTAATAAAAGGTTTTGTAAAATCAAAATTATTGACGATTTTTGTCGATAGTGCTAGAATAGTTGCTGTCAGCATTAATAGCCATCCCCCGGCCCCTGCCGGGTATTTTTTTTGTATCTGTTAAGGGGGGATAAAAAAACTACCTTGTATTAGGTAGTTTTTAATGGAGCGGAAGACGGGATTCGAACCCGCGGCCCTCGCCTTGGCAAGGCGATGCTCTACCACTGAGCTACTTCCGCATATTTTTAATGGTGCCACGGGACGGAATCGAACCGCCGACACGAGGATTTTCAGTCCTCTGCTCTACCGACTGAGCTACCGTGGCAAGATGGCGGAGCTGACGGGACTTGAACCCGCGATCTCCGGCTTGACAGGCCGGCATGTTAACCACTACACCACAGCTCCGCTTCACTGCCAGCATCATCGCTGACATACATTAGTATACAAAAAGTAAGATTACTTGTCAATTAGTAATATTTTATTTTTTGCTGCCAAACTGCAGTATTATTTCCCGCACCAGTTTAGCTGCCAGCAGCGCGGTACGTTCCGATTGGTCGTACACCGGGCTTACTTCTACCAAGTCAAAGCCCACCAGATTTAAACCCTTTAGCATATGCACAGCCCTTATTATTTCCCCAGCAGTACAGCCGCCCGGTTCCGGTGTGCCGGTACCCGGTGCATAAGCCGGATCCACAACATCAATATCCAGTGTTACATAAACAGGACGATTTTGCAGTTCTGGCAGCACCCTGCTCAAAGGTTCCAGCAGTTGATCTATGTACATGTGGGTATGCTGCCGAGCAAAGGCAAACTCTTCCCTGGTGCCGGAGCGGATACCAAATTGATACACATTCTCCCCACCGACAAAATCAATGGCCCGGCGTATTACGGTGGCATGGGAATATGTCTCACCCAGGTAGTCTTCCCGCAGGTCGGCATGGGCATCAAAATGCAGCAGCGCCAAACGATCATACCTTTTGGCTGCCTGCTCAACAGCGGGCAGACTTACCAGGTGTTCGCCCCCCATTAAAAGGGGCAGTTTACCGTCATCCATTACCTGACCAATCGTCTCCCCAATTCGTCTTAAGCTTTCGGCAACATGCCCAAAGGGTATGGCAACGTCACCGGCATCAAAATATTTATAATCTGCTAAATCTTTATCCAGGTAAACGCTGTATTCTTCCAAGCCGTAAGATACCGCCCGGATTTGCTGCGGGCCCTGGCGGGTACCGGGACGAAAACTGGTGGTAAAGTCCATGGGGGCACCCAGCAGTACCAGCGAGGCCTCTTGATAATTGGATGTGCTACCCATAAAATCTGTACATTTTTCCACCAGCGGCAGCATATAAAATCTCTCCTTTTAGCTGTAACTTTTTAAACTGCTCAATTAATAATTATTGCTAGTTTGGGCCCCCCAAGGGCCCAAACTTGATTTTTATTTCAGCAGCTCTTGTACAAAGGGCGGCAGTTGGAATGCCGCTTTATGAATTTCCGGAGTGTAATAACGGGTTTCATAACCGGGAAACTTGTCCGCCACAAACTCCAGCGGATCGTGCTTTTTGGAACCCATGGTAAATGTCCACATGCCGCCGGGATAAGAAGGAATAAAGGCCAGCATTACCCGGGTAATGGGAAAGATACTGGATATATCTTTGTGTACTCTCCGAATTAATTCCTGGTTAAACCAGGGAGATTCGGTTTGAGCTACAAAAATTCCGTCTTCAGTTAGCGCTTCATAAATGTTTTGGTAAAATTCCTTGGCAAATAACCCCACCGCCGGGCCAATGGGGTCGGTGGAATCTACACATATTATGTCGTAAGTGTTTTTACGTTCCTGCACGTGTTTTATGCCATCTTCATAACGAACTTCCACCTTTGGATCGTCCAAGGCACAGCTGATTTCCGGCAGGTATTCCCGGGCATTTTCCACCACTCTGGCATCAATCTCTACCAGGGTTGCCTTTTCTATGGTAGGATATTTAATTATTTCTCTAATGGTACCACCATCGCCACCACCGATAACCAGGGCTTGTTTGGGATTACCATGGGTGTTTAAAGCCGGGTGAGTAATCATTTCATGGTAAACAAACTCATCTTTAATCGTGGTTTGAATAATTCCGTCTAAAAACAGCACCCGCCCAAAGGGCAGTGTATCAACCACTGCCAGGTGTTGATAGGGTGTTTGCTCGGTATGCAGGGTACGGGCAGCCTGCAAGCTTAAGCGCATGGTTGGTGTTTGATCTTCAGTGGCCCACAAATCAAAAACATGTTTTTTTTGATCGAACAATTAAATACCTCCTTTAATACCAAAGCGGTACTGCCGCCAGGCAGCAGCCTATCTTTTCTACCTTGTGCTCCACCGCCGTAATTTTCATATCCACCAGCTCCATACCCCTGGTTTCAAAGGCTTCTTTCAGCATGTTCTCAATGGCCCTGCTGGCTTCTTCTCTGGTGCACTTACCTGAGAATTCCATAATCACACCAAAGGTATCTTTAGAAAGCCCCACACCCACCGCAGCAGCAATGGTTTCACCGGGTACATCGCTGATAATATAACCGTAAGCAGTGGGTACCAGGGAACCGGGTGGCAGCACCAAATCTGGATCGTATTCTGCACTGGGGGGCAAAATACTGCTGACACGCAACAGGTTAACATTGCCAATTTTCGCTTTGAGAAGTGCATTGTCAAAGGCAGTTAATTTACTGCGCCCTTCTGCGCTAGCAGCGGTTACAAAATATTTTTTTGGTGTAGGCAGCATTGGAAAAACCCCTCTCTTATACCAATTTTCTATGAAACCACCATCATATTATATCAGATGATGTAAAAAAATAAACTGTTTTTTGTACGGAATAGTTAAAGCTTTAGCGTGGCAATATAATTTATGAAATTTATTTTAAATTACCCATAGAGGAGGTTGTTTATGAGTAAAACTGTAGTAGGTACTTTCCCCAACAGGGAGCAGGCTGAAAGAGCAGTAAATGAACTGCGCCAGCAGGGTTTTGACCAGGAAATTTCTGTAGTGGCAAAGGAAGAGGAACATAGGCAGGATGAAGGGGCTTTAGATAACGGTCAATTCACCGGCGGTGACAGCGTTGGTGACGGTGCTACCACCGGCGGCGCCCTGGGAGCACTGGCCGGTTTGGCAGTGGGTGCCGGGGCACTGGCCATCCCAGGCCTTGGACCACTGCTGGCAGCAGGCCCGTTGGCCGGTATGCTGTCCGGTGCCGCAACCGGCGGCCTGGCAGGGGGACTGATTGACTTCGGCATCCCGGCAGCTGAAAGTAGGGAATACGAAGAAAAGGTTAAACAGGGACACACTTTGGTGGCGGTTCAAACTGACCAAAGCCGGGTAAACCAGGCAGCAGAAACGCTGCGCAGGTATGAAGGTGAAAAGGTAGAGGTGCACGGGTAAGGTTTTATTTAAAGCCGGGAAAAATCCCGGCTTATGTTTTCAGCACCATTGGTAAACGCTCACCGTTTTCTCTTTATCTCATCGTAAATTCTTTTATACACAAGGGCATCTTCCGCCTGGCGGCCGCTGGATTCGCAGATTATTACCGGTTCCATGTTTCTTTCAATTATTAATTCCGCCAGCGGAGTAAAATGGGGGCCAAAATCCGTTTCCAATGTGGTACGATGTTTCTTTTCCCCTCCCTTGGTAAACTCTATGGGGCTAAAATGAATATGCAGGTTTTTCAGAGCTTGTTCTCCTAAAACAGCACTTATTTTATCCAGCACTCCGGCAAAACTTTCTTTATCAGTTAGGCTGCCCTGGGTTACAGCATGTAAATGGCCAAAATCCACACAGGGTACCACATTATCTGCCACTGTACAGAGATCTAAAATTTCATCCAGTGAGCCCATTTGGTTAACTTTACCCATTGTCTCCGGGGCCACTTTTATATGCCCCAGCCCTTCCTCTGCCGCTTCTTTTAACACTTCCGCCAAGGTGGATTTAGCCCGCCGGTAACTTGCTTCCCGGTCTTTTCCCGTGCCGCCGGGGTGCAGCACCACAGTGGTGGCACCCATCCAGAGAGCCGCCCGCAGGGATTTTAATATGTGTCCTTTGGTTTTTTCTTTTATTTGAGGGTCTTCTGTGCTCAGGTTTATATAATACGGCGCATGAATGCTTAAAGTTATATTATTAGCCCGGGCTTCTTCCCCCAGCCGGCGGGCAAAGTCTTCTTTTATTCGTACTCCCCGGGAACACTGGTACTCGTAAGCGGTCAATCCCATTTCCGCCAGCCAGGCCGGCATTTTTAAAGAACTTTTATTCCCCTGTTCATAAAAGGAATCTGAATTTCCGGCTGCACCAAATTTTATAGCCATGTTAAAAACCTCCAAACTGTTATTCTTATATCATAACGTAATAATGGTAAAAATAACAATGTTTTTGTAATATTATCACCGCCGGCAGGTAATAGGTAGAAATTGGAATAATATATATTGTAAAACCTAAAACATCCGGGAGGTTGGCTTATGTTAAAAATAAAATGGCTGCGCCGGTTAGTTTTGCTGCTGGCTTTTCTCTTTTTTATTGCTGCCCTGGAAAAAAACGGTGTTGTTAATACCACCGCGCCGCCGGCTAAAAATACAGCCCAAGACAGCCTGATTATTTTAACAGACCGGCAGTGGATTACCCTGGACCCCGCCATGGCAGCAGACCCGCAATCGGCAAAGATAATTAATAACATCTTTGAAGGGCTGGTTAAATACAAGCCCGGTTCTGTGGAAGTGGAACCAGCCCTGGCCACCGGGTGGCAGGTGGAGCAGGATGGCAGGGTATGGATATTCCACCTGCGCCGCGGGGTTAAATTTCACGACAATACGCCTTTTAATGCCCAAGCTGTAAAGTTTTCTGTGGAGCGGGTTATGGCCGGAAAGGAAATTATGCCCTATTCGGAAATGGTTTTTGGTATGGTGGACAAGGTTGAAGTTTTAAACGATTACACAGTTAAGTTTGTATTAAAGTATCCTTACGCGCCTTTTTTGCAGAATTTAGCCATGCCCTGGGCTGCACCCATGGTCAGCCCCACCGCTGTTAAGAAATTGGGGCTGGATTTCGGCCGCAGCCCGGTGGGCACCGGTCCTTTTCAGCTGCAGAAGTGGCAGGATGAACGGTTGGTGCTGACGGCCAATGAAAACCACTGGAAACAGGCGCCGTTCATTAAAAAAGTACTGTTTCAAGCGGAAGCGGATAACCGGGAAAGGTTAAAAAAACTGGCCACCGGCAGGGTTGATATTGTGGACAACATTTATTTACCAAAGCTTTCTGCCAAGCAGTTAAAAAATACAGTACCGGTACAGCAAACCAGTGCTTCCATCAATTATTTAGGGTTTTATACAGATAAAGCACCATTTAATTCCAGCCGCCTGCGCCGGGCCGTGACCATGGCCGTTAACCGTGAAAAGCTGGTGCAGGAATTATACAACGGTTCCATTCTCCCGGCGGAAAGTTATATTCCTGCAGGCATACCGGGGCACAGTAAAAAACTGACCCAGTATCCCTACAATATTGATGAATGTAAAAAACTGTTGGAGCAAAACGGCTATGCCGGCGGCATGAATTTAACTTTAATTACTTATCAAGGTCCAAGACCTTATAACCCGGCAGGGGGCGAAAAACTGGCCCAGGCCATAAAAAAGCAACTGGCGTTGGCCGGTATTAATGTTAAGATTAAAGTTTATCCCTGGCCGGAGTACAAAAGGGCTTTAAAACGCCGGGAGGGAGATTGTTTTTTATACGGTTGGGTAGGAGATAACGGGGATCCGGACAATTTTTTGTATACTTTATTAACCACACCACAAATTAAACGGGGTTTGAACCCGGCCGGGTATTCCAACCCCCAGGTGGACAGAATGCTGGCCAGCGCCCGTCAGGTTACAGATCCCAAATTGAGGCAGCGCATATATTACCATGCCCAGCAAATCATTTTACAAGACGCACCCTGGATTTTATTTAATTACGGTTATGACAGCGCACTGATCACAAAAAATGTTAAAAACTTCAAGCTCCAGCCCACCGGTGGATACTACCTGTACGGGATATATAAATCCTGATAATTTACCAATAAATGGCGCTTATATACTCTTTCCATTAACACATAATATTGTTAGCTATACCAATCATTTTAAATTTAGGGAGGTAGCAGCATGCAACAACAAATGCAGCAGGTACAGCAGCAGTTGAACAGCCTGCGCCAAAATTTAAACAGTATTTCTCAAATGGCCAGCCAATTGTCTCAAACGGAGCAGAACAACGCCCAGCAGCTTCAGCAGATGGGGCAAATGGAAGGAACCGCCAGCCAAAAGCTGCAGCAAATCAATCAAATATGCCAGCAGGCCAACCAAAGCCTAAGCCAGCTGGCCAGTCAAACCCAACAAATAACCCAGCAGTTAGGACAGCAGCAGCAAGTTGGCCAGCAGCAGCCCTTCGGCCAGTACAACCAACCGGGAACGCAGCAGCAACAGCAGCCTTACAGCCAGTGGAACCAACAGCAATTTAACCAGCAGCAGCCTTACAGTCAGTGGGGACAACAGCAGCAATTCAGCCAGCAGCAACAGCAGCAAAAGCCTTTCAGCCAGTATAATCAACTGGCAGTGCAGCAGCAGCCCTACGGCCAGTGGAACCAACAGCAGCAATTCAATCAGCAGCAACAGCAGCAAAAGCCTTTCAGCCAGTACAATCAACTGGCAGTGCAGCAGCAGCCTTACGGCCAGTGGAGCCAACAGCAGTACGGCCAAATTGGTACCAATCAATTTGGCACCACCGGCTATGGTTTACAATTCGGACAGCAGTATCGACAGTAGCACAAACGGGGCCCCGGCCCCGTTTGCTGTTATTTCAGCACATATCTTCAAAACTGGTATGTATCTGACAATTCACACCCCTTAACAAAATTTTACTGAAAATTTATAATATGGTTAATAACTTTGAACAGATAGTTTACAAGGGGGTGAACACTGTGGCCAAGGCTTTACGTGAGGGAGCAGCATATAATCAAAAGGACATCATTGATTTTTTATCGGAATTTTCTATGTTTAAGGACCGGGTGGAAAAAAAATTTAAGGACGTGGCCAACGAACTGAAAGGCAAAAGTAATGAACACGATTTATGGGTCAGCCTGTATTTAATTGCCACTGATTATGCCGAAGATACAATTAACAAGCGTCAAAAACAGGTACCTGAAAAGGTGCCAAAGGTATCATAACGAAAAAAAACCGGGGTATACTCCGGTTTTTTCAAGGTTCGAAACGGCAATCGGGAAATTGATGCTCATCGTGCATATAACCGCTTGTTTTATTCGTCGTCTTCATAAAAAACAACACCAATCAAACCGGGACCGGTGTGTACTATCATTGACGGGCCGATCTGTCCAAAGGCTGCTAAATCCAGGTTAGGCAGCTGCAGTTTGTCTAATACACTTTTTGCCTCTTCTAAAGCACCGCCGTGCATAACAGCAAATTTCAGCTTTTTGCCTTTAGCATACTCTTTAACAATTTCTACTATCTTATTGAGGGATCGTTTTCTGCCTCTAACTTTGTCATAAGTATAATACTTACCTTCTTCATTAATGGATATAATCGGCTTTACATTTAACATCTCACCAATTGTTCCGGCAACGTAACCGATTCTGCCGCCTTTTCTTAAATATTCCAGGGTTTTGACCACAAAAAACACTTTGATCTTCTTTTGCAATTTACGCACTCTTTCTACCACTTCATCGAAGTCCATTCCTGACTGTACCAGTTTCTTGGCTTCCAGCACTAAAAAACCCATGCCCATGGACAAAGCCTTGGAGTCTATCACTTCTATATTAATAATATCCTTCATCTGCCGGGCAACAGACTTAACCATTTGGTATGTACCACTAAGGCCGCTGGAAATGTGTATGCATATCACATCGGTAAAACCTTCTTGAGCTAGCTTTTCAAACAAACTAATGGCCTCACCGGGTGAAGGCATGGATGTTTTGGGAATTTCCCGCTCAAAATTCTCATATACCTCTTCGGGCTGTATTTCTACCCGGTCAATATACTGCCTGTCTTGGTAGACAATTTTAAGGGGCAGCAGCTTAATTCCATATTTTTCTATTTGTTCTTTTGCAATGTCACAGGTACTGTCAGTAACAATAGCTATTTTAGACATTATATATTCACTCCTTATTAAACAGGGATTACTTCGACATAAAAGTTCTTTTTCCTTTGTCATTTTAATATTTTAAAAATTCATTTAATTATCCCTGCTGCTGACAGTCATTTTTTAGTATTCCGCACGTAATTATATATAATAGTATAATCTGGCAAGGGAGGTTCTGCATGGGTAAGGAAATTACCGTTTCTGTAATTAAAGCAGATGTAGGTGGATACGTGGGACACTCAAGCGTACACCCGGAACTGCTGGCCAAGGCTAAGGCCATGCTTGACGGGCGACCGGAATTAATTGATTATTATGTTACACATGTTGGTGATGACATAAATTTAATCATGACTCACCAACTGGGGTGCAATGCCGGGAAAATCCATCAACTGGCATGGGATACCTTTGTTGCCTGCACCGATGTGGCCCGTAAGCTGAAGCTCTACGGTGCCGGCCAGGATTTATTATCCGACGCGTTTTCCGGCAATATCAAGGGAATGGGACCGGGTGTGGCAGAAATGCAGTTTGAAGAACGAAAGAGTGAACCCATTATCATTTTTATGGCTGATAAAACTGAACCGGGCGCTTGGAATTTACCTTTATACAAGATGTTTGCCGACCCCTTCAATACCATCGGACTGGTTATTGACCCCAACATGCATGACGGGTTTGAATTTGAAGTTAGAGATTTAATAAAAAACCGCGAGGTTACTTTTTCCGCCCCGGAGGATATTTATGACATGCTGGTGCTCATCGGAGCACCGGGACATTACTGCATTAAACGGGTCTTTCATAAAAAAACCGGGGAAATTGCCGCCTCTTCTTCCACCCAGCGTCTTAATTTGATGGCCGGGCGTTACGTGGGCAAGGACGACCCGGTGCTGATAGTACGCTGCCAAAGCGGACTGCCGGCAGTGGGAGAAGTTTTAGAACCCTTCGCCAGCCCCCACATGGTATCCGGTTGGATGCGGGGATCCCACAGCGGGCCATTAATGCCGGTGGGGCTTAAAGATTGTGCACCCACCAGGTTTGACGGTCCGCCCCGGGTGGTGGCCTTAGGTTTTCAATTGGCAGACGGCAAACTGCACGGCCCGCAGGATTTCTTTGCCGATACCGCTTTCGATTTAGCTCGTCAAAAGGCCAACGAACTGGCCAATTATATCCGCCGCCTGGGGCCCTTTGAACCCCACCGCCTGCACCTGGATGAAATGGAATACACCACCATGCCCCAGGTACTGGAAAAGTTAAAAGAAAGGTTTAAAGATTTAAGGTAAATGTTAATTTAAAAACAACAGGGGCCCCCAAAACCCCTGTTGTTTTAGTCTTTTACCTGCAGTTCATTTTTACGGGCATACTTACCAATATCAATACCCCTGGCCTTCAGCCACTGGGCACTGTTACCGGTAATTACAACCGGTACCTGCTGCAGTGCCTGAATACCAGCCGCCCCACACATCATCATTATTCTACGCAAACCGTTGATCAGCTGTTGTATATGATTAACCAAACCCTCACTGCCCTGTTCTATTAAGGTTTGTAAAAAGGGCCTGGAAATACCGGTTAAATCCGCACCCAGAGCGATGGATTTACTAATATCGTAAGAGGTACGCAGCCCTCCCGATGCAACTATTTTCACGGGCAAATTCAGTTCCTTAGCTTCTACTATACTGGTTACAGTAGTAATACCCCAGTCACTGACATCTCCCATAAATTGACGGGAATTTTCCTTACAGCGCTCTTCTTCAATGGTAATAAAATTGGTTCCTCCCCGCCCGCTGATGTCAACTATCCTTACTCCGGCCTGATAAATTTGCTGAACGGTTTCCATAGACATGCCAAAACCCACTTCTTTAACAATTACCGGAATGTCTATCTGCCGCACCAGGGCTGATATATTGGAAGCAATACCGCGAAAGTTCCTGTCCCCTTCGGCCATGGCCAGTTCCTGGGGAACATTTACATGCAGCTGGAGGGCATCTGCTTCTACCATCTCTATTGCCCTTTGGGCTTCATCCACTGTGCAGTGGGCACTTAAATTGGCTATCACCACGCCACCGGGATTTTCTTTTCTTACCACTTGAAAGGTATCAATGACACCGGTATTTTCCAAAGCAGCCTTTTGAGAACCCAGGGCTATAGCCACTCCCGTTTCTCTGGCCGCCCTGGCCAAGTTTTTATTTATTTCTTTCACCGCGGGGTGCCCGCCGGTCATAGCGTTAATCACCAACGGGGCTGCAAGTCTTTTCCCCAGGAATATACACGAAGTGTCAATTTCATCCCAGTTAACTTCCGGTATAGATTTGTGCAGCAGGTGCACATCCTTAAACCCCGCCTCTGCCAGGTCGGGTTTGTTAAGGGCGTTTTTAATATGGTCAATTTTGCGGGACTGTCTCAAACGGCGAACCCCTTTCTTTAATCTGCAACTATTTTATCTTTTCCGCACTATAATAACAAGTCTTTGTCATTTCAAAAATAATTTACCTTTCTTATAATAAGGGTTATTTTCCGGTGGGATACCTTCATATAACTTAGGTAAAGAACCGGTAAGGGCATTTTACAAACAAAACGAAAGGAGGAAATTAATGAGAAAACACAAAACCATTACCATCAGCTTACCCACAGAGATGGTTGATTATCTGGATCAACGAATTGCCGAAATTAACCGGAACACCTTTGAAGAAACCAACCGCAGCAAATACATACGTTTTTTAATTCGCAAAGATATGAGTTCCAGCACTTTGATTAAAAGCAGCAAAACCGTTTCCAGCCCGGCAGAAAATCCGTCCCAGGAAATGGAGTATTACCATTCCCTGCTGGAATTGGGAGGTTATAAAAGGTAAGCCTGACATATAAAACCTGAGCATTAATTATATATTTTCAGTATAAACCGCTGCCCGCCAACATATATCTTTACTAGACAGACGGGGGGTGATAAATGGGGAAAGTCACAGCTGTTCGGTTGCATTATATAATATCCGTTAAAAGATATTGTAAATTGTAAATAAAAGAATTCCAGGACAAATTTTTAAAGGCCGTTTCCTCCCACGAAGCGGCCTTCTATTTCATTAATTTTATTAATATCTCCCGGGCATACCGCAGGGCCTCTTCCCTGGTTTTTACCACCCCGTCAATTTGGGCCCCGGTAATTTCATCCAGCAGCTGACCGATTTTTTTAGACGGGCGCAAACCCAAGTACTGTTTTAAATCACTGCCGTCCACCAGCTTGGGCGGGTTTACGTATTTTTCCCGCTGATTAATTACTAAATTAAACATCTTTATAATGTAATCCCGGTAGGCTTTTAAACCATTAAAATTACCGGTGGAAGCATAGGTGCTGCTGACATCTGCCAGCGACAGCAAGAGACAGTGGTATATGTAACCATCCAGTTTTTTAAACAAACGATATCGGGCTGCCCCGGTAACCTTGGATTGGTTAAATAACTCCAACGGCCGCATATGATTTTCCACCAGTAAAGTCAAAACCCGCTTTTCTATATTGCTCAACCGCACCCGGTCAGCAAAGGAGGCCGCGTAACGAACTCCCTCTTTTTCGTGCCGGTAGAAGATTATTCTGCCGCCCTGCCGGGTAGAAGCAGCTGTTTTGCCCACATCGTGTAAAAGGCAGGCCAGCTTTAGAATTACCCAGTGGGACCGGTTTGCTGCCAAGCTCCGGTTTAATTTATTTTCTATTTCCTCCAGTATATCTTTAGGCAGCTGCCCCTGGTTAATTATTTTTTCTAAGTAATGCAGTGTTTTTAAACTGTGCTCCCACACATTATCCCGGTGATAACAATTTTGTGCCGTATTTTTCATTTCTGCAACCCGGGGAAATAGGACGCTCCATAAATTCACCTTATCATCAGCCAGTTTAATATATTGGCAGCTGTTTTTGTTCTCCAGTATTTTACTTAACTCTTCCAGTATTCTTTCGCCGCTCACCTGCCGCAGCTTATCCACACTGCCGGCCATGGCACTTAACGTAAGATCATCTATTTTAAAATTCAGCCGGGCAGCTAAACGAAAGGCTCTTAAAACACGCAGGGGATCATCTGAAAATGCTTTTTCAGCGGTCATTTTAATATTTTTTTGCCGTATATCTGCCCTGCCGTTTAAGGGATCTATAATCTGCATTGGGGTTATTGTTTTGTTAACCGGTATGGCCATTGCATTGATAGTAAAGTCCCGGCGGGCAGCGTCTTCTTCAATGGTTTTACCCTTCAGGGCTGTAAAGTCTATTTGAACAACTTTTCTGTTTTTAACCACTACCCTGGCTGCCTTGTTCTTTTCATCCAGCAGTATGTATCTGCCCCCCAAAGCACCGGCTGCAGAACGGGCTACCTCCAAAACATTTTTATTGACGGCTATGTCAATATCATCACTGGTTTTTCCCAGCAGCATATCCCGGACAAAGCCCCCCACAACATAACCGGTGGCTTGATACGCGTCCAGTGCGTTTTGTAAAATAGCCATTAAATTTTTCACCACAGTTCCCCCAAATTAATGTTATTACTAGGCAGGTGTTTCTCTTTTATTACCAATCACCGCCATAACCAGCAGTACCATGGGTAATACCCACTCAAAGGAAGCTCCCAAATAAGCAAGGTTTACAGCAAAGGTCGCTGTTTCCAGATTACTTTTCGGTATTAAAGCCACGGCTATCACTATCACTGCCAGGGGCGGTAAAAAATATCTATAATCCCGCAGTTTGAATAATTTTTCCAATGTATAGCAGGCCATAAAAATACTGGAAGATATAACACTAAAAGCACTGGCTACCCAAAAGGCCATATACGGCGCATCAACCGGTACTGCCACTACGCGAATTAAGAAAATAACAGGCCAGTTCATCCGGGCAACTTCCTCGGAACTGAAAACTAAAATAGCCAATACAGTCACAATTGTATAAACTATTGTAACAGATACCAGTGCATAAATCCCAGCCAGCACTCCCCCTTTTGGGTTCTGCAGGTGCGGGTAAGCAAAGGCAAAGATAATAAACCCGGCAAAGGAAGATTGAATGTTCAATAATCCTTCCACCCAGGAAATCGTTCCCCTCTCCCACAGGGGTAATAAATTTCCCCAGTCCACCTGCGGTAAAATCACCAGCATTACAGGGAAAAAAATTAACATCTTAATCACAAATAAAATTAAGTTAACCCGGGCCAGCACTTCCAAACCATGATATACCGCATAAACAGAAATCAATACCATTACTCCCATCAATACCAGTGGAGGGGTGCTGGTATAAACGGTGGTATTGCCCGCATTTGCTACTCCCCTGGCTACAAGGCTGGCCAACAAGGTAAAATAAATTATCAACAGAACTGCTATTATAGTACCGGTAAAGCCCCCCAACACCTTTTTAGTTAAATCAATAAAATTAACGTTGGGAAAACGCCGGCATACCAGCGCTAAAAATAAAATTTGAATTACACTGTAAAGACCAACTGCCACCACCACCAACCACCCCCCCGGCCCGCCAATACCGGCAGCCACCTGGGGTAGGGAAAGAATCCCGTTGGCAATAACACTGCTGGCTACTAACGTTATTAATTGAACCCGGGAAATTCGCATCATTGACGTTTAAACCCTCCTAAATATTAGTCATTTCCCGCATTCAAACAGAATACTACTAAATAATTAAGCCCTGCGAAAAAAATCCACAGGGCTGTACACATTCAGGCAGAGTTTTATCTTTGATGTCATCTAGTTATTGTCTTTAAATTTTCTGCAGAGGCATATAACTCCTCAGAAGAGGCAGCAATTTGCTCTGCCACCGCCGCCTGGGAATTGGCCAATTCTCTCACCTGCTCCGATTCTTTTGTCAGTTGAACTATCAGCTGATTCAACTCCGCTTGTATTGCGGCCACATTCCGGCGGTAATCTTCTACATTTTTAAGCTTCTCGCTGGTATCCTCAGACAGCTTGCCCACTTCTTCCGCTACCACGGCAAACCCCCTACCGGCTTCACCTGCCCGGGCTGCTTCAATTTGAGCATTAAAACTGAGCAGCTTGGTCTGCCCGGTAATTTCCGAAATACTGTTGGTAATTTCTGTGAAATAATCAAAGATTTTTATTATCGAAGCCAGTTTATTCCGCAATTGTTTTATTTCTTCTGCTTGACTTTCCACGTAATTAAGCAGTTTAGTACTCATTTCGGCATTACTTTGATTACCTGTGGCTATTTCATCAATAACAGTTATTAAGGACTCGGTATTCTCCAGCAGCACTTTATTTGTTTTCTCGGCCTCATCGCGCATTTTTTGTGCCCATTCTTTTTGATAGATAATGCAGCCCCCCGGGGTGTTTTCACCGTTGTACACCGCCATCGCCCGTTCCCGGCAGGTTCTGTACCCACAGGCCCTGCAGTTCAGTTCATCCTCTTTGGTAAACTTACCGTCCTGCTCCAATATCGCTTTAATTTCACTTTCAGAGGGGATTTTTTTATGACAAAGTCTGTTCTCCCATGTTCTGGTAAATTTATTGCTGCTGATCAGTTCTTCCACCGTCTGCACCCACTTTTGAAACTCCGGGGCCTGCACAGTATTCTTGACCAGTACCTTATAATCTTTATACTTTCTAAGCAAGCCCTGCCGCTGGGCCTTTTCAAAACGTTTTTGGGTGTAGCCGGCTACAATACCTTTGGCTTCTAACAGGTCACATTCAACCCCCATGGCTTTACCTACAATACACCCCTCGCAGTACAAAATATCAATCAGGGTAGGATAGCCCTTTAAACTCCCGGCTTTTTTTCGCCCGGCCATATGGTTTAAAAACTCAATAGTTCTGCTTTCACCTTCTATAATTAAAACATCACTGCCAATGGGATTTATCTGCAGGGCATCGGAAAACAACTCCAGTGTCTTTGTCAGGCCGCCGGAAATAGGGAAACCGGCACCGTAAAAGGCCTGTATACCGTCAAATTCTGTTTCGTTTAAAACAGCGGGTGTAATTTTCCTCTCATCTATCAGTTCTATTAATTCTTCAAAGGTTAACACTTCATCAAAGAGCCCCAGCTTTTCATCCAACAATTCTGATTTTTTGGCAACACAGGGGCTGGCACCAACAATACTAATACTGCCTTGGTTCCAATGCCTGGCCAGCACTGCCTGGGCTGCCATGGGGCTTAATATTGGTGCAAATTCATCAATTAGTTCCGGTGTATGTTTTTCAATATAGTTCATCAATGACGGGCATGGGCTGGTAATTACATGGGTATTTTCTTTTCCTTTTGTTTTTATCTGCTTATCAATATAGTCCAAGTAAACCTTGGTAACCACATCGGCTCCAAAAGCAGATTCGTACACCAGTTTAAATCCCAATTTTTTCAGTGCAGCACAAAACTGTTCCGGGGTACAGTGATATTTTTTCTCCGCCACTATCACATATGAAGGGGCCAGAACAATGGCACAGCGGTCTCTTTTTAAAAGCTGCTTAACATTTTCAACACCTTTGATATATTTTTTAGCTCCTTTTGAACAAACAGTTGTACACAGACCGCAGTTAATACAGCTTTCTTTAATAACTTCCCCTACACCATTATTAAAGGCAATGGATTTGGTTTCACACACCTGCAAACAGGCAGAACATTCCTTACATTTTTCTTTTTCTGTATAGACAATACCATCAATCACTAAAAACCCCGTCCTCCCCCATTGAAATTCAAAATTTTGAGTTATTTTAGTCATTTTAAAATTAAACACCAATCTCCAAATTCCTACAAAGTTTCTATAAAAACTTTTTATTCCTACTATTATACCCTGCTATTCACGGGTTATATAAATTTAAAAGCCCACCGGGTTTCACTTACCAGTGTCCGCGGCGGGCTGCAACCCTACTTATACTCGCTATTAATTTGAAACCGAGCAGCCATTTGCTGCAGTTCATTTGTCCACTGGGTTAACGTTTCTACCGCAGAAGCAATTTCCTGCATGGCCGCGGTGGATTCTTCTGTTATTCCGGTAGCATTTTGAACGGCAGCGGAAACCTGCTTGGTTCCCGAGGCAATTTCTTCAATTTCATCTGCCAGTATTTTAACTTTGTCAATTATCTGTTCAAATGATTGGGCTGTATTATTCACTATTTCTACACCTGATTGCACTTTGTTTACAGTTTCTCTCATCACCTCCCCGGCTTTATTACTTTCTGCTTGAACACTGCTCAGCAGTTCCTGAATCTCTGTGGTAGATTTGGAAGACATTTCAGCCAGTTTTCTAACTTCCTCCGCCACCACTGCAAAGCCTTTACCGTGTTCCCCCGCCCTGGCCGCTTCAATGGCAGCATTCAAGGCCAATAAATTTGTTTGGTCTGCAATTTGAGTGATACTGGAAACAATCTCACCGATTTTAGCGGTGGTTTTATTTAACCCTTGTATTACAGCGGCAGTGTTGTAGGTTGACCGGCTGATATCGTTCATCTGCTCATGCACTACAGCCATATTTTGCTGGCCCTTTTCAGCTTCACCAACCGTTTCATCTGCCGATTCCTTTATCGTTTGACTGTTTTGTGCCACCTGTTCCATGGTGGTGGCCACTTCCGTCATAATAGACGAAATTTCACTGGCATTGGCAGAAGTCTCCTCGGTGTTGGCAGAAAGCTCTTCCGCAAAAGCCGATAAATTATTGGACTTTTCATTAATACTAAAGGCCATTTCTTCCAGGTTGGCTTTCATTTTATTCAATGCACTGCTGAGAACACCTATTTCGTCCTTTGAGCTGTTATTCAGCCGTTCTACAGTTAAATTCCCCTGGGCGATCTCTTCAGCAAATTCAGTTGCTGCCTGTACCTGGCCGGCAATTTTTCTGCTAAAGATAACAGAAATAACAACAGCCACAAGAATGGCAATAACCACAACCGTGATGGAAGTCAACCAAAAACGTTCTTTTATCTTCTGAAGGGATGATATATCCTCCTCAATACCCAGCATGCCGATAACTTTTTCACCGGTGGCATTTTTTAAAGGAATGTAAACCTTCATATAATTCTGTTCCACAGTCCGGACAGTTTCTCCGTTAGATACCCGCTGATAAATGGACTTATCTTCCAAGGACCGACCGATTTTATCTTTATTTTCTTCGCTGGAAGTACTGATAAGCACATCCCGGTTGTATAAAGCCACGCCAGCGGAAACAGACTCTTCAATTTCATTTAAAAAGCGGCTGTCAAGCCCCAATTGAAAAGTACCGATAACCCTTCCCTCTGATTTAACGGGTACCAAAGCCCGCATCGCCAGGCCGCTGCTGCCGAACTCCAAACCTGCAGCCTCTTTCCCCTGTAGGGATGCCCGGATAGAATCATTGCTGCTCTTGTCATCACCGAACTTGCCGGGGTTGTGGGCCCTAAAAAATACTACCCCTTTTTTATCCCCAAATTCAAAAACATCTACCTGGTGTTCTCTTTTTAACCGCTCATAAATTGGTTTGGCCTTTTCCGCTAACAAAGCCCGGTCATTATTTTTAAATGCTGATGTCAGTTCTTGTTCTTGAACGTACCACCGGGCCAAATTCAGCAATTCATTCGATTTTTCTTCCAATTGACGGTTAGCAGCTGAAACAGCCCTTTCCAGCTGGGCATTAAGTTCCCGTTCTAACCCGGACTCGGCCTTTTGGTACAGGATAGAAAAAATTATTATCGATGGAATAGCTGACATTAATACCATTAAAAACAGGAGTTTATACTTTAGTGATAATCTGTTGTAAGCCATCTATGCAACCCCCAATAATTATTTTGAATTAAAACTATTTTTCTTGAATTGAAGTTATTCTCCGTTTAGCTAATAAATCCTCTTTCGGTTAACAGTTCTTATGATGGTAATTGCTGCTAATTGTAAATACTGGAATAGTGTTTCAATCCTCACCGGGGTGGTTACCCCGGTGCTACCGGCCCGCTTCCACCAGATGAAACCACAGACACTTTGTTTCAATCCTCTATTGTATTTATCTGTATCAAAGTGGGCTTCGGTATCCAAGCAGTCAGCATCCACCAGCGCAGAAAACAGCATGCGTAAAAATAATTCCAATGAAGTGTAAGATTTCTTGATGTGTTCCGGCAAATTCAGCTTGTATGCAGGCTTTATATTAGGGATATTTTCGCATACCAGCTGCAGCAATTTTTTAACTGCACTGTCATCTTTCTTTTTATTAATTAAGTCTACCAGTTCATATCGATCTGGCAGACCACCGTGCTGGGCAATTATTGGAAAAGACAATATTTCTAGAAACGGCAGAGAAAATACCGCCCCGGCACTTTTACCCCAAATGATTGTGCAAACTGCAATGTAAGTTCAGCCACTGCTATTAAGCGGTCCAATAGCGAGTGTCTTTTCCCTGACTATTTTCTGAATGCGCTATATATTCAATAGTTATCACCTCACTATATCTATTTTTAACATTATAACAAAAGCTGAAGACAACAGGTTGTCTGAATGCATAATTAAAATCTTTAATATTAAAATCAGAGCATTGTTTAACAAGGTTAGATTAAATAAGTTGTTAAAATCATTAACCCCCGTCCTCTCTCATATGATATAGTCTAGTAAAGCGGAAAGGCGTAATTTTTTTATGGACATTTTATATCTAATGATCAAACTATTTATATAGGCTGTCGCACTAACAATTTCGATTATTCCAGGCATAATTGTTGGTTATTTGGGCGAACTTTAAGCAACCTTGCAGAAGATTTTTGCTGTCTTTCCTTGTAGGTTTATGATTGGGAAGTTAACTGTACTGATTGTTTTGGTTATGGAAGGATACAGTGATGGAGAGAAAAATACACCAAAAGAAGCAGTTACAGGAAAGAAACTGCTAACGTTGAAAGAAAAACTGATATTGATAAAGAAAGTATGAAATTGGAAGAATAGAATGTAAAAAGTTTTGTGTAAATGGTAATAATTACAAATAAAGGAGATGACCATTTATGCAAAACTTGCAGGACAAAACCATAAGAGAACTGACCAAGGATTGCCGTACCGTAGACGACGTACA
>NZ_JAFBCW010000027.1 GCF_016907915.1 Desulforadius tongensis
AGGTTTATCAGGAGCCGTATACGAGGCCCGTACGTACGGTTCTGTGAGAGGGATAACGCCGTAGCAAATTACTGCGGCGTTACCCTACTCGATCACACTAGATCCTTCCCTTGGGCAAAACTGTCTTCTTTAGAGTAAATGAGCCGGAAATGAACTTTTTTTTCAAAACTGGACACTAATTTCTTTTCGTTTTGGTGGGTGTAATAAAAGCCGCGGTTGACGGCTTCATCTTTAAACGCAATGACGAAGCACTCCCCGGTTTTCCAATAACGGCAGGTTAAATTTAATTGTTTAGATAAATTGGTGGCTATTGGAAGGGCTTTTTCAAAATTTTCATTGTCTAATGCAAAAGAGGGATATAAATAATCTTGCACAGAAAATACTCCTTTCGTAATGTGTTAACTCCTACTTTATTCAACAATATATTACCGTGCCCTTTATGTAATTGATGGCAGTGGTAGAAGAATCAAGAATTTAGAGGATCTGCTTTATGGAGAAGATAACCTTACCCCATAATTTACTTCAGGCTAACTTTGTCAAAAGGATAAATCGTTTTGCGGCTGCGGTGGAAATTGATAAACGGGTTTACCGGGCCTACGTACCCAGCTCCGGCCGGATGAAGGAATTACTGCTGCCCGGTGCTGTGGTGCTGGTTTCACCGTCCCCTCCCGGCGGGCGTACCGATTACAAACTGCTGCTGGTAAAACACCGGGATACCTGGGTATCGGTGGATTCGCTGCTGCCCAACCGTCTGGTGAGCAAAGCGCTGCGCAGCGGCTGCCTGCCGGAATTTGCCGGTTACAGCACCGTGTACCCGGAAAAAACCTTTGGCCGCAGCCGGTTTGATTTTTTGCTGCTGGCGGACAATAAGCATGACGCCGGCTGCTATATAGAGGTAAAATCAGTAACGCTGGTGGAAGACCGGGTGGCAAAATTTCCCGATGCTCCTTCAAAAAGGGGTACTAAACACATTTATGAGCTTGTTGAGGCGGTGAACAGCGGTTGGCGGGCTGCGGTGATGTTTGTGGTGCAGCGGGATGACGCAGAAAGTTTTGCTCCCAACGGCCGCCGGGACCGGGAGTTTGCTGCTGCGCTGAACCATGCTGCGCGTAACGGTGTGGAAGTTTATGCCCGGAAATGTGTTATTGATCCGCCGGAAATAACTTTACATAAAAATATACCCGTAAAATTAGAGGATACTTTCATGAAATGTAGAATTTAAACACCTGTGCCATTTACGGCACCATCAGAGGATAGGGTATATTTAATATTTTTAATGCAGGTGAATATTTACATGCGTTCTCTGGCGATAATGGGCGGGACATTTGACCCCATTCATTATGGACACCTGGTGGCGGCGGAGCAGGCGCGCCACAGCTTTCAATGTGAAAAAGTGCTGTTTGTTCCCGCTAAAAGCCCGCCCCATAAAGATAATTCCCGGATATCACCGGTGGAGCACCGCCTGGCCATGACGCGCCTGGCGGTGGATACCAACAGGTATTTTGAAGTATCTACTTTGGAAATTGAGCGTCCCGGGCCGTCATACGCCATTGATACGGTAAAAGAAGTGAAGAAAATTTACAACCCGGAAAAATTATACTTTATTACCGGGGCAGACGCGGTTTTGGAAATAATCAGCTGGAAAAATGTTGAGGAATTACTGTCGGCATGCTATTTTGTAGCTGCCACCCGGCCGGGATACGACATAAGCAACCTGCGGCAAAAATTAAATGTTTTGCCCGCCGAGTATTTAAAAAAAATAATTCCCACTTATATACCGGCACTGGCCATTTCCAGTACCGACATAAGAAAAAGGGTTCGTGCCGGCGAGTCCATAAAGTATTTGCTTCCCGAGCCGGTGGAAAGATATATAAAAAATCACCGTCTTTACTTATAGTGAGTATTTAGTGAGTGTTTAGTGAGTGTTCGAATGGTAAATGTTGCCCTTTAATATATTTGCATTACCTCTTTTCGATCTGCAAATAATAACGTCAAGCTGATTGAAGAAAGCAGGAAAGAGGTGAAAATAAAGACATGGTACGCACCCTATATGTGGGCAACATACCGTGGGCAACAACAGCTGAAGATTTAACGGAAGCCTTTTCAGCCCATGGCCAGGTGATTTCCAGCCGGGTAATAACGGATCGTGAAACCGGTAGATCAAGGGGATTTGGCTTTGTAGAAGTAAGTGACGAAGATGCAGACAGCATGATTGCCGCGTTAAACGGCACCGAGCTGGGCGGGCGGGTGATTACCGTTAACGAAGCAAAGTCCCGGGATTAAAAATACAACACCGGCGAAATTAATTTTATTTCCAGAACCTCCTCCCCAGGGACGGAGGTTTTGCCTTTTATAAATCATTTGTGAAGGGGAGAGATTGTCACCAGCGATGGATAACATAGCGGAGATTAAAGAGCAAATTAAGCGCCAAATGTCTTCACTCAGGTTTAAACATACACTGGGCGTAATGCAGACAGCGGTAAACTTGGCGAAGAGGTTTCAGGTTAATCCCCGGAAGGCGGAACTGGCTGCGCTGCTGCATGACTGCGCCCGGGATTACACAGATGAACAGCTGCTGCAGCTGGCCCACCGGTTTAATTTAAAAATAGATCAGATTCAGGAAAGCCTGCCGGCCATGCTGCACGGTCCGGTGGGGGCGGAGCTGGCCAAACAAAAATTTGGCGTTCGGGATGAAGAAGTTTTGCAGGCCATTGCCGTTCATACCTTTGGTGCTGTAAATATGAGTGATACAGCAAAGATATTAATGCTGGCCGATGCCACCGAGCCCGGCAGGAAATATAACGGGGTAGAAGACCTAAGACAGCAAATAAGCGGTGCAGATAATTTAAACCAAGCGGTACTGCATTGTATTGAATTTAAAATCAGAAGTGTGTTAAAATGCAAGTGTCTGCTGCATCCCGCGGCGGTGAGTGCCCGCAACCAATTATTACTGAAAATTAATAATCCCAAAGGAACAAATTAACAATATATGAGTATAATTGTAGTAACTAATTTTTTTAAGGAGGAATGGATTTGAATCTAAGCATCCAGCAAATGGTGGATGAAGCTTGTCGTGCTGCTGAAGAAAAAAAAGCTCATGATATTGTGGTGCTGGACATTAGTGGCGTTTCTGTTATCTGTGATTATTTCATCATTTGCAGTGCCAACTCAACTACTCAGGTGAAAGCCATTGCGGAAAATATCCAGGATAAAATGGCCAGGCAGGGGGTTGCCCTCAAACACCGGGAAGGTTTAAGAGAAGGAAACTGGGTGCTGCTGGATTACGGTGATGTGGTGGTGCACATATTCCGGGAGAAAGAGCGCCATTTTTACAATTTGGAACGCCTGTGGGGCGATGCCGAAGTGGTGCATTCTTCTGCGGGAAATTAAAATAAAATTTGCAGTTGACAATCACATATCTTTGCCTTATAATAAAATGCGTCACATCGATGAACGCAAAATCGATGAAGAGGAGTAGTAAATGGTGCAGCTCTGCAGAGAGCCGTCGGTTGGTGCGAGACGGTGAGCGTAACATTGAACTCGCCTCTGAGATGCATGGGGGATATGTACTCCATGACGGTTGGTGGCCGTTATACACGTCAAGCGGGTAATTCGTGGGGCTGTAGCTCAGCTGGGAGAGCGCTTGAATGGCATTCAAGAGGCCAGGGGTTCGAGCCCCCTCAGCTCCACCATTTTACTACCAACTAGGGTGGTACCGCGGGAGAAAAGCTCTCGTCCCTATAAGGGGCGAGGGCTTTTGGTATTTTTGTGCATTTCCAAAACCAATGACTGTATGCCCCGGGGTTAAAGAAATTTAAGCATATTTGTGCAGCCGGCTTTTACAGAATATTCTGATTTGCTGAAGGGGGATAGGTATGCAGAAACTTGACAAAGTCACGGTGGGACAGCTGCTGGAGCAGGTTGCCCGGATGTATCCCGATAACGAAGCGCTGGTGTACAACGACCGGGATTTGCGTTATTCTTATCGAGAGTTTAACCGGTTATGCCGGGTAGTGGCCAGGGGATTAATGGCCATGGGGATTAAAAAAGGTGACCATATCGCGGTGTGGGCTACCAACGTTCCCGAATGGGTGCTGCTGCAGTTTGCCGTCGGGAAAATGGGGGCGGTTTTAGTAACTGTAAACACCAACTATAAAACCTTTGAGCTGAAATACTTACTGGAGCAGTCGGACAGTACCAGCTTATTCATGGCTGCCGGGACAAAAACATCCAGTTATATCGATATGATTTATGAGCTGTGCCCGGAATTAAAGGAGTCTAAACCTGGCCAACTAAATAGTGATAATTTGCCCTTATTAAAAAATGTGGTTCTTTTAGGTGCTGAAAATTACCCGGGCATGTTTAATTGGAGTGATCTGCTGGCCATGGCGGAACAGGTATCGGAAGAGGAGTTAGACGCCCGCATGGCTTCCTTGGATCCTGACGATGTTATCAACATGCAGTATACCTCTGGAACCACCGGATTTCCCAAGGGGGTTATGCTGAGCCACACAAACGTGGTAGGTAATGCCCGGAGTATTGCCCAGTGTTTAAAATTTACTTACCGGGACAGGTTGTGCATACCGGTGCCCTTTTTCCACTGTTTTGGCTGCGTGCTGGGTACTTTAACCTGTGTGGTGAGCGGTGCCACCATGGTGCCGGTGGAGAGATTTAATCCCCAGGTGGTTTTAGAGGTCATTGAAAAGGAGCGCTGTACCGCGGTGCACGGGGTACCCACCATGTTTATTATGGAACTGGAGGAACTGGATAAAAGCAATTATGATCTTTCCAGTTTGCGTACCGGAATAATGGCCGGTGCTCCCTGCCCCATTGAAGTGATGAATGCGGTTATAAAGCGCATGAATATGAAGGAAATTGTGATAACCTACGGTCAGACCGAAGCATCACCGGGTATAACCATGACCCGTACTGACGATCCCGTTGAGATACGGGTTAATACTGTGGGCCGGGCGCTGCCCAACGTGGAAATGAAAGTTATTGACCCGGCCACCGGCCGGGAAGTGCCGCCCGGTGTCCAGGGGGAAGTTTGTGCCCGGGGATACAATGTAATGAAGGGCTATTATAAAGATCCGGCGGCCACTGCCCAGGCCATTGATAAAGATGGATGGCTGCACACCGGTGATTTGGGCGTGGCTGACAGCAGCGGTTATTTAAAAATAACCGGCAGGCTGAAAGACATGATTATCCGCGGGGGAGAAAATATCTACCCCCGGGAAATTGAAGAGTTTTTATATACCCATCCCAAGGTTAAAGAAGTGCAGGTGATAGGTGTACCCAGTGTCAAATACGGGGAAGAAGTACTGGCCTTTATCAGGCTCAAAGAGGGTGTCACCTGCAGTAAAGAGGAAATTCAGGAATACTGTGTGGATAAAATTGCCCGCTATAAAATACCCCGGTATGTACTGTTTGTAGAAAACTACCCCACCACCGCCAGCGGTAAGGTGCAGAAGTTTAAACTGCGTGAGCAGGCCATGGAAATGCTGGGGTTAAAAAACAGCGCTGATTTTGATGGGGCGGGGGTATAACAGCTGCATATTATTGTGTATAATGACAAATTATGATAAAATGGGCGGGGTAAACATATGTTTACCCCCCACGCAACTTTATAGGAGGATGTGACAGTGGAAGAGCGCTATCATTTTAAAAATATTGAGCCCAAGTGGCAGCAAAAATGGGAAGAAGAGAATATTTACTGCACACCGGATTCTTCAGACCGGCCCAAATACTATTGTTTGGAAATGTTTCCTTATCCTTCGGGTAAGCTGCATATGGGTCACGTTCGCAACTATTCCATTGGTGACGTGGTAGCCCGTTTTAAAACCATGCAGGGCTATGATGTGCTGCACCCCATGGGTTGGGATGCCTTCGGTCTGCCGGCGGAAAATGCCGCCATAAAACATGGTATACACCCGGCAGATTGGACCTGGGATAACATTGAAAATATGAAGAGCCAGCTCAAACAGCTGGGTTTAAGCTATGACTGGCGGCGGGAAGTGGCCACATGCCATCCCGACTACTACCGCTGGACCCAGTGGATATTTTTAAAATTATATGAACGGGGTAAATGCTATAAGAAGACTGCTTCTGTTAACTGGTGCCCATCCTGTGCCACGGTGCTGGCCAACGAGCAGGTGGTAGACGGTGCCTGCGAGCGCTGTGATACCAAAGTAGAACAGCGGCAGCTGGAGCAGTGGTTTTTCCGCATTACCGATTATGCCCAGCGATTGCTGGACGACCTGGAACTTCTCTCCGGCTGGCCGGAAAAAGTGCGCGTTATGCAGGAAAATTGGATCGGTCGCAGTGAAGGTGCGGAAGTTAAATTTAAAGTGACCGGTACGGACGAGGAGTTGGAAGTATTCACCACCCGTCCCGACACCATATTCGGTGTTACTTATATGGTTTTAGCACCGGAGCACCCGCTGGTGGAAACACTGACCGCCGGAACGGAATATGAAAAAGATGTGGCCGATTTCGTGAAAAAGGTGCGCAATATGAGCGAGCTGGCCCGTACCACTGCTGAAAAAGAAGGGGTATTTACCGGGGCGCACTGCATTAACCCCTTAAGCGGTGAGCGGATACCGATTTTGGTGGGCAACTACGTGCTGTTAGAATACGGTACCGGTGCGGTTATGGGTGTACCGGCCCATGACCAGAGGGACTTTGAGTTTGCCACCAAATATAAACTGCCCATAAGGCCGGTAATCCAGCCGGAGGGAAGGGTCCTGCAGGCAGAGGAATTGAAAGAGGCCTACACCGGTGAAGGGGTGTTGATTAATTCCGGTGAATTCAACGGCATGTCCAATAAAGAAGCCATTAAGGCCATTACCAGGAAATTAGAGGGAAATAACCAGGGCCGTGCGAAAGTCAACTTCCGGCTGCGTGACTGGCTAATATCCAGGCAGCGCTACTGGGGTACCCCCATTCCCATCATTTACTGTAAAAAATGCGGGGCAGTACCGGTGCCTGAAGATCAACTGCCGGTGGTTCTGCCCACCGATGTGGATTTTGATCCGTCGGGCAAATCGCCTTTGGTGGACAACCCGGATTTTGTCAACACCACCTGTCCCAAGTGCGGTGGTGAAGCAAAACGGGAAACGGACACCATGGATACCTTTATAGATTCCAGCTGGTATTTTCTGCGCTACACCAGTCCCCGGGAAACCAAAGGACCCTGGGATAAAGAGGCAGCAGACCGCTGGATGACTGTGGACCAGTACATTGGTGGTGTTGAGCATGCTATTCTGCACCTGCTGTATTCCCGATTCTTTACCAAGTTCTTCCATGACCTGGGCCTGATTAACAACCGGGAACCGTTTAAAAACTTACTTACCCAGGGTATGGTATTAAAAGACGGGGCCAAAATGTCTAAATCCAAGGGCAATGTGGTCAGCCCGGAAGAAATTATAGACAAATACGGTGCAGATACCGCCCGCCTGTTCATTCTGTTCGCGGCCCCGCCGGAGCGCGATCTGGAGTGGAGCGACCGGGCTGTGGAAGGGTGCAACAGGTTCTTAAACCGGGTGTGGCGGCTGTATTATTCACTGCTGGATGAAATTAAAGACGCTCCCCCGGTGCAGAATGCCGCTAAGCTGGTGGGGGTACACCGGGAACTGCGCCGTATTACTCACCAGACCATTAAAAAGGTAAGTGAAGATATAGAGAAACGGTTTAATTTTAACACCGCCATCAGCGCCATTATGGAACTGGTGAACGCTGTCTACACTTATCGGGATAAAGTTCCCCAGGCTGAACGCAACAGCTCTGTACTGAGGGAAGCATTAGAAAGCGCGGTGCTGTTACTGGCTCCCTTTGCTCCCCATATAACCGAAGAACTGTGGCAGGCACTGGGATACAGGGAAAGCGTTCACCGCCAAGCATGGCCTAATTATGATGAAGCGGCACTGGTGGAAAATGAAGTTACCATTGTGGTACAGATTAACGGGAAGGTCCGGGATAGGGTGCTGTTACCGGCAGATACCGGTGTAGAGGATATGAAAAAATACGTTATGGAACAGCCCAAGGTACGGCAGCTTATTTCCGGTAAAGAAGTGATTAAAGTAATAGCGGTACCGGGGAAATTGGTAAATGTGGTTGTAAAATAATTCTATAATAAATGAGCAGGTTCTCCGCTTTCTGTGTAGAAAAGTTAAGCGGGGGACCTTTTTTTGCCTTGCCTGGTTAACATTTGGAGGTGAGCTTTTTTGGAAGAAGTGATTTGGGGCTACCTGTTTATATTTTTAGCCCGGGTTTTGGATATGTCCCTTGATGTAATCAGAATTTTAATGCTTACCAGAGATAAAAAATTTACTGCTTCGCTGATTGGTTTTGTGGAAGTGATAATTTTTATAGTTGCTTTAAATAAAGTTATAGCCGGCGGTTTGGACGACCCGCTGAAAGTAATCGCTTATGCCGGTGGTTTTGCCACCGGAAACTATGTTGGCGGTTGGATTGAATGCTGTATGGCGGTGGGTTACGTATCAATGCAGATGTTTCCCCGGCCGGATAAAGCGGGAGATATTATTAACAAACTGCGGGAGGAAGGGTTTGGAGTGACCAGTGTAATCGGGGCCGGGCGCAGTGGTCCCCAGAATATACTTCATGTGATAGCAAAACGCCGGGATTTAAACAAAGTAATTGCCGTATTAGATGATATCGCTCCCAATACTTTTTTTAACATATCCGATGCCCGCAGCATCAGGGGTGGGGTGTTTCCCCAGGCCAGAAAAGGCAAATAAATGTATATCTACCAACCTTGGCAGCAAATAATAATACGGCTTATCTGCAGGAGGTTGGTGATGTTTTTTGTGGGAGATTATTTTTCGCACCATAGTGATATATTTTTATGTGCTGATTATTTTAAGGCTGACCGGCAAGAGAGAAATCGGCCAGCTGTCTCCCTTTGATTTTGTAGTGGCCATTATCATTGCCGAGCTGGCCGCCATTCCCATGGAAAACAACGACCAGCCCCTTTGGCACGGCTTAATACCAATTACCGTGCTGGGGCTGTTAGAAGTGTTTCTTTCCTGGCTGACAATGATCAGCCGGTCGGTAAGAATGATTATCTGCGGGGAGCCCCAGGTGATTATAAGGAACGGTAAGCTTTTGCGCAGTGAAATGAGAAAATCAAGATATAACCTGGACGATTTAATGGCTCAGCTGAGAGAAAAGGGGGTTGCCAATATTCAAGATGTGGAGTTCGGTGTTTTAGAGAACTCGGGCCGGTTAAGTGTAATCCTTAAATCTCAAAAACGGCCGGTAACCCCTGAAGATTTAAACATAGCTACTAAGTATGAAGGCCTGCCGGTGGTGGTGGTAATGGATGGGGAAATAATAAAAAAGGCTCTGCAGGAGGTAAATTTAACTGAGGAGTGGTTGTTAAACAAGCTGAAAGAAAAGGGTTTCTCCCCCGAAGAAGTGTTGATAGCGGCCTTAACACCGGAGGGGGACCTGTTTGTTAATGAGCGTGATACATAAAATTAGGAAAAATAAGCATAATCTGAGCAGGAAAATGGCACTTTGTCAAGAACTTTTGCATAAAAAATGAGCTTGGCAGGTGCTTTTAATGTTCACATTGGGGCGCCGGGAGCAGCTGGTAATATTAATCCTGCTGGCCGCGCTGCTTTTTGGTTCCGGTTATCGCCTGGCAGAATATAAAAATGCCGGCCGGGGACAGCAGCCGGTGCTGGTGGCAGGAGAAAGGGAAGCGAAAAAATCTGCCCCCCTGCGGGAAACGGTGGTGTATGTCAGCGGGGCGGTAAAAAAACCGGGGGTTTACCGCCTGGATCAGGGCAGCCGGGTGATTGACGCCTTGCAAAAGGCCGGGGGCCCGAGGGAAGATGCCGATTTAGGCAGGTTAAACTTGGCTGCCCCCTTAGCCGACGGCCAGCAGGTTGACGTGCCGGTAAAGGCTGCAGCTGCACCGGAAGGGGATATGAAAAGCACTACCCCTTTTGCACTGCAAAGTTCCAGCGGGGCGGGAAAAATTAATATAAATACCGCCAGTGAAGCTGAGCTGACCGCACTGCCCGGCATAGGGCCGGCGTTATCCAAGCGGATTGTTGAATACCGCCGGAATAACGGCGGTTTTAAATCAATTGCGGAGATTAAAAAAGTATCCGGTATTGGGGATAAAAAATACGAAAATTTAAAAGAGATGATATCGGTGTACTAAAAGCGGATCTTTCGAACATCTTCTTAAAGGGACGGTGAAAATAGTGAATGATATAAACCTTTTCCTGCTAACCGGGTTATTATCCATACAGGCTCAAAACAGCGCGCTGCCCGGGACTTATACCCGCAAAAGTCAGTTTGCCCCTCTTTTTCCCCTGCTTTTGGCCCGGGCTATCAGCAATAATGGTGCTGGTAAAGCAGCGGCAGGCATTACCCAAAACGGCGGCATAAACCGGCCGCCCGCTGTGATGCCGGTAATGGCCGGGGGAAAACAGCAGCTGAATGCTGCCCGGGCCGCGGCGGTATATAAAAATCACTACCGGGCAGCTGGAAACAAAAATTATGACCGCCTTATTAACCGCCTGGCCCTGGAAGCGGGGGTTGACCCGGCGCTGGTAAAGGCGGTGGTAAAGTGTGAGTCCAACTATAATCCCCGGGCGGTTTCCAAGGCCGGTGCCCTGGGATTGATGCAGCTGATGCCTCAAACTGCGGCATCGCTGGGAGTAAAAAATCCCTTTGACCCGGTGCAGAACTTACGCGGTGGAATAAAGTATTTAAAGATGATGCTGGATCGCTATAACGGTAATGAAACCCTGGCCCTGGCGGCCTACAATGCCGGCCCGGGAGCGGTGGGCAAATATAAGGGCGTTCCGCCTAATAATGAAACTCAAAATTACGTTCGCAGGGTTATGAGCTTTAGAAGTCAGTATTCTGCTTAAAAATCACCTCTTAAAGGTGATTTTTTAGTTTGTGTTAAAGGTTTATGTTTTAATTTCCCATATAAAATAAACCTCTCCGGCATGTTGGTGATAAAAATGAACCGTCCCCTGCTGCAATTTTGCCTCACCTTTATATTAGGTGTTTTAAGCGGCTTTTTATATCCCCTTCCGGCCGGTTTGATACTGGCGGTATCTGTTTTTCTGTTTGTATCAGCCGTTATTTTTTACCGGTTAAAAAGTAATTTAGTAAACGGAATAATGGTACTGCTCTGTTTTTCTTTGGGCATTGTTAATGCTTCCGCTGCGGGGGAGGACGGTAATAACCTGCTGGTGAAATTTGCCGGTAAGCCTGTCACCGTTGTCGGTGCGGTGATAAAAGAACCGGATGTGAGACCGGGAAAAGTCTTTTATTTACTGGAAGTTCAAAAACTGTACACAAGGGATGGGGTGCTCCCTGTCAGGGAGTTAATACGGGTTGCTGCTTATAAACCGGAAAAAATTTTTCAATATGGTGATGTGATTAAAATAAAGGGTGAAATAAGGACGGTGCCTTCTCCGGGCAATCCCGGGCAGTTTGATTACCGCCGCTATCTGGAGCGCCGGGGAATTTATGCGGTAATGTTTGTTTGGCCGGGACAGAGTATAGAGAAAGTGGGAGCGGCCCATAACACCGGGTTTAAAGGAATGGCTTTATCCCTGAAAGGCAAACTGCAAACCGTTCTTGACCGCACCCTGCCGCCTGCTCAATCGGCACTGGTGCAGGGGATGCTGTTTGGCAGCAGGGGGATGATTGACAATCAAACAGCCGCTGATTTTCAAACGGCCAGTTTAATTCACGTGCTGTGTGTTTCCGGGTTTCATGTGGGCCTGGTGCTGGCTGCTTTTATGGGCTTATGCTGCCTTCTGCGCCTGCCGCCGGCCTGGGAAGCGCCGCTGGGTACGCTGGTGCTGCTGCTGTACGCCGCCATGACCGGTATGGGGCCGGCGGTGATGCGGGCCGCAGTTATGGGCCTGGTGGCGTTGTGGGCCCGGCGGTTGGGCAGAGAACGGGATTGGCCCACCGCCATGGCTTTGGCCGCGGTGATTATTTTAATTTTTTGGCCGGCGGCACTGTGGGAACCGGGTTTTCAACTGTCCTTTGCCGTTACCTGGGGCATCCTTTATCTCACCCCCCTGGCACAGCAGTTTTTAAAACCCCTGCCTAAAATTGTTCGCCCGGTGCTGGCGGCAGTGCTGGTGGCGGAATTGACGGCGGCGCCGCTGGTTGTTTATCACTTTAATATGGTTTCGCTGGTGGGGGCGGCGGCCAACATATTAGCAGCACCGCTGGTGCTGCTGGTGATGCTGCTGAGCGGGATCAGTGTAGTGGTGGGCCTGTTTTCGGCTCCTTTGGCGCACATTATTAATGCCGCCACCGGTGTGCTGTTAAACTTAATGCTGTGGATGGTGCACAATTTAGCTTCCGTACCCCATGCGGCGTTATTTTTTTCATCCCCACCGTGGTGGCTGGTGGCGGCATTTTATTTTCTGCTTGCTTTACTGCCCCGGTGGTTAATGCTCAGCCGGGATGAACGGGACGAAATGCCGGGTTTACGCCGGTACCGGCTGCTGGTGTTACTGCTGGCTGTAACGGTGCTGTTTGCATGGCCGCTGGGGGGAAATCAATCTCATCTGAGGGTGCACTTTATTGATGTGGGGCAGGGCGATGCTGCCCTGGTGCAGACTCCCAACGGCCGGAACGTGTTGATTGATGCCGGGGGCTGGAAGGATGAATTTGACAAAAAAACCGGGGCGGGCAGCCGGGTGGTATTACCTTACCTTAAAAGCCTGGGTGTAAACCGGTTAGATGTGTTGATACTCAGCCATCCCCATGAGGATCATGCCGGTGGTGCCACCGGCATAATCGGGCATCTGCCGGTAAGGTTAGTGATTACAGCACCGGTAAAGACAGGCGCTGAAGACGGTTGGGAAATGCCCGATGAAGGGTATATGCGTTTGCTGTCCGCTTTTAAAGATAAAGGTGTGCCGGTACAGGCCGCCTGCAGCGGAGATATTTTAAAATTAGATGATGACGTAAATATAAAGATTATTGCACCGGATGGGCCTAAAAGCAGCCTTAATGACGGGTCGCTGGTGGTAAAAATAACTTACCGCCGGATCAGCTTTTTATTTACCGGGGACATAGAAGAACACCAGCAGCGTCTATTGGCCGGTGATAATATTGATTTAAGTGCTGACATATTAAAAGTTCCCCATCACGGCAGTGGATTTTTTGATGTCCAATTTTTTAAAGCGGTCAGTCCCCGGGCAGCGGTGATTTCGGTGGGAGAGAATAATAAATTTGGCCATCCCGCCCCGGCCGCCATCAAAGCACTGGAAGATTTGAATGCGCTGGTGTATCGTACGGATATTCACGGGGCGGTGATTGTCAGTACTGATGGGGAATCGGTTTGGATTGATACCGGGAGAAAATATGAACATTAATTATCGGAGAATTTTCTAAGCCACTTTTTACAGGCCGGACTATTTGGTATACTCAATATGGGTAAAATCTAGAATAAAATTCTGATGCTCAATTTCTTACTGCTTTAAGGGAGTGGCTGCTTTGAAAAAGGCTTTGATTATATATAATCCGACCAGCGGTAATCACAGTTTTCCCCATCAGATTGACCAGGTAACAGAAGCCTGTCATTCTTTTGGCTACTTACCAACCTTTTACCGCATCGGGCCGGAGTTAGACTACGACCGGGTTTTTAATACCATAGACCAGTATCAAATACTGTTTATATCCGGGGGAGACGGTTCGGTGAGCCGGGCGGTAAACCGGCTGCTGCGTGCCGAAGCTGACCTGCCGGTGGGAATTATTCCCTCCGGTACGGCCAATGACTTTGCCACTGCCCTGGGTTTGGAGCGGCAGCCGGGCACAGCTGTTAGAAGGCTGCTGGCGGGGGATGTGGTTAACGTGGACATCGGCCGCATAAACGACCGTTACTTTGTTAATGTGGCCAGTGCCGGTGTGCTTACTACCATATCCCAAGAGGTGAATAACGCTATCAAAAGCCGCCTGGGCATTACCGGTTACTATCTTAAAGGCCTGGAACATGTGTGGCAGGCATCTCCCATATCGGTAACAATTGAAGGTGAAGGTTTTAAAATAGATGGGGAGATAATGCTGTTTTTAGTTCTCAATTCCACCACTGCCGGCAGCATTAGAAATGTTGCCCCCCATGCTGCCATTGCCGACGGTAAGTTGGACTTGGTGGTGCTGAAAAAATGTTCCCCGGCTCAGTTGGTACCGCTGCTTTTACGGGCTTATGAAGGGCGGGGGGCACACCTGCAGCACCCGCTGGTGGAATACCATCAAACCCGGTGGGTGAAGGTCAGCTCTGAACAGAATATTAAGACCGATATAGACGGTGAGCCCGGCCCGGATTTACCGCTGGACATTGAAGTTCTGCCCGGCCGTTTGAAATTAATGACGCCGGCGCTTAAGTAGTGTTAAAGGATTGGAGGTAATATTATACTATGGCCGTTGTTGAAGTACAGATTATTCCCATTGGTACAGCAGCACCCAGTCTTAGCAGCTATGTAGCTGGCTGTGTATCGGTGTTGAAAAAATACCGGCACCTGACCTACCAGCTTACTCCCATGGGTACCGTAATTGAAGGAGAATTAAATGATATCCTGGACGTTGTACGTGAGATGCATGAAGTACCCTTTGATAATGGAGCGATGCGGGTGGTTACTACCATTAGGATAGATGACCGCAGGGACAAGCAGTTAACCATGAACGGTAAAGTGGAATCGGTAACCAGTAAGATGGAGAAGGACAGCCGGTGAAATGCAGTATTATGAAAGACTGGTAAACAGCTTAAAAAGGGGCGTAATTTCCCCGGTATACCTTTTTTACGGGGAAGAAATCTACCTGCGGGAGCGGGCGGTGGAACGCTTTAAAGAGTTTTTACTGCCCCGGGGAGCGGACTTTAACATGGATGTGCTGGATGGTGAAAGCATCACCCCCGCCGAGGTGGTGAGCGCAGCCAGCACTCCCCCTTTTATGGCCGAGCGCAGGTTGGTGCTGGTAAAAAACCCCCCCTGGTTTGCCGCTGACAGTGGTAAGGGCGCAGCGGCAAACCGGGAAAAGGAAGCCGCCGGCGTAAAGCCCCTGTTGGACTATTTGGCCAACCCGTTAACCACAACCTGTCTTATTTTTCAAGGGCAGACCGCTGACCGGAGGAAAAAAATATTTAAGGCTGTGGAAAAGGCCGGCCAGGCCATTAACTTTACGCTGCTCAAGCCGGCGGAACTGGCAGGATGGTTGGATGAACAGTCCCGTTTGCGGGGTATAAAAATAGACAGGCGGGCTAAAGAACTGCTGATTACCGGTACCACCAGCGGTTTGACCGGTTTGATTTCCGAATGGCAGAAGTTAATCACTTATATAGGTGAACGAAAGAGTATTTCGGTGGATGATGTAAATCAAGTGGTGCATCGCTCGGTGGAATACAAAATTTTTGACGTGCTGGATGCCATCGGGTCCCGCCGCTGCGGAACTGCACTGGCGGGGATTAGAGATTTGCTGGCCAATAAAGAACCGCCCCAGGTTATTTTAGCCATGGTGGCCAGGCAGTTTCGCCTGATGCTGCAGGTTAATGAATTGGCCGGCACAGGCCTGCCGGCGGCAGAAATTGCCAAACAAATCAATGAAAAACCTTACCCGGTAAAAAAGGCCCTTAAATTAGGGAAGAACTTCAGCCGCCGGCAGTTAATAAGTGCGTTAACCGGTTTAGCCCAGCTTGATGCGGATATAAAAACCGGCCGGGTGGAATTTTACCCCGGCCTTGAAGGACTGCTGCTCAGCATGGTTGAATAACAAAATAAACGGGCGCCGATACGGTGGGTACCAGGCGCCCTAAAATAATTTAATTAAAACCCATAATTAAAAACACCCTTAGGGTGTTTTTACATTATTTTCGCATTAATTCTATCCGGCTTGGCGATTAAAACGCTTGGTTAAACGGGATTTTTTACGGGCTGCTGTGTTTTTATGTATAACACCCTTGGTTACGGCTTTATCCAGCGCTTTTAATGCTTTCTGCAGCGCTGCCTTGGCGTTATCCATGTTTGCCGAAGCCAGAGCCTCTTCAAATCGACGGATTGAAGTACGCATTGCTGATTTAATACGTGCATTGCGCAATGTGCGTTTCTTGATTGTGCGTACCCGTTTGGCCGCAGATTTAGTGTTAGGCAATTTATTCACCTCCCCAACGTGCACAATTTTACCACGCTCATCAAAAAAAAGCAAGAACCTAAGGTATATCATTCCCGCAAATGGTTAAATATATAGATAGATTTTTTTGAGGGGGTGAAAAATTTGATTGGATTAATTGTCAGGTTTATAGTATCAGCTTTAGTTTTGATGGCTGTAAGCTATCTTTCCCCTGGTTTTGTAGTACAGGGTGGATTTACCGGAGCACTTATAGCTGCTATTGTAATTGCAGTGCTGGGGTACATAGCAGAAAGTTTGCTTGGTGACAAGATATCCCCGCAGCGTCGAGGAGTAGTGGGATTTATAACCGCGGCAGTTGTAATTTACCTGGCCCAATTTATTATTCCCAACCTTTTAAGTGTAAGCATACTGGGAGCACTAATTTCAGCTTTCGTTATCGGTCTTATAGATGCCATTGTGCCAACTGTGGTGCGATAGGGTAAAATACATTGGTAAGCCTTGAAAAGTAATGGTGCTTTTCAAGGCTTTTGTTTTATTCATAGGCTTGTTTTCCCCGGCATATCTATAGCAGTAGAAAGGGCTGGGGGGAAAAGTATTGAGCTATACCAGGGCAGTGCGGTATCACCGCCGGCAAATAATTTTAAAAAAAGTTCGCTTGTACCTGTACCGTTTGCTGGTGGTGGTCATGCTGCCGGTACTGTGGTGCAACCCCTACCGGCCGGTTGTTGTACAATCCCTGTCCGTGCTGGCCGGCGATTTTTTAAACGTGGCTGTAAATTATACCGGTAAAACTCCCCGCGGCATTATAGATTATGCTCTGCCGGTAGTTGCCTGGAACGACCAGAGATCCGGCAGTAGATCCACCCCGGAAGCGGCCTTGTCTGCCTTTATCACTGCGGCCGGAATAGATATTAAAGAGCCGCAGAATATGTTGAATGCGCAGATACCTCTTTTGGCCGGTGTGAACCGGAGAAATAGTCAAGGGGTACAGCCGGGAGAGATAAAGCCCGCAGCAGGTGAAAAAGAAAAACAGGCCCTGGCAGATATTGAAAAAGAGGATCAAGACCGGGTTATGGCAGATATGAAAAGCCCGCCGTTGGTGGCAGTATACAACACGCACACCGGTGAAACCTATGCTTTGACCGACGGTGTGGAGAGGTTGAACGGCAAAAGAGGTGGGGTGGTGAAAGTGGCCGCGGCTCTGCAAAAACAACTGCAGCAAAAGTACGGCATAGGGGTTATCCGTTCCGATGTCATTCATGATGCCCAATATAACCAATCATACATAGAATCGGAGAAAACAGTGCGCCGGCTGCTGGAGCGGTATAAAGAATTAAAATTGCTGCTGGATATACACCGGGATGCCGGGCGTTCCCGGGCGGACAGTTATGTAAAAATAAATGGTCAAAAAGTGGCCCGGATTATGATTGTTGTTGGTTCCGATGCCAGAAGACCCTTTCCCAACTGGCAGCAAAACCTGGCCATGGCCCGCAAACTGACAGAAAAAATGGACCAATTGTACCCGGGGCTTTCCCTTGGTATAAGGGTAAAAGAGGGCCGGTACAATCAGCAGTATCATACCGGCGCGCTGCTGCTGGAAATAGGGTCGGTAAAAAACAGTACCGAAGAAGCGGTGCTGGCGGCAGAACTGCTGGCCGATGTGGTGGCGGCGGTGCTGAATGAATAAAGTTATTAAAGCTGTTTAAAAAGCACATCCTGTAATTAGGAGGTGCTTTTGGCATGTTAAACCATAAGGTAATAAAACTGTGTCTATTTGCGGCTGTGATGGTAATTTTTCTGGCTGCCCATATATCATTACAAAACTTTAATCAAGACACGGGATTTACACCGCCGCTGCAGATGGTATCACTGCGGCAGATTGATGACTCCGGTTGGCGCCTGGCGGTTTTGGGACACAGTTATAACTTACAAAGTCAGCAGCTGGATAAATTAAGCCGGCTGTTAAGCAGATACCACTTCCAAATACCGGCAGAACAGTTATACCAGCTGGTGGAGGTAAAGTGCCGGTTATGGTATAGAAACGGGCAAAACGCTGTGGAGGAACTGGGGGATAGCTGGCAGAGAGTGTTAGACGGTGAAACACTGCGGGCAGTCAAATGCCGGGCCGCTAATTTAGTTAAAGAGTTTGGCGAAAAGGATTGAAAGCAGTGAAATTCAGCATAATAAAAAGCGGCACCCTCAGAGGATGAAAAGCTGCGATACCATTTTTCAGGATAGTTGCTTAGTGAGGAAATATGGTGCTATAATATATCAATATGCGCGGATATTTATATGCTTTTGTTAATTTGAAGGAGGAAAGTCTTGATGGCAATTAGTCAAGACCGCATTCGCAACTTTTGTATTATAGCCCATATTGACCACGGTAAATCCACCCTGGCCGACCGCCTGCTGGAGTTCACCGGCACCCTTACCAAACGGGAAATGCAGGAGCAGGTGCTGGATACCATGGAACTGGAGAAAGAGCGGGGCATTACCATTAAAATGCAGGCCGTGCGTTTAATTTATAAAGACAAAAGCGGCCAGGAGTACATGTTAAACATTATCGATACCCCCGGCCATGTTGATTTTACTTATGAAGTTTCACGCAGCCTGGCGGCCTGTGAGGGAGCGCTGCTGGTGGTAGATGCTTCCCAAGGTATTGAAGCCCAGACACTGGCAAACGTTTACCTGGCATTGGAACACGATTTAGAGATCATTCCGGTAATAAACAAAATAGACCTGCCCAGTGCCGAACCCGACCGGGTAAAACAAGAAATTGAAGACGTGATAGGGCTGGATGCCTCTGATGCTGTACTGGCATCAGCTAAAACCGGCCGGGGCGTGGAAGAAATACTGGAGCAGATAGTAAAAAAAATACCGCCCCCGGGGGGGAACGATAAAAATCCCTTAAAAGCACTGATATTTGATTCCAACTACGATTCTTATAAAGGGGTCATTCCTTATATCCGGGTAAAAGAAGGAACCATTAAAAAGGGAATGCAGATTCGCATGATGGCCACCGGGGCCCAGTTTGAAGTTACCGAAGTGGGTATTTTTCGCCCGGCCCCCACTGTTGTTGATGAATTAAAAGCCGGCCAGGTTGGCTTTATAGCGGCCAGTATTAAAAATGTAAAGGAATGCCGGGTGGGAGATACCATCACCGATGCCCACAGACCGGCGGACAAGCCGCTGCCCGGGTATAAAAAGGCCACCCCGATGGTATTCTGCGGCTTATACCCGGTAGAAAATGCCAATTATGACAGCCTGCGGGATGCTTTAGAAAAACTCAGCCTCAATGACGCGTCGCTGGTTTATGAACCGGAAACATCCGATGCTTTAGGTTTTGGATTTAGATGCGGCTTTTTAGGGCTCCTGCATATGGAAATTATACAAGAGCGTTTAGAAAGGGAGTACCGGTTGGAAATTATCACCACCGCTCCCAGTGTGGTTTACCATGTTTACACCACCGGTGGCGGGATGGTGCAGGTTGAAAACCCGTCTAAAATGCCCGGTGCCGGTGAAGTGGAACGGGTGGAAGAGCCCTTTGTAAAGGCTACCATTATGGTGCCCAAGGATTACGTGGGTGCGGTAATGGAATTGTGCCAAAACCGCCGGGGGATATTTAAAAATATGGAATACATGGGCATGACCAGAGTGATGCTCACCTATGAGCTGCCCCTGGCAGAAATTATTTTTGACTTTTTTGACCAGTTAAAATCAAGTACCAGGGGCTACGCTTCGCTGGACTATGAAATGAGCGGATACCGGGAAACCAACCTGGTGAAAATGGATATACTGGTTAACAATGAGCCGCTGGATGCCCTTTCCTGTATTACCCACCGGGATAAAGCGTATCAACGGGGACGGGCGCTGGTTAGAAAGATGCGCAAGTTGATACCCAGGCATCACTTTGAAATTCCCATCCAGGCGGCCATAGGCAATAAAATTATAGCCAGGGAAACGGTACGGGCGCTGCGCAAGGACGTGTTGGCCAAGTGTTACGGTGGAGACGTTACCCGGAAACGTAAACTGCTGGAAAAACAAAAAGAGGGTAAAAAGCGTATGAAACAGGTGGGCAGTGTGGAAGTGCCCCAGGAAGCTTTTATGGCGGTACTTAGTGTTGATGACGACGAGTAATAAAGATGAAAAAAGTTATTTTCAGCGGTTGAGATTAAGCAGACAATGTGCATACATTAAATGTGTGCACATTTGTTTTTATAAGATTAACGCCTTATTAAAACGGTATACCGCCTTACAAAAGCCACCGGTTTAGTAAGGTAACCTTTTCAGGGCAGCGAACAAATCAGCTGCAGTTTTAAAAACAATTAAACAGGAAAAGCTATGTAATATACCATTGTTTTTCCTGATAACGGGAGAATAGGTATGGACATTGGATTATATATACATGTACCCTTTTGCCTGCAAAAATGCCGCTATTGCGACTTTGTTTCTTATCCTTATAATAAAGATGATGCCCGCAGTTACCTGCAGGCATTGGAACGGGAAATGCAGTATTATGCCCGGCGGTTAACACCCGGCCGCCGAGTGAGCACGGTATTTATAGGCGGCGGTACCCCCACCGTTTTGGAAACAGGTGATTTAACCAAACTGCTGGAAAATGCCCGGCGCTATTTTCAGTGGTCAGAGGATGCAGAAGTAACAGTGGAAGCAAACCCGGGCACGATAAACAAGCACAAGCTGTATATGCTGCACCAAATGGGAGTAAACCGGTTGAGCCTGGGAGTGCAGGCCTATCAAAGCAGACTGCTGAACCTGTTGGGCCGGGTTCACGATTACCGGCAGGTTTTACAGGGAGTAAGTGCAGCCCGGCAGGTGGGGTTTAATAACTTAAACTTGGATTTGATTTTTGGCATACCGGGCCAGTCCTTGAAAGACTGGCAGGAATCTTTGGCTATGCTGGCGGATCTGCAGCCGGAACACCTGGCCTGTTACAGTTTACAGTTGGAAGAAGGAACACCTTTAGCTGCAGCGGTTGAACGGGGAGAAGTAACCCCCTGCCGCGAGGAACTGGAACTGAAAATGTATAACAAATTAATTGATTTTTTAACCGCCAGGGGTTACCGGCACTATGAAATTTCTAATTTTTCTAAACCGGGCTGCCAATGCCGGCACAACCTTCTTTACTGGCATAATGGTGAATACCTGGGGTTGGGACCGGCGGCGCATTCACATTTGGATATGCAGAGGTGGTCTAATACAGCCAGCATCCGGCAGTACACCGGTCAGGTGCTGAAAAACGTTCCGCCGGTGACTGAAAGGCACAAGCTGACAAAAAAGGATGTTATGATAGAAACGGCTTTTATGGGCCTGCGGCTTTTGCAGGGACTGGACCGGAATGAATTTTACCGCCGCTTTGGTCAAAGGATAACCGATGTATGGCCGGAAGAAGTTAAAAAACTCTGCCACCAGGGTTTACTGGAGCTGACCGATACACATTTGAGGCTGACAGGTAAGGGGTTAAGGCTGGCTAATCTTGTCTTTAGAGAGTTTGTTTAATTCCAGTAATTGTATTCCATAATTTAACAACAGTCCTTGACAAAAAATTAGTCAGGTGCTATTTTAAATTGTAGGTTCTTAGCACTCGATGCGGTAGAGTGCTAACAGGAGGTGGTTGTTGGTGAAGATGGATGATCGCAAAAAGAAGGTACTGGCCGCCATTATTCATGATTATATTCAGACTGCCGAGCCGGTGGGTTCTAGAACAATTTCCCGCAAGTACAAATTGGGAGTAAGTCCCGCCACCATTAGAAATGAAATGGCTGACCTGGAAGAACTGGGGCTTATTGAGCAGCCTCATACTTCAGCCGGGCGGGTTCCTTCTGATTTGGGCTATCGTTATTATGTGGATCATCTAATGGAACCGGAAAAACTAACTCCCAGTGAAGAAGAACTTATAAAACGCAGTTATGAGGATAAATCACAGGAAATTGGCAAATTAATCGTTCGCACCGGGCAGCTGCTGTCCCGGTTGACCAATTACACATCGATGGTAATGGGTCCTAAAAGGGGAAGGGTTGCTGCCATTAAGCATATTCAGCTGGTATCCATGACCCCAACCAAGGCAATGGTTATTGTGGTGCTGGATACGGGTTCGGTACATCACCAGCTTATAGATGTGGCAGAGAATATTACCCAGGCTGATTTGGATCAGGTATCCAAAATATTAAACGCTAAGTTATCCGGCCTGAATATGAAACGGATTAAAATGACCATTTTGAGTGAAATATACCTGGAACTGGCTAAATATAAGAGCTTTATGGATGCTGCCCTTGAGCTGCTGCAGGATCACCGGGGGTATGATACCGAGGACAAGATTTACCTGGTGGGGGTATATAACATTCTTAATCAGCCCGAATTTCATAATATTGAAAAACTAAAGACGCTGTTATCGCTTTTAGAGCAGGAAAAGCTGCTGCATGAAATTTTAGTTGATAAACAAAGCGAAGGACTGACTGTGCGCATAGGCGTGGAAAACAGCTGTGATCAAATAAAGGACTGTACCATGGTAACCGCCACCTATCAGATAGATGACCAGATAATAGGTTCCATCGGCGTGTTGGGACCTACACGGATGGAATATGCCAAAGTGATAACCATTGTGGATCACATGGCTAAGGTATTAAACAAAACACTGGAAGAAATGAAAAGATGGAGATAGAAGGAGAGGAAGGGTAACTTGAGTTTGAAGCAGCAGGCCAGCCAGGGAGCGGAAGTAAATGAGCGACTGGCGGCGTTAATAACCAACTCCAATGCTGTACGGGCTATTGCTTCGGCGGTGGAGGGCACCCTGGGGCCCAAGGGACTGGACACCATGCTGGTGGATCGTTTCGGTGAGGTTGTCATTACCAATGACGGGGTTACCATTTTGAGCATGATGGAAGCCAACCACCCGGCGGCTAAAATGGTGATCAACATTGCCAAATCCCAGCAGGAGGAAATTGGTGACGGTACCACCACTGCCACCGTAATGGCCGGTGCTCTGGTTAGTACAGGGGTGGAGCAGGTGTCTAAGGGGGTGCCTGTGGCCCGGGTTATTGAAGGTTTGAAAATGGGGCTGCAGCGCGCTCAACAATTAATAAAGGAGCAGGCACAACCGGTAAGTGACATTAATGATCCCCGCATACGCCAGGTGGCGTTGGTGGCAGGGCGGGCGCACCAAGACATCGCTGACCTGGTGGTACGGGCGGCAGTTTTAATTGGTGAGGAAAAATTAAAAGACAGGGCCTTTAAATTGTCAGATACCATTTTGGCCGAAGAAGGGGCAGAAAATAGTGTGTTCATGGGCGTTATTATTGGCAAGGAGCGCATGAACCAGCAGATGCCCAAGGATTTAGAGAATGCCAAGGTGTTAGTGATAGATGATGCCCTGCAGCCGGAAGAAATCGGCGAAGAGGCGCTGGGTACCGAAAGCGGTTTTGCCCGCTACCTGGAACTGCAGGAGGAATTTCGCAGGAACATTCAAAAGATCATCGATTTAGGTGTCAAACTGGTGCTGGTGGATCGTGGAGTTGACGATGCAGCTGAAGAGATACTGACGGATGCCGGGGTAATGGTGCTGCAGCGGGTGGCCAACAAAGAACTGCGCATGGCGGCCGAGCACTGCGGTGCACGGTTAATTAAGCGTACCGGTTTAAAAAAGCCCCTGGAAGAACTGGCTAAATATGCAGGCAGCGCTGAGCGGGTAAAAAGCGAGGAAAAATTGGAACAGGTTTGGATAATGGGGGGAAGCGGTAAGCCCATGGCCACTGTACTGGTTGGCGCTGCCACTGCGGAAGTGGTGGGAGAGCGCAGCCGCATAGCCAAAGATGCGGCGGCAGCGGTACAGGCAGCGGTACGGGGTGGAATAGTACCCGGCGGCGGAGCCTTGGAGCTGGCGGTGGCCAGGGAAGTGGAGAAAATGCGCGAGGGCATAAAGGGCATGACTGCCTTTGGTGTTGACTGCGTAGTGGAGGCGTTGAAACGCCCGGTATCTCAAATTATAAGCAACGCCGGTTTTAACCCGCTGGAAAAGATAGCAGATGTTAATGCGGCCCAGGTGGAGCAGGGTAAGGTTTCCCTGGCGGTAAACTGCGATACCGGGGAAGTGGCAGATATGTATGAACTGGGTGTTGTAGACCCTGCGCTGGTAAAAATACATGCTTTAAAGGCTGCGGGGGAAATTGCCGAAGCCATCTTACGCATAGACACCATTATTAAAATGCGTGACGAAAATAAAGACAGTGAACAAGACGGGGGCTTAGAAGTTTAATAAGTAAATTAGTGAGGTGTTTTTTTTGGCTGATGAGGTTAAAAAAGATGAAAATTTAACAGTTGAACCTCAAGAGGATGTGCTGGAAGAAGAACAGCAGGGTGAAAACAGTGAAAATGAAGAAGCGGCGGAAGAAAAAGTGCCGGAAACACCCTCTGTTGAGGAACTGCAGCAGAAGTTGATTGAAAAAGAAGCCCAGGCGGAGGATTACTACAACCGGATGCTGCGGATACAGGCTGACTTTGAAAACTTTCGCCGGCGTTCCCGGCAGGAGAGGGAAGAACTGCTGAAATATGCCGGAGAAGAGGTGATAAAGAAACTGCTGCCGGTGCTGGACAATTTTGAAAGGGCACTGGCGTCAGCCGCCAATCCCGGTGATGACTTTGTTTCCGGGGTAGAAATGATTTTCCGCCAGCTGCAGGAAATATTAAATAAAGAAGGGTTGGAAGTTATACCCAGCCGGGGAGAGCAGTTTGATCCCAACAAACATGAAGCAGTGATGCAGGTAGAAAGTGAAGAACATGATGAAAATATCATTGTTGAAGAACTGTGCCGTGGTTACATGCTGAAAGGCAAAGTAATCAGACCAGCAATGGTTAAAGTAGCTAAGTAATATTTTACGTATTACGTACAGGAGGTAGATTGCAATGGGCAAAGTAATAGGTATTGACCTTGGTACCACTAACTCCTGCGTAGCCGTTATGGAAGGCGGCGAAGCAGTGGTAATTCCTAATGCTGAAGGTGCTCGTACCACCCCCTCTGTGGTTGGCTTTTCTAAAACCGGAGAACGCCTGGTGGGCCAGGTGGCCAAAAGACAGGCGGTAACTAACCCTGAGCGCACCATTATCTCTATTAAACGCCACATGGGAACCGATTATAAAGTTGATATTGACGGTAAGCAGTATACCCCGCAGGAAGTTTCAGCCATGATTCTGCAGAAACTGAAAGCTGATGCGGAAGCATACCTGGGAGAAAAGGTGGAAAAAGCCGTTATTACCGTTCCGGCTTACTTTACTGACTCCCAGCGGCAGGCAACCAAAGATGCCGGTAAAATTGCCGGTTTGGAAGTGCTGCGGATTATCAACGAGCCCACCGCCGCAGCCCTGGCTTACGGCTTAGATAAAGAAGATGATCAAACAATTCTTGTTTATGACCTTGGCGGCGGTACTTTTGACGTGTCCATCCTGGAACTGGGTGACGGGGTCTTTGAAGTTAAAGCTACCAGCGGTAACAACCGCCTGGGTGGTGATGACTTCGACCAGCGCATTATCGACTGGATGGTGGCAGAGTTTAAGAAGGAAAACGGTATCGATCTGAGCAGAGACCGCATGGCCATGCAGCGCCTGAAAGAAGCGGCAGAAAAGGCTAAGATTGAACTGTCCGGTGTAATGACCACCAACATTAACCTGCCCTTTATTACTGCCGGTGAGGATGGTCCCAAACACCTGGACTTAACTCTGACCAGGGCCAAGTTTGATGAGCTGACTGCAGATTTAGTGGAAAAAACCATGGGGCCCACCCGCCAGGCTATGGCAGATGCCGGCTTAGAGCCCAAGGATATTGACAAAGTACTGCTGGTGGGCGGTTCCACCCGTATTCCGGCGGTGCAGGAAGCAATTAAAAAATACATTGGTAAAGAGCCGCACAAAGGCATTAACCCCGATGAATGTGTAGCCATTGGTGCTGCTATTCAAGCGGGTGTGCTGGCCGGTGAAGTTAAAGACGTACTGCTGTTGGACGTAACACCGCTGTCCCTGGGTATTGAAACGCTGGGTGGGGTGTTTACCCGTCTCATTGAGCGCAACACCACCATTCCCACTTCCAAGAGCCAAATATTCTCTACCGCTGTTGACAACCAGCCGTCGGTAGAAATTCACGTGCTGCAGGGTGAAAGGGAAATGGCAGCGGACAACAAGACGCTGGGCAGATTTACACTGGATGGAATTCCGCCGGCTCCCCGGGGAGTACCGCAAATCGAAGTTAAATTTGATATTGACGCCAACGGTATTGTAAAAGTATCCGCCAAAGATAAATCCACCGGTAGGGAACAAAAAATCACCATTACCAACAGCGGCGGGCTGAGTGAAGAAGAAATTCAAAGAATGGTTAACGATGCTCAAAAATATGCCGAGGAAGACAAGAAGCGCAAAAAAGAAGTAGAAGTGCGCAACAACGCAGACAGCATGATTTACCAGGCTGAAAAGGCGGTTAAAGAATTTGGCGACAAAGCTGATAAAACCCAAGTGGAAAAAATTAATAAAGCCATTGAAGAACTGCGCGCTGCTTTAAACGGAAGCGACATTGAAGCCATTAAACAGAAGACCGAGGCCTTAACCAAGCCCCTTCACGAATTGACCACCGCCATGTATCAGCAGCAGGCCCAGGCAGGTGCCCAAACCGGTGCCCAATCTGCCGGCCGGCAGAATGATGACAGCGTGGTGGATGCGGAATATACAGTTAATGATGAAGACAAAAAAGACAAATAATGCATAATGTAGTATAATAAAAAGATGGTTTGGCAGGGGAGAGTTTCTCCCCTGCGTTTGCGTAAAGACGGTTAAATGTACCTTGTTTTAATTATCTAAGTTTAAGTTAGGTGGTGACACCGTTGAGCAAAAGGGATTATTATGAAGTGCTGGGTGTTTCCAAAAACGCTTCTGCAGAGGAAATAAAAAAAGCATACAGGAAGCTGGCCCGGAAATACCATCCCGATGCCAACCCCGGTGACAAAGAGGCGGAGGCCAAATTTAAAGAACTTGCTGAGGCTTACTCGGTGCTCAGCGACCCGGATAAACGGGCCCAATATGACCAGTTCGGTCATGCCGGAGCTGACGGCCAGGGCTTTGGCGGTTTTGATTTTGGTGGTTTTGGGGACTTTGGCGGCCTAAACGATATTTTTGATATTTTCTTCGGTGGGGGAGGCAGCCGCCGTACAGGTCCCCAGAGGGGGGCAGATTTAAAAATAAGCCTGGAACTATCCTTTAAAGAGGCCGCCTTTGGTGTAGAACGGGATATTCAGGTACCCCGCACTGAAAGGTGCGAAACCTGCGACGGTTCCGGTGCCGCCCCGGGCACAGCGCCCAAAACCTGCGGAATATGTCACGGCACCGGGCAGGTTAAACAGGCGGTGGATACCCCCTTTGGCCGGATAATTCAGTCCCGCACCTGTACCAATTGTCAGGGCAGCGGCCGGGTGATCGAAAGACCGTGCCCCACCTGCCGGGGATCGGGACAGGTACGCCGCGTCCGCAGCATACACGTTAAAATACCGGCCGGTGTGGACAACGGCAGCAGAATAAGATTGGCCGGTGAAGGTGAACATGGCGCCGCAGGCGGCCCGCCGGGAGATTTGTATATATTTATTTCCGTACGCCCGCACAAGATATTTAAACGGGATGGTAATGATATCTTTTGTGAAGTGCCCATTAACTTTGCCCAGGCAGCGCTGGGTGATGAAATAACGGTACCCACGTTGGATGGTGAAGCGGAGCTGAAAGTGCCGGCGGGCACCCAAACCGGCACCATTTTCCGCATGCGGGGTAAAGGCATACCCTATATTAACGGTGGCGGGCGCGGTGACCAGCATGTACGGGTAAAAGTGGTTACTCCCACCAAATTAAGTGAACGCCAAAAAGAACTGTTGAGAGAATTTGCAGCCTTGTCCGGTGAAAAAGTTCCCCAGGGTGAAGAAAAAGGTTTCTTTAAGAAGGTAAAAGATGCCTTCATTGGATAAAAATAACTCCAAAGGGGGATAATTAATATTGAAATGGTTGGAAGCTGCCGTCCACACCCCGCCAGAAGGGGTGGAAATGGTTGCACTGATATTTGAAGAATTGGGCAGCGGCGGGGTAGCTATTGACGACCCCGCCCTTATTTATAACAAAATGCAGTCCGGGGAATGGGATGTATGCGAGTACCCGGAAGTGGAATTAAAACAGGAAATGGCGGTGGTTAAGGGCTACTTTCCCCTGGACAGCGGCACCGCCGATCTGCTGGCAGAGTTGAAAAAGCGCATCAGCAGCGTGGGTATAGAGCCCAAGATTTTTAACAGGGAAGTAAAGGAAGAAGACTGGGCCACCGCCTGGCAGGCCTACTATAAACCCTTTAAAGTGGGCAGAAAATTTTTAATTAAACCCTACTGGGAAAAGATAACCCCGGAGCCGGGGCGTTTTATTTTGGAACTGGACCCGGGCATGGCCTTTGGCTGCGGCACCCACCCCACCACCAGCATGTGCCTGGAATTTATAGAAGAATGCATCGGCGGCGGTGAAGAAGTGTGTGATGTGGGCACTGGCAGCGGGATACTGGCCGTTGCCGCCGCGAAACTGGGAGCCGCCCCGGTGGTAGCGGTGGATATGGACAAAACAGCGGTTAAAGTGGCCCAAAAAAATGTGCGGTTAAACGGTGTGGAAGATAAAGTGCAGGTGCTGCAGGGAGACTTATTATCCGGGTACAGCAGGCAGGCCGACGTGATAATTGCCAACATAGTGGCGGATGTAATTATTAAACTGGCTCCCGGTGCTGCCAAAGCGTTGAAAGAAAAGGGCTTTTTAATAACCTCCGGGATAATTAATCACCGGGAAGAAGAAGTTCTCGCGGTGCTGCGGCGGGAAAACTTTGTACTGGAAGATAAAAAATGCAGCGGTGATTGGAGAGCGCTGCTGCTGCGTAAAAAGTAATTTTAGACCCCCAGTGGAGGTTTATTTTTAGGAGGAAGTGGTTTGGCTCGTTTTTTTGTAGATCCTGCTAACATAACAGAAAAACAAGCTCTTATTACCGGGCCCGATGTGAAACATATTAAAAAGGTACTGCGCCTAAAAGAAGGGGATAAAATAATCCTTTTGGATGGTTTGGGCCACCAGTATCAAGGGAAGATCAGCCGTCTGGAAAAGGATGCCGTATGGTGTGATAACCTGGAGCAGACAGAAGCCACCGGGGAACCGCCGGTACACATTACCATGGTGCAGTGCCTGCCCAAAGCGGATAAAATGGAGCTGGTGATTCAAAAGGGCACTGAATTGGGGGTAAGCCGTTTTATTCCCCTGCAGTGCAGGCGATCAGTGGTGAAGCTGAATGAAGAAAAAAGTGCCCACCGGCAGCAGCGCTGGCAGCGGGTGGCGTTGGAAGCGGCAAAGCAGTGCCGGCGCCCGCTGGTACCCCGGGTGGAAAAACCGATGCATTGGCAGGAGGTACTGAATGAAGTGCCGGAAGATGCTCTGCTGCTGCTGCCGTGGGAAGACGAAAGGGCGGTATCCCTGCCCAAAGTGTTATCTTCGGCGTGTCTTTGGAAAAAAGTTTATATAATTATCGGCCCGGAAGGCGGTTTTGAACAGCAAGAAGTGGAGCTGGCCAGGCAGTACGGGGCGAAAAGCGTATCTCTGGGCCCGCGCATACTGCGCACGGAAACCGCCGGGCTGGCCCTGGCCAGCATTATTATGTACCTGTACGGGGATTGGAAATGAAAAACGGGGGGACAAAGGTGCAAAAAACAGTGGCTATACATACACTGGGCTGTAAAGTAAACCAGGTGGAATCCTCCGCCATTGCCGAAATGTTTAAAGAAAACGGTTATCGCCCGGTGGATTTTGACCAACCGGCGGATGTTTACATAATTAATACCTGTACCGTTACCCATTTGGGTGACCGCAAAAGCCGTCAATTGATTAGACGGGCGGTAAAAACTAATCCCGGGGCGCTGGTGGTGGTGACCGGTTGTTATGCTCAAACATCCCCGGGGGAAGTGCTGGAAATACCCGGGGTGGATCTAGTGGTGGGTACCGGGGATAAAAACAAAATTGTTAAACTGGTGGAACAGGCTGTTAATAAAAACGCCGGCCCTTTCAATGCAGTGACAGATATATTTAAACAAAATAACTTTCAAGAAATGCCCACCGCCGCCGACAGTGGAAAAACCAGGGCCTTTATTAAAGTGCAGGAGGGATGCAACAATTACTGTGCTTACTGCATTATCCCTTACGCCAGGGGCCCGTTAAGGAGCCGGCAGCCGGAAAGTATAGTTAATGAAGTTAAAAAGTTAATTGCCAACGGTTTTAAGGAAATTGTGCTCACCGGCATTCACACCGGGGCATACGGTTTGGACTTTAAAGACGGCACCGAACTTTCCACTTTAGTAAAACAACTGGTGCGGTTGCCCGGTTTGAAGCGGCTGCGGCTGAGTTCGGTGGAACCAAATGACATTACAGAGGAATTAATAGCAGTGGCTTCTTCGGCGGAAGTTTTTTGCAGACACCTGCACATACCGCTGCAGAGCGGTGACGACGATGTTTTAAAATCCATGCGCCGCCGCTACACCACCGGGCATTTTGCAGGCTTAATAAGCAGACTGCGGGAAAGGATACCCGGCATTGCCATTACCACCGATGTAATTGTGGGATTTCCCGGCGAAACTGAGCAAATGTTTGAAAACACCTATCAATTCTGCCGGGAGATGGCTTTTTCCGGTATGCATGTGTTTAAATACTCCCCCAGAAAGGGTACTGCTGCCGCCGATTTTCCCCACCAGGTACCTGCCCCGGAAAAGGAGCGGCGCAGCAAAAAACTTATTCAGCTGGGAGCGGAAATGGCGGCAGATTATGCCCTTAAAACAGTGGGAAAAACAGTGGAAGTGCTGGCAGAACAGCAGGTGGAGGGCAGCCCGGGTCATTGGGAAGGGCTGACGGACACATACCTGCGGGTGGAGTTTCCCTGTGCAGGTAATATCCGGGGCCGGCTTGTTAATGTACAGGTTACCGAATTTAGGCAGGGAAAATTGTATGGTAAAATAAACTAACTGCAAGAAGGATTTATTATTCACTTGTTGAATATACTCTATTATATAAAAAAGGATGTAATACTTTGTTAAAAAACAGGTTATCATCCTGTGCAGAGGTTTTTTCGGGAGGAGGTGCAAGTTTGGCGGACTGTATTTTTTGCAAAATTGTCAACAAGGAAATACCTGCCGAGGTTATCTACGAAGATGACCGCATTATGGCCTTTAAAGATATTAACCCGGTGGCACCGACACATGTTCTGCTCATCCCGAAAAAGCATATATCAACACTGCTGGATCTTCAAGCAGGGGACGGCGGCATCATGGGGCATATTGTCGTAACCGCTCAAAAACTGGCCAAGGACCTGGGCTTGGAAGAAAAGGGGTTCCGCCTGGTTTCAAACTGCAAGGAAGAAGCGGGACAGACTGTTTTTCACATTCATTTTCACCTGTTAGGCGGCAGGCCCTTTGAATGGCCCCCGGGTTAAATCTAGACATTGACTTCTTTGGGAATGTCATTGTATAATTTTATAGTATTTTTTAAAAGGGATTGGTTTGATTATGTACTCTCTGGATGGTTTTGGCGGAGGGAGGGAAGAAAGTGGCAGAAGTTAGAGTAGGTAAAAACGAAACACTGGACAGTGCCCTCCGGCGTTTTAAGCGTAGTTGCCAGAAGGCTGGGGTATTGGCCGAAGCACGTAGGCGCGAAACTTACGAAAAGCCCAGTGTTAGGCGCAAGAAAAAAGCGGAAGCTGCTCGCAGAAATGCAAAACGTCGCTCTTTTAGATAGTTAAAGACTTTTAAAGTGCCTGGTATGCTCAGCGTGCCGGGCATTTTTTAATCTCTGCCGGAACTTATAACCAAATATTAGTAATTATTTCCCCTTCTGCGGCATAAAGTTAAGCCGAGGAGGGGATTTTTTTATGGCCTGGCAGGACTTCAAAAAGCGCATCAAAAGACAGGTTTCAGATTTTTTAGAAATTCCCAGGGATGTAATGCTGGATCTGCCGAAGATTGTGCTGGTTGGCAGCCTGCAGGTGTTTATTGAAAACCACCGGGGCATAGTTGAATACACATCGGAAACGGTAAGAGTAATTGTTGGAGACGGAGAAATAAGTATCGCCGGGGAAAATTTATCCTTAAGAAATATAACGGCGGATGAAATTATAGTGGAAGGCCAAATAAAAAGATTAAACATTGACAACTGATCGACGGGGGAGGGAAAAGGGTTGTTTTTGTTCAGACTGATGTCCTATCTTTTCGGCCATGTTTCCCTGCTGGTGCAGGGAGAAGCGCTGGAAAAATTTATTAATATGGCTTCCGGCCGGGGCATTTACCTGTGGGATATTACCAAAGTGGGAGCGGACAAAATAATGGTGCGGGTGAGGCTTTCGGGAATTAAACCCCTAAGACATATTGCCCGCAGTACGGGCAGCAGGTTTAAAATTGAATCCCGGGAAGGGATGCCTTTTGTTTTCCAGCGGATGAAGAAACGCAAAGTGCTGGTTGTTGGTGCGCTGATCTTTCTGGCTGTGCTGTACATGCTGTCATCATTTATTTGGTTTATAGAAGTTACCGGAACCAGCAAACTGGCCCCAAAAGAGGTTTTAAAAGCAGCACGGCAGGCCGGTTTGGCCCCGGGGGTAATGAAGCGCAGTGTTGATACCTCTGCGGTGGAACGGGCTGTAAAAGATAGATTACCAACGGTATCCTGGGTGGGTGTATACATTAAAGGGACAAAGGCCGTGGTGGAAATTGTAGAGAAAAAAATACCCGAGGGGGTAGGGAATCAACAACCGGCCCATATAGTGGCTAAAAAAGCCGGGTTGGTAAAAGAAATTTTAGTGCTGTCCGGCCAACCGGCGGTAAAAGAAGGAGATACCGTGGTGGCGGGCCAGGTGCTGATTTCAGGGGAAATAATCCCGGCAGAAAAACCGGAAAGTGAACTTAATGACCAAATGCCAGAAGAAATACCTGCTCCCATCGCCCAGCCCAAGTATGTCCATGCCAGGGGGATGGTGCGGGCCAGGGTATGGTATGAAGGCTATGGAGAAGCACAGCTGGTGGAAAAGGGAAAAAGGCCTTCCGGTAAGCGGGTGGAGCGTGTCTGCATGAAAATTGCAGGTAAGGAAATAATTTTAAAAGGGCCGCAGGAAATTCCTTTTCAAGAATATGAAACCAAACAAGAGGTTAAAAGCCTGCCAAAATGGAGGAATATTTCCATCCCCGTCGAAGTTATTAATATTCAGTACCTGGAATTGGTTCCGTACCGGGACCAGCGCACCCTTTCCGAAGCCCGGAAGCTGGCTGAAGAAAAAGCCTTATCTGCGGTAAGGGCAAAAATGCCTGACGGGGCAAGAATTTTAGAGCAGAGGGTGGAGCGGGTGGAAACGGGACAGGAAGAAAATCTGGTACGAGTAAAGGTATTTGTAGAGTCGTTGGAGGAGATAGGGCAGGAGAAGGAGTTTAATCCTTAGCGGCAGTTTTTCGTTTTAATTGATATTCCAGAGGGGGTTATTATATATATTGCAGCAGAATACCAGAGCCATGATTACCTTGGATGACATCAGGGAAGCGGCAGAAATATTTGGCCGCCATGATGAAAACCTTGTACATATCGAAAAAATGTTGGATATTAAAGTGGTGGCCAGGGAGGATAAACTGGTTATTACCGGTGCACCGGATTCGGTGCGTGAGGCGGAGCAGGTGATAGAACAGCTGAAGGATTATTCCCGGGCCGGAAACCACATCACCCTGCATGATATAAATTACGCGTTAAAGGTGGTGCGCTCCGGCAGGGGGGATAAACTGGCGGATTTAGCGAAAGATGTAGTGGTGATTACCGCCCGGGGAAAACAGGTTAAACCAAAAACCCAGGGCCAAAAACAATATGTTGATGCCATTAGAAAATACGATGTGGTATTTGGCATCGGCCCGGCCGGTACGGGTAAAACTTACCTGGCTGTGGCGCTGGCCGTTGCCGCTTTGCGAAATAAAACGGTATCACGCCTGGTTTTAACCAGGCCGGCGGTGGAAGCGGGAGAAAAACTGGGCTTTTTGCCGGGGGATCTGCAGGAAAAGGTAGACCCTTACCTGCGGCCCCTGTATGACAGCCTGTATGACATACTGGGTTTAGAAACCACTCAAAAATACCTGGAACGAAATATCATTGAAGTTGCTCCTTTGGCTTACATGCGGGGACGTACCTTGGACAACTCATTTATTATTTTGGACGAAGCGCAAAACACCACGCCGGAACAGATGAAAATGTTTCTCACCCGGTTGGGATTTGGCTCTAAAGCGGTTATTACCGGGGATATTACCCAGGTTGACCTGCCGCGGGGTCAGAGATCGGGGCTTATTGATGCGCAGAAAAAGCTCAGTGATGTTGAAGGATTGACATTTTACCATATGACCGGGGCAGACATTGTACGTCACCCGTTGGTGTACGAGATAATTAAAGCTTACGACCTGGCAGAGCAGGCGAAAACTGGTGGGGAGTGAAAACATGATTCCCTTAAATAAAGTTGGCGGCACTGTGATGCAGAGCTTGACATTTTTGGTTAAACATCGCAGGGTGCGCCGGGGAAGCGCTGCCGTCTTTTTTATGCTCGTTTTTACACTACTGCTGTCTTTGGATTTCTTTACCAGCAAAGTGGATCTGCGGGAAGGGGATGTGGCCCCTTACGATATTTTAGCGCCGAGAAGCGTGGAATATATAGATCCTGTAAGCACTGCCGAATTAAGACGCCAAGCGGCGGAAAAAGTAGAAAAAATTTACACCGTAGATGACCGGGTAACACTGGCCGTACAGAGTGAAATTACTGATTTAATTGAAAAGATAGTATCGGTACAGATTGATGACACGCTGGACAGGGAAAATAAAATAAAAGCGTTAAAAGAGATTATACCCTTTACACTGTCGGAAGAAGTTTTAAACAACCTGGCGCTGGCCGCACCGGAAGATGTGAGACTGGTGAAGGATAAGGTCAGCAAGCTGATAGCCGGCAGAATGATAGCGGGTATTAAAAAAGAAGAACTGGATACTGCCCGGGATGAATTGATTGCCAAAACAGCCAAACTTGGTTTTAGCCCCGGCTTTCAGCAGTTTGCAACGGAATTGGTACAAAATTACCTGCGGCCCAACCGTTTTTACAACGCGGAGGAAACGGAAGCGAAACGGAAGCTGGCAGCAGAAAAAGTTGAGCCCGTAAAAATTCAAATTAAGGCCCAGCAGAAAGTGGTGGAAGCGGGAGATGTGGTAACCCGGCAGGATATTTTGGAACTGCAGGCGCTGGGGCTGCTGCATGCCAAGCAGCCGTGGACATCCCTGGTTGGACGGGCCCTGTTAGTTGCCGCTTTAATGGCGGCGGTGCTGTTTTATTTAAGGCAGCAGAACCGGGAAATTTATCACAACGTGGGCCAGCTGTACCTGCTGGGTATAGTGGTATTTATTGTTGTGACGGTATCCAAAGTGCTGGTGGCGATAGAAATTGCCCGCTGGCCGGAACTGGGGGCGCTGCTGGGCTATATGGCGCCGGTTGCTGCAGCGGGGATGCTGATAGCAATTCTGCTGGAATACCGCCTGGCGGTGCTGATGGTGGCTGTAATCAGCTTGTTTATCGGTGTAATGACAGATAATCAACTAAACTTTAGTTTGGTGGGTTTTCTAGGCGGCATGACCGGTGTTTACAGTGTTTCCAAACTGAGCCAGCGAGGGGATTTGGCCCGGGCGGGGTTGTATACCGGCATTGCCGTGATGCTGTCCATTATCGTCGTTGGGATGGTGGAGGAAACTCCCTGGCGCTTATTGCTGGTGTCAGCCGGTGTGCTGGGGTTGTCCAACGGTTTGTTATCCTCGGTACTGACCAATGGTGCCCTTCCCTACCTGGAGTCAACCTTTGGCATTACCTCCTCGGTTAAGCTGCTGGAGCTGTCCAACCCCTGTCACCCGCTGCTGCGCAAATTACTGACCGAGGCACCGGGAACGTATCACCATTCCATTATTGTGGGCAATCTGGCTGAAGCCGCCACCGAGGCGGTGGGAGGTGACCACCTGCTGGTGCGGGTGGGCGCCCTTTACCATGATATCGGTAAAGTAAAGAGGCCGTACTTTTTTATAGAAAACCAGCTGGCCGGCGAAAATCCCCATGAAAAAATCGCCCCCAACCTGTCAACCCTGATATTGACATCTCATGTTAAGGACGGGGTGGATTTGGCCAGGGAGTACAAACTGCCCCGGCGGGTTATAGATATTATTGAGCAGCACCACGGGACAAGTTTGGTGAGGTTCTTTTACAATAAAGCGCTGGAAGGGGATCGCGCTGAAACGGTAAAAGAAGAGGATTTTCGCTATGACGGGCCCAAGCCCCAAACCAAGGAAGCGGCTATAGTAATGCTGGCCGATTCAGTGGAAGCTGCCGTTCGCTCCATGAAAAATCCCACCTCCGGCCAGGTGGAGGGGTTGGTAAGGAAGCTGATTAAACAAAAGCTGATGGACGGCCAGTTAGATGAATGTGATTTAACATTAAAGGATTTGGATACCATAACTAATAGTTTTTTACAGGTGCTGTCCGGGGTATTTCATTCCCGGATAGAATACCCGGACATGCAGCAGGAAATGGAAAGGAGAAAAACCAGAGGTGCCGGTTGTCGTAAGTAATTTACAAAAGGTTATACAGGTGGAACAGCGGTGGGAAAATATGGCGGTAAAGGCAGTTGAAAGGGCACTGGCTTTGCACAACCGGGCTGATGCCGAAGTCAGTTTGGTTTTTGTGGACGATGAATATATCCACCAGTTAAATCGTGATTACCGGGGGGTGGACAGGCCCACCGATGTGCTTTCCTTTGCCATGGATGAAGGGGAAGAAATACCGGAAAGTGAAGAGGTGGGCCATGTGCTGGGGGATGTGGTTATTTCACTGCCCAGGGCTCAAAAGCAGGCCCAGGAATACAACCATTCCCTGGAACGGGAAATTGCCTTTTTGGCAGTGCACGGTGCACTGCACCTGCTGGGATATGATCACCAGACAGAAGAGGATACCAACACCATGCGCCGGCAGGAGGAAGGTATATTATCAGAATTGGGTATAAGTAGGGAGTAGCGATGTTATCCCGTTTTAAATGCAGTTTGGGTTGGGCGGTGGCAGGGATACTTTATGCCGTTAAAACCCAACCCCACATGCGCTTTCATTTGCTGGCCGCCGTGCTGGTAACGATAGCCGGTTTTTGGTTTCAAATATCAGCCGGTGAATGGCTGCATGTTGCTTCTGCGGTGGCCCTGGTTTGGGTGGCAGAACTGGTGAATACAGCTTTGGAATGTGCGGTGGATATGTATACCAAAAATTATCACCCGCTGGCCAAAGCGGCAAAGGATGCTGCCGCGGGAGCGGTGCTGGTGGCAGCCGTCAATTCCCTGGTGGTGGCCGGGATAATATTTTTGCCCCGGATAATTAATTGATTCAGGAGGTGGAAGCTTTGGCTCATAAATCCGGTTTTGTAGCCCTGGTGGGCCGCACCAATGTGGGAAAATCAACCCTGTTAAACCAAATGATCGGGCAAAAAGTGGCCATCATGTCGGACAAACCCCAGACCACCAGGCATAAAATTCACTCCGTTTTAACCAGAGATGATGCTCAGGTGGTTTTTTTAGATACTCCCGGCATACATAAACCGAAGCATAAGCTTGGTGAGCACCTGGTAGAGGTGGCATTCAGCACTCTGCAGGAAGTGGATTTGGTGCTGTTTATGACCGAGGCCACCGCTTCGCCGGGCCGCGGCGACCGGTATATTTTGGAACAGATGCAGGGATTAAAAACGCCGGTGTTTTTGGTGCTGAATAAGATAGATTTAATTAGTAAAGACAACCTGCTGCCTTTGATAGACGAGTATAAAGACCTCTATCCCTTTGCCGAAATTGTTCCGGTATCTGCTTTAAAAGGGGAAAACACCCAAAGATTGATTGATGTGTTAATAGAATATTTGCCTGAAGGGCCCCGCTATTACCCGGAAGGAACGGTCACCGACCGCCCGGAAAGATTTATTATGGCAGAGTTGATTAGAGAAAAGGTTTTGCATTTAACCAGCGAAGAAATACCCCACTCGGTAACGGTTGATATTGAACGGTTGGAGAAGAAACGTGATGACCTGGTTGTGGTTAGCGCCGTTATTTATACCGAGAGGGAATCGCAAAAGGGGATATTAATTGGCAAAGGCGGCAGAATGCTGAAAAAAGTGGGAAAACTGGCCAGGGAGGAAATTGAGAGCCTGCTGGGCTCCCGGGTGTACTTGGAACTGTGGGTAAAGGTTCAAAAAGACTGGCGCAACCGCCCGGAGCACTTTAAAAATTTTGGCTATACAGATTAGCATTTTATTGACATGCTTAATTTTAGCAGATAAACTAGCTAGGGGGATCGATTAGAGCCTTCGTTTAAGAAGGCTTTTTCACTGCTGTTTTAGTTTTTTTATAAAATTTTCGGGTTGAGGAGGTAAGTAAATGGACGCTGACCCCGGAAGTTTGCGCAACAACCAAATAATTAAGGAGCGTCTAAACTTACCCCTTCAATTACAGGCGGTAACGATGGGCGCTCCGTAAAGAAAGGAGAGTGCTCATGTGTTAAAACCGGAAGAAAGATTAGAAATATTAAAGTGTTTAAATCAGAACTCTTATGCAGAACTGCGCCAGTGTCTGAAGGAACTGCACGCGGCGGATATTGCCGAGCTGCTTCCCACCCTGGCTCTACCCCAGCGCATTAAAGTTATGCGCCTGGTTGACAAAAGCAAGGCTTCTGATATTCTTTTTCAACTGCATAAAGATGAACTGCCGCCGCTGCTGGAAGGTCTTGGCCCCAAGCGTACCGCTGAGATAGTGGGGCAGATGTTTACAGACGATGCCGCCGATTTGCTGGGGGAACTGCCGGAAGAGCAGAAAAACATTTTGCTGGGATTGATGGAAGCGGCAGAGGCTGAAGACATTCGTGAACTGCTGCGTTATGATGTGGACACTGCCGGTGGTTTGATGGCCACCGAGTATGTTGCCGTGAAAAAAGATATTACTGCGGCGGAGGCCATAAATATACTGCGTAAAATTGCCCCCGATGCCGAAACGGTTTATTATGTATATGTTACCAATGAGCGGGAACAGCTGGTTGGAGTAATATCTTTGAGGGAGTTAATCGTAGCCCGGCCCGATACACTTATTGAAGACATTATGCGCACCAAAGTGATAAGTGTACACGTGCGCACCGACCAGGAAGAAGTGGCCAAAATGATGTCTAAATATGATATTTTGGCCGTTCCGGTGGTCAATGACGACATGCAGCTGTTAGGTATTATTACCTTTGATGATGTGATGGACGTTATGGAAGAAGAGGCCACCGAAGATATGATGCGCCTGGCGGGCAACATCGAACCCGAAGGGCAGGAAATGGAGAGCAGTTTTTGGACCAGGGCCGGTAAAAGACTGCCCTGGCTGATCGGTTTATTATTTGGGGAATTGTTAGCGGGAAACGTTATCGGCAGTCTTTCTGAAACGCTGGAACGTATGACCGCGCTGGCCTTTTTTATCACTGCCCTGGCCGGCGGCCCGGGTAACGCCGCTTCACAATCCCTTACAGTGGTGGTCAGGGGATTGGCAACCGGAGAAGTAAGCAAAAACAAGATCTTATCTGTGGTGTGGAAGGAAACCCAGGTGGGTCTGCTGGTGGGGGTGGTATGCGGAACGCTGCTGTCGGTAATGGCTTACATATGGCAGCAGTCAACAATCCTGGGCCTGGTGGTGGGCCTGTCCCTGGCCGTATCTATAGTGATAGCAACTGTGCTGGGCAGCATGGTGCCGGTGATGATGAACCGCCTGGGAGTGGACCCGGCGCTGGCATCGGGCCCATTCATTGCCACCCTGATGGATATTACCAGTATGATGATTTACTTCGGCCTGGCCACGCTTTTAATACTGTAAAGGAATCGAGTAGGAGGGAGTGATTAACTCCCGTCCTCTCACACCACCGTACGTACCGTTCGGTATACGGCGGTTCATGTTGTGGAACGAAGTTCAT
>NZ_JAFBCW010000028.1 GCF_016907915.1 Desulforadius tongensis
CTAACCCGTCAGGGTTACGATGAAGCAGGAAACCTACGAATTCGTTTCGTCCAGGAAGCCCCTTCCTGAGCGGAGCGAAGGGAGGGGTAGTTCACAATAGACCTTATTTATATCCAAGGGCTTTTTTTCCCATTTTAGAATTGGCTGGTAAGAGTCTCCTTCGTTCTGGAACCTGAACTAAGTTTTCCAGTTCCTTCATAGCATCTTTGCCAATCCATCGCTGTGCTTTAGTTCCATTTTCAATAAGTTCACTGGCCAATATAACTGCCTTATCGTGTTCAGCAGAGCCATATTTTCCTATCTCTCTCAAAGCCCAACTAATCGACTTTTTAACATATTTTTGATTATCATCGGAACATTCTTTGATGAGCTTTAAGAAATGGTCCAGTTCTTCTGAAGAAAAATCTTCATGTATAACTAAGCAGGCAATTGTTGAAAAAGCAGCCCGTTTAAAAAACTCTCTATGATCATAAGCCCATTCTGTAATCTTACCTTTAGCTTTCTCTACATACCGTATTAAATTATTACACAAATGGTCGCATAAATCCCACGATTTAACATCCTTCAGCCAAGATTCTATTAATTCAGGGGTAGTTTTTTTCGGGTCTGCAATTAGTACTGCTAAAAGGCGGGTTTCACGGTAACCTGCGTCCCACAATTCGGCAGCAAGCTCATGATTAGTGCCAATTTTTTTTGCTGTTTTTCGAACATTTGCTGTCGCCACTCCCAAAGCATGATGAATAGGGATGCCCAGTTCAGCAACGTTCAGTTTATATTTTTCGGAAGCAAAAGTTTTTAAATATTCAATAATTTTTTCTGTTGAATCTAATTCTACTTTTCTCATAAGCAGATAACCTCAATTTTATTTATATTTTATAAATTAATGAAACCAAAATTTTAAAAGGCCTTGGTAAAAGGGGCGCGACAAAATTACTTTCCATGGACCGCGGCACAGTTTGTGAGAGCGGTAACACCACGGAAAATCACCGTGGTGTTACCCTGCTTTATTGTTTTAATTTGCGCACCAATTTCTCATCCGGGTGGATAATAACCGTCTGCTGGTTTTCGTATATTACCATACCCGGCTTGGCTCCCTTTGGTTTGTGTACGTGTTTGATATAAGTATAATCCACCGGTACGCTGCTGGACTGCCTGGCTTTGCTGTGAAAGGCGGCCAGCACCGCTGCCTGTTCTAATGTACCGGCCGGTACTTTTTGCCCTTCGGTACGAATTATTACGTGAGAGCCCGGTATCTCCTTGGTATGCAGCCACAAGTCATGGGGTTGGGCAGCGCGCTGGGTAATGTAATCATTTTGCCGGTTGTTTTTACCCACCAGTATGGTAAATCCATCGGTGGATTGGAATACCAGGGGTTGGGGTTTGGTGTGCTGTTTTTTATCCTGCCTTCTACCCCTGTTTGCAGTTTGCGGTTTTATATAGCCCTGGGAAACCAGCTCGTTTTCTGTTTCTTCCAGGTCATGGATGGTGTTTGACTGGCGTATGGCTATCTCCACTGCTTCTAAATACTGCAGTTCTTCTTCAGCCTGGGATAGCTGCTGCTGTACTGCTTTAACGGTGTTTTTTGATTTGACATATTTTTTAAAAAGGGCCTGTACATTTTCCGAGGGAGTTAATTGGGGGTTCAGTTCAATGGTTATTTTTTTCCATTCCGGATGGTAAAAATTTTCCACTTCCACTTTGTGCATGCCCTTTTTCAGCTTGTGCATGTTGGCGGTGAGCAGTTCCCCGTAAAGGCGGTAATCTTCTCCCCGGGCTGCCTGCTGTAAGCTCTTTTGGTACTTGGGCAGTTTCTTTTGCAGTCTGTTGATATTATTTTCCACTACTGTAAGCAGAGACTGTTTTTTAGAATTAATCTGCTGCAGGTAATCCTTTGCTGTGTAAAAATCGTTCAATATCTGGTTCATTTCCCCGTGCTGAATTTTGTGTTCTTCAAATTGGGTCAGGTTAAAGGCAGCAAAATCCTTAGGGGTGCCGTCCCGGTTAAAAACCAGGGTGGGGTTGAATTTTTTTTCTTCTAAGCTGCTGCCAATTTCACTGAAATGCTGCCAAAGCAGCCGCAGTTCATATTCACCGCAGTGATTTAGCGTCATATCCAACGGCAATCCGCAGCGGTAAACCACTTCCCGGCACATGAGGGGAGAAAAACCGTCAAAGGTTTTTAATAATATATCAGTCAGTTTCAGGTCAATATCCGCTGCGGTGAGCAGCGCGAAGAAGCGTTCTTCGTTTAACTGACCGGGGCTGTTTTTACCCTGCTCCGGGGGGGAAATATATTCCCGGCCGGGTAAAACCTCCCTGTGGCGGCTGACCGCGTGGGAATAGCGCTTGATGCCGTCAAGGATTTTGTTGTTTTGATCCACTAAAATGATGTTGCTGTGCTTGCCCATTATTTCAATAATTAAAGTTTTCACCGCCGGGCGCCCCAGTTCATCCCTGGTATTTATTTTCAGGTGCAGAATGCGTTCCAACCCCGGCTGGGTTATTTCACTGATATATCCCCCATCCAAATGCTTGCGCAGCACCATACAAAATAACGGCGGGTTGGAGGGGTTGGGTTTGCTTTTGGCTGTAATATGCACCCGGGCGTTACCGGCGTTGGCGGATATTAACAGCCGGTAACGTTCCCGGGGTTTGCTGAGCACCAGTACCAGTTCTTCCTTTAAAGGCTGGTATATTTTTTCTACCCGGGCCCCGGTTAACTTGTTTTTTAATTCATGGCTCACTGCAGCCATTACCAGTCCGTCGAAAGGCATATTAAATACCACTCCTTTACCGGTTCATTATAGCATATTGCGGTTATATTTGCCTGTCCATGGAATATGTATATCTATAGGCAGGTTAAATTTGGCAGTTGATAATGCTGTTAAAGAGGTGACGTTTATGGCGGGAAAATGGCATGTAATGGATGGACAGGATGTGGTGAACAAGCTCGGTTCCAGTGCTGAAAAAGGGTTGGATGAGCGGGAAGCCAAAGGGCGGTTAAAGCATTTTGGTCCCAACCAGTTGGTAGCTGCCCCTAAAAGCCCTCCCTGGGTGATGTTTTTAAACCAATTTAAAGATTTCATGGTGCTGGTGTTAATAGCAGCCACCGTAGTAAGCGGTTTTTTACACGAGTGGGCCGATGCCATAACAATTATAATCATTGTGGTGGTAAACGCTGTTTTGGGTTTTGTGCAGGAGTTCCGGGCGGAAAAATCCATGGAAGCGTTAAAACAGCTGGCGGCACCGGAGGCAAAAGTAATACGAAACGGTGCCGAGAGAAGGGTGCCGGCGGCGGAACTGGTGCCCGGTGATGTGGTGTTATTGGAATCCGGGGATAAGGTGCCGGCGGATATGCGCCTGCTGGAAACGGTGAACTTGGAAGTGGAAGAATCTTCGCTCACCGGTGAATCAAACCCGGTGCCCAAAAGGGCGGGAAAGATGGAACGGGAAAATGTCAGTGTGGGAGATACCTGTAATATGGCTTATATGGGTACGGTGGTTACCAGGGGACGGGCCAGGGGAATAGTGGTTTCCACCGGCATGGCCAGTGAGATGGGACAGATAGCGGGCATGATTCAGGAAGTGGGCGAAGAACAAACCCCTCTGCAGCGGCGGCTGGCTCAGCTGGGCAAGGTGCTGGTGGCCTTCTGCCTGTTTATATGTGCGCTGGTGGTGGTGCTGGGCGTGATGCGTGGTGAACCGGCCTATCGCATGTTTTTAGCCGGGGTGAGTTTGGCGGTGGCGGCAATACCGGAAGGGCTGCCGGCCATTGTTACCATTGCCCTGGCCATTGGTGTACAGCGCATGATTAAACGCAACTCTATTATTAGACGGCTGCCGGCGGTGGAAACGCTGGGCTGTGCCACCGTTATCTGTTCAGATAAAACCGGTACTCTTACGCAAAATAAAATGACGGTGCGCCGGGTGGTAACGGCAGGGGCTGAGGCCGAGGTAAGCGGCGAGGGATATAGTCCCAGGGGAGATTTTACCTTTGTAAAGGGCAGGGAAGGAAAAGAATTTAGACTGCTGCTAAAAGCAGCGGCCCTTTGCAACAATTCTGTGCTCACCAAGGGTGAGATTGGAGTTGGCGGTTTGCTGCGCCGGTTTTCTAAACCCCAAAGGGAGTGGAACATCAGCGGAGACCCCACCGAAGGGGCGCTTTTGGTGATGGCAGCCAAGGCGGGGATATGGCGCCGGCAGATAGAAAAAGAAGAGCGGCGGGTGGCCGAGCTGCCCTTTGATTCCGACCGTAAACGAATGACGGTGATTTACAGCGATAAAAATAACAACCGTACCGCCTATGTTAAAGGGGCCCCTGATGTGGTACTGGAACTGTGCACCCGTGTTTACAGCAGCGGGAAAATACTGCCCATGACCACTGCCACCCGGAAAAGTATAGCCAGGCAGAATGCCGTCATGGCCGGGGAGGCGCTTCGGGTGCTGGCACTGGCTGTGCGGGAACTGCCTTCCAACATTACCGATTATAATGAGGATACCGTTGAGCGCAACCTGGTTTTCCTCGGCCTGGCGGGCATGATTGACCCGCCCCGGCCGGAGGCGCTGCAGGCGGTTTTAACATGCAGGCGGGCCGGTATTAAAACGGTGATGATTACCGGAGATCACCGGCTGACGGCCCGGGCCATTGGGGAAGAACTGGGGCTGTTGGGTCATAACGGTAAGGTGCTTACCGGGGTTCAACTGGATGCCATGGATGATGAAACGCTGCAGCGGGAAGCGGAAAATGTGGCGGTATATGCCCGGGTTTCGCCCCGGCATAAACTGCGCATAGTGCGGGCGTTGAAAAATAACGGCCACGTGGTGGCCATGACCGGAGACGGCGTTAATGATGCCCCGGCGGTGAAGGAAGCGGATATCGGTATTGCCATGGGTAAAACCGGAACCGATGTAACCAAAGAGGCCTCCTCCATGGTGCTGGCCGATGATAATTTTAAATCCATTGTTGATGCCGTGGAAGAGGGACGGGGGATTTACGACAATATTAGAAAGTTTATCCGGTATTTACTTTCCTGCAATGTGGGGGAAGTGCTGGTAATGTTTCTGGCGGTATTGGGCGGGCTGCCGCTGCCCCTGCTGCCCATTCAGATATTGTGGATGAATTTGGTTACCGACGGCCTGCCGGCCATGGCGCTGGGAGTGGATCCGGCCCACAGGGATATTATGAACAGGCCGCCCAGGCATCCCCAGGAAAGCGTTTTTGCCAACGGCTTAGGCTGGCGTATTTTAGGCAGTGGAACTGTTATTGCTTTAGGTACGCTGGTGGCTTTTTGCCTGGGGCTGGTTTGGAGAGACGAAGCATTGGCCCGTACCATGGCCTTTAACACGCTGGTGTTTTTCCAACTGTTCTATGTGTTTGTGTGTCGTTCCGAACATCATTCCATTTTAGATATTGGTTTGTTTACAAACCCCCACCTGCTGGTGGCGGTGGCGGTATCCGCAGCCCTGCAGTTGATGGTGGTGTATGTACCGTTTCTGCAGCCAATCTTTAAAACTGTACCTTTACAACCGCTGCACTGGGTGGCGGTGCTGGTGATAAGTTTTACCCCCACGTTTTTAAGTACCATTACCATGCAGGTGCGCAGGCGGGCCCGGCGGCATTTTTCCTACCTGCGGGTGTAAATAAAAGATGATTATTAAAGAGAGAACCATCTAAAAAATTGGTTCTCTCTTTGTTTACGCTATTTTATCTCACCGGCCCTTTTCAGACTCGTTTTGGCGAATATGGGGCCGATTAACTCGTGGATTACCGTGGCACCGATGATAACGTTTAATATAATGTCGGAGATATTGTCAAAGGCGGGGTTTTGCCTGATGATTAAAGCTAACCCGATAACAATACCACCTTGAGGAATTAAACCGCCCACTGTATATTTTTTGACCCTTTGCGGTGATCTGGCGATGGCCGCTCCAAACCTGGTGCCGAGGAATTTTCCCGTAATCCTGAAAATCACAAAGCTCGCCACAAGAGCTGAAGTGTTTTTTAATACCGCAAAGTCCAGCTGCATACTGCTGATAACAAAGAAGAGAACAAAAATTAATTCCTCTATATAGCGCTCCAGCAGTTTAAAAATTTTATCCCGCAGGACATTGTAATTGACAACAGCTGCACCCATAACCATGGTGGATAAAAGTTCATCAAAGTGAAATTTGGCAGCGGTGCCGAAGCACATTAACACCAGTCCCAGTACAACGACTATTAATACCCCCTCTGTTTCCCTTTTTTCCAATACCGTAATTAAGTTAAATAACAGCCCGTAGGCGAGGCCGACGATGATGGCACCGGAAATTGCCGTTACAGGTTCCAGTATGGATGAAGAGGCAGCAGAAACACTGTTGGCTTGAACAAACATTTGAGCCAATGCGGTGGCGATACTGAAATTAATAATTCCAAACACATCATCAAAGGCAGCAGCACCCATAATAGTTGAAGAGACCTGTCCCCTGGCGTTATATTCGTGTTTTACTGCCAGTGCAGCCGAGGGGTCGGTGGGTGAACCAAGGGAGCCCATTAAAATGCTGAGGGGAATAAATACCGCCGGCCAGGTGGCGTTTTCAATGGGGATAAAAAATGGTGTTATAGCTATAAAACCAATTAAAATTGTCAGGAATGCAAACAGTGATTCAAAAAAAGCAATGCTCAGTATACCTTTACCCAGTTCTTTCACTTTACTGTACAGTAAAGTGCCTCCCACGGAAAAAGTGATGAAGGATAGAGAAATATCTGTAACAATAGCGGTTTGATCAGCAAAATTTTTGAAAAGAGTATTAAAAATATCCAGGTTGAGAAAAATACCAGCCAAAATGTAACCGGTGATTCTGGGCAGTTTAACCCTGGTGGCCGCTTCGCCAAAGATATAACCGGCAAAGATGATTAAACCGATGTTAAAAATAAGCAATATTTTTACCCCTCCAGTTTTGCAGCGGTTTATGGTAGCATCATAGTATGGTGTGCTGAATAATTTAATTGTTCTCTTGTTGCTTATTGTGCCCAATGTTTTACTTTTTCTAAAAGGTACTTAGGAGGGTATAGTAGATGAACATTGCCTTTTTTCTTTTGCCCAAAAACGAAGTTATCTGCCTGTCACCGGAATGTACCGTCCGGCAGGCGCTGGAAAGAATGGAATATCACAGCTATAGTGCTGTACCGCTGGTTGATGATGAAGGAAAATACGTGGGAACAATAACGGAAGGTGACCTGCTGTGGAAATTAAAAAACACCCCGGAACTGGATTTTAAAGGTACAGAAAAAATTAAGTTGAAAGATGTGCCCCGCAGGATGAATATCAAGCCCATATATATCAATGCAGAAATTGAAAACCTGCTTTCACTGGCCATTGAGCAAAACTTTGTACCGGTGGTTGATGATAACGGGATCTTTATCGGGATTATAAGAAGAAGGGAAATTATCGAGTACTACGCTCAGTCGATACTAAAGAAGCAGAAATAATATATTGTATACTTACGGTTTTACAATTGGTTTTAAATAAAATATTGAATATAATGGATTTAATGGTACAGTAATATTTATATATGCACGATCACTTAAGGAGGAACTTTAACTTGCGTTTTACTAAAGTGCATGGATTGGGCAACGACTTTGTAATTGTTAACTGCTTACAAGGTGCCCATTTGCCCGGGGACTTGGCCCAGCTGGCCAGAGATGTGTGCCACCGCAATTTCGGCATCGGTGCTGACGGTTTGGTGCTGCTGCGGCCGTCAGAAACGGGAGATTTGCGGATGCAGATAATAAATTCGGACGGCAGTGAAGCGGAGATGTGCGGCAATGCCATCCGCTGCGTGGCCAAATATGTTTACGATCATGACATTGTCAAAAAGCAGAAAATACGGGTGGAAACTCTGGCCGGCATCATAGTGCCGGAAGTAATTGTAGAAGACGGTGCTGTTTCCATGGTCAGGGTAGATATGGGTGAGCCGAGATTGGAGCGGGCTCAAATACCCATGACCGGGCCGGAGGGCAGGGCGATAAACCAACCGCTGGTTGTAGAAGACAAAACTTATAATATAACCGCTGTTTCCATGGGTAACCCCCACTGTGTCATCTTTGTACCGGATGTGGAATCCGTTCCGTTAAGTGAAATAGGACCGAAAATTGAAAAACATCCCGCCTTTCCCCAAAAGACCAATGTGGAATTTGTACAGGTGTTAAGCAAAGAGGAAGTGCGGATGAGAGTATGGGAGCGGGGAGCGGGCATTACCATGGCCTGCGGTACAGGAGCCTGTGCCACCGGCGTAGCGGCGGCACTGAACGGTTTTACCGGAAGAAAGGTAACGGTACATTTGGACGGCGGCCCGTTGATTATAGAATGGGCAGGGGACAACCGGGTATACATGACCGGCCCGGCTGCAGAGGTGTTCAGCGGGGAGTATGCGCCTGCCAAACATTAGATTCGTTGATAATAGTTCCATATATTGATATACTAAGGCAAAACTGGATTTGAAAGGCCCGTGGAGTTTTTCCCGGGCCCACCCTTTGTATGACCAGCAGATTTAAGCAGGTGGACCCTTTGTACAAGTGTAGACACTCATGCCATAGATGGCACCAACAGGCATGAGAATCCCGGCAGAGCCATTTGCGGCAGCGAACGTTTTTCAGCGAGCAGCTGCCGAACTTATTAAGATACCATTTTTTAAGGTAGTGAAGGAGGAACAAGGAACTTGTTAAATTTTGAACAGGCTGAAAGAATTAAAAACCTGCCACCGTACTTATTTGCCCGTATTGAAAAATTAATTGCCGAGAAAAAAGAGCAGGGTGTGGATGTAATTAGCCTGGGTATTGGTGACCCTGATCTTCCCACCCCCGGCCACATTATTGAAGAACTGAAGAAAGAAGCGGAAAACCCAGCTAACCACCAGTACCCGTCTTCAGTGGGCATGCTCAGCTACCGCCAGGCGGTGGCCGATTTTTACCAGAAGCGTTTTGGGGTAGAACTGGATGCTAAGTCAGAAGTGGTAGCGCTGATTGGTTCCAAAGAAGGTATTGCGCACATTTCATGGTGCTACTTAAATCCCGGTGATGTGGTGCTGGTGCCGGATCCCGGCTACCCGGTATACGCCGGCGGGGCAATTTTAGCCGGGGCAGAACCCTACGCGGTAAAATTAAAAGAGGAAAACGGCTTTAAGCCTAATTATGCCGATATTCCCAGCGAAGTGGCCCGAAAAGCTAAAATGATGTTTATAAATTATCCCAACAACCCCACCGGGGCCACAGCTGATGTGAAATTTTTTGAAGAAACCGTGGCCTTTGCCAAGGAATATAACATTTTGGTTTGTCACGACAACGCTTATTCAGAAATTGCCTTTGACGGTTATCGTCCGCCCAGCTTTTTGGAAGCCAGAGGTGCCAAAGAGGTGGGTATCGAATTTGGTTCGGTATCCAAGCCCTATAACATGACCGGCTGGCGTATCGGCTGGGCAGCAGGTCACCCCGAAGTGGTGGAAGCGCTGGGCCGGTTAAAGAGCAATTTGGACAGCGGACAGTTCCAGGCTGTCCAGTACGCGGCCATTAAAGGGTTAACCGGTCCTCAGGATGCTTTGAAGAAAAACGTGGCCATCTATGATGAACGCAGAAAAGTGGTGGTGGAGGGTTTAAACGCCCTGGGTTGGAACGTGCAGGCACCAAAGGCGACCTTCTATGTGTGGGCACCGGTGCCTAAAGGCTACACGTCTGCTTCTTTTGCTGAATATGTGATAGAAAAAACCGGTGTGGTTATTACCCCCGGAAATGGTTACGGCGAAAGCGGGGAAGGTTACTTCCGCATTTCTTTAACCATTCCCAAGGAGCGCCTGGAAGAGGCCTTTAGAAGGATGAAGGAAAGCCTGGGTAAATTAGAATTTTAATGCAGGCTCTTTGGTTTATAAAGATTTACTGCTACTTCAGTACAATAAACTACATAAACTTAAGGAGAGAGTAAAAAATGAAACTTGCCGAACGAGCAGCTAAGATTAGCCCCAGTCCTACGCTGGCCATCGATTCCAAGGCCAAGCAGTTAAAGGCTGAGGGAGTAAAGGTATTCAATTTTGGGGTTGGGGAGCCGGATTTTGATACCCCGCAGCACATAAAAGATGCTGCCATTGAAGCCATCAATGCCGGGATGACCAAATATACACCGGCAGCAGGGACACCGCAGTTAAAACAGGCTATTGTGGATAAATTCAAGCGGGAAAACGGGCTGGATTACGAGCCGGCGCAAATAGTGGTATCGGCCGGTGCTAAGCACTCGCTGTATAACGCCTTTCAAGTGCTGGTGGAAGATGGTGACGAGGTGGTTTTGCCTGCACCGTTCTGGGTTAGTCACCTGGAACAGATTAAAATCACCGGTGCCAAGCCGGTTATTGTGATGACTACCGAAGAAAACGGTTTTAAAATGACCCCGCAGCAGCTTAGGGAAGCCATTACTCCCAAAACAAAGGTGGTGCTGTTAAACAGTCCCAGCAACCCCACCGGTGGAGTTTACACCAGGGAAGAACTGGAAGCGCTGGGTAAAGTGATATTGGAACATGATAATATCATCGTCATATCCGACGAAATATATGAAAAACTGATATATGACGGCATGGAACATATCAGTATTGCCAGCCTGAGTGAGGAATTAAAAGAGCGCACCGTGGTGATTAACGGGGTATCCAAGGCCTACTCCATGACCGGTTGGCGCATTGGTTATGCCGCTGCTCCCCTGGAAATCGCCAAAGCCATGGCTAATTTACAAAGTCATTCCACCAGCAACCCCACATCCATTGCCCAGGCTGCCAGTATAGCAGCCCTTAATGGGCCCCAACAGCCGGTGGAGGAAATGAAAAAGGAGTTTGTAAAAAGGCGGGACTACATGCTGGAAAGATTGCTATCCATTGCCGGCATCAGTTGTCCCAAACCCAATGGTGCTTTTTACCTGTTCCCCAACGTAAGTGCGTACTTTGGCAAAAGCTATCGAGGGAAGGAGATAAACAGCGCCACTGACCTGGCTGCTGTGCTGCTGGATGAGGTTCAGGTGGCTGTGGTTCCCGGTGTTGCCTTTGGTAATGATGATTTCCTGCGCTTTTCCTATGCCACTGATATGGAAACCATTACCGAGGCCATGAACCGGATTGAAAAGGTTTTGGCAGAGGTAAAATAAGCTGTATTTTTTAAACACAACCCTTCCTTAGCCAGGAAGGGTAATTTTATGCTGTTTATTGCATTGTTCTTTAAAAATAAAGGATTTTCGTTTTAAAAGTAGAAAAATTATCTTTAAGGTAAATAATCAATAATATATTATTAATATACTGGGTGGTGAAAGACTTTGCTCAAAAGCATGACCGGGTATGGCCGGGGAGAGGCCGGTGCCTGTGGTCGCAAATTTACCGTGGAGCTGAAGTCAGTTAATCATCGCTTTTGCGAAGTGATGATCCGTTTGCCCCGGGTGATGTCGCCTTTGGAAGACCGTATCCGCCGTGTAATTCAAAAACGCATCAGCCGGGGGCGGGTTGATGGCTATATTTCAATTGAAGAAACAGAACAAAAAACCCAACAGGTAAAAGTTGACAAAAACCTGGCAGTGGCTTATTATAAGGCAATGAAAGAATTAGAGAGTTTACTGCCTATAACCGGCCAAATTGAGCTTAGAGACATTATAAATCTGCCCAATGTATTAGTTCTGGAAGAACCGGCAGAAGATTTGGAAGAATGGTGGCCGGCAGTGGAAGAAGCAGTGAATGAAGCCCTGGATAAACTTGTTCAAATGCGCGCTGCCGAGGGTGAGCAGCTGGAAGCAGATTTGAAAAAACGGATGGAAAAAATCAGGCGGTGTAACGATGAAATTCGCAAACGTGCCCCAGAGGTGGTGGAAGACTATCGGAAACGTTTAAACCAGCGGCTGGCCCACTGGAAAGGCGAAGGGATGCTGGATGAAAACCGCATGGCAGCGGAAGTGGCCATCTTCGCAGAGCGGGCCAACATCACCGAGGAAACCGTTCGTTTAAACAGTCATTTAAATCAAATGGCCAAATGTCTTCAGTCTGAAGAACCGGTGGGCCGCAAATTGGATTTTTTAGTACAGGAAATGAACAGGGAGATTAATACCATTGGTTCAAAGGGTAATGACCTGGAAATTTCTAAATTAGTTGTTAATGTTAAGAGCGAAATAGAAAAGATACGGGAACAGGTACAAAACATTGAATAGTAACTTTTCCAAAAATGAACCCCCGGCATCCATTTATAATGGCAAATGCTTTTGAGTGAGTGTTCGGGCATATAAGTACAGTTGAAAAGATGAGGGAGGGGACATATTTTATGGATATTAAATTGATAAACATTGGTTTTGGTAATATTGTTTCGGCAAACAGGATTATAGCCATTGTAAGCCCGGAATCTGCGCCCATAAAGCGGATAATAACCGAGGCCCGGGAGCGCGGAATGCTTATTGATGCCACCTACGGCAGGCGTACCCGTGCGGTTATTATAACCGACAGTGATCATGTAATTTTGTCAGCCGTGCAGCCTGAAACGGTGGCCAACCGCTTGATAACCAAGGAATCTAATACCCAGGAAGAGTATAACGACTAGCATGGTTAAAAAGGGTATATTATTGGTATTATCGGGGCCTTCTGGGGCGGGTAAGGGTACTGTTTGCCAAGCCTTAATACAGGATAACAGTTCAATACATTTATCCATATCGGTTACAACAAGGGCCCCGCGACCCGGTGAACAGCACGGCAAAAATTACTTCTTTATCAGCCGGGAAGAATTTGAACAAATGGTGGCACAAGACCAGCTTTTGGAATGGGCTAAGGTATATGATAATTATTACGGAACACCGCGCCGGTGGGTAGAGGAAAAATTGGTCCAGGGTGAAGATGTGCTGCTGGAAATTGACATTCAAGGGGCCCTGCAGATTAAGAAAAAATACCCCGATTGTATTTTGGTGTTTATTGTACCGCCTTCTATAAACGAGCTGCAGGCCCGCTTGATAAGTCGTGGTACGGACTGTGATGATGTTATTAAAAGACGGTTGAGCTGTGTGGAAGGGGAACTGCAGGAAATTCCCAAGTATGACTTTATAGTTGTTAATGACAAACTGGAAGAAGCGGTAAATGAAGTGAAGGCCATTATTACCGCTGAAAAATGCAGGCCAAAATACTTTGATTTGCAGAAATATTTACAGTGGGGAGGTTTGTCATGAACCGCATTTCGCTGGATGAACTGTTGAAAAAAGCAGACAGCCGCTACAGTTTGGTAGTGGCCACCGCTAAAAGAGCCAGGGAGCTAACCGATATGCAGGAATTGGAAGATGAGAAAACAACGGGCAGGAAGGTGGTATCTGCTGCTCTGGAAGAAATTGCTAGTGGTAAAATTGAGATCAGTTATCCAAAATAATTTAAATACACGGAATTGATGGAGGTTTTACAGTGTGTTAACCGGCAAAAAAATTACAGTGGGTATCGCCGGGGGTATCGCCGCATATAAAGCGGCAGAATTGGTTAGCGGCCTGGTTAAGAACGGTGCCGACGTGCGGGTGGTAATGACTGCTTCGGCCCGGGAATTTATACAGCCGTTAACTTTTTCCGCGCTGTCAGGAAATACGGTGTATACAGATATGTTTGATTCATCGCACCGGTATGGGGTAACGCATATAGAATTGGCTCAAAATGCAGATTTATTGGTGGTGGCTCCGGCCACCGCCAATATTATTGCCAAGGCTGCCAATGGTATCGCCGATGATCTGCTGTCCACAATTATACTGGCGGCCAATATCCCCGTGATGATATGCCCGGCAATGAATACCGTGATGTACAATAACCCAGTGGTGCAGCAGAACATTGAAAAACTGTGCCAGCTGGGTTGCCGTATTGTGGGGCCCAACAGCGGCATACTGGCCTGCGGGGCCAAAGGACCGGGCCGCATGAGTGAGCCCCGGGAAATACTGCAGGCCATTAAACGTTTTTTTGCCCCTGACTTGGCCGGTGTAAATATACTGGTATCGGCAGGTCCAACCAGGGAACCGCTGGATCCGGTGCGTTACCTTACCAACCGCAGTTCCGGTAAAATGGGTTACAATTTAGCCCGGGCTGCTGCCGAACGGGGGGGCAATGTGGTGCTGGTGAGCGGGCCGGTTAACCTGCCGCCGCCGGCGGGAGTGGAGTTAATTAAAGTGGAAACCGCCGAGCAGATGCGCCGGGCCATGCTGGATAATTTTTCTGCGGCGGATATAGTGCTGAAGGCTGCTGCAGTGGCGGATTATCGTCCCAAGCATGCGGCCGGCGAAAAAATAAAAAAGAATGACGATGCCGTGGCTTTGCAGTTGGTAAAAAACCCCGATATACTGGCTGAACTGGGGCAGTTGAAAAAACATCAAATACTGGTGGGTTTTGCTGCCGAAACCGGTAATATTCAGGAATATGCCCGGAAAAAGTTGGAACAAAAAAATTTAGACATGATAGTGGCCAACAACGTCAGTGAAGAGGGAGCGGGGTTTGATGTTGACACTAATATTGTCACCATTATTTACCGGAACGGTGATATGAAAAAACTGCCCCGGATGAGTAAGTATGCAGTGGCTCAAAGCATATTGGATGAAGTGACAGCATACCGGAGTGAACGGTTTGGGAAATAACAAGTATGCGGAGGTATTCGTTGAGATACCCAGCCGGCAGCTGGACAGGCCCTTTCATTACATTGTTCCACAGCATTTACAGCCGCTGCCGGTGGGCAGCAGGGTGCTGGTGCCTTTTGGGTCCCGTACGGTTCCCGGGTATGTAGTGGATTACTCGCTGCCGCCGGAGGGGGTAAAAGTAAAACCGGTGCAGAAAGTACTGGGAGAAGGTTTAACCCCTGAATTATTGGAATTGGCCCGGTGGTTATCCACTAGATATTTTTGTACCTTTGCAGAAAGTTTACACTGCGTACTGGGACCGGGAAGAGAGAAAAAGCGGGTGCCCCGGGGATTGTATGCAGCGGTGGAAAAACAGCAGTTGGCAGCGTTAAGTGTTACGCCCAAACAGCGCGGGGTGCTGGAAACTGCCCTGGCCAGGCCGGGGTTAAACAGAACCCAATTGGCCCGGGCTGCGGGTGTTTCGGCATCCACCGTGGGAACACTGTTAAAGAAAAAATTATTAAAGTGGGCGGCCGGTGATACTGCCGTCAATAATGAAGAAACCAGGGCGGAAAAACCTCCCCCGCTGACGCTGGAGCAGCAGGAAGTGGTTGGACATTTAAAAAGGGCCATAAGCAGGGGGGGGTACGGTGCTTTCTTACTGCACGGTGTCACCGGCAGCGGTAAAACGGAAGTGTATTTGGCAGCCATTGCAGAGGTGTTGAAAAGGGGCAAGCAGGCCATTGTGCTGGTGCCGGAAATATCTTTGACGCCCCAAATGGTGTCTGTTTTTTGCCGGCGGTTTGGCAGTAAAGTGGCGGTGCTGCACAGCAGGCTTTCCGCGGGGGAAAGATATGGTGAACACCGGCGCATTCAAAGGGGAGAAGCCCTGGTAGTGCTGGGTGCCCGCTCGGCGGTATTTGCACCGGTGCCTAAATTAGGTATTGTTATTATAGATGAAGAGCATGAACCAATGTATAAACAGGAGGAAAACCCCAAGTACCATGCCCGGGAAGTGGCTGTTCAGCGGGCCCGGATAACAGGGGCGGTGGTACTGCTGGCCAGTGCCACCCCGGCGCTGGAAAGTTACTGCCGGGCGGAACCCGGAGGCCCTTACCGGCTGTTGACCATGACCAAGCGGGTAAAAAATTTACCCCTGCCCAGGGTGGAAGTGGTGGATATGCGCCGGGAAATGGATGCCGGAAACCGCGGTATTTTCAGCCGGCTGCTGCTGGAAAAAATAACGGAGCGGCTTGAACAGCGGCAGCAGGTGGTGCTGTTTATAAACCGGCGGGGCTTTGCCACCTTTATTGTATGCCGTAAATGCGGACTGGTGCTGAAATGCCCCCACTGTGACATCTCATTAACTTACCATTATGATGGTTTCATGCGCTGCCACTACTGCAATTACAACCAGCGCGCGCCGGAGATCTGTCCCCGGTGCAGTGATGATGCCATTGGTTACTTTGGCGCCGGCACCCAAAAGGTGGAACAGGAAATAAGACGCTGTTTTCCCCAGGCCAGGGTGCTGCGCATGGATGGTGACACCACCGGCCGCAAGGGAGCACACCAAGAAATTATTGCTGCCTTTAAGGAAGGCCGGGGGGATATACTGGTGGGAACCCAGATGATTGCCAAGGGTTTGGATATGCCCAATGTCACCCTGGTGGGTGTGGTTAATGCGGATACCATGCTGTACATGCCGGAATTCAGGGCGGCGGAACGTACTTTTCAGCTGTTAACCCAGGTGGCCGGGAGAGCGGGGCGCGGCCGGTATCCCGGTGAAACGGTAATTCAAACCCACAGCCCGGAACATTATAGTATAATATATGCCAGAAACCATGATTTCCTCAGCTTTTATAACCAGGAAATGCAGCTGCGCCGGGCGCTGAAATACCCGCCCTTTTATTACCTTTCCCGGGTGCTGGTTAGTGGTGAAAACCACCAGCGGGTGGAGAAGGCGGCCCGGGAAATCAGGCATCTGCTGGATCAGCTGGCCGGGGCAGTTGAACAAGAGGAGAAGAAAGTGATAGTAATGGGTCCCGCGCCTTCAACGCTGTCAAAGATACAGAAACGCTACCGCTGGCAGGTGCTGATAAAGGGGCGCATGGCCGGCAGTGTGCGTCAAGTAACGGCAGAGGCGGTGCAGCTGTGGGGGCGGAAGAGCGGAGGAAGAAGTGAAGTGAGCGTAAGCGTTGACATAGATCCGCAGTTTTTGATTTAAAGCAGCACAAACCCAGCCAGCGCTGTGCAGATGCTGCCGGGCTCAGCAGGATAACTTTTAGGGTAGAACAAAGATTTGAAGGGTGGCGGAAAAAATGGCCGTTTATGAAATTGTTAAGAACGGGGATCCGGTACTGCGGGAAAAAGCCAAGGAAGTGCCTAAAATTACCCCGAACATTAAAAAACTGCTTGATAATATGCGCGATACCATGTACGCCAATAAAGGCGTGGGTTTGGCCGCGCCGCAAATTGGCGTTTCCAAGCGCGTGATAGTTGTAGACGTGGGAGAAGGACTGTTTGAATTAATTAACCCGGTAATAACTGAAAGCGAAGGAGTGGAAACTGACCTGGAAGGCTGCTTATCCATTCCGGGAGTGGTGGGTGAAGTGGCCAGGGCTGCCTCGGTGGTGGTGAAAGGTTTAAACCGTGACGGTAAAAAAGTGCGGATCAATGCCAGGGGCTTTCTTGCCCGGGCCTTTCAGCACGAGATTGATCATTTAGACGGAATATTATTTATCGATAAAGCTCAAAATGTGCGGAAGGAAGGATAATCTTTAATGCGTATTGTGTACATGGGAACGCCGGACTTTGCCGTGCCCTGTTTAGAAAAAATTATGGAACAAAAACACCATTTGCTGGCAGTGATTACTCAACCGGACCGCCCAAAGGGCAGGGGGAAAAAGCTGCAGCCGCCGCCGGTGAAAGTTGTGGCTGAAAGTTACAACCTGCCGGTTTACCAACCGGAAAAGATTAAAACGGCACAGTTTTTACAAACCTTAAAAGAATTAAACCCGGAACTGATAGTGGTGGTGGCCTATGGTAAAATACTGCCAAAGGAAATACTGGATTTGCCTCCCCTGGGTTGTGTAAATGTTCATGCTTCGCTGCTTCCCAAGTACCGGGGAGCGGCTCCCATTCACTGGGCAGTGATCAACGGGGAAAAAGAAACCGGGGTCACCACCATGTACATGAATGAGGGTATGGATACCGGTGACATGATATTATCCAAATCAATCCCCATTGATGATGACGATACCGTGGGAGAGGTGCATGACAGGCTGGCTGCGTTGGGAGCGGAAGTGTTGGGTGAAACTCTAACCCTTATTGCCAGCGGCAGCGCTCCCCGTGTTCCGCAGGATCACAGTCAGGCCACCTATGCGCCGATACTCAAGCGGGAGCACGAGCTGATAAACTGGAACCGTTCTGCCCGGGAAATTAAAAATCAAATCCGGGGCATGAACCCGTGGCCGGGCACTTATACCAAATTGGAAGGTAGGGTGCTGAAAATATGGCGGGCGGAAATTGTGGCCGGCAGCAGTAAGGAAAAGCCCGGTACGGTAATTTCTTCTACAAATGATCAACTGGTGGTCCAAACCGGGGCCGGCTGCCTGTCAATCACCGAACTGCAGCTGCAGGGCAGCAAACGGCTGGGTATCTGTGACTTTTTACGGGGCAGAAAGGTGCCCCCGGGTACCGTATTGGGGGCTGAGGGAGGTAATGATATTAATGATTAGCAGTTCTATGGTACAGCCCCAGGCCAAAAAGAGATTATTTATCGGCCTGTTGGCTGCCAGCTTACTGGCCGTGCTGGCGCTGGCGGGAATACTGTGGTATTTAATTTCCCATCCCACCACCGTACTGCAGCAGGTATTATTAGTTATGCTGATTGGGGCCATAATAATAATGATGGTGGCGGTGGCCTTTGGCATAGGCGGTATTGTGCTGACCATTTGGCTGGCTAAAACCATTACCCCGCTGCAGCCGCTGATGAGAGTGGCTATCAGCCTGCTGTTTCCGGTGGCCATTGGGCTGGGAAGAATATTTAAGATAGATACCGATAAAATAAAAAGATCCTTTATTGAAGTCAATAACCAGCTGGTGCGGACCAAGGAGTTAAAAATAAAACCTTCCCAGCTGCTGGTACTGGCACCCCACTGTCTGCAAAAAAGCAGCTGCCCGCATAAAATAACCACTGACATAAGTAATTGTAAAAGGTGCGGCGGGTGCCCGGTGGATAAACTGCTGGAAATTAGAGATCGCTGGGGAGTAAAGGTGGGGCTGGCCACCGGGGGGACACTGGCCCGCAAGTATGTAAAGGAATACCGCCCCAAAGCAGTGGTGGCCATTGCCTGTGAACGGGACCTGGCCAGCGGCATCCAGGACGCCAGTCCCCTGCCGGTACTGGGAGTATTAAACGAACGTCCCTTTGGGCCCTGTTTTAACACCCAGATATCCGTTCCCCGGGTGGAAGAGGCGATAAGATATTTTGCAGAGGTGGAAAAGTAATGACAAAGGTTACAGCCAGGGAACTGGCCCTAAAAGTATTAAAAGCGGTGGAAGAGGAAGGGGCTTATGCTAACCTGGCTTTAAACAAAATACTGGAAAAGTACCAGCCCGGGAAACTCGACCGGGCTTTTACTACAGAATTAACCTATGGTACATTACGAACATTAAACACCCTGGACTGGGTGATATCCCGGTTTTTAAAACAACCGCTGGCATCGCAAACGGTTTGGGTGCGCAACATATTGAGACTGGGAACCTACCAGCTGCTGTTTTTAGAAAAGATACCTCCTGCCGCTGCCTGTAACGAGGCTGTGGAACTGGCCAAAAAATATGCCCATGGTGGAGTGGTGAAGTTTGTAAACGGTGTGCTGCGGAACATTACCCGCAACCTGGATCAAATTGAGTACCCTGACATCAACAGTGATCCGGTAGGCCACGTGTCGCTGAAATATTCTCACCCCAGTTGGTTGGTGGAAAGGTGGTTGAAGGAATACGGGATTAAAGAAACGATTGCATTGTGTAAAGCCAACAATCTTACCCCACCTAACACTATACGTACCAACACACTGCGCCTCAGCCGGGATGAACTGATAGAAAAGCTGCATCAAGAAGGAGTTAAAACAGAGAAAACCAGGTATGCCGTGGAAGGGCTGAATATTAAAGACTTTTTATCCTTCCGGTCATTAAAATCCTTTCAGGAAGGGTTATTTCAAGTGCAGGATGAAAGTTCCATGCTGGTGGGGCACGCGTTAAACCCTGCCCACGGGTCCAGGGTGATTGATGCTGCCGCTGCCCCCGGGGGTAAAACTACCCATCTGGCCCAGCTGATGGAAAACACCGGGGTGATAATGGCCTTTGACCTGCATGAGCATAAAATAAACTTAATAAATGACAACTGCCGCCGGTTGGGCATTACCAACGTTAAAGGAAAGGCGAAGGACGCCAGGGAAATAGCTGCTGAATTTGAAAACTGGGCGGATTACGTTTTACTGGATGCCCCCTGCTCCGGCCTGGGTGTGCTGCGCCGCCGCGCCGATGTCAGGTGGCGCAAGGAAGCCTACCAGATTTCAGCCATAGTAAAACTGCAGCGGGAAATGCTGGAAAGCGTATGCCGGTGTGTAAGACCCGGCGGTGTACTGCTGTACAGTACCTGTACCATTACCAAGGAAGAAAATATAAATCAAATAAGATCTTTTCTGGCCAAACACAGTGAATTTAGATTAGAAGATTTAACCCCGCTGCTGCCCGCTGCTCTGTCCGGTGAACCGGGGGTCCGGCAGGGGTATATACAGTTGCTTCCCCATGTGCACGGAATGGACGGCTTTTTCATGGCCAGAATGAGGAAAAGAGGAATTTAATCAAAAAACAGAGAATATCCCCATATTGATAAGAGGCGGTAATATGGCCAAGGTTAATTTGATGGATTTAACTTTAGAGCAGATGAAAGAATTTTTGATTAATATCGGTGAAGAACCCTATCGAGGGAAACAGTTATGCCAGTGGGTTTTGCAGAAGGGCGTTAAAGATTTTAATGCCATGACCAACATTTCTAAGGCTTTACGCCAAAAACTGGAGCGGTTGGCTGCATTGGGCGGGGTAAATATCCTGGCCAGGCAGGAATCCGCTGGCGGTGACACCGTGAAATACCTTTTTCAATTTCCCGACGGGCAGGCGGTGGAAAGTGTATTAATGAAACATTCCTACGGCCGTACTGCCTGTGTTTCCACCCAGGTGGGATGCCGGATGGGCTGTCGTTTTTGTGCTTCCACCATAGAAGGGATGGTGCGCAATTTAAAGGCCGGGGAAATTTACGACCAGGTGCTGGCAATACAAAGGGACACCGGGGAGCGGGTAAGTCACGTGGTATTAATGGGCAGCGGCGAACCGCTGGATAACTACGATAATGCGGTACAGTTCATTAAAAATGTAACTGCGCCCTACGGCTTAAATATCAGTTACCGGCATATCACACTGAGCACCTGTGGGATAGTGCCGGGGATAAAAAAACTGGCCCGGGAAAAAATGCCCATAACGCTGGCTGTATCACTGCACGCCCCCAATGACCGGTTGAGGAACCAATTAATGCCCATAAACCGCAGGTACCCCCTTGGCCAGCTGATACCGGCCTGCAGAGAGTATGCGCAGGTTACCGGCAGAAGGATAACCTTTGAATATTCTCTCATAAAGGATGTCAATGACCGGGCTGAACATGCCAGTGAACTGGGAGAACTGCTAAAGCACATATCCTGTCATGTCAATCTTATTCCGGTGAACCCGGTAAGGGAGCGGGGCTTTAACCGTACACCCCAAGAACAGGTTAACAGGTTCAAAAACATATTAGCAGAACGGGGTATAAATGCCACCGTAAGAAAAGAAATGGGTACGGATATTGACGCGGCATGCGGCCAGCTGCGGCGGAAAACAATGAAAGCCGGGTTACCACAGGGTGGTACCACCGGGTAATGAAAAACCCCGGCAGCCGTTTGCCATTTATAAAAAAACGCATTTGAAAAACTAAAGAGGTGAAAAAATGGGCCTCTTTTCTGACTGGGAAAGTAATCTTGAAAAATACATAGAAAAATTCTTCAGGGGTAAGTTAAAAAGCCATGTCCAGCCGGTGGACATAGCTAAAAAACTTTACCGGGAAATGATAAGTTACCGCCGGGTAAGTGTAAATAAAATCTATGTTCCCAATGAATATAAGGTGCTGCTGCACCCGGGGGACTGGGAAAGTATAGGGGCCTTCCACAAATCACTGGTGCTGGAATTACAAGACTACCTGGTACAAAAAGCCCGGGAAAAAGAATTGACACCGGTGGCCCCGCCGGTGGTAATATTGAAAAAGAGCGATGACATAGAACCGGGGGAGATGGAAGTACAGGCTTCCTTTAGTGAAGCGGTACCGGTAAACAGGGAATTAATACGGCGGAAACAAAAAGAAAAGGAACCGCCGGATACCAATCAGGACACCATGCTGTACAAACCGGTAAAGGATTCTGCCATGCCGAAACCGGAAAAAACATATCGCCTGGTGGTGGAAGAAGGACAGGATAAAGGCAAAGAATTTCCTTTGGGAAATTACCGGATGGTGATAGGTAGGCGGGATACCTGCGATATTGTACTGGCAGACCCCAGCGTCTCCAGGCGTCATGCCCAGCTGGACAATCAGGACAGCCGGTATGTGCTGACAGATCTGAACAGCACCAACGGAACCTTTGTAAACGGGGAAAAAATAACCAAAAAACTGCTGGAACCGGAGGATGTCATAACCATTGGTACTACAGTCTGCATTTTCAAGGTGGATTAGCGATGTTAGAAAAACTTTTGTTGGTGCTGCAGTTTTTATTTTTAGGGACATTTTATTTGTTTTTATTTAAACTTACTTTGACTATACTGGAAGATCTGCGCAATCAATGCGGCGGTATAAAAAAACGGCCGGGCCGGGCAGAGAAACTTGACCTGCAGCCGGAACAGGGCGGGGCCGGGTTGATTGTACTGGCCAGTACGGACCATGAACTCCCCCCCGGCACCCAGATACCCCTTGGTAATCACACAACACTGGGTAGGGACTCTGCAAGCCGGGTGAGAGTTAAAGATAAATTCGTTTCTTCTCAACATGCGGTTATCAGTTACCGGAACGGCCAATACTGGATTGAAGATCTGGGCAGCTTAAACGGGACCTATGTAAATGAAGTAAAATTAGAACAACCTGTTGTGCTGGCTGATGGTGACAGGCTGCGAGTTGGGGGAGTTAGTTTTCAATTTGTGAGGTGGGCTTATGCGGTGGAGCCAAATAACAGAGGTGGGATTGGTCAGACCGGATAACGAAGATAACCTGTTGATTTGTGCCGATATAGGATTATTTGTAGTAGCTGACGGTATGGGTGGGCACCAGGCCGGTGAAGTGGCCAGCCGGGAAGCGCTGCTGTGCCTAGAAGAACAAGTGCGAAAGATGCTGCCTGAAGCCGGTGATCGGGGGCAGATGATGATCCAGGCCATGCACCGCGCTAATAAACATGTTTATGACCTGGCCAGCAAAAATGCCGGCCTGCACGGCATGGGTACCACCGTAACCGCCTGCCTGCTGGGGGACAAAGAAGTGCTGGTGGCCCATGTGGGAGACAGCCGGGCCTACCTGTTAAGGGATAACAAAATAACCCAGGTTACAGATGATCACTCACTGGTGGGCGAACTGGTCAAAAACGGCAGCATTACCGAAGAACTGGCCCAAATTCACCCCAAACGGAATATATTAACCCAAGCGGTGGGGGTTTTGCCCAGCATTGATGTGGATCTGTACAGGATTCCCCTGCATAAAGATGACAAGCTGCTTTTATGTACCGACGGCTTAACCAACCATCTCAAAGGCAGCGAGATAAACGAAATTGTAAATAATTCCCGTGATCTTAACGATGCGGTAAAAAAATTAGCCAATGCTGCGCTGGAACAGGGTGGTACGGATAACGTGTCTATAATCTTAATTGAAATATAAACAGGAGGCGGCCAATGTTTGGCGCAATAGTTAATTCCAGACGGCGGGAGAGGAAACTGCTGTTATACAGCGGTGTTTACCAGTTTGTGGGTATACTTATATTGTACCTGGGCGGGTTCTTTGATAAATTGCCCTCACATATGTGGGGGGTGGTTATAACCCTGGGTACGATACTGGCTTTTATGCTGGTCAGTGTTTTTTGGCAGTATAACGGGTTTAAAGCAGACCTGTTTTTACTGCCCATAACATCTGTTTTAACCGGCACCGGACTGGTTTTCCTGCTGCGGCTTGAACCGCACTATGCCGTGCGCCAGTTTTTTTGGCTGCTGGTGGCCCTGGCAGCACTGGTGGTGGTAACCACACTATTGCGCAGCTGTCAAGTGTTATCGGAATACCAATACATTTACGCCCTGCTGGGGGCAGTGCTGCTGCTGCTGCCTATTTTCTTGGGGGTAGAACAGGGCGGTTCCCGCAGCTGGTTGGATTTTCAATTATTTCAGGTGCAGACGTCAGAATTTGTAAAAATATTATTGGTGCTTTTTCTAGCTGCTTTTTTAGCTGAAAACAGAAGAATACTGTCAGCAGGCAGCGGTACCTTACTTGGTGTTCCCATTCCCGGGGTTCGAGATTGGGGTCCAATGGTGGCCATGTGGACAGTGGCCTTAATTCTGCTGGTATTTCAGCGGGATTTGGGCGCGGCGCTGATATATTTCTGCACCTTCTTAGCCATGGTTTACGCGGCCACCGCCCGGGTTTTTTACATAATATTTGGACTGGTAACCTTCCTGCTTGGCGGGCTTAGCAGTTACTTTATATTCCATCACGTTCGCCAGCGGGTGGATATTTGGCTTAACCCCTGGCCGTATTTTGAAACCTCCGGCTACCAGGTGATTCAATCACTGTTTGCCATCGGCAGCGGTGGGATATTGGGCACCGGGTTGGGGGCGGGAAAACCGGATTTAATTCCGGCGGTGCACACCGATTTTATCTTTGCGGCCATATGTGAAGAAATGGGATTGCTGGGCGGTTTAGGCATTATTATATTATTTCTTTTATTTATCTACCGCGGTTTCAAAATTGCCCTTCAGGCCCGGGATGATTTTTCCGCCTTGATGGCAGCGGGGTTAACCTCATTAACGGGGCTGCAGGTGTTTATAATCGTGGCCGGGGTAATTAAATTACTTCCTCTCACCGGGATAACAATGCCCTACATAAGTTACGGGGGCAGTTCGCTGGTGGTTAACTTTATACTGCTGGGTTTACTGTTAAACGTTTCACACAGGGCGGGCTTGAACAATGAAAAATAACATTGGCAAACTGGGTTGCTTTTTAGTGGCCCTATTAATTGTATTAATATTTTATTTATCGTACGTACAATTGGAAACCGGCCCCCGTTTGGCTGCTCATCCTAAGAACCAGCGAGTTTTGGAGCAGATCAGCATAACCCAGAGGGGAAATATATATGACAGGAATAGAATACCATTGGCTGAAACCCGCTGGGTTGACAACCACCGGCAGAGGTTTTACCCGTTTAAAAACGAAACCTGCCATTTGGTGGGATATACATCAAAAATATACGGGATTACCGGGTTGGAAGCGGCGTACAGCAAACAGCTGTTGGGGTTAACCGCTGCAGGCAGGTTTATAAACCTGGTGCGAAAAATACAGGGAAAGCCGCCGGCAGGGGAAGACTTGGTTTTAACATTGGATATAAAATTACAGCACCTGGCAGCAGAGCTGCTGGCAGAAACAAATAAGCCCGGGGCGCTGGTGGTTCTTGATCCCCGTACCGGGGCTGTTTTAGCTGCCGTTTCACAGCCATCCTTTGATCCCAATAACTTGGAAGAACAGTGGAAGGCGTTAATCAACAACCGGGATGCGCCGCTGTTAAACCGGGCCTTCCAGGGGGCGTATCCACCGGGTTCGGTAATGAAGCTGATAACAGCGGCCGGGGCTTTATCGGCGGGCTATACCGGTGAAGAGATGTTTCACTGCCCGGGTTATTTAATGGTCGATGGATATAAACTGGCAGACAACGGGGTCCATGGAAACATAAACATTATTGAAGCTATTGTGGTGTCGTGTAATAAAGTATTTGGAAAACTAGGCTTGGATTTGGGAAAAAAGAACTTCATGCAAACTGCCGAAAAATTTGGGTTTAAACAGGATTTTAATTTATCACTGGAGGTACGACCCAGCACCATATCCAGTGACCGGGATATGGATGAAAAGGAATTGGCTTCAGCAGCAATAGGACAGGGTGAACTTCTGGTCAGCCCCCTGCACATGGCACTGGTATCAGCGACCATTGCCAACGATGGGGTGATGATGCAGCCTTACCTGGTACAAGAGGTTATAAGCCCTTCGGGCCAAGTTTTATATCATCATAAACCCTCCGTTATGCAGCGGGCTGCCAGCAGTACCGTTTGCGCAGCAATTCGTAAAGCCATGATTGCCTCGGTGGAGCGGGGGACGGGAAAGGCAGCCCGTATAAAAAATGTCGCTGTGGCCGGCAAAACCGGTACCGCGGAGAATGAACACGGGCAGCCCCACGCCTGGTTTGTAGCTTTTGCACCTGCCCATCAACCGCGGGTGGCAGTGGCGGTAATCATAGAAAATGGCGGTTCAGGAGGAGCTGTGGCGGCACCCATCGCAAAACGGGTGATAATAGAGGCATTGAGGTGATTTTGGTAATGATCGGTAGATTATTGGGAAACCGGTATGAAATTTTAGAACAGCTGGGCGGTGGAGGTATGGCCCTTGTTTACAAGGCCAAAGATACCTTTTTAAACCGTTTGGTAACCATTAAAATTTTACGTCATGAATATGTATCAGATACAGATTTTATCCGCCGTTTTCGCCGGGAAGCCCAGGCTGTAGCCAGTCTCTCACACCCAAACATTGTCAACATCCATGATGTGGGACAGGAAGACGACACCCATTATTTAGTAATGGAATATATAGACGGTGACAATTTGAAAAACTTTATCCGCAGCAATCCCAACCTTTCCCAGGAAAAAATTGTAAATATAGTGAGACAGATTTGTGATGCCCTGCAGCATGCTCATGAAAATAATATTGTACACCGGGATGTTAAACCCCATAACATATTAATCACCGGCGACCAGCGGGTTAAACTAACTGACTTTGGAATAGCGCTGGAGGCCAGTACGGGAACTATAACCAGCACAGAAACAATTGTGGGTTCGGTACACTACATATCGCCGGAACAGGCCAAAGGCATTACACCGGGACCGCAGTCGGATATATATTCCCTGGGAGTGGTATTGTATGAAATGCTCACCGGCCAACTGCCCTTTAAAGGTGATGGCCCGGTGGCGGTGGCATTAAAACACGTGCAGGAACAGCCCAAGCTGCCCAGCGAAATAAACCCCGAAATTTCCAAAGACTTGGAACGGGTGGTAATGAAGGCCATGGAGAAAGATCCCCAAAACCGCTATCAAACGGCCGAACAGTTCAGCCGCGATCTGCTGCAGGCAGTGCAGGGAACGGAAGGCGACCGGGAACCGGGGGATGACTTTGCCACCCAGGTGCTGCCCGGCAGCGTACCACTAAAAGAAGATGAAAAAAACGATGAGCGAAAAGAAAAGCGCCGGCCGAAAGCGGTAAAAGCTGTGGTGATAGCCTCCCTTTTGATACTCAGTTTGCTTGCCGGGGCGGCCCTGGCAGTGTATAACTTTATAAACGTGCCCGAAGTAACCGTGCCCGACGTGGAGGGGTTGGTGGCGGAAGATGCTAAGACGATATTAAATAAAGCTGGTTTTAAAGCCTCAATGGAGAGAGTGCACAGTAACGAAGTGGCAGAGGGAAGGGTAATTTCTCAAAACCCTGAGCCGGATAAAAAAGCAAAACAGGGGCGAACGGTGGAATTAACAGTGAGTTTAGGTCCGGAACTGAAAACACTGCCCGATGTACGGAACCATATGCTCAGTGATGCCAAAATAATGCTGCACAATGCCGGTTTTGATTATGAGCATATAGAAGAGGTTTTTGACGAAAGTAAGGAAGCAGGTATTGTAATTGACCAGTATCCGGCTCCCGGGAAATATCCGCAGGGGACGGCGGTTAATTTAACGGTGAGCAAGGGTCCGGAACTGCAAAATTATACCATGCCCAATGTAATTGGTTTATTTGAAGATGAGGGAAGAAAACAGCTGTCAGACTTAAACTTGATAGTTAAGCCTTCCCGGTACCAGTGGAGCGAAAAATATCTAGCCGGTCAAATTATGGGGCAGGATCCCCAACCGGGGGCGGAAATTACCGCTGAATCCAGCGTATCGCTGGTGGTGAGCAGGGGCCCCGGGCCGCCGAAGCGCAGTTCCGATGTGACCACAGAAATACCCGATGATGGGAAAGAGCACCTGCTGAAGATATATATTTCTGATATCCGGGGTGAGGACCTTGTATACAAGTCCAAGCATGCACCGGGAGAAGTGGTTGTGAAAAGGATTGAATATTACGGTGCGGCTGCCGTTAAAGTGTATATTGATGATAAACTGGAGTTAGAAGAGTCATTATAAACTACCGGGGGTTGAATTATGGTAGAAGGCATAGTTATTAAGGCGTACAGCGGGTATTACTATGTCCAGGATAGAGAAACCCAGTGGGTATGCCGGCTGCGGGGAAAATTTCGCCTTACTAAAGAAAGGGTACTGGTGGGAGATCGGGTTAAAGTAAAGCCGGCAGAAAAGAATACCGGCGTGATATACGAAGTGCTGCAGCGGCGAAATGAACTGGTACGACCTCCCATAGCAAATGTAGACCAGGCGGTGATAACTTTTGCGGCCTGCAGGCCGGATCCCAATCTGGATTTATTAGACCGGTTCTTGGTAATGGCAGAGGGAGCGGGGATTAAACCGGTTATCTGTTTAAACAAGGCAGATCTGCTGGAAGAGGGACAGCCGGCATGGCTGGAAGCCTACCGGCAGATTGGCTATACCGTGCTGGTTACCAGTGCCAAGGATAACACCGGCATAGACCAGCTCAAACAGGCCCTGGATAATAAAATATCAGTTTTCGCCGGGCCGTCAGGGGTGGGAAAATCAAGCCTGCTCAATGCCGTGCACCCGGGCCTGAAACTAAAAACCGGTGAAATTAGCAGAAAGTTGGGACGGGGTAAGCATACCACCCGGCATGTTGAACTGATACCGCTGCAGAGCGGGGGGCTGGTGGCGGATACCCCCGGCTTTTCCAGCCTGTATTTACCGGAATTTCCGGCGGAGGAATTGGTATACTATTTTCCTGAACTGGCGGAGTATGCCGGCAGCTGCCGGTTTAACAGCTGCATGCACAACAAGGAACCGGACTGTGCGGTAAAAGAAGCGGTGCGGCTGGGAAAAATTGATTCCAGGCGTTATAACAGTTATCTGCAGTTTTTAAGCGAAATATGGGAAAAAGAAAGGAGATACTAGTATAATGATTAAACTGGCCCCCTCCATTTTATCAGCTGATTTTGCCAAGTTAATTGACGATGTAGAAAAGGTGGAAAAGGCCGGGGCGGAATACCTGCATATTGATGTTATGGATGGACGGTTTGTACCGAACATAACGATCGGACCTTTGGTAGTGAAAGCATTACGCCCTCACTCCAGCATGATCTTTGATGTCCACCTGATGATATTGGAACCGGAAAGGTATATAGAGGATTTTGTTAAAGCCGGGGCGGATCTGGTAACAGTACATGCCGAAGCCTGTACCCACCTGCACAGGGTGGTAACACAAATAAAGGAACTGGGGGTCAAAGCCGGCGTGGCTTTAAATCCCGCCACCCCGGTCAGTGCTGTGGAGCACGTTTTACCGTTATTGGATTTGGTACTGCTGATGACGGTAAACCCCGGTTTCGGCGGGCAGAAATTTATTCCCCAGGTGCTGCCTAAAATTAGGACCATGCGGGAAATAATAGATGGAGAAGGATTACAGGTTGAGCTGCAGGTGGACGGCGGTGTTAACCCGGACACTGCTTTTAGCGTGGTTGAGGCCGGTGCCGATGTACTGGTGGCGGGTTCAGCCGTATTCGGTGCCGGGGAGGTAGAAAAATCTGTGCAAAAATTAAGATTTGCTGCCGGAGGAGGTGTAAGATAAGTGGCCCTTTGGAAATGTAAACAGTGCGGTGAAACAAAGGAAGGCCGCTGCAAGCCCAGAAAATGCCCTGCCTGCGGGGCTTCTGGCACAAACGTATTTGAAAAAGCTGAGGAAAGCAAATAACAGCAGCTGGAATGTTTGGTTTACAACACATGTAAATATTGTCAACCCCCCTGGACAAGCTAAAGGGGGGGTTGTTATAATGATTGTTAAATTGAATATCAAAAATCGCTGAATCTTCGTCGTGAAGAGCGGGGGAACCAACTTTAGGGGTGAATCCGGCAAACGGTAGGGCTATACTACAGCCCGAACCCGTCAGCTAACCTCGTAAGCGTGGTGGGTTTTGACAGAGGCAGCTGTAAAAGCTGCTTTTCAGCATGCCCCTCGTAGGGGCTTTTTTGTTTCCATTTTTTGTCATTAGTTAAAATAAAAAGACTTCTAAATGATCACAATAAAAAGGCAGAATAAATTTTATTAAGAAAGAGGTTGGTATATGAGTAAGCTAGTAGTTAAAGATTTAGTAAAAATATTTGGTAAAGATCCTAAAAAAGCATTAGATTTAACAAAACAGGGATTAAGCAAGAACGAAATTTTTGAAAAAACCAGTCAAACGGTAGGCGTATTAAACGCCAATTTTGAAGTTGAAGCTGGTGAAATTTTTGTAATCATGGGGCTGTCCGGAAGCGGTAAATCAACGCTCCTGCGCCTTATAAATAGGTTGATTGAACCTACCAGCGGAAAAGTGTACATAGATGGGGAAGACGTTACAGCAGCAGATAGAGAAAAACTGAGGGAAATTAGAAGGCGGAAGCTGGGTATGGTGTTTCAGCGGTTTGCCCTTTTTCCTCACCGCAGTGTCCTTGATAATGCAGCTTTTGGCTTAGAGATACAGGGCGTTGAAGAGAAGGAACGTCATGAAAGTGCTTATAAAGCATTGGAACTGGTAGGGCTGAAGGGTTGGGAGCATTCTGATGTAAGTCAGCTTTCCGGCGGTATGCAGCAGAGAGTTGGTTTGGCCAGAGCGTTGGCCAGTGACCCGGATATTCTTTTAATGGACGAGGCTTTCAGTGCGCTGGACCCACTGATTAGAAAAGACATGCAGGATGAATTGCTGGATATACAAAGTAAGATGAATAAAACAATTATTTTTGTTACCCATGACTTGGACGAAGCGTTAAGAATCGGAGACCGTATTGCACTAATGAAAGATGGAGAAGTGGTGCAAATAGGCAACCCGGAACAAATTTTAACTAACCCTGCTAACGACTATGTAGAGCGCTTTGTTGAAGACGTAGATATGTCTAAGGTACTTACTGCAGAAGGAATTATGAAAAATCCCGATGTCGTGGTTACAACAAAAGATGGCCCGCGTTATGCACTGCGTTTAATGCGTGAAAAAGGGCTTTCCAGTATCTTTGTAACTTCTAGGGATCGTAAACTTAAAGGTATTGTAACTGCCGACTGCTGTGTAGATGCTGTAGTAAACGGCTATAATGACATAAACCGGTTAATAGTTCCTGATGTTCCTAAAGTGTCACCCGACACCCACTTACAGGACATCATCCCCCTGCTGGCTGATTCAAAATATCCTGTTGCCGTAGTAAATGAAGAAGACAAGCTGCTTGGTGTCATCGTAAGGGGAGCATTACTGGCCGGTATGATAAAGAAAGGGGGAGATGAAGATGGTGCTGCCTAAAATACCAATAGGAGATACAGTGGCATGGCTGGTAGATGTAGCCGATAAATATTTTGGTTGGTTTTTTGATTTTATTACTGATGTCATTAACTTTTTGGTGGGCAATTTTACAGATCTTCTCATTGGGATGCCGCCAGTATTATTTATAGCTATAATTGCATTAATAGCTTGGAGATTAGCCGGGATAAAAGTTGCAATAGGGTCAGCTTTGGGGCTTCTGCTAATTTGGAACATGGAAATGTGGAAACCAGCGATGGAAACTATCTCACTAGTGGTGATTGCTACCATTATATCATTAATTATCAGTATCCCGCTGGGAATTATGACTGCCCGCAGCGATATGGTACATAGGGTAGTCATGCCCGTGCTGGATTTTATGCAGACAATGCCGCCGTTTGTTTATCTGGTACCGGCGGTTATCCTGTTTGCCATTGGCAGCGTACCGGGATTAATCGCCACGGTGGTATTTGCCATGCCGCCTGCAATACGCCTGACGGGGCTGGGTATAAGACAGGTTCCCAAGGATTTGGTGGAAGCTGCTGAAGCCTTTGGGGCCACTGAAGGACAGAAGCTGTTAAAGGTACAGCTGCCGCTGGCCATGCCGACAATTATGGCCGGAGTTAACCAGTGTATCCTGCTGGCCCTTTCTATGGTTGTTATTGCGGCCATGGTTGGAGTTGGTGGTCTAGGCGGAATGGTTCTCCGCGGGATCCAGCGCCTGGATGTGGGAATGGGCTTTGAAGCAGGGCTGTCAATTGTCATTATAGCCATTATTTTAGACCGCTTTACACAGAAAATCGGCGGTAAAAGAAAAACAACTACGTAAAGCGGTTGTAAATAAAAATTAAAGGGGAGTGGAATAGCGAAATGAGGAAGTTTGCAAAGCTGTTCAGCGCTGTGGCCATTGTAATGATGTTTGCAGTGGCATTGGTAGGATGTGCCGGGGGCGGCGGTGGAGCAGAAGATCAAGCTGCCGGCCAAAAGGGTAAGGTAACCCTGGGGTATGTTCAATGGGATTCTGAAATTGCCAGTACTCATGTTGTAAAAGAAGTATTAGAAAGCAAGCTGGGTTATGAAGTTGAAGCAGTGGCTGTGGATGCTGCTCCCATGTGGGCCGGTATTGCTAAAGGACAGTTTGATGCCATTGTATCAGCTTGGCTGCCTGGCACCCACGCCGATTATTACGCTAAGGTGAAAGATGACGTGGAAAACCTTGGTCCTAACCTGGAAGGTGCCAAGATTGGCTTGGTTGTTCCTTCATACGTTGAAATTAATTCCATCGAAGAATTAAACAGTGTAAAAGATAAGTTTGATGGTCAAATTGTTGGTATTGAGCCTGGTGCCGGTATTATGAAAGCCACTGAAAAGGCTATCAAGGAATACGGCTTAGATTTTGAACTGGTTGACAGCAGCAGTGCAGCAATGGCTGCATCATTGAAAAAAGCTATAGATGATCAGCAGTGGATTGCAGTAACCGGCTGGACACCTCACTGGAAGTTCGCAAAGTTTGATCTCAAGTACCTGGAAGATCCTAAAGGTGTTTACGGCGGTAAGGAGCACATTGCTACCATCGTTCGCAAAGGGTTAAAAGAAGATAATGAAGAGCTGTATAAATTCCTGGACAGCTTCAAGTGGACACCAGAAGATATGCAGGCTGTTATGCTGAAAATTGAAGAAGGCATGTCTCCGGAAAAGGCAGCTAAAGAATGGGTAGAAAGTAACAGCGATAAAGTTGAAAAGTGGCTGCCCTAAGTAATAAATAAAAGCTGATTAAAGAGAGGTTGAATTAAACCCCTCTTTTCATGTTTGCCCGGCATGTCTGCCGAGCCGATGGGTTGAAAGAAACCCTGCCGCCTAACCAGCGGGAAGACAACCTCACTGGTAACGGTGGGGTCTATTGGTGCGCTGAAGGGGGAACTTGGAACAGAGCTAAAGCGACCCGGTGTTGGCCTACCAGATGGGTAACCTTGCATGAAATGGGAAAGCCCGAAAGCTGGATAACCTGGGATGTTAAGACGGATGCGTTCAAGTTCAGGTAAGCAGACACCGGGTTTACAAATATGGAGATGGCAGCGGTTCTATAGTTGACACCGGGTATTTAAAGTAGTAAAATTTGCATTGTTATTCAAAAATAAATGACCTTAAAAGGGTTAAGATACTATATTAACTGCTGCAGGAGGTGTTACAATTGGGAAGCGCGTACAGCATTATTGAAATTCCCCTGGTGAATGAACTGGCCAAGAAATTGGAAGAAGAAGGCATGAGTGCAAGTGAAGTGTTTAAATTTAAAATAGATATGACATATTATGTAAATTTTTTGCGCACTTACTTAAATAAAGATTTAGAACAGAGCAATGAACTGGATTTGGAAGGTTTTAAACAACACTTAAGAAGAGATTTTGTTTTTTTAGAGTTGGAAGAAAGGCGCATCAAAAATGTGCAGCTGGGTTTGCAGAAGTTAAAAGAGGCACAATCGAACAAGTAAATTATTGACAATACCGGCCATTGGTTTTATAATTGTACTTAGCAAAACTAAATAAAAGCGAAACCTTCGGGGATCGGTGAAATTCCGTACCGGCGGTGATGCGTCAGCTAAGCCCGCGAACCCTTGCAGGGTGGATTCGGTGAAAATCCGAAGCCGACAGTAGAGTCTGGATGGTAGAAGGTGCAAGTGATGGTCTGGTTGGTATGTTAATGTGAATTCTTTTCGCATTGCTGTACATATACAACTGTTTGTTTAGTGCGCTTTTTTTATGACCAATCCACCCCGAATTTTTTATTTCGGGGTGTTTTTATTTTCAGGGTATACGAGGTGTTAAAGTACCTATGCTGCAGAATGATATTTACCAGGACCGGTACTATATGAAAGAAGCATTACAGCTGGCGGCCAAGGCTGAGGGCTGTACCAGCCCCAACCCCATGGTGGGGGCGGTGGTAGTAAAGAATGGTCGTATTGTGGGCAGGGGATACCATCAAAGGGCAGGAACTCCCCATGCTGAAGTTCATGCCCTCAGGGAAGCCGGTGAGCAGGCTGAAGGGGCCACCATTTATGTAACTTTGGAACCCTGCTGTCACTACGGCCGTACACCGCCCTGTACCGAAGCCATAAAAAAGGCCGGGATCAGCCGGGTGGTGGTGGCCATCACCGATCCCAATCCCCTGGTGGCCGGCAGAGGTTTAAACATATTAAAGGAAGCGGGCATTGAAGTAACATCGGGGGTGCTGGCCGATGAAGCCGGCAAATTAAACGAGGTATTTATTAAATATATCACCACTAACAGGCCCTTTGTGGTGCTGAAAGCAGCGGTGAGTTTAGATGGAAAAATTGCCACCGCCACCGGGGAATCCCAATGGATTACCGGGCCGGAGTCAAGGGAATACGCTCACCGGCTGCGCCACAGGTACGATGGTATTTTAGTGGGGATTAACACCGTGCTGTCAGATAACCCGTCATTAACCGCCAGACTGCCGGAGGGGGGCGGCAGGGACCCGGTACGTATAGTACTGGATAGTAAATGCCGCACCCCGCTTGATGCTAAAATAATTAACCAGTCATCAAAAGCCAAAACTATCATTGCCACCACGGAAGCGGCGGACAGGGAAAAAATTGAAGCCTTAAAGCAGGCCGGGGCAGAGGTTATAGTGCTTCCCGGCAGCAGCGGCAGGGTTGATATTGAGGAACTGCTGAAAGAACTGGGACGGCGTGAAATTACCAGCCTGCTGGTGGAAGGCGGCGGCGGTGTGCATGGATCTTTTTTAACCGCTAAAATGGTAGATAAGGTGTACTGGTTTATTGCGCCGATGCTTATTGGCGGCGCAGAAGCACCGGGAGCGGTGGCGGGTAGAGGAGCTGAAAAACTGGCTGATGCGGTTAAACTAAAGGAATTAACCATACACCGGTTTGGGCCGGATATCTGTATAGAGGGTTATGTTGATTAAGGAGGTGGTGCACTATTTTTACCGGAATTGTAGAAGAAATAGGCACTGTAGAGAGTATTACCAAGGGTGCCCGTTCCGCTCAATTACGTATTAAAGCTCAAAAAATTTTAGAAGATATAAAAATTGGCGACAGTATTGCGGTTAACGGGGTCTGTCTTACTGCCACCACCTTTGACGGAAATGGTTTTGCAGCAGATGCCATGGCGGAAACGCTGGACAAAACAAATTTAGGAAAGCTGGCACCGGGAGATAAAGTTAACTTGGAGCGGGCGCTGGGCCTGGGCGACAGGTTGGGCGGCCACCTGGTAACGGGCCACATTGACGGGGTAGGGACGATAGTGAAAATACAGCAGCACGATATAGCGATATTAATTACAGTGCAGGCCCCGCCTCATATAATGCGCTACATAATAAAGAAAGGTTCAGTGGCCATTGACGGTACCAGTTTGACGGTGGTTGATCTTACCAGCGAAACTTTTCTCGTATCATTAATACCGCACACCGCTGACCATACAATTTTAGGCAGTAAAAAAGTGGGCCACACCGTTAACCTGGAAGCTGATGTGGTGGGCAAATATGTGGAGAAACTGTTATTACAGCGCGAAGACAGTGATAACCAGGAAAATAAAAACAGCCTAACCATGGACTTTTTATCAAAACACGGGTTTGCCTAATTCACCAGGGGGGATGCACAATGATTAAATTTAACACTATTGAAGAAGCGTTAGAAGATATTAAACAGGGAAAAATGGTCATAGTGGTTGACGATGAAGACCGGGAAAATGAAGGCGACCTGGTTATGGCCGCTGAAAAAGTTACGCCGGAGGCCGTTAACTTTATGGCTGCCCACGGCAGGGGATTAATTTGCCTGCCCATGGAGGGTAAAAGGTTGGATGAACTGGACCTGCCGGCCATGGTTGCCCATAACACAGATCCCCATGCCACAGCGTTTACCGTATCGATAGATGCATATAATACAACCACGGGCATATCTGCCCATGAGCGGGCCATGACTGTAAAGGCAGCCCTAGACCCCCGTACAAAACCCCAGGACCTGCGCCGGCCGGGACACGTTTTCCCGCTGCGGGCCAAAGAAGGCGGCGTGCTGCGCCGGGCCGGTCATACCGAAGCGGCGGTAGATTTAGCCCGTTTAGCCGGGCTGTACCCGGCCGGTGTAATTTGTGAGATAATGAAGGAAGACGGTACCATGGCCAGGGTGCCGGAACTGCTGCAATTTGCCCAAACCCATGGATTAAAGTTGATTACCATTGCCGATTTAATTAAATACCGCCGCAGCCATGAAAAACTGGTTAAAAGGGTGGAAACGGTGAAAATGCCCACCAAGTACGGGTTCTTTCGCGCTGTGGCATATGAAAGCCAGCTGGATGGCAAGTGTCATATAGCACTGGTGAAAGGGGATTTAAAAAGTGTAGAAGCACCGTTGGTACGGGTTCACTCCGAGTGTCTTACCGGAGATGTATTTGGTTCCCTGCGCTGCGATTGTGGTGATCAGCTGGCCACTGCACTGCAGCAGATTAACCGGGAAGGTACCGGGGTGCTGTTATACATGCGCCAGGAGGGTAGGGGCATTGGCCTGCTGAATAAAATCCGGGCTTATAAACTGCAGGATTTGGGAGCGGACACAGTGGAAGCCAATGAGGCGCTGGGATTTCCCGCCGATTTAAGAGATTACGGCTTAGGGGCTCAAATATTAACTGATTTGGGATTAACGAAAATTCGCCTGTTAACCAATAATCCCAGGAAAATTGCCGGTTTAGAGGGCTACGGTTTAAAAGTGGTAGATAGAGTACCGATAGAAATATGCCCGGGAGAAAATAATGAATTTTACTTAGCTACAAAGAAGGAAAAATTGGGGCATATGCTTAACTTTACCCAAAAAAATAAAAAAGTAATAAACATATTAAGAGATACCAAAGGGAGGCATTAATTTATTATGGGACAAGTTTTTGAAGGACATCTAACCGGCCAAGGGTTAAAAATAGGTATAGTGGTGGGACGTTTTAACGAGTTTATCAGCAGCAAACTGCTTTCCGGGGCCATGGATGCACTGGTAAGGCATGGAGTAAAAGAAGAAGATGTGGATGTGGCCTGGGTACCGGGGGCATTTGAAATTCCCCTGGTGGCAAAACGCATGGCCGGGCTTGATAGATACCATGCGGTTATCTGTTTGGGCGCTGTTATTAGAGGCAGTACACCGCACTTTGACTATGTGGCTGCCGAGGTTTCTAAGGGAGTGGCTAAAATAAGCCTGGACAGCGGGGTACCCACCATTTTTGGTGTGCTGACCACCGATACCATTGAACAGGCCATTGAGCGGGCAGGTACCAAAGCAGGAAATAAAGGCTGGGAGGCGGCGGTATCCGCCATTGAAATGGCTAATCTGATGCGCTCTATGGGGTAGGCTGCAAAACCGGATTTTAATATGGCGTTTTTTAATCATGCTGCATAATTCTGCATAGAGAATGGGGGTTTGGCTTTGAAGGGTATTAAGCCCATTAAAAGCATAAAAGAAGTGGCGGAGCTGAAATTCCCCACCAGTGGGCGGCTGTTTTCCGCAGACAATGAAGAAATAATTCGTGGTTGCACCACAGACATATATTTTATTAAAAGTATGGAAATAATTCGTGCCTTAGGATTGGAAGACACTCCGGTGGTGGCAGAAATATTTGCCAGCCGGGCCGGGTTGATGTGCGGTACGGAAGAAGTTAAAAACATACTGCAGGGGCTGCCCGTTAAGATGGAAGCGCTGCCCGAAGGTGAATACTTTAACGCCAAAGAAGTGGTTATGAGAATTACCGGCAAATACAGCGATTTCGGTGTTTACGAAACCGCCGTGCTGGGTATTTTAGCCAGTTCCAGCGGCTGGGCCACCGCTGCCCGGGAGTGTGCTCAGGCAGCGGGCGGCAGGGGAATGATCTGCTTTGGCTCCCGGCACGTGCACCCGGCGGTTTCACCGGTAATGGAGCGGGCGGCAATAGTTGGAGGCGCCACCGGGGCCAGCAATATCATGGGGGCCAAATTTGCCGGGCAGGAACCCATGGGCACAGTTCCCCATGCCGTATTTCTGGTGGTGGGAGATACAGTGGAAGTGGCCAAAGCGTATTATCAAAATATGCCCCCCGGGTCTCCCGTAATTATACTGGTGGATACTTTTAAAGACGAAGCTGAAGAGGCGCTGCGGGTTGCTGAAGCGCTGGGTAATAATCTTGACGGAATCCGGTTGGATACTCCGTCGGAGCGCGGCGGTGTGACACCGCAGCTGGTAAGGGAAGTGCGGGCCCGGCTGGATCAGGCGGGACACCGGCATGTAAAAATATTTATTTCCGGTGGATTAAACCCGGAGCGGATTAAAATACTGATTGAAGCGGGGGCCGATGCCTTTGGAGTGGGCAGCTATATTTCCGGGGCCCCGGCCATCGACATGACTATGGATCTGAAAGAGGTTAACGGGAAACCAATAGCCAAACGGGGCCGCATACCGGGAATTACAAAGACAACCCGGCTGCAGAGGTTTGTTTAAAATAAAAGGCGCACGTACCGCTGCCGGTACGTGCGCCTTTTATGTGTGCCCGGCATGGGCAATGTCTATAGGGTGAAAGTCCCGAACGTTGAAGGTAGCAGTAAACGTTAGCTTAAGGCAAGGGTGTCCGCG
>NZ_JAFBCW010000029.1 GCF_016907915.1 Desulforadius tongensis
AGTGACGCCCTTGCTTACAGGTTGTCTTCCCGCTGGTTAGGCGACAGGGTTTCTTTCAACCCATCGGCTCGGCAGACATGCCAGGCAAACAATAACGCCACCGGCAGATAACCGGTGGCGTTATTTTAGATATTTTTAACAAGCTCTCTCTTCAATACCTTACCGGCACTGTTTTTGGGCAGTTCTTTTACAAATTGAAAATATTTAGGGATCTTAAAGTTAGCTATTTTACCGATACAGAATCCTTTTAGCTTTCCAGGATCTATATTCTGCCCGGATTTCGTAACAATAAAGGCTTTAATTTCTTCACCGTGCAAACTGTCGGGCACCCCTACCACAGCAGTTTCAAGGACATCATGATGTGAATTTAAAACTTTTTCTATTTCCCGGGGGTAAATATTTACCCCACCTTTTATAATCAAATCCTTTTTACGATCTACAACAAAAATATACCCATCTTCATCCAGGTATCCCAAATCCCCTGTACGCAGCCAGCCATTATGCAGAGCTTTCTTAGTTTCTTCAACTTTGTTGTAATACCCTTTCATAACATTTGGCCCTTTAACGGCTATTTCTCCCACCCGGCCCCGGGGCAGTTCAGCACCGCTGTCATCAATTATAGTCACTTTTACTCCTTCTATCGGCAGACCCACCGATCCACTTTTCTTTAACCCGTAAGGCGGGGTCAGCGAAACCACCGGCGATGCCTCAGAAAGGCCATAACCTTCTATTATTTCTAACTCAAACAATTCTTTAAATTTCTTAAAAACATGTTCCGGCAGCGGGGCCGCACCGGTGAGTACCAACCGCAGAGAACTCAAATCAAAATCCCTGCACTGGGGATAATGACAAATTAATGCATAAAAAATAGGCGGGCCAAAAAACATCGTTATTTTTTCTTTTTCAATGGTTTCTAAAACCGATTTGGCACCCTGCCAGCGGTTATGAATAATCAGCGTCGCCCCACTATAAATAGCATTATTCATGCACCCGGTCTGAGCTGCTGAATGATAGGCGGGAGCAACCAGCAGCACCCGGTCGTCTTTTTCCATTTTCAGCATCTTGGCAATAGTGCTGACGTTGCTAAACAGATTTTTGTGCGTCAACATAACCCCCTTGGGCTCACCGGTGGTGCCGGAGGTATAAAGCAGTTCTACCACTTCTTCGCCGCTATACCGGTATTTATTAACAGCAGGTTCATTTTGGGTTATCAGTTTGTTAAATGGAATTGCTTCTGTGGTTTCGGCAGCACTTTCTGTCAATATGAATTTAGTTTTTGGTCCCAAGCTATTTTTTAAAGATTGAAATTTAGGCCAAAAGATGCTTGAGGTTATTATTGCCGATGGGCTGCAATCCTTTAGTATTACACTCAATTCTGCAGCGGTATACCCCGGATTTACCGGTACAACCGTGGCATTTATGCGCAGTACCGCGTAATAGGATATTACAAATTCCGGACAGTTGAACATACATATTAAAACTCTATCCCCTTGTTTTACACCTAAACTTAAAAGGCCTTCAGCAAATTTATTAACTCTTAAATTCAGCTCTTGATAGCTAATCTGCTCATCCCGGTAAACTATCGCCTGCTGATTTGGATGCAGCCGACTAATTTTTTCTAGTTGTCCTGGTAGATTAATAATTTACACCCCCACTCAGTATATAAAATGTCCGCATCATGTTATATATTATATATTAAGTTTCATATTCCCTTTTTCAGCAGGTTATCTGCTCATATGTATAGATTTTACTGCAGCTGCAAATATTAGCTTTATGACCATCTACAATAAGGGGGGTTGACATGGCAGTAAGAAAATTTAAACGGCTGCCAAAGCATGTTGGTATAATACCCGACGGCAACAGGAGATGGGCCGTAAAACAAGGCCTGCCCAAGGAATCGGGGTACAGTTACGGTATTGAGCCCGGTTTCACTCTATATGAAATTTGTTTGGAGCTGGGTATCCCGGAAATTACTTTTTACGGTTTTACCCAGGATAATACAAAGAGACCCCCGGCACAAAAGGAAGCCTTTCAAAAGGCCTGTGTTGACGCAGTGAAAACACTTGCCCGGCGGGATGCATCCCTGCTGGTTATCGGCAATACAGCTTCGCCGCAATTTCCCAAGGAATTACTGCCTTTTACAACCAGACAAACCTTTGGCCGCGGCCTGATAAAAGTAAATTTTTTGGTTAATTACGGCTGGAAGTGGGATTTAAATCACGCCATCACCGGTAATCAATCTAAGAAAAATTTTCATGATTCTATTGCCTCGGTGGATATTTCACGGATAGACCTTATTGTGCGCTGGGGAAACCGCAGGAGATTAAGCGGTTTTTTGCCTGTACAATCTATTTATGCTGATTTTTATGTAGTAGATGCATTATGGCCGGATTTTAAACCGGAGCATTTCTACCAGGCTTTAAGCTGGTATGAACGTCAAGACATTACTTTGGGAGGTTAAACGCAGCAAGAACTTCACCGGCAGCAGCCGGTGAAGTTCTTGCTGCAAGCAATTATTTCTCAGCACTGTAGTAGCCGCCATAACCACAGCCGCACTGCGGGTTGCCTAACAATAACAGGATTAAAATCAAAAATATTATAAAAGCAGGGTCGTAACCGCACCCACCATAACCACCGTAGTAACCCATTTAACCTGCCTCCTTTAAATTTGTTTTATTAAGCTCTAACCAAATACTTACTTTTCAGCACCATAATAGCCGCCGCATCCAGGTGTACCCAGCAGCAGCAGAACCAAAATCAAGAATATTACAAAAGTATTGCTGCAACCACCATAACCACCATAACCGCCATAACCGCCGCCATAGCCACCGTAGTAGCCCATTATATCTACCTCCCTATTTTATAGTTTTTATAGTTGTTTCATCATATGGGAAACTGCGGTAAGAAGTTCCACCGGAGCATCCCATATTTCAACTCTTTCTGTGACATTATATGGTAACTCAAACTGTGTTGTTACAAAATCAGATAAAAAAATATGTTTCCTAACAACGCACTACAAGCACAAAAAAACCACCGCACTTTTAAATGCAGTGGTTTTTTAAAATTATGTCATGAGCAAATCGTAAGCCGAGTTCTGTCTAGGATGATCATCTATCTGGGACGTTAGTTGCCTAACGCCTCAATGCGACCTTACCCGGGAACGAGACGGGCCACCTCATTGTTCCCCTATTAGGTCTTGCTCCGGGTGGGGTTTACCTAGCCGGTTAGTCACCTAACCGCTGGTGCGCTCTTACCGCACCGTTCCATCCTTGCCGGTTTGGCCAAGCCAAACTTAGGCGGTCTGCATTTCTGTGGCACTATCCTTGGAGTCGCCTCCACTGGACGTTATCCAGCACCCTGCCCTATGGAGCTCGGACTTTCCTCAGGTACCTCCTTTCGGAATGGCACCCGCGATCATCTGATTTACTCATGACTATTTTCTATTTTCCCTTGGATGTTTATTGTAACACTATCATCCCTTGATGACAATAGTAAATTAATGGAATTAACACTTCATAAGTATCAACTAGCGCGGTTATCACATTTCTCATTTAAAACTGCCGGGTCTATCATTTTTTACCTGCCAAGCACAAAAAATCCCCTTTAAGAGTAACAAAAAATTTTTCTACTTTAACATCAGGGTAATGAGTAAGAATAATTTTTTCAGCTTGAGCCGTTTTTTTATAGTGATAATTAATTTGTTCATCAGTATTCATGGAAATATTACCTAAAGCAGCACAATCTTCATGATGTAAAATGATAATTCTTTCTATACCATGTTTATTTATGGCCAAATCAATTTGATTCAAAATAAATGTCCTCTGCTCGTTATCATCCAGTAAGTTTAAGGATGATCCAGCAGCAGAAATTACATCATATTGTTCAGAAAGCCCTCGCTGTTTCAGCCATAAATGGGTTACAGACTGAAACCGGTAGTCCATACACATTATAACCAGGTTTTTACATTCCCCCATTCACTCACCCCGGCCATTATTTTTCTTGTACCTCCTGGCAATGTTCACTAAGGAAAACCCAACTCCGCTAAACAATTTGCGGGTTGGGTTTGAATTGATGAAATTTCTACTCCATAAATATCAATCTACCGCAGTTATCACATTTCACCTGCTCACCGGCTGCTGCCAGTTTTTTTTGAGTCACTGTGGTTAATGTCATATGACACCCACCGCATATACCGTTCTCAGCCCTAGCCACCGGATTTTTAAAACGACGCCTCATGTTATTATACAGTTTCATAATTTCAGGGTCTACTTCCGTATATAATTTTTGTTTGTTTTTTTGTAATTCTTTTAATTCCCTTTTAGTTTTATCCTGCTGAAGATAGTATTGCTCTCGAAGCTGCTGAAAATCTCCTATCTTCTTTTTCAACAGCCGGGATAATCCGGTCAATTTGTTCTTAACTGTTTCCTGCTGCTCCATTAAAAACAATTCTTTATTTTCAAAATCATTTACTCTCTTCTTTAAACTATGCAGCCTGCGCTGCACAGCCTCGATTTCTCTTTGATTATAAGCAAAACAGTTATACAATTTATTATCCAGCTTACTAATCTGCACTTTCTCTTCCATAACCTCGTTATTTATCTTATCTATTTCCTTTTTTATCAGCTTATACTTTTCCTTCAATCTTTTAAACTCCTGCTGTTTTATTTCTATTTCTACCTTTTTAGACAACAAGTCATTAAGTATATTATTTGCCTTTAATATTTTATTCTTCTTCTGCTCCTCCAATTCCAGCATTTGAATATGCCAAAGCCTTTTTATGTTATTCATAAAACCACCTCCACCCGTTATAATAAAGAAAGGATGAGGCACACTATTGACCTCATCCTAAAGATATGTAAAAGGATCCTTTTGTTTTTTGGAAATTATAAAATCTACAGCAATATTTTTTTCTGCACAGCAGGCCGTAAGATAGTTATATATCTTTTCAATCACCGGTACTTCACTGCCATAATGCCCGGCATCCACAAAGGACAGGTTAGCAGCCACCATATCCTGGGCTGTGTGATACTTAATATCTCCAGACACATAAACATCCGCACCTTTGGCCAGTGCCTGGGGCCATAATTCCGCTGCAGAACCGCCGCATACCGCCACTGTTTTTACCCTTTTATCCCAGGGGCCACCTGCTTTGACTGCTTTTAAATTTAATACTTCTTTTAACTGCTGCACAAACTCAGTGAAAGACACTTCCCGGGGTAAAACTCCTATTCTTCCCAAGCCGTATGCCGGTCCTTGATTATTTAAAGGATAGACATCATAGGCCACTTCCTCGTAAGGGTGTGCTGAAACCATCGCCTTTATGACGCTGGATAACTTTTCTACCGGTACAATGGTTTCTAAACGCACCTCTTCCACCCGTTCAACCCGTCCCTGCTTACCTATAAAGGGGTTAGTACCTTCCCGGGGAAGAAACGTCCCCACACCTGGGGTTTGGAATGTGCAGTCGCTGTAATTTCCTATCCAGCCGGCCCCGGATTTACTTAAAGCTTCCCTCACCGCATCCTGGTAGCCGTCAGGAACAAATACCACCAGCTTGACGTACTTTTGATTACCGGTGACATACAGCACCTCAACATCTTTAAGCCCCAGCTTTTCAGCCAGCACACTGTTAACCCCGCCATCGGCACTGTCTAAATTGGTGTGCGCAGCATAAACAGTGATATTGTTTTTTATCAACCTGGAAATCAATCTGCCCTGCACAGTATCGGTATTTATGTTTTTTATTCCCTTCATTAACACGGGATGATGGGATATGATTAACTGAATATCGTTTTCTTCTGCCTCGCGCACAACATCTTCATTAACATCTAAAGTTAAAAGCACCTTTTTTACTTCATTTGACGGGCTGCCAATTTGCAGGCCTACATTATCCCAATCCTCAGCCAAATGTTTTGGTGCCAATTCCTCCAAAAAATTAAAAATAACTTTGTTTTTTACCGGCATTTTTCTGCCACCTCCTCCAGGCGCCTTAAATATTCTTTAACCGTCTCCAGTTTACACCTTGCTTCCGGTTTAGTGCTTTGTGATAACCCCTGTAGTACCTGCCGGTATTTGCCGGTTAATTTATTCAGCAAATCGGGTAACAAAGGATGCTTCTTTTCAATTAACCGCGGCCCCACCTCTAAAATTACCGGATCATAAATTCTTTCATTTCCTTTTTCAGAAACAATAACGGTGTAAAGGCGCTCATCTTCCAGCACTAGAGTTTCGTCGGTCAACTGCCAACCATTATCCAATAACCAGCGCCTTAAATCCGCCTCATCTCCCATGGGTTGCAGTACAAGGCGCTCCAAAGAGGCCAGTACCTTGGGCGAAGCCTCCAGTATTTGCCGGACGGTGCCGCCGCCCATACCGGCAATTACTGCCAATTGCACTTCCCCGGGCCGTAATACCTGTAAACCGTTCCCCAGCCGCAGTTCTATTTTTGATGCCAACCCGCTGCTGATTACATTCTTCTCGGCTACTCTTAAAGGCTTCTCGTTAATATCACAGGCTATTACCCTGGACACTTTACCTGACTGTACCAGGTAAATAGGCAGGTAGGCGTGGTCGGTACCAATATCAGCCACTACTTTTCCCGGCTCTACAAAGCTGGCCAGCGTTAACAACCTTTTATTAATTCCTTGTTTGCTCATATGCTTAATATTCTCCAGTCATCTTTTACATACCTCTTTTTTTACTTAATATCTATATTTTTTACGGTAAATGCCAGCTTTATGTTTTAATACCATAAAATTCTTTATCTGCAGGAAAATATTGTAACATATATTCCTCCAATTTCATAATTTGTAACAAGTCTCATACTAGGGAGGAGGAGTTAAAAGGTTATGACTATAAAAAGATATAGCCCCGGCAAACAATGTCATGGCCCCGGCTATGGGCCGGGTTTCGGTCCCGGCTATGGGCCGGGTTTTGGTCCCGGTTACGGGCCGGGTTTTGGCCCCGGCTATGGACCGGGTTTCGGCCCCGGATACGGGCCGGGTTTCGGTCCCGGATACGGGCCGGGTTTCGGCCCCGGTTACGGGCCGGGTTTCGGCCCCGGCTATGGGCCGGGTTTCGGCCCCGGTTACGGGCCGGGTTTCGGCCCCGGCTATGGACCGGGTTTCGGTCCCGGCTATGGACCGGGTTTCGGTCCCGGTTACGGGCCAGGTTTCGGCCCCGGATACGGGCCAGGTTTCGGCCCCGGCCCTTATGATCAAGCTAAAAGCAAAAAAATGCCTAAAAGATAACAGCTGTACATCATATATTTATATATTTATAGAGGGTGTCCCAAAAGTAGTATTTGGGGCACCCTTTTTTTAAAAAATAAAAAAAGAAAACCGACCTTCTGATATAATGAAATCACCACAATCACACCAACCAGAAAGGACAGTTTTCTTATGTACAAAGAGTATAACATAAACCAATCACCTCTGTCGGTTAATCCATCTCGCTGTTGAAAAGCTGACTCAAAAAAGATCATTTTTACGAATGACCTTTTGAGTCAGCCTCTTTTATTTTTGTAGTTTTAAACAACCTTAATAAAATTTCTGAATAAAGCAAAAGCCTGGTACTTATGTGAGTACCAGGCTTTCTTGGTGGGCGGTGAGAGGCTCGAACTCCCGACCCCCTGCTTGTAAGGCAGGTGCTCTCCCAGCTGAGCTAACCGCCCGTGTTAATGGTGACCCCTACGGGATTCGAACCCGTGTTACCGCCGTGAAAGGGCGGTGTCTTAGACCACTTGACCAAGGGGCCACATGGTGGGCCCACTAGGATTCGAACCTAGAACCAACCGGTTATGAGCCGGGTGCTCTAACCGTTGAGCTATGGGCCCTTATTACTGGCTCCTCGAGTAGGATTCGAACCTACAACCTACCGGTTAACAGCCGGTTGCTCTACCGTTGAGCTATCGAGGAGCGCCTTACCGACGAGTATTATTATACCTACTTTACCCTATCAGGTCAACACTTTTTTGCTGGAATTTGATGTTTATAAATACTTCTCTAGTCTAAATAATCCTTCAACTTTTTACTGCGGCTGGGGTGTCTTAACTTGCGCAGTGTTTTAGCTTCAATTTGGCGGATACGCTCGCGGGTAACGCCAAATTGTTGTCCCACTTCTTCCAGCGTACGAGCACGACCATCATCTAAACCAAAGCGCAGCCGCAAAACCTTTTGTTCCCTGTCGGTCAATGTATTCAGCACACCGTTTAACTGTTCCCTCAAAAGCGTGTAAGAGGCTTCCTCAGCAGGTGCTTTGGCTTCCTGGTCTTCAATGAAATCACCCAAGTGTGAATCCTCTTCTTCACCGATGGGAGTTTCCAAGGAAACCGGTTCCTGAGCAATTTTCATAATTTCCCGCACTTTTTCCTCCGAAATATCCATTTCCTTGGCTATTTCTTCCGGCGAGGGATCACGGCCCAGTTCCTGCAGCAATTGGCGGGAAACCCTTATCAGCTTGTTAATGGTTTCAACCATGTGCACCGGTATACGAATGGTTCGAGCCTGGTCGGCAATGGCCCTGGTAATGGCCTGCCTAATCCACCAAGTAGCATAGGTGCTAAATTTGTATCCCTTTCGATAATCAAATTTTTCCACTGCTTTTATCAGGCCCAAATTACCTTCTTGAATTAAATCCAAGAACAGCATTCCACGCCCCACATAGCGTTTGGCTATACTCACCACCAGGCGCAAATTTGCTTCGGCCAGTCTTCTTTTGGCTATCTCATCACCCTGCTCCATCCGCTTGGCCAGTTCAACCTCTTCCTCCGGGGTTAACAAAGGAATTCTACCAATTTCTTTCAAATACATGCGAACGGGATCATCTATGCCAACGCCCTCGGGGATGCTTAAATCAACCTCTTCTTCTTCAACATCCTTTTCTGTAGCCAAAGCCTCAATGTCGGAGACTTCGGGCACCACTTCAATACCGTTACTGGCCAGTTTTTCATATACATCATCAATTTGCTCTGGAGTCAATTCTATCCCCTGCAGGGCATCCATAATCTCCTTGTAGGTAAGGGCACCACGCTTTTTACCTTTATCCATCAATTCTTTAATATATTCCTGTCGCTGTCCTTCTTTCACATTTCTTCCCCCCTCTAGGGCAAATCTGTATTTATAGTGTGATGGAGCTGCTGTAGTTCCTGCAACAACTCAATAACACGTTTTTGGTCCCCAAGCTGTTCGGCTTCTTTTAACTGGTGCAGCAGTTCTTCCTGCCGTCTTTTTCCCGCCTGCTTCTTGATAATTTTTATGCAGTCCTCTAATGCACTTAATTTATTTCCAGCGGGTATTTTTTCACTCAGCAGCCGGCCCAACACCTGCTGCCCCTTGTCGTCCAACCGCTGCATCAACCTTGCCGGCTCATTAACCGGTAAATTACTTTGCATTAATAAACTAAATATTTTTTTCAGTTCTTTATTTTGAAAATGATCTATCGTTATTTGCTCTTTTACTATTGAAAAAAGATTAAAATCTGTTAATATTAAACCAAGAAGTAAATATTCAGCCTGCTGTCGAGCATCCGTTAGATGTGTATTTAAATTGGTATTATGTGTATTATTAACAAATTTACCCGTATTTACCCAAATTTTACCCTGTTTTACCACATTTTTTTCTTGTTTTGCAATATATCTTTTAAATTCGCTGGTTACCGTTTCCCAACTGACATTTAAAACAGATGCTACCCTTTTTATACTTTCTTCTTTATCGACAGGGTCTTTTATATGTGCCAAATTAGGCAGTACCTGCTGCAGTACCCTGATTTTTTCCGCCGCAGTGGTGGGAATCCTCTCTGCCACTGCCACATGCAGCTTATAGTCAATTAAATTGTACGCAGATTTTATTAATTTGTTCCACTCTTTCACACCATTGAGGCGGAAATACTCATCTGGGTCTTTGCCATCGGGAATTTGTAAAATTTTCACCCGGCATCCCATTTGCTGAATTAAGTCTAAACCGCGAATAGCAGCTTTAACGCCAGCGGCATCGGCATCATAAGCAATAACAATTTCATCGGTGTACCTCATTAAAAGCTTTACCTGTTCCCTGGTTAATGCCGTTCCCAACGAGGCAACTACATTTTTTATACCCAGCCGGTGAGCGGCAACAACATCCATGTAGCCTTCCATCACCACTGCATAGCCGCTATCCCGGATAGCAGCTCGAGACAGGTGCAGACCATACAGCAAATGCCGCTTATTAAACAACGATGTTTCAGGGGTGTTTAGATACTTTGGAGTGCTGCCGTCCAGAGTTCGGCCGCCAAAGCCCACTATTCGACCTGCTGCATCTTTTATCGGTAAAATCACCCTGTTTCTAAAGCGATCATAATAACTGGTGCCCTGCCTGTTTTTAATAATCAAGCCTAAACGTTCCAGTTCTTTTTCCTTACACCCCTTGGATGTTAAATACTTAATAAGATTATCCCATCCTGCAGGTGCATAACCAATTTGAAAAGTTTTAATTATTTCGCCCGTCACATCTCGATTTTGCAAATAATTCCTTGCTGCCAACCCCTCAGGACCCAAGAGATTTTGATGAAAAAACTCGGCTGCAGCGGCCATAATTTTGTAAGGACGCTGCTTTTTCTTTTGTTCTTGAATATTGTATGAACCCTGGATTTGAGGAATGTATACTCCCACTTTTTGCGCCAACCGGCGCACTGCTTCAGGATAACTTAATCCTTCTTTTAACATTAAAAATTTGAATACATTTCCCCCGGCATGGCAGCCGAAACAGTAAAATATCTGCTTGTCAGGGGCAACGGAAAACGATGGCGTATCCTCTTGATGGAAAGGGCAGAGACCAAAATAGTTCTTACCACTTCTTTTTAACAATACATATTCAGAAACTACTTGTACAATATCGCTTTTTTGCAACACCTCTTCCGCCACTTCATCAGGAATATACCCCACATTTACACCCCTCACAAAAGCACTACTTTTGAGAAGCAAAACCTACTGTCAAAAGATGATAATAAAAAATAACATGTTTCTTCAATTTCTAGTTTCATAATAATTCGCTATTACTTTGTATTTTCCTTCCCCTGGTTCGACAATTTTTCTTTTGCAAAAAAGTCTTTATATCATCAGCATATTAATATATAAAACAACAATAGTATTACCATATTTTTGAATATATTAAACACTTCACCTAATCAACCCAGGGACTGGGCAAAAACAACTGCTGGTATACACGAATTGCATAGCGATCGGTCATACCGGCAATATAGTCCACAACGGTACGCTCCAGCTGCCGGGCTTTTTTATCGGTCTTGTACTCTACCGGCAGCTGCTCCGGGTGCTCCATAAAGTATTTATATAAATATTTAACTACCAACTTTGCCTTTTCTTCTTCTTTTTTGGCTTCGGAACCGATGTACACGCGCTCAAACATAAAGTTTCGTAAATCATCCATGGCCCGCTTCACATCCGCACTCATTGTAATACGATCTTTTCCGGTGCTGTTTTTTATTACATCCATTACCATATTATTAATTCTTTGGCCGTGCTTATCACCTAACAATTCACGGCAGTGGGACGGAAGGTCCTCCAACCTCAGCACCCCGCCTCTAATGGCATCATCAATATCGTGGTTAATATAAGCAATGCGGTCCGCCAGTTTTACCACTTGACCTTCCAAAGTGGCCGGTACTGCATCACCGGTATGATTTAAAATGCCATCCCTTACCTCCCAGGTAAGGTTAAGTCCACCGTCGCCCTCAAGCACGTCTACCACCCGCAAACTATGTTCATTATGTTTAAACCCCTTACTGTATACCTCATCCAGCGCACTTTCACCGGCATGTCCAAAAGGAGTGTGCCCCAAATCATGCCCCAGGGCAATGGCTTCGGTCAAATCTTCATTCAAACGTAATGCGCGGGATATGGTGCGGGCAATTTGCGATACTTCTAAAGTATGAGTCAGTCTGGTACGATAATGATCTCCCTCCGGGATTATAAATACTTGTGTTTTATGTTTTAAACGGCGAAAACTTTTGGAGTGGATAATGCGGTCCCGGTCCCGCTGAAAAACAGTGCGCACCGGGCATTGAGGTATCGGCCGCAGCCTACCCCGGCTTTTGGTGCTAAGGGCTGCAAAGGGCGATAACCATGATTCTTCCATTTCTTCCGTAAAGCGCCTAATTTCCACACAATCCACTTCCCGTCGTTTTTAGTTATCCCCCACGGTTGCGCTTACGCATTTCTGCAGTCACTTCAGCCATTTCTAATACCCGCTTGGCCAGAATACGTGTACGTTTTATCGCCTCCAAATCTTCAGCAGACGGCCTTTGGGAACATGCAGCCTGGTGCCCGGCGTCATCGTGATAAAAACCATCCCCCACCACGGTCATACCATGGGTGAGCATTATCTCATGCAAAGCCCGGGCAGCACTTTCCTGCCCCCCATAACGAGAACCGCCGGTGGTTACCGCTCCGCCCACCACATCAACCAATGCCTTATCCTTTCTTAAAGCACGGGTTTTATCCCAAAAGGCCTTCATCTGGCCGGAAACGGTACCAAAATACACAGGGCTTCCTAAGATAATTCCATCTGCCCGGCGCAAATCGTTATACATTTGTTCCAGTAAAGTACCTTTATAACATGCCCCGCTGCAGGGCGTGGTACAACAAGTGCAAAAGGGATGCCTTGCTTGTGCCACCGCTTCGGATATTTGGAAAAACTTTGTTTCCACACCTTCCGATTTAATTTCGTTCAACGCTTCCCGGAGTAAAAATGCAGTGTTGCCCTCTGCATTGGGACTGCCGTTAATGGCAATAATTAACATATTCACACTCCTTTTCTAATAGTTAAAGTTCTTTTTAGTTAATTCAATCTATGATTCCATCTATAATATTATAACCGGCAGAACTTGAGCCGGTTTATCACTTTGTACACCGGCCCTTCTCTTTTTAATGTGCTCTGCATAAGTTCCATTGATTCTACTTCAACGGTACCAAGGTTAATATCTTCATTATTTAATGCAGATATGATCTCTATTAGTTCCCTGTATTTTCTTTTCGATTTTACCCTCCCCAGGGTAAGGTGGGGGGAAAAGTTTCGCTTTTCCGGCGGGAATCCCAATCCGGCTGCAGCTTCTTCCACCCTTTGATTTAATTCCCTCAGTTTATCCACATCACCTTGCACACCTATCCACAAAACCTTGGGTATTCCCATTTGATAAAAAGCGCCCAGGCCTGTAAAGCTCAGTTTAAAAGCTGCCGTATCTTTGGCTGTATCAGCCAGCACGCTGTCAATTTTTTGTATTTTATTGTCTTCTGTATCGCCTAAAAATTTAACGGTTAAATGATAATTTTCCGGTTTTACCCATTTTACATCGCACTGACATTGAGCTATCCGCCTCTGTATTTGCTGTAATTTCACTTTCATTTCTGCCGGCAGGTTAATGGCAACAAACAGCCTCATTTTTTTCAATTAATTTACCCCTTCCAAGCATACCAGCTAGATAGAGCTATTTTAACAGCTTAACTTTCGACGTAAATTTAGCTTTTCCTTCATCATTTATAAATAAAATGGACGTCAACTGACGCCCATTAAATGTGCCCTGAAAAGTCATCTTACTAAGCCCGGCGTACCCGTCGTCCATGACTCAAATGCCGGTTCACACTTTCCTGTGCTTACCCCTGCCTTTTTAATGTATAAAGGCCAGGTAGGCCACCAGCGCAGCAGCCGCCAGGTGCAGCAGGAAAATAACGGCTCCCACGGCCAGCAGCATAACAGCACTTCCTATGGCCCAGTGTATATCAAATAACTCTTTTATTAATCTAAACACTTTATCCAAATAACTCATAACCGTATCCAGTGACAGTGACTGAGGAAGTGAAATATCCGGTAAACAATACATTAATTCTGCTAACTGTAAATTCATCCGTCAACACTCCTTTGATGATAATTCAATATATATTTATATATTTGTGCTTGTTAGCACTTGTACTTTCATACTGTTAAAACACCTAATGGTATAAGAAAATGCTTTTGCCCCGCTCTCCCCCCTTCTTTCACCGTTTAAAAATATTTAAAACCCTGCTCAAAAGCTATTCAGTTATAGTGAGATGTTCAGATGGTCATACCATATATCTGCTAAACACCTGCTAACACGCCTTATATACCTGATATATATTTGATGATCACCACGTAATTCCTGCATAATTTATAAAAAAATCAAAAATTATTCTATGTATACCTCTACTTTTAACTTCCCTTCTTTAGAATCGTTAATATCAATATCCACTAATTTTTCCTGCACCAATCCCTGTTCAATCAATTGAGCCAATTCCTCAAAATTAATTTTAGCCAGGTCGATACCCTTTTTTTCTAATTCTGTTCTAATGTTTTCAGGTATTAAGTTTATACCCATCCACGCAAATTTAGAAGCGGCCTTAATTACATTCAGCGGAAGGTTAAGGTTTACTTTTTTGGTGTTATTACCGTCAACACGTACCCGTAAAATTTTCCCTGCCGGCGGGGTTGTTTTTTCTTGTTTAACCTCCAGCTTCTCCAGTGCTTTTAATAATTCCAAACCTTCAGCGGCACTGATTTTCCCTTCCTGAATCATTTCTAATATTTTCGCCTTTTCATTACTCATTCGCTGATTGCTCCTCTCAAAGTTTATTTTTTCCGCACATTGTTCTTTTAAATTTTACAATTAACTGTTTCTTTAGTTAAGTACTAATTTTTTCTAAATTGCAGTACCTACCCTGAAAAAATGTTATCTTACCGAGCCCGGCAGCTGCTCACTTAAAAACTTTCCCTGGTGGTACTTCATGCGAAATTATGGTAACAAAAAAGGGAACCAAAAACCGGTTCCCCTTTTCTTATTAGCCATTATTCACTTTAGCCTGAGCCGCAGCCAACATAATGGACCAATCACCACTTTTTACTATTATGGAACACTTTTGGTAACCATAAATTTTACTTATTACCATTGACAATATAGCCACTTTACCTGTCATATGTTTGATTTTGACTTCAACTAAATACACTCTACCCCACTATCTGTATAGTATCAAGTCCTTATAGTAATATAGGCACACTTGACTTATTTTTCACTATGAAAAATAGAAAAAAGCGGCTTAACTTACCGTCTAATTTATCGGGGGAAATCATTCTCTCATAATAAATGGGAATATTTTGCACTTGAAAATGCTGGAAATATAGTTTCAATAAAGGAAATACTCTTACTTTACAAGAAACTGCATTTTTCCTGCAGCACGGGTTAACATCAAAGGGGAAAACTTTGAAAAAGTATCTGGAAGCTCAAAATCATGCCGAAGCAGTGGAACTGACTGCTCGGGCACACCATAAATTTGTAGCAATACACCCTTTTGATAATGGCAATGGCAGGGCAGCAAGGCTTTCAATGAATTTTATATTAATGAAAAACGGTACTTCCTGTGGTGATTAAAAATGAGTTAAGGGAAGAATATTATAGAGCGTTAATGAAAGCGGATGAAGGTGATGAGGCAGACTTTATATTAATTTAATTGCTCGTGATCAACTCCTAGTACTATAAGCGAATTTAAAAAGATTGCTGAAATATATAAAGATAATCGTGCTGGTCAAAGAGATGCTACAATTACCTTAAATATAACACAATCTGCCAAGCAAGGTTCCGAATGGAATGGAGACGTTACTTTTAACAGTAGTATTAAAAACGGCATGATTGGCGAAATTTCAACCCAAGTTTCCGGTGGGGTAAAAGAATGGCGTGAAAGAAGAATTGGGAATAATTATGCGACTCATAGGAGCCAGCTATGTATATTGGTATAATTGGAAATATAATCGATGTGAGCACTTATTTCAGGATAGATTGAGCTTCCCCCGAAAAAATAGACACAACAAACGGCGTGTTTTCTCCTGTTTTTATAGAATCTCTTAACAATATTTATTAAATTTTAAGTAAACAAATCATTGGTCTGGACATTCACTCCGTGCGTAGTTTGAGATAACTACCAACGGGGCGGCTCCAGAAAACATGTACAGGTTATTTTCCCCGCCGGTTCAATATTGTAAAAAACCTCAATATATTCAAAGACAGCTTGGCGAGCTTCGGCCCTTGTTTTAAAGCGGTTACCATAAATCAGTTCCAATTTCAATGTTCCAAAGAATGATTCAATGCAGGCGTTGTCGTAACAGTTACCTTTACGGCTCATGCTGCTAATAATTTGGTAATCTCTTAATGCTTGCTGGTATTCATGGCTGGCATACTGGCTTCCACGATCAGAGTGATGAATCAGCCCTGCCGGTGGTCGATACCTCCGGATGTCTAAGAGCATCCAGTGTTAACTGCCGGGTCATAGTGCTGTTCATAGCCCAGCCTACAATTCTTTGTTGGAATAAATCCTCTATGGCTGCAAGGTAAAGCCAACCTTCATCTGTCGGTATATAGGTAATGTCGACCGCCCCAATTTGATTGGGGCGGTCAATATTAAAGTTTTGATTAATCAGATTCTCAGCAACTGGATAATTGTGTTTTGAATTTGTTGCAGCTTTGTATTTTCTCTTTGTCTTGCCGGTAATGCCATTATCACGCATCAGGCGGGCTGCGCGGTTTTGGCCACAAACAAAGCCTTTTTTATTTAAGACCCTGGTTATCCTTGGGCTGCCGTAAGTGCCCCGGGATATTTTGTACGCCTTGCGAATTTCTTTAACTAGTTCCCTATTCTGAATTTTGCGGCTGCTTTCCGGTCGCTTTATCCAGGCATAATAACCGCTTCTTGATATTTCCATCACTTGGCACATCTTCTTTACCCGAAATTCGAAGCAGTGCTGATAAATAAACTTGTAAGCTATTTCTGGTGTTTGGCGAAGATGGCCGTGGCCTTTTTTAGAATGGCGTTTTCCTCCTGTAAGTCAGCTATCTATTTCTTTAAACGCCTGATTTCTTCGTCTTCTTTCTTTAAATTACCGCTGCCGGGGCCGCAAATAAGTGTGTCTTTGAGCACGTGGCAGAAGCCATGTTTAAAATCTTTAAAACAGAGTTAGTAAAAAGATGTCATTTTGATACTTTAGAAGAGCTAGTTAATTAACGCTAGTGTCCAAAATTGAGGGGTTAGCCCGCTGCCATCTTCTATTGCAAACCATTATTCAGAAGCAAACCTATTTTAGGAAACCCACTCAGTGCTATTTTTTGTATTACTATTGTTACAACCAAATGGATTTTTATTACTAAATAAATTTAATTTGTCTAAATCCTAATTAAGGTACTCCAGTTCAGTGTATGCGGTTATTCGTACTTTAGTAAGCTCTCAATCATAGTATTATTAGCCATCATTCGAAACAACAATTGACTATACAACCCGAATTATCTTTAATTTGAAAAACACTCTCTTCTACACTATTCTTCCATATTTCTTGGTAGTTTGAATCTGAAAATTTATATACCTTATTTTCTTGTTGGTCTTCAATTAGCAATAAATCGTATTTACACAGTTTAATAGGTTGTGTGTCAGTGTCAGTATCTGCTTTTTTCCCTTTCTGAACTGCAACAAATATCCCATCTTCAACAATACTCCCAGTAGATTTTTGATTTATTTCCGATATTACTTTTTCAATAATACTACGTTTAAGACGTTTAAAGTTATCATATATATCTAAAATGCTAGAACCATTAGTATTTTCCTGAACGTTATATCTTCCATATGTTAGATCGATAATTGAATAATTACAACTGTATATTTTGCAAACCAAATCCTGCTCATCATTACTTAAACTTAACGGTTTTCTATTCACAAAAATATTTTGACCTTGATTTTTAATTTCAATGTTCCCACTGACAATATTGTTAAGAACAGTCATAAAAACAGCATCATCCAAAGCATACAATACATCAATTTCTAAAAATGTTAGAAGTTTTAATATAGAGTTAGATGGTATTTCATTCATTATTAAAACTTCTTTGTTGTTTTTTAAAAGACCCGAAACTATTGGTAACCCTTGGCACGGGGGTACAATACCATAGTTGTAGTAATCATAAAAAGAAAACTCGTTAAGTGGCGCATATTTTGACTTTTTAACATATTTCCTATCATTAGGGGATGGCAAAGTCATATCGAAAATAAATGTCTCTATATTATTTAACCCATTAAAAAAGTTTATAAAATAATTAGCGTGTTGATCCATAAGTTTTTTATCAACGATTACCTGCTTACCGTTTGGGTATTTAATTACCATATTTTTTTCGTGATCTAGCTTAGTCGAATTTGGCCAACTAGTAATATCACTCAGGTCTAGCTCTGACTTCCCATCTGATATGTACGTATAATTACCGTTGGAACCATGGTTAGAATTACTATTTATCATTTTATTTCGTTCAATCACAGCTATCCTTTTTCTTTGTTTTGCAGTATTATACCCACCCATTTGCGGTATTGAAAATTCACTAGCACATATTTTGAAATTTTTCACAGTAGAAATCCAGCAATCTTTTCGATTTGGATTTGAACCATTAGCAACATGCGAAGATACAGATTGAAGACATGTTTGTTTTGTTCCTTGTGTTGAAGCTTTTATCCCGCATCCTTTATTAATATTTTCCTCATCAACTTTATTAATTGCCCTATAAAGTAACATTTCGTTCACTCCTATAAACTTTCATTTTATCTAATTCAATTTGATAGAGATTTTTGCAAATTAAAAAGGAAAAGTACTTTTAAAATTTCCCAGCAAAGTACTAAAATTTTAGCAAATAAATTTGGTGGAGTTTTTTATGGTCATAGCATATGATTTTGGCTTATCGGTAAAAGAATATGCCGTCCGAGGTAAAGATAATGATTTTCCGGTAATTGATTGTTGTCCTCACTGTCAAGGCCTTGTGAATTTGGGTTAACCCCTCAATTTTGGACACTAGCGTTAATTAACTAGCTTTTTCATATAGTTTCACAACTTTCCTTGTCCTTTTCATCCCTTTGCGAATTCTAGCCAGCTTGTCCATTACGTTAAAGGTAAAGGCTTTGCCCACACCTTCGTTGTAAAATTTTATAAATTCTGTCACTGCCTTATATGCTTCAAAGTATGGCTGAAACTGGTGTTTTGTAAAACACTCATCTTCTAAAATACTGTGAAATGCTTCTATATGAGCATTCATATTCGGTATTTTGCAAGGTATTATCTCATGCTCAATTCCAAGCTACTGGCAGGCATTATAAAATGCGTGCGCAGTAAATTATGGGCCATTGTCTGAACGAATTACCGATTTGTTAATACTGTTGTATAACTTCCTTTTCCAAAATGCCTGTTAAGTGTGTTTACTGCATCTTTGGCCTCACAGCGCAACCCGATATAATATCCAACAATACTCCGGTCATAAACATCAATGGATGACAAAACAAAGAAAAATCTTTGTTCCCCAGTAATATACCCGTATTTTAAATCAACTTCCCACAGCCGGCTGGATGCAGTTACCAGACGGTTTTTAGCAGCTTTTTTGGGGTAAGAATGTTTCTTTTTGCGCTGCGGCCGAAGAATACCTAATTCTTTACATAACCTGTATATTATTTAACTTAATTTAGCCACGGTGTCTAAAACTGTTAGGGGCTTAGAAGCTAGATAATAGTGATTATACAATTGTGACCTTGTGCCCGAGGCTTCCAGTGGTAACTCCAAGCCCTCTGCGCGAAACAGCAGCAGCTTCTCATTGCTCCCCAGTTGTTTACACCTGACAGCAGCCTTTTGGCTGGGCTAGATTCACTGCAGCCCTTTGTAACTAACATATAGCTAATTACAGTAAGTTTGCAGGTATAGCTTACTAATTATACGAACGCCATTTATTTTGACGACACATAGAGAGTTTTACGCACAAAATGATTCGTTTGTGCAACCCTATACTCTATCTAGTTTTCAAGGTACGAATAGTAGTTGTTCAGGCACGGCAAGAACAACGGTACTAAATTTATATTGATATTAGAAGCATTATATATGATTTGTTTCAAATATTATGTCGAACCATGTATAAACCATATAATTTTCGCAAATTATTTTAGTATTAAAATTATTTGCAAATTATTTAGTTTGAGTAGTATTTCGGAAAGCCGGTAACGATTTTGGGTAGTATTGGTAGGCACTCCTAAATTATTGCACCTTGACAACTTCACATAGTAAAGCAATAACAAACCAGACCGGTAGTCAGGCAAGAGGCTCCGGCTTATATTGGGTATATTTCAATGTATTTTTCAGACAGTTAAGAGTGTATAGTATAAATAACTGGGGGTGCTGAAGAATGGCTGGGGCAAGGAGAACATATGCGAAAGAATTTAAAAAGGAAGCGGTAGAACTTTTAAAAAAACAAGTGGTAAATCCACTGCTGCTGTGGCCAAGGACTTAGGTATTAATGTAACAAATTTAAAACGCTGGCGGCAGCAGTTTCAAGAATTTGGTGATGCCAGCTTTTCTGGGCAATGTAATCGTAAGCCGGGAACACCTGAAGAGGAAGAAAACTTCATTCATCATTGGGTTACATGAGTCCGGAAAACTATGAAAAACAGAGAAAAGCGGCTTAACTTACTGTCTAATTTATCGGGGGAAGAAAATTCCAGATGGCCCTACCCAATCTTTATTAATATGGAAACAAGACCAACCAAGTCCTGTCATGATAGTTACGTAAGCCCCACCTGTATTTCCAAACTTATATCCCTGTTCAGCATGAAAATCTACCCAGTTTCCTATGGTACCATATACATAGTTAGGATGCATTGGATTGCCTGGTAAACCTCCTGGGCCTGCCGCTGCTGGTCTGTACCAGAATATAGGCTCTACAGTTACATAGTAGTTGTTTTGTAATATAATATCTGTTACTTTTAGCTTTTCACTTTGCATCTTTTTATTTAATGCTGGGTCTAAGAAGTAAAATAATGGTTTCTTCGTTTTTGTTTTCTCATCCTCATCATACCAATTCAATATTTCATCTGCATATCCATTATCTCCTGAATTTCCTGAACCAGCTAATGGGATTTCTTCTAATGTTATGTCTACGTTACTAGCTATATTGTATGTCGCATCACTATCGTATTCATCTTTTATGTTCATTACTACAAAAGTATAGTCGTTTCCTGAATAATTATATCCTGCTACTCTATCTATTACCGCACAATAGATATATACAGCTTCTGCGTATGTTTTTGATACTGACTTGCAATATCCCCATACTTTAAGTAACTCTTCACCTGCTATATAACCAGGTTCCTTAAGTTCTTTTTCAGATCTTATTTTTATTATACTCTTTACTTGATTACTTTTTGCATCTATTAATGGCTGTGCATGATGGAAGTAACCTTGTTCTACTATATAGCTAAATGCCTCTATCCTTTTAAAGCCTCTATATGAACTATCCATTAATATTTCAATAATACCCACCTGTGGCATGTCGTTAATTGGTCTTGGCTGGTCTTTTAAGACTGGTTTAGTTATACCGTCAGATACTCCACCAGCTGATTGTGTACCGGATGGGTAGGTGAAAGTTAGACTGTTTAAACCATTACCTTTTAAGAACCATTCTTTAAAATCTTCACCACCAGCTACTGATTTATTTCCCATATATGTGATTGGAAATTTTGGGTATTTTTTTATTTCATTTTCAGTGCCTTTGCTATCGTCTATTAATTTTTTAATTAGTATACATTTATGATCTTTTGGAGAGTTATCTAGTGTTTTTCCATTTGCCCTTGTGTTAGTATAAAAATCTTTTAATCCATCTGCACCGCCATAATTAAATACGGTGGGTTTGCTGAACACTAAGTCTACTGTATTTGATACCTGGTTGAAATTTTTGTCCACTATAGCAATCCTGAATCCGGACTGACTTCCTACCCATGTATATGCCCTGTTAGTGCTGCCTCCCCCTGTACCCGAACCTGCGTTACCATTATCTTGCACGACTTCTGCAAAAGCCTGTATAGGTAAGCTCATTGCAAACATTGATACTACTAATAAGCTGGATATTATTCTTTTAAACTTACATCGCATTACCACTACCTCCCTCTTTATTAATATTTATTTCTTCTTTTTATTGATTATTGATAAGTTTAATATCCGACTTTATAACTATAAAAAGGATAAAGGAAGTAACTTAGGGGTAGCATTAAGCTACCCCTATCCTCTAATATCATCTCTATTTTTGGAAAATAACTTCTAATTAATATTAAACATATAACCTAGAACTACCTCACTAATGAAGCTCTTAGTTTGATTCTGGGAAGTCTGTAGATAAATTAAAGTTCGGGTCTGATTCAGTTGTGAATTCACCTTCAAACATTCGTTCTTCAAGTGCATCTACTCTGCCATTTCTGTCCTTATCTACTGATGGTGGTAAATAACTACCTGCAGGCTGCTGTACTACAGGCTGTTGTGTTGGCTGTTGTACTGGCTGTTCCACCTCAGGCTTTGGCTGGCTCGGTTTTTGTGTGGTTACCGGGACTTGGGGTCTGTCTGGACATCTTGCTATTTCTTCTGCTGTTGTTCCTAAATCTCTATATAGACCTTCCTCTACTTGCTTTATGTCTTCCTCAGAATAACCCAGTGATTTTAAGTTTTCTCTATTATCTTTTATTAGTACTTTCGCTTCCCACAGCGTTATTCCACTCTTAAGTTTCTTATTCGGGTCTGCCGGTACTATTGAAGTTGAAATATTAGTAACTGTATTATTTACCGTTTCAATGTTGTCCTTATTTGAATACCCGACTAATTGAATTTCATATATGGTCGGTGGTTGGAGCTGGTACATTATCACATCCTTACCTTCAGCCAAAAATTGTGTATCCAGTATCCATTGTTTTCCTTCTTCACCTAATGTATTGGCATACGCTAATTTGTCTGCATATGATACATAAGGTCTGGCAATAAACCTGTTTCCGTATGCTCCCCAAGCATTAAAGTCATTAAATTCATATTCAGGGTATAGGTTTCCATTAGAGTCCATTAATGTAAGCGCTGTAGTCCCATCATCTTTTCTTACAGGAACTAATATGGCATTTTGGTTAATGATATTATGCTCACTGCCAAGTTTATATTCCTGCTGGGTATATCTGTATATTTCTTCTCCTTTGCTATTTTTTATAATTCTTTGATTGTTATCTCCGAATTCCACAGTAAACCCATAATCATCAGTCATTTCATCCTCTACTTCAGGTACTACTTTATCTAAAATTTCACCTTTTGTATTTATGGATCCAATTGGTCTATAGGTATACTTTGTCATGGTAGTGCCTTCTAACCAAGGTATTTCTTGTGAGCCTGTAATTATATATAGGTTTGCAATACCGTTATTAAATCTTCCGATACGGTCATATGGCAAAGCTTTTCTTATACGGTTTCCTTGCCTATCATAGATAGTTAAAGTTAGGTTATTCGGTGCATAATTACAATCTCCATTACCTCTCACATATACACAGTACATTCCATTAGGGTCATTTTCAAATCTTTGTAAATAACTTGTATCTCCTACACCACCTAAATATGTTTTATCATCAAAGTCAAATACAACATTGCCATTTGTATCTATTGCTGACAATGTATTTTTGTTCTCATCAAAAACAATTGCCAGACCACCAATAAACATGTCCGCAAAACTCCAATTTTCGTGTATAGGTATTTTTATATTGCCATCTTTATCTGCATATCCATATGCCTGTGATATGAAATTTTTTTGAACAGGCATTAATTGTACCTTATCGCTGTACAAATCTGTTATATAGTTATAATTTCCCAGCACCTTTATTTTATTGACAGACTGAATTAACCTAGTTCCACTAACAGCAGCTTCTACCTCATTTCCACCAAATATTTTGTTCGTTGTTGCAAATGCTGTTACTGGAATTAACATAGCAATAACAAAAAACATTATCATAACGGAAGATGCTATCCGTTTAATATCATTTTTCATGTTTATATCCATTCCTTTCTATGATCTTCTGGAATTTTATTGTATAATGATGAGTGAAAGCTTAATTGCTTTGGCTCTAGTCGAAGCATAAAAAAAACCCCTAATGGTTGATATTTGGTCATACCTAATTATGCCATTTATGGAGATTTTTTGTGGAAAAACTCTTAAAATCAAGGCTTGGATCACTTTTTCTGTTTTTAAACAGAAGTTATCCCTAACTAACGTGATTTTATAGGGACTTTTTTACTGATCTCAGATAATAGTTAACTTCAATCACGGGAAGGTGAATTGGCTACTCCAACAATAGGAGTGACCGCATGTTTATACATGTTTATACATGTTTATACATGTTTATTGCCAGTCAATCAGTTAATACCGTTTATCCCTGTAATCCCCTTCTTCAGTATTCCTGCAACGCGAAATATCTCTATTATTTATATATAGTAAAAAAGTCCCTTGACCTTCAATTTTATTATTTACAAAATTACCTACGTATTTTTTTCCATCTCCCCATGTTTTAGTTCCATAACCGTTTATATAACCATTTACCCAGTTTCCTTCTATAATAGATTCCAATCCCTTTTGTTGCTCAACAAATATTGCATTACCCTTTGAATAGAAACTTCCCTTACCATTTGGGATATTATCTATGGTATACCCTGTATATTTGCCAGTTACATTGTTACCGTATAATTTTATAGTATAACTCATATCTTGAACATAAGTAGCGTCCTCTACAATTTCTGTATCTTCAACAACTTGCTCTCTACCCTTTATAATGTGTACAATTAAGTTATTTAGGTCACCTTCTGCATAACCAAGGTTTTTACCAATGAAGTCTTAAAGGTATCATTTTATCCGTCCATTTACTACCTGGGATGCTACATCCAAACAAACTTCCCTGTCATTAATAAATGCCACATCCTGATTTATAGATAGTTTGATAGTTGTATCATCCTTTTGCCCCATAGCAGAATTTGTATCTTCATCGTACCAAACCCTTGCACCAAGCGATTCAAAGATTTCCCTATATGGTACCATTGTTCTATTTTTATTTTGGTCCACATAAGGTTGTTGATTAAACTGTACCTGTTGATCTTCCACGTAAACATTGACTCCTGCTACTGCCGGTAATCCAAAACATAGTACCATTCCCAGCGCTGATACTATTATCTTGTTGAGTTTAATAAATCTTCCTAATATAAAAACCCCTCCTTTTATCTTTTCTCACAAAATATCTTTGTCCGTACATATATGTATCTTATTACAGAAAAGTATATATTTTACTAAACGTATTTGTCAAGGAAAACTATACCAAAATATAGTTGAAAATCCCCCCCATTTTATGTTCCAAAATACAGGGAATCAATAAAAAATAGGGTATTATCTCTTAAATCACTAAGAAATAATACCCCTGCTTTATTTTATACTAAATCTCTCAAACCCTTGATATATAAGGCTTTGAGGTTACTAACCAACCTATTTTAAGCCTTATTTTGATTGGTCTTTATTGATAATCTTTGCCTGAGCCGCAGCTAACCTGGCGATAGGTACACGATACGGCGAGCAGCTGACATAATTTAATCCAATTATGTGACAGAACTCCACTGAACTGGGCTCGCCGCCATGCTCCCCACAGATACCTATCAACAGGTCGGGGCGGGTTTTGCGTCCCTCTTCCACCGCCATTTTCATCAGCTTACCAACACCCTTACGGTCCAGCACCACAAAGGGGTTCTCTTTTAGTATCTTGCGCTCGGTATAGTGATGCATAAATTTACCTTCTGCATCATCCCGGGAGAAACCCAAGGTGGTTTGTGTCAAGTCGTTGGTACCGAAGGAGAAAAACTCCGCCTGCTCAGCAATTTCACCAGCTAACAGGGCTGCCCTGGGCATTTCGATCATTGTGCCCACTGTGTAGCGGAACTGAACGCCGGTTTCTTCTTTCACTTCTTCAGCTATCTTTGTTACCAATTCTTTTAAGAAACTTAATTCTTTTACTTCAATAACCAGCGGTATTTCTACCTCCGGTATTACTTCATAGCCTTCCCACACCAGTTGGGCTGTGGCTTGGAAGATGGCCCGGGCCTGCATGGCATAAATCTCCGGGTAAGTAATACCCAAACGGCATCCCCTATGCCCCAGCATGGGGTTAAACTCTGTCAGTGAACGAACTTGACGCAGCAGCTTTTCTTTAGCTTTAATTTCTTCTGCATCACCATTTGTCAGCTTTAATTTCGTTATTTCCACTGCCAGTTCCTCCGCGTTAGGCAGAAACTCGTGCAGCGGCGGGTCTAAAAGGCGTATGCAAACCGGCAGACCCTGCATGGCTTTCAATATACCGTAAAAATCATCTTGCTGCATGGGCAGCAGTTGACTTAAGGCTTCCTGTCTTTCTTCCAAAGTGGTGGCCAAAATCATCTTTTGTACGATGGGCAGGCGGTCTTGAGCCATAAACATGTGCTCAGTACGTGTTAATCCAATGCCCTCAGCACCAAATTCCCTGGCTTTGGCAGCATCTTCCGGTGTATCAGCATTGGCTCGCACACCGAGGTCACGAATTTCATCTGCCCATTCCAGCAGTTTCCGGAACTCACTGGATAGTTCTGGGTCAATCATCGGCACTTCACCCAGCATTACATGCCCGGTGCTGCCATCGATAGAAATTGTATCCCCTTCTTTAATTACCAAATCACCGACTTTAAATTGTTTTGTCCCGTAATCAATTTTAATTTCGTCACAACCGCATACACACGGTTTTCCCATACCCCGGGCCACTACAGCGGCGTGACTGGTCATGCCGCCCCTGGATGTCAGCACCCCCTGAGCTGCCACAATACCGTGAATATCATCCGGGGTGGTTTCCATCCGCACCAGTAGAACTTTTTCTCCTTCCTGGCCTAACTTTTCAGCCAAGTCGGCATCAAATACCACTTTACCGGAAGCTGAGCCGGGTGAGGCAGGCAGACCTTTGGCCAGCACTTCCAGCTGGGAATCGGGGTCAATGCGCCGGTGCAGCAGCTGATTCAGCTGTCCCGGCTCCACACGGGTTATTGCCTCTTCTTTGGTAATCAAACCTTCCCCCACCATATCAACTGCTATTTTTATAGCTGCCTGGGCGGTACGCTTGCCGTTACGGGTTTGTAAAATCCATAACTTGCCCCGTTCAATTGTAAACTCAATATCCTGCATGTCCCGGTAATGTTTTTCCAGCAGCTGGCAGGTTTCTGTAAATTGACGGTATACAGCAGGCATTTCCTGTTCCAATTTAGCAATGGGCTGGGGTGTACGAATACCCGCCACTACGTCTTCACCCTGAGCGTTGGTTAAATATTCGCCGTACAGCACTTTTTCACCGGTGGACGGGTTGCGGGTAAATGCTACGCCGGTACCGGAATCATCGCCCATGTTACCAAATACCATTGATACCACATTAACCGCCGTTCCCAAGTCATCGGGAATTTTATGTACTTTGCGGTAGACAATAGCACGCTCGGTATTCCAGGAATTAAACACGGCAAATATAGCTTTAAACAGCTGCTCTATGGGATCCTGGGGAAATGGTTTTCCGGTTTCTTTGTTAATAATCTTCTTATACTTTTCGATTACTTCTTCCCAATCTTCAGCGGTTAACTGATTATCAAACCGTACGCCTCGATCAACTTTTTTATCTTCCAAAACGGCTTCAAATTTATGATGGTCAATACCCAGCACCACATCACCAAACATTTGTATAAAACGACGGTAACAATCATAGGCAAAGCGCCGGTTGCCGGTACAAGCTGCCAATCCTTCCACCGTTTCATCATTCAATCCCAAATTTAAAACGGTATCCATCATACCGGGCATGGATATTACCGCACCGGAGCGCACCGAAACCAGCAGCGGGGTTTTGGGATCACCAAACTTTTTACCTGTGGTTTCCTCCAGCACTTTTACTTTTTCCAGCGTCTGTTCTTCCAATCCCTGGGGAAACTGTTTACCGGCATTATAAAAATCTATGCAGGCCTCGGTAGTAATAATAAATCCCGGAGGCACCGGCAGGCCGATATTAGTCATTTCAGCCAGGTTTGCCCCTTTACCGCCCAATAAATTTTTCATATCTGCCCGTCCTTCGTTAAAAAGGTACACATACTTGGCAGTTGACATAACTCATAAACCTCCCTGGTAAAATTTAGCCAGTTAGCTGGTATTAACCCAAAGAACGGCCTTATTGTTTCTGCCGCTGGCTGCGATAATAATGTTCCAGCACTTTGCTGGCTGTTTCTTCCACTGCTTTATTGGTTGCATCAATGGTAACACAGCCTATCTTTTTCATGATCTTCTCTGCATAGTCCAACTCTTTCAATATCCGCTCCATGCTGGCATAATCGGCATGTGAAGTTAAACCCAGCGTACGCAGCCGTTCCTGGCGAATTACATTTAATTGCTGTGGGCTGACAGTTAAGCCAATTACTTTGCTGGAGGGTATCTTAAATATCTCCTCCGGCGGCGAAACTTCCGGCACCAGCGGTACATTTGCCGCTTTAATCCGCTTGTGGGCCAGGTACATACACAGCGGCGTTTTAGAGGTGCGGGACACTCCTATAATAACCAAATCCGCCTTGATGATACCCCTGGGATCTTTGCCGTCATCATACTTTACTGCAAATTCGATAGCCTCTACCTTGCGAAAGTATTCCTCATCCAACCGGTGTACCAGACCCGGTTCCAGTATTGGTGATTTTTTAGTTATATTACCCAGGGCATTCATCAGCGGGCCCATTATGTCCACCACGATAATATTGTTGCGGTCGGCTTCTTGTACCAGCGCTTCTCGCAGTTCAGGCAGCACCAGTGTGTAGGCAATGATACAGTTCTGCCCCGCTGCTTCTTCCACCACATCGTGAATGTCACTAATGCTGTTGACATAGGGTATACGCTTTATTTCAACACTGCCGTGATTAAACTGGCTCACGGCAGCTTTGGCCACCAATTCAGCGGTTTCGCCAACGGAATCTGACAACACATATATTTTTGGCTGCGATGCTATCTCACTAATGGCAAACGCCCCCCTGCTATCTATTCTTCTCCCAACTCCACAAACAGTTGAGCGATGTTGGTTTTAGTGAAACGCCCGATAACTTCGTAATGATCATCCGCTTCCCCCTGTATCGGGCGTACCACCGGAAGACAGTCCACTTCATGGTTTAATAACCGGCGTGCTGCCAACCATACTGAGTCCTCAGGGTAGGCACATACGACATTAGGCATCCTGGTCATTATTACACCCACCGGTAATTTATGAATATCCTGCCCACCAAGAGTATTCTTCAAAAAATCTTTTCTGGATATTACCCCTTCTAGTTTACCCCCGTCTCCAACAACAATTAACGTGCCAACATCTTCAATAAACATGGTGACAATGGCATCATAAACGGAACAGTTTTCGTTAACTACAATGGGTACCGATTTGACGTCTCCCACTTTTAGTTTTTTAAGCCTATCAGCCACTACCTGCCCGGATGTTTTTCCACTGTAGAAATAACCCACACGGGGACGGGCTTCCAAAATATTGGCCATGGTTAAAATAGCCAAATCCGGTCTTAATGTAGCCCTGGTTAAATCTAACTTTTCCGCAATCTGTTCACCAGTGATGGGGCCATCTTTTTTTACTATTTCCACTATTTTTTGCTGGCGCTCGGTTAACTCCATCCCATCACCCCTTTTGATAATTGTGACATACTAATTATATTTGATATGTCTTAAAAAATCCCTTCTTGAAAACAAATAAAATTTTTTAGTATACAATAATTTCTTTGTTATGCCACAACTTTGGAAAAATCAGCTATGCTTTTCATCTTTTCAGCCAAGTTATATAAAAGCGCCAGGCGGTTATTACGCACCTGTTCGTCATCTACCATTACCATTATCTGCTCAAAAAATTTGTTAATGGGCTCCAGCAGCAGAGCTATTTCATTAAAAACAGCTACATAATCTTTATTTTTCATATACAAAACCATATTATTTTTAAAATTCACATATGCCCGGTAGAGCTCTTTTTCCGGCTGTTCCTGTAAAAGTTTTTCGTCTACAGTTCCACCCGGTGATTTTTTAGCCAGGTTGTTAACCCGGTTAAAGGCAGTCAGCAGGTCATCAAAGGCCGGCCGGCGTCGGAACTCCGACAGCGCCCTGCCGCGATTCCAAGTATCAGCAATGACATCAAAGCCTGCTTCCAAAACAGCATCAATAGTGTCATATGAAAAACCGCGCTCAGAAAAGACACCTTTTATACGCTGTTTAAAAAACTCCTGTACTTCTTTAACCACTTCACCGGCATTGAGTTTTAATTTTTCCTTATCCTGGTAACCGCTGTAAGCCAGGCTGATCATTTCCCTTAAAGAAAGGGGTAAGTCGGCATCCAAAAGAATGTAAGTAATGCCCAGTGCCTGCCTTCTCAAGGCATACGGATCTTGGGAACCGGTGGGCTGAATACCTATGGCAAAGCATCCTACAATGCTGTCCAGCTTATCCGCCAAACTCAGCAGCTGCCCGGTAATACCGGCAGGCAGGTCATCCCCCGCATACCGGGGCAGGTAATGCTCATAAATGGCCCGGGCCACTTCACTGTCTTCACCGTTTTTCAGCGCATATTCCCGTCCCATGATACCCTGCAGCTCGGGAAATTCATAAACCATATTGGTAACCAAATCTGCTTTGGCCAGATAAGCAGCCCTGGCCAGCTTATCCCTTTGTTCTTGGTCAACACCAAGTTTAACAGCTAAAGAGTCTGCCAGTTTGGCAATACGCTGGACCTTTTCGTACATTGTGCCCAGCTCTTCCAGCCACACCACTTTCTTCAGTTCATCCACCTTGTCGGACAGGGAAACTTTTAAATCTTCTTTATAGAAAAACTCCGCATCGGCCAAGCGGGCAGCCAGCACCTTTTCATTGCCCGCGGTCACTATATCCAGGTGCTTTTCTGTACCGTTTCGCACGGCAATAAACCTGGGCAGCAGTTTGCCGTCAGCATCTAATACCGGGAAATAACGCTGGTGCTCGCGCATGGGAGTAATAATAACCTCACTGGGCATATTTAAATAGTGTTCTGCAAAACTGCCCATTAAAGCAGTGGGATATTCCACAATGTTGGTTATTTCATCCAGCAGTTCCTCATCAAATTCCACCCGGCCGCCAACACTGCCGGCTAAATCCTGCACCTGCTGCCAGATCACCCGGCGGCGTTCTTCGCCATCCACCATTACATATCCTTCACTCATCACTTCAAAATAATGTACAGCATCATTCACCTTTAACGGACCGTCACTTAAAAAGCGATGGCCGTATGTAAACCTATTGCTGGCTAAATTGGCCACCGTGAAAGGAACCACATCAGCACCGAACAATGCCACCACCCAGTGAATGGGGCGGGCAAACCGGTAGTCCAGATTTCCCCAGCGCATCGGCTTGGGAAAACGCAGGCCGGATATTAACTGCGGGGCAAGATCCGCCAGCACCTTTTCGGTGGGATGACCTTCTTCCTTCACAATGGCATACATATATTCCACTCTGCCAACGGTTTTAACTACTAAATCTTCCACATTAACTCCCTGGCTGCGGGCAAAACCCATGGCCGCCTTGGTGGGATTGCCTTCTTCATCAAAGGCCACCTTTTTGGCCGGTCCCTTTGCTTCTTTGGTCAGTTCAGCCTGCTGCTCATCTAATTGTTTAACATACAGCACCAGGCGGCGGGGGGTACCATATGTTTTTATTTCCTCATATTTCAGGCGGTGCTCTTCAAAGGCCTTTTCCGCTAATTCTTTAAATTGTTTTAAAGCAGGATTGATAAAACGAGCCGGTATTTCCTCTGTTCCTATTTCCAGCAAAAAGTCTTTAGCCATTTTTATTCCTCCTTTTTCAGCAGCGGAAATCCAAGTTTTTCACGCTGTTCAACGTAACGCCGGGCACACATCCGGGCCAGGCTGCGCACCCTGGCAATATACCCGGTACGCTCGGTAACACTGATGGCCCCCCTGGCATCCAGCAGGTTGAAAGTATGGGAGCATTTTAAAACATAATCATAGGCCGGCAGCACCAGTCCCTTTTCTGCCACTTTAACGGCCTCTGATTCGTACATATCAAACAGCTTAAACAGCATGTCAACATCCGCTTCTTCAAAGTTATATGCGGAATGTTCCACTTCACCCTGGTGGTGTACATCACCGTATTTAATTCCCTCTACCCACTGAATATCAAAGACGCTGTCTACACCCTGTATAAACATGGCCAGGCGTTCCAGGCCGTAGGTAATTTCTGCTGATACCGGCTTGCAGTCAATACCTCCGCACTGCTGGAAGTATGTAAACTGGGTTATTTCCATGCCATCCAACCATACTTCCCAACCTAAGCCCCAGGCCCCAAGGGTGGGGGATTCCCAGTTATCTTCAACAAAGCGAATATCGTGTTTATCCGGGTCAATACCAATGGCCCGCAGGCTTTCCAGGTAAACATCAATTACATCTTCCGGAGAGGGTTTTAATATCACCTGGTACTGGTAATAGTGCTGCAAACGGTTGGGGTTTTCCCCGTATCTTCCATCGGTGGGACGGCGGGACGGTTCCACATAGGCAACTCGCCAGGGTTCAGGCCCCAGCGCCCGCAAAAATGTGGCCGGGTTCATGGTACCTGCACCCTTTTCTATGTCATAGGGCTGCTGAATAATGCAGTTTTGTTCAGACCAAAATTTGTTTAGAGTCAATATCAGCTGTTGAAAATTCACTTTTTATTTTCCTCCCTTAACTGATTCTTAAACCGTTTTCCACCGGGCGTTCCGGCTGTAAAAGTACCACTTTGCCGTCGCTCTGCACTGTTCCCAAAACCAATACTTCAGACATAAACTTTGCCACCTGCCGGGGTGGGAAATTTACCACCGCAATCACCTGGCGGTGCAAAAGGTCTTCTTTGCTGTATAAATCAGTGATTTGGGCACTGGATTTTTTAGTGCCTACTTCTGCTCCAAAGTCAATCCATAATTTGTAGGCCGGTTTACGTGCTTCGGGAAAATCCTCCACTTTAATTACTGTGCCAATACGGATATCAATTTTAAAAAAGTCATCAATAGTTACCTGCTGCATAGGTACACCTCCGACAAAATTTTTAAATGGTATCTTACTAAACCGGCAGCTTTTTTTGTAACGTTTGCTGAAATTCCTCTGCCGGTCCCGTAAAGCGGTGTGTTTGGTACTTAAACCAAAAAACCTCTCGTCCCGATAATCATCAGGGACGAGAGGTTCTCCCGCGGTTCCACCCTGGTTGACCGCCCGGCGGCCCACCTTGTAAATGCAAGCTTTACTCACCTGCGGCAGCCCGCAGGCTTTCCTCTTGCGGCTTGGGAACCCCCTTCACACAAGCTGTTTTACCGGGCTCGCACCATTCCCGGCTCGCTGGGAAAACTACACCTGGCTACTCTTTCCCGCATCGCCTACAATATATGCCTTTACAGAAAAATTCTATATTTCTATCTTAGATTTGTCAAGTTTCAGCTGACAAAAACATTAATTATAACTATAGTCCTGCCTTTCTTCCTGGCGCTCTATTTCTAATGTATAATTATTGGCCATGGCCACCAGCGTTCCCACCGCACCCAGCACCGCCAGTTCTGAATTGTACAGGGCTCCCACAACACCGGCTACACCAAGTGTGGCCGGTATATCCACCACGGTGCGTCCATCTTTTTTTATTTTAATACGGGTACTCTGCCCCATATCCAGCAAACTTTTCAACTGCTCCACCGCTTCTCTGCCGCGGCCCTGAATCTTTTCACCGATGTGAAGATTGCGCTGTTCCAGGCTGATCAAGGCCTGAACCACATCACCATCCATTTGATCCAAAGCTTCTTTGGCTTCCTTATAGCTCACTCCCAAGCGGGCCCGAAGCAAATCAATCTTTTCTAAATCGCTGGTCATTTTGTCACCCCTTCTAAAGTAACTACTAATATTTACCCCGCCAGAGAGGTTTTTTATGCAGAAATTCTAAAAAATCCAGCGATTTAGCCCGTCTTTCCAGGTAATGCCTGGTAAGAGAGCGCAGCACTCTTTTTAACTGGTTAAATATCACCGGCGGCATTTCAATTTCGGGCAGCCCACCGGGCCTAGTTACAAGGAGCCGGCGCATCAGGTGCAAAGTCTGCTCATTTATGGCCAGCGCTTGGGGATCCGTTCCACGGCAGTTTTCACACATCACTCCGCCATTTTTAACACTGAAGGTTATTTTATTACCCTTTATCCCGGCACCACAATTAACACAGCAGCCCAGTTCGGGCAAATAACCCATTAACCCCATCATTTTTAATTCAAAACCGGCCACCATTTTTTCTGCCCGGGGTAAATCTATAAACGGCCGGTTCAGCCATCCCAAGGTAGTGAGCAGCAGCACAAAAAGCGGTTCATTTTGCTGGTACTCAGCACTCAAGCCATCCACCAGCTCACAAAGATACAAAGCCAGGGTTAATTTTTCCAGGTTGCCGCGCAGTTCGGTAAAGAACGTTATTCCATCACACTGGCTGACGGAATCCAATTCTCTGCCCCGGTACAGCAGCATCCGGGAATGACACAAGGGCTGAACCGCCCCGCGCTTGCGGCTGGTGGCCTTACTCGCCCCGTGGGCCACTACCCGCTGCTTACCATATTCACGGGAAAAAATGGTGATTATTTTATCTGCCTCGCGCATGGTTTTGAGGCCTAAAACCACCGCCTCTACCTGGTACAACTTCAATATCTGCATCCACCTCTAATGAGATTATTCTTTTATTTTCAATTCTACTTTTTTAGCAGTATTCCTTTGGTTTTAACATAAACCAGAATTTAGTGCTGGTAATAATAAATTTCGGGTAGGGCAGTTTAAACAGGTTGAAAAACCGGTGAGCCATATTTTAGTGAAAATTAATGCTGCCACCACCAAATAATATGGCGGCAATAATTAACAGCCGGAAAGCCTGCCAATATGTAATTTGCTTCAACCCAAACACCTGGGGTACAGTAATATTCCAAAGCCACATTAACAGCCCGGCCAAAACAAACAATACCAGTACGGCCAAAACTATCATCCCAATTGACCTTACAAAAAACATAATAACACTCCCAACAACCGGTTAGCCAGCTGCTAACCTTTAAATAATATACTTGAAATAATCATTATGCGAAAGGCCTGCCAGTACGTAAGCTCTTTAAGCCCGAATACCTAGGGAATGGTAATATTCCAAAGCCACTGCAGTAACGCCGCCAGAATAAAAATTAACAGCACAATAACTACCAAACCGACAAACAAATTTGATGCCAAATGAGTATTATACACAACATGCTCCACGTTAAATCACCTCCTTGGACAGTGAACTACCCCTCCCTTCGCTCCGCTCAGGAAGGGGCTTCCTGGACGAAACGAATTCGTAGGTTTCCTGCTTCATCGTAACCCTGACGGGTTA
>NZ_JAFBCW010000030.1 GCF_016907915.1 Desulforadius tongensis
CGGACACCCTTGCCTTAAGCTAACGTTTACTGCTACCTTCAACGTTCGGGACTTTCACCCTATAGACATTGCCCATGCCGGGCACACATAAAAAAACAAAGGAAGCCTGTGCTTCCTTTGCTGCTTTTTTATATTAATCTATGGTGTAGGGCAATAGTGCCATCACACGGGCTCTTTTAATTGCTGTGGTAAGCATCCGCTGGTGTTTGGCACAGTTGCCGGAAATACGGCGGGGCAGTATTTTGCCGCGCTCGGTGATATATTTCTTAAGACGGGGTACGTCTTTGAAATCTATTTCTTCTTTTTTATCTACGCAAAAGCTGCAGATGCGCTTTTTTCTGCGACGGTCTCTGGCCATGATTTCCCTCCTTTTCTAAAACGGAACATCGTCAGCATCATCGGAGAAACTGATTTCACTGGCAAAACCGCCCGCATCGGCATTACTGTAACTTTCCTGCCCGGCAGGCGCATCGGCCCTCTCTTTGGCCCGGTCTAAGAAGCGCACATTATCCGCCACCACTTCGGCAGCTTTACGCCTTATTCCCTGATTATCGTCATAGGAACGAATTTGCAGGCGACCTTCCACAGCCACTAACCGGCCTTTACTCAAATTGTTAGCACATATTTCAGCCAGTTTCTGCCAAGTAACTACGTCTATAAAGTCAGTTTCTCTTTCGCCCTGTCTGTTTGCAAATGGCCGATCCACAGCCAAGGTGAACTTGGTTACAGCCACTCCGCTTGTGGTGTAACGGGGTTCGGGGTCGCGTGTTAATCTTCCGATTAAAATTATTTTATTTAACATATTAATTTAATCACCCCGACATAAATAAAAAATTATTCCTCTTTACGAATAACCACGTGGCGCAGTACTTCGTCAGTAATCTTCAGCACACGCTCTAACTCATGGGAAACAGCCGGTTCAGCTTTAAAGTTCACAATTACATAAAATCCATCGTTCTGCTTTTGAATGCTGTAAGCCAGGCGGCGTTTGCCCCATTTTTCAACTTCGGTTACTTCCCCACCGTTGTTTTTAATGAGGCCGGTAAACTTATCAATCACCGCATCAATGGCTTCTTCTTCCAAATCAGCACGTACGATGAATGTTAATTCGTAATTACGCAAGCCTCTTCACCTCCTCCCTCGGTCTTTGGCCCCACCCCCTGGGTGGAGCGGGAGAGAACATAACATAGTTCTTTCCAGTTACGGTAGTATATCATATTTGACATGCTATGGCAAGGTTATGAATTATTTTTTGAGTTTTCGCTAATAATAGCTTTAAGACTTTTTTCAAACTTTGGACGGGGCAGCATTAAAACTCTGCCGCAGGTTGTACATTTAATCCGGATGTCCACACCGGTGCGCATAATTTCCCACTGGTCACCACCGCAGGGGTGACTTTTACGCATTCTCACAATGTCTCCCACACTGTAACGCATCATGTCCACCACCTCCAAACATTAGGTCAGCGACAGCAATAATCAAGCAGCTTATACATCATACCGGTTACTTTATAAATTACACATATTATACCAAGAAGTCAAAGCATTCCGGAAAAGTTGAATAGTGAAACTGGCAAAAGCAGTTACACCGGCATTTCTGCTGCTTACAAAAATGCCGGTGTACTTTACTGGCGGTATTTTTTTAATTGGTCAAAAAGGCCTTATAGGCCTGGTAGGCGGTATAAACATCCAATTTGCTGGCTACTTCAAAGGGCGAGTGCATTCCCAGTATAGGTACACCGCAGTCAACCACATCCATGCCGTATACCGCCATCAGGTAGGCAATGGTGCCGCCACCACCTTCATCCACTTTGCCAAGCTCCCCGGTCTGCCAGGGTATGTTGTTTTGGCTGAATATGCTGCGTATATAACCCATAAATTCTGCATGGGCATCATTGGCGTGTACTTTTCCCCGGGAGCCGGTGTATTTGGTGATCACCACACCGCGGCCCAATTTACAGGCATTCATTTTTTCCAATACTTCTTCGTAGTTGGGATCCAAGGCGGCATTAACATCGGCCGATAAAGCCTTTGAATTGGCCAGGCAGCGGCGCAGCGCCAGTTCACTGTACGCGGGTAAAATTTTAGCCACCAGCTCGGCCATGAAGTTTTCAAAGGTTCTGGCCGCCATACCGGTGTTTCCGCTGGAACCTATTTCTTCTTTATCCATAAATATGGTAACTGCGGTATGCTTAGGAACATTGATATCCATTATGGCCCTTAGGGAAGTGTATACGCATACCCGGTCATCCTGACCGTACGAACCGATCATGCTGCGGTCCAATCCCACGTCCCTTGCCGGCCAGGCCGGCACCACTTCAAACTCGGCACTGATAAAATCCTCTTCGGTCATGCCGAATTGTTGATACAATTTCTCTAAAATTGCCAATTTGACGGGGTTTTTTATCTCCTCACTGTGCTGCAGCGGAATACCGCCGATGATTATATTTAATCCTTCTCCCGTTACTGCTTCCAGCATTTTTTTATTCATTTGTTTTTCGGCCAGGTGAGGCAGTAAATCGGTGATTGTAAAAACCGGGTCGCTGCTTTCTTCCCCCACAACCACTGATATTGTTGAACCGTTCTTCAGGCAGACCACTCCATGCAGTGCCAGGGGAATACCGAGCCACTGGTATTTTTTTATTCCCCCGTAATAATGTGTTTTTAACAGTGCTAAGTCTTCTTTTTCATAAAGTGGATTCGGTTTTAAATCCAATCGGGGGGAATCACTATGGGAGCCAATAATGCTGCAGCCCTGGTCAATGGGGTTGGTTCCCACCACGGCCATCATTACCGCTTTATTACGGTAATTAAGCATAACCCTGCTTCCCGGCTGAATTTTGTCAATCTCGTTGATGGGAGTAAACCCGTTTTCCCTGGCCATCGATACCACTTGTAATGACGTTTCCCTTTCTGTTTTAGCCATGTTAAGAAAGGTTTTGTACTGCTCATTAAAGGAAAAAATATGGGACATTAAGCCGTTATCCATTTGATACCAGGCACTTTCTTTTTTATAAGCTAAGTTTTCGGCGGGATGTTTCGGTTGTTTCATAGCTAACCCCCTGTGTAATTGAAATTTTAAAATTTATTATACCCTTAAATCGATTTTAAATATATTTCTAAGTCTTTCGGTTTTAACCAGTTTCCTGCCGGGCTCCAGTCAGATATAGTAAGCACCTGCCAAAACATTTTGGCCAGTTGTGAATTTTCTAAGGCCTGGGTCAGTGATGTTTCTCCCCCTAAAATTGCAACCGGTATTTGTAAAGGCATTATTACGGCTAAAATTATCCATACTATCAGCAGTCCCCGCAGGATGCCGAATAATGCCCCGCCCAGGCGGTTAAACGGGGCAAATATACCCCAATCCACCAGGTTGTGCAGCACACTGCCGGTAAATTTTATCAGCAGATCTGTCAATAAGAGCAGTGTTATAAATGATATTACACTGAGTACTCCCTGGGCCAGTACCAGGCTGACCGCCTCTCCTATGGTGGTGCTGTCATTTAAAGCAGCGCTGTGCAGTATTTTTAACAGCAGCGGTGATACCGCACCAGCCAGCTGTTCCACCTGGCTTACGGTCATTAAAGTGGTGCTGTATGCATCAGGCGGCAAAAAGAAACTCAGCAGCGGTTTAAACATGGGAGCTATTTTTTCATTTACATGCCACCTAACTATTAAATAATCGGTGAGCATGGAATGGTATTTATATGCCACCAGCAGTCCCACTACAAAACCAAGCAGCCCGGTTAGTGATTTTATTAAACCGGTTAAAAATCCCCGGAATGCAGAATAAGCTACAATTATGATAATTACAATGTCAATCCAGTTCAGATTTTTCCACCTCCCATTCTACCCCGAAAAATGGTATCGACTATATATACAATAACACAAAAAAACCTTCTAATGACAGGCATTCGAAGGTTTAATTACTTTTTTAAACTAAATCTCAATACCGGTATCACCAGTAAAGCAGCTAACAGTATTAAACCGGCATACCCAAACATGGGGTACAGTTTCTGTACCAGCTGAGCAAAGTCCAGTTTTGTTAGAGGCAGCACCGCCACACAGATACCGGTGCCAACAAGTTTATACAGTTTACCTCCCCCCGGAGCTATCCTGCTGGCAAAGCCGTGGGCGTCGGCAATGGCGGTGGTTAAGATGGCCACCCATATCAGTAAAGCAAATACTGTTTTTAACACCGGGGCAATGGTTTCTGCCAGGTATAACATCGGTACCGGGTAATTGGTTATTTCCGGGTAGTAACTTAACCCGGCCATGGTAATAAGGCCGGTGGTTAAACCCAATACAGCGCCGCCGGTTAATCCTGCCAATATACCAATTTTCGGCGTTACTATTCTGCCCACAGAAGATAATGCCGCCAGCGGCACCACCATGTTGTAAGACACATACAAAATACTGGCCCACAACCAGTGGGAGGCAACCAACGGTTTTGTTACCGGTACCACCGGTGCCGGTATAAGCGCTGTTTGGTTAGCAATGGCCATTATCGCTATAACGCATACAACCAGTAATTTAATGGGTACAAGTATTAAATTAGCCGCAAGAACTCTCTCTACCCCGCCCAAGATAACTATTATTGTTACAGCAGCTGCTGCCAAAATTCCGGCATAGTTCGGCAGGCCCAGGTACTGATTTATCACCGCTCCGCTGCCTGCCAGCATAATCCCCAGGCCGCCCACCAGCATAATCAAACTTAAAACATCCATTATTCGCGATGTGGGTCCCATTAAGAAGGGCAAAATTTCCTGGTAACTTCCTGATTTAAATTTAGTGGCCATATACATGATAATCATACCCAAGTATGAAAAGCAAACGGTAACCACCACCACTCCCCAAATTCCTTTGGTTCCGTAGTTGATAAAAAATTGTAAAACTTCCTGGCCGGAAGCAAAACCGGCTCCAATAACAGTACCTATATATAAGGTCAGCACCTTTAAAAACATGAGTATATTGTTATACATAAATTCACCTCTTTAATAGGTTCTCATTATCGATTACTATGCTCTAAGCTGCAAATGCTGACCAAAAAAATATTTACAGAAGGCATATTTTACTGCCGGAATGGGAATAAATATACTAGCTGACTTAATTCAAGGAGGATAACCAATGGCTATCATTAACCAGTTAGAACAACATACAGCCGTTCCCAAAACCAGGATAAACTGCAGTGACCCGCTGGCAGTAAAAAAATTCAGCTGGGATTTAACATATAAGTTGTTAAAGTGCGGGTTAAAGCCCGGCAGACCGGTGGTGCTGGTGTGCATCGGAACCGATCGTTCAACGGGAGATTGTTTGGGGCCGCTGGTGGGAAGTAAGCTCAGTGAAATCGGTCAGGATTTTTTTGAAGTGTACGGAACGCTGGAAAACCCGGTTCACGGCGGCAACTTAGAAGAAAAACTGGATGAAATCAATAAATGTTATCATAATCCCTTAATAATTGCAGTGGACGCTTCTTTGGGCCAATTAGACAATGTGGGCTGTGTAAATATAGCCACCGGAGCCCTTAAACCGGGGGCAGGGGTGCATAAAAAATTGCCCGCCGTGGGGGACATTCATATCACCGGGGTGGTTAATGTTGGTGGTTTCATGGAATACATGGTGCTGCAGAACACCCGTTTAAACCTGGTAATGCAGTTGGCAAATTTAATTAGTGACGGTCTGCTGGCCACAATTGTGGAATACAAACAAACCAAAGCCCAGGGAATGTAACCTGGGCTTTGCTTTTTACTGCAGCTGCAGCTTATTTTCTATTTTTTGTAATATTTCACCGGTTGTTAATCCCCTTGCTTCAATTACAGGGGCAGAGGATGTTATCCCCATCATACCCATAATATTTTCATCCATCCCCGTTATCACCATTGCCGCAGCATCTTGACCCTGCTGCGGTGAAACCACTTGATAACCCCGCTGTTGTAATGCCTGTTTAACATCAGTTAAATTATCTTCCACAGCTATTTTTTTATTCTGCATGATAACACCTCCCAATTTATTCGCTTATATTATTTGGAAGGCATTATCATATTATCCGCATCCTTATGGAATTTTATATTCTTCCAATATTATTTTTTCTTCCGGGGAAAGATTTTGTTCTGATTTTCCTTTATTTATCCTTTTAGCATAAAATCTCGACTCATCTCTACCGTATATACTGGTTAATATCAAGCCGTTATATTCATTATCCAGCAGGGCCATTGAAAAGCTGAGGTTGCTTCCCATATCTTCAAAGGCGTTGTACTTTAATATTTTTGGGGTTTTAATACATGTTTTCATCTGTTGTGATAACTGTTCCTGTTCTTTTTTTAATTGATTTAAGTCCTTATTTATCTGTTCAACCCGGTCGGTAAAAACCAGGACAAGCTCTTCTATGCTTTTTACATTAATACCCCTGGTAAGGCGTTGATAATTCTTTTTTAATTTTTTTATTTTAGCCCACATTACAATTTGAATAATTAAGCTGAACATTAATAGTGCTGTTAAAATTAAAAGTATGTATAAACTGTATTGTTCTACTTGCTGAAGCATGTTAATTACCCCCAGTTATAACTTAGTGCATGTTAAAAAATATTTCTTTTAGCCATACAAAAATTACAGCAAATATTACGGCCGGCAGTAAATTGGCAACTTTAATTTTTTTGATACCCAAAATATTAATACCAATACCAATTATCAAAATCCCGCCGGTGGCGTTCATCTCGGTTATCATGTTTTCTGTAAAAAAAATTTTTACATATTCAGCCAGTAATGTTATGGAACCTTGATATATAAATACCGGTATGACTGAAAAAACCACACCAATACCCATGGTTGAGGTAAATATTACTGCTGATATGCCGTCCAAAGCGGATTTAACCTGCAAAATGTTAGTTTTTCCGGTTAAACCATCTTCCATGGGCCCCATTATGGCCATGGCACCAATACAGTACATTAGGCTTGCTGTAACAAAGGCCCTGGCCACATTATCATGATTACTGCCCACTTTGGATTCCAGCCATCCACCCAGTTTATTTAGTTTATCTTCGATGGCTAAATATTCGCCCACCACCGCCCCCAAGGCCAGGCTTAATACTGGTATCAATTCATTTTCTGTCTGCCATGCTGTTTTAAAACCAATTAACAGCACAGCTAACCCCAAACCCTGCATAATTGTATTTTGAATTTTTGCTGTTATTCCGCGCTTAAAAATCAGTCCGATGGAAACGCCGGCCGCAATAGCCGCTGCATTTATAATAGTACCTAACAAGTTTATTCACCCCAGTTAATTAAGGATTAATGTTTCACGTGAAACATTAATCCTTAACTATTATACCGCCCCGGAAAAATGGTATCCTGCTCAAAAACGACCGTTCCTGTAATGGCAGCTAATTTTAGAGTACTGCCGCAGCCATAAAAATGTTTCACGTGAAACATGACCCCTGAATGTTTCACGTGAAACATTTAATCAGTATTTAAAAGGATATCCATTATCCTGGCCAGGTCATCTTCGCTGTAAAATTCAATTTCCAATTTTCCCTTACCCTTTTTATTGGTTTTTATCTGCACTTTGGTGCCAAATACGCTTTGTAATTGATCTTTTAAATCTTCCAGTTCCGGTGAGCAGCTTTGAAACCGCCTTGATTTCTCTTTTTTATTCTCCAGATTTTTAACCAATTTTTCAGTCTGCCGCACCGACAGCTGTTTTTTTACAATTTCTCTGGCCGCCGTTATTTTTTTTCTGTCATCTTTAATTGCTAACAGCGCCCTGGCGTGTCCCACCGACAGCCGGCCGCCGCTTAACATGGCCAGCACTTCATCCGGCAGGGAAAGCAATCGCAGCATGTTAGTTATGTAAGACCTACTTTTACCCACCCGCTTGGCCAGTTCTTCCTGGGTTAAACCAAACTCATTAATCAAACTTTGATAAGCAACGGATTCCTCCAGTGGATTTAAATCTTCCCTCTGTAAATTTTCAATTAAAGCCACCTCTGCGGCCTCAACATCTGTATATTCCGTTACCACGGCAGGAATTGTATCTATATTGGCCAGCTGGCAGGCCCTCCACCGGCGTTCGCCGGCAATTAACTGGTATCCACCCTCAGGAAGTTCACGCACAACCACCGGTTGAACAACACCGTGTTCTTGAATAGAATCTGCCAATTCCTGAAGTTTTTCTTTGTTCATATCCTGGCGAGGTTGTTTCGGATTGGGTTTTATGTCAGCAACCAAAATATTGCGCAGTGTTTTTTTATTCTCCTTATTATAAGAAGGTATCAACGCCTGTAAACCTTTGCCTAAACCCATTTTTTTACTCAATGAACATCACTTCCTCCGCCTGCCGGCAACAAACTTTATTTTTGGGGGTTTTTGCTTGTTTTGATGTTTTCCCATTACTTCCCTGGCCAGTTCCCGGTATACTTCGGCCCCTCTGGATCTGGCAGCATATAAAATTACCGGTTTCCCATGGCTCGGTGCCTCACTCAACCGCACATTGCGGGGTATTATTGTTTTGTACACTTTATTTTTAAAATAACTTTTAACCTCTTCAACCACCTGAATGGAAAGATTAGTTCGGGCATCAAACATAGTTAATAAAACACCTTCTATATCAATCCTGGGGTTGATATGTTCTTTTACCAGGTTATACGTGTTCATTAACTGGCCTAATCCTTCCAAAGCATAATATTCACATTGAATTGGAATAAGCATAGTGTGGGCAGCAGTTAAAGAATTTATTGTTAACAAACCAAGGGAGGGAGGACAATCTATTAAAATATAATCATATATTTCTTCGACAGGGGTAAGGGCTGTACGTAAAACATGCTCCCTTTTATTTTTAGAAACCAATTCAATTTCAGCACCGGCCAGCTGCATAGTGGCAGGTATATTATCTAAACCCTGTACCGGGGTTTTTTCTCTTACTTCCAGTAACGGTATTCCATCAATTAAAACATTATAAATACATTTTTGCAGTTTATCTTTATCAATTCCCAATCCGCTGGTGCTGTTACCCTGGGGATCCATATCCACCAGCAGTACCCTGCTGCCTTCCATGGCTAGGCACGATCCCAGGTTGACGGCGGTGGTAGTTTTTCCCACACCACCCTTTTGGTTAGTAATAGCAATAATTTTTCCCAAACAATCAACCCTCCTAAAATTAAAATTACGGGTTTTTGTCAATTATCTATTTATTTTTTCCACATAAAAATTGATAGTTCCTGCCAGCGGTAAAAATTAAAAGGATATCAAACCGGTTCACAGAATACTAAATACAAAACAGCGAAGGGAAATGGTTTTTTTGAAAAAAATTAAAGTTCTAACGGCAGTGTGCATTTTATTGTTAATAACTGTAATAGGTTGTACAAATCAACCTCCTCACATAGTAAAAAATTCCCCCTCACCCTCCCCGAAAAAACCGGAACCAGTAATAATTGAGGTGGCGGCGGTGGGAGACTTTTTAATGCACATGCCGGTTATATATGCTGCCTGGAACTCAAATACCGGTAATTATGACTTTGCTTCTCAATTAACGGATGTCAAAGATTATTTAACCAGCCCGGATTTAACCATTGCCAATTTGGAAACACGGCTGGCAGGAAAAGAAAACGGTGGTTTTACAGGCTATCCAAAATTCAACTGTCCCGAACAGCTGGCCTTTGACCTTAAAAAAGTTGGTGTTGACGTGGTAACCACAGCTAACAATCACAGCTTAGACCGGGGATTTAAAGGGCTGGTAAAAACACTGGAGCACTTGGAAAGGGCAGGTTTAAAACCGGTGGGAAATTATAAAACAGCGGAGGCCAGAAAACCGCTAATGGTAGATGTAAGGGGAATCAAAATTGGAATATTAAACTACACTGAAACCACCAACGGAATACCGATACCCAAAGGCAAAGAATTTGCTGTGAACATGATAAACATAGATAACATCGCCGCAGACATAGAACAACTGCAAAAGCAGAATGCCGATATAATAATCGCTTACCTGCATTTTGGCATGGAATACCAGCGATATCCCAGCAAACAGCAGAAGGAATTGGTAAACCAGCTCTTTAACCTCGGCGTGGATATTATATTTGGTGACCACGCCCATGTTATTCAACCAATGGAAAAACAACGGGTGATGTATAACGGAAAAGAAAAGGAAACCTTTGTTATTTATTCTTTAGGCAACTTTATTTCTAACCAACGCTGGCGTTACTCTGACAGCGGTGTAATTGTTAACGTACAGCTGGAAAAAGACTGGGAGAAAAACATCACCAGAATTAAAAAGATAGACTACATTCCCACCTGGGTGCATGTCTATTGGGCTGAGGGAAGGAAAAAATACCGAGTTGTTCCGGTGGAAAAAGCAATAAGTGATTATGAACAGCAGCTGGACAGCACCATCTCCGCCGGAGATTACAGCAGACTCAAGCAGGTTTGGCAGGAAACTACGCTGCACCTCACCAAAGAAGAACAAAACATTTACCCGCGGGCGGTTCAATGAACCGCCTTAATTATTTTAAAAAGTTTACATGCTCAACATCGAGCAGCGCCCGCACCATTGCGAAGCAATTAATTATTTAATTAAATTAATTAATATCCACTGCCTTGGCCAATGCCTCGGCCAGCTGATCCAACTTCTTCTGCATTTCAGAAACTTGAATTTCCAATACTTCCAGCTTTTTAACCGCTTTACCCGGATAACAGTTACTGCTGTAAATACACTCCTGGCAGGTGCTGCTGTAAGCCAGCGGACAACTGTTCACATATACTTCCTCCTTTCAGATTTTTATTTTTATTATACTAAAATCAGCTTATAAATTTAACCATTGTAAGAAAATTTAGATAACTATTTTCAATAAACTTTCGACAGCCGGCTTTTAGTTGTATAATATAGCCATAGGGTATACATTTTAAAAGCCCAAAAACACAAGGAGGTAAATTCGTTGACCAAAATAATAGAACTAACTGTTAAAACCGGTGAACGCACGCAAATGATCGACATAACGGGTGATATCCTAAAATTAGTACAAAACAGCGGAATATCCCACGGTCTCTGCCATGTTTACTGTCCTCACACCACGGCGGGAATTACTATAAACGAAAATGCCGACCCCACTGTAATAACAGATATGTTAAACACCCTGAACAAACTGATACCGGTTGATAAATCGTACCTGCACAGGGAAGGCAATTCCGACGCGCACATTAAAGCTGCTTTAATAGGTGCATCGGAAACATTATTTATTCAAAACGGCACACTCAGGCTGGGAACCTGGCAGGGAATATACTTTTGTGAGTTTGACGGTCCCAGAAACCGCCGGGTATGGATCAAATTGAGTACGTAATCACTATAAAAAAATTTCTTCATAATATAACTTTATGAGGATGTTCGTGTCTATCGTGCTCCTTTTCGAACACTCACTTTATATGTTAAGGAGTGGTGGGTAACATGTCAAAAAAAACAATTGTCATTGACCCCGGGCATGGGGGCAGAGACCCGGGCGCTGTGGGTTACGGGCTTACAGAAAAAGAAATAAACCTGGACATAGCCAGGAAAGTAAGTAATTATCTAAAAAAATACACTGCAGAAATACATCTCACCCGCAACAACGATATATACGTATCCTTGACTGAACGGGCAAATATTGCCAACAGGTTTAATGCAGACTATTTTATTTCTATCCACAGCAACGCCGGAAGAGGCAGCGGTTTTGAAAGTTATATTCACACCACGGAAAACCCCGTTACAGCCGAACTGCAGCGGGTAGTGCATAACAAAATTATGGATTACCTCAGCACAAAAGGAATTCGCAACCGGGGAACAAAATCTGCCAACTTTACTGTGCTGCGGGAAACAAATATGCCGGCACTTTTGGTAGAAAATTTATTCATCGACAATCCCAGCGAAGTAACTTTATTAAAAGATGAAAAGTTCCGTTCCGGCCTGGCTGAAGCCACTGCCAACGGCATCGCCAAAGCCCTTTCCTTAACTGTAAAAGAAACTGCAGATCCTCCTTACGACTCCGCGGAAGAAATCAACAAACTTAAAGAAGCCGGTCTAATAAACAGCGACCACCCGCCGGAAAGCAACGTCAGCTGGGGAGAATTTGCCGCAGTGATAAACCGGCTGCTGGAACAAATAAAATAACATCACAAAATCTTTATAATATATTTTGAGGTGAAAGCATTGAACACAACACTACTTAAAACCTTCGTCACCGTAGTAAACAAAAAAAGCCTTTCCCTGGCAGCGCAGGAAATTCACATTACACAACCTGCAGTCAGCAAGCACATCAGCGCCCTGGAGGAATATTTTGGTGTCGGGTTAATTGAACGACGGGGACGCCGGGTTACCCTTACTCCTGCAGGTGAAGTGCTTTACCAGCATGCCAATGAAATACTAAATTTATTACATAAAACAGAATGCGAAATAAAAGAGTTATGCGCCACCGTTAAAGGCAAACTGGTGATATCAGCCAGTTCAATTCCCGGCCACTTTATACTGCCTTACATTATAGGGGCATTCAAAAAACAATACCCGGATGTTCACATTTCCTTACAAATTTCAGATTCCAAAAATGTAATAAAACATCTCCTTGACGAAAGCGCCCACCTGGGAGCAGTGGGCAGAGAGCCGAATAATAAAAAACTTAACATCACTAAATTTTTAACCGATAAACTGGTTGTAATAACACCACCCTCTCATCCCCTGGCAGCCAATAAAACCATCACCCTAGAACAGCTGGCTTCAGAGCGATTAATATGGCGCGAACTGGGTTCCGGTACCAGGTCAGTGCTGGAAACAAAACTCACCCAGAGAGGATTATCCTTTGACGAATTAAACATAACAATGGAACTGGGCAGTACCGGCGCGGTGGTCAATGCGGTAGAAGCAGGATTGGGTATTTCAATAGTATCCCAGTGGGCAATATATAAAGAAAAACAGTTGGGAAGAATTGCAGTACTGAACATCGAAGACTTTAACATGGAGCGGGATTTGTATTTAGTATATCCTAAAAAACGCTATCAAAATAGAACAGTACAGGCCTTTTTGGAATTTGTGCAAAACGGTAATTATACCTTACCGCAGTTTACAAATGATTAAGCCCCCGGTGGGGGCCTATTTTTTAAACCTGCACAACTTCTTTTACTTCCGGTACCGCCTGCTTGAGCACCCGCTCAATCCCCAATTTCAGGGTCTGTGCAGCACCGGGTCAGCCATGACATGTTCCTTTCAGCTTTACTTTAACCACACCATCATCGGTAATATCCACAAGCTCAACATCCCCGCCGTCACGCTGCAAAAACGGGCGCACTTTTTCCAAAGCTTCTTTTACCTTTTCACGCACAAACACCCCCCCTTTCTCTTGAAATTAGGCTAACCAAAAAGGAAGGGTATCAGTCATTTTTTCTATAAAATTATCGGCTCAATTCCAAACGTTTTCGTATGAAAGATCTGTTAAAAGGCCTGTCAAAAAATACCGTTGACTGGGGTCTTCTTTGTGCTGCCCACAATTTGAAAAAATGGCAAAAACATCGTCAAGAAGAACAAAAAGTGAAGGGATAAAACAGAAGAATATACCCTATTCCGGGCTAAATTATCCGTTAAATGTAAATCAACTGACAAAAAGAAAGAGCTGACTCAAAAAAGATCATTTTTACGAATGACCTTTTGAGTCAGCCTCATTTAAAAAATTAGTTAACCTGCACAACCTCTTTTACTTCCGGCACCGCTTGCTTGAGCACCCGCTCAATCCCCAATTTCAGGGTCTGTACGGCACCGGGTCAACCATGGCATGCTCCTTTCAGCTTTACTTTAACCACACCGTCATCGGTAATATCCACAAGCTCAACGTCCCCACCGTCACGCTGGAGAAAGGGACGAATTTTATCCAGAGCTTCTTTTACCTGTTCTCGCATACTGCACAACCCTCCTTCCAAAATTGTCTAATTCACATCTCCTGCTATTTTACCTTTTTTTATACCGGTTAGCAATAATTTGGATGAAATTAAAGCCTGCCAAAACAACTAATTGGCAGGCTTTATTAAAATCTTAATCTAATCTGCAGAAACAAACTCAACTTTAATATCTACATATCCAGCGTTATTCTCTATTAATTTCATTTTAGCTGTTAACTCTTGAATATCATTTCGCACAGCAGCTAATTCCTTTTCCAGCTGCGCGGAATCATTTTCCTTCTCAATTTCCTGCACTAACTCCGCTTCCCGCTGCTGCTTCTGCCTTAAATCTTTAACCAAAGCATCATATTCTGCATTAAAGTCCTGCTGACTTGATTTCGCTACCAATCCTTCATCAATACTGCCCAGCTCAGCCAGAACAGATGAATAATTTTTCACCGGCACCCTAATATTCAGCGGATTTTTATTCACCACCGTCCCGTCATATTTGGGAGCCAAAGACAGAATCTTTTCCGCAGCAGCAGCGGTATCTGCTGCAGAGATTTTAATTAATACCGATGTAGCTATTAAATTAGTGCGGTTCATCTTACTGATATTGGACACTGTAGTTAAATTCACAGATTCCGGTAACACAGCGGGTGAAGTTGATTTGCCAGCTGCTGTACTGCCACCGGTGCCGGACTGCTCCGGTACTTCTTGATACTGTTGATTGTTTTGTACAACAGCCGCCTCATGCTGGTTAACTGCCGCTGCAGCACCTGTTTGCTGTACCCTTTGTCCGGCATCACGGGCATCATCATTTGATTGTTTACCGACTGCCTCTTTCGTTTCCTTCCCTGGCGCCTCTGATTGATGTACGGCACTGGGATAATTATTTTTAGCTATTTCAGGATGGTTAACAATATCAACATTACCACCATCCCACAGCGAAGTAATACCCAACGTCATGCCAAACACGGCAGCAACTGCAGCAACCTTATACCATGAAGAACCTGCCACTTTACGTACTTTTTCCCAAAACCCGTATTTATTTTCACTGCCCACTGCAGGTTTAGGCATTGAGTATAATTTTTCACGTAAAGAGCTTCTAAATTGCGGCGGGGGAACTACCTCCGGCATATGACGCAGTAGGGAACTGGCCCTCTTCAACTCTTCCCACTGGGTCCGACAGTGATGACATACCAGTAAATGCTCAGCTATATGACGGGCTTCCTCTTTACTTAACTCGTCATCAAGATAAGCAGATAAATTATCGCTTACATCCTGGCAGTTCATAATATCATCCCCTCTTTAACTCTTTGACGAGGTTCAGATGAAGAATGTTCCAATATTGTGGTCATTTTTTGCTTAAAAGCCATTCTTGCCCTGCTTAACCTTGATTTTACCGTTCCCAAAGAACAGCCCAGCACTTTTGCTATTTCATCGTAAGATAACTGCTGCATTTCCCTCATAATTAAAATAAGGCGGTGCTCATCAGACAGCATATTCAAGCACTGCTGCACCTGCTCACGCAATTCCATACGCTCTATTTCTTCTTCCGGACCCGGTTTATCACTGGAAAGACTTAAAATAAGCGGCAAATTATCCTTATCTTGAAAATCATCATCTAAAGAAATGGTCTGCTTTTTCTGCCGCCGCCGCAGTTCATCACGGCACACATTGGCAGTTATGTGATATATCCAGGTCATGAAGCTGGAATCTCCCCTAAAACTTCCCAATGCCTGGTATATTTTTATAAATGCCTCTTGAGCCAAGTCACTGGCATCAGCATGATTACCTACAAAACGATAGGCTACATTATACACTTTATTCTCATAACGGCGAACAAGTTCTTCAAAAGCTATGTAATCACCAGATTTACTTCTTTCAATGAGCTGCTGGTCATCCATTGAAGACAAATTTAGTCCCCCTTACATAACAAAAAAAGCTATAAAAGCTTTATACCGGCAATCAAATTTTAAAAGTATGTGTTTGCGTGTCACAATAAAGATAAAGATTCGACAGCACCCTCTTAAACTCCTCCAGAAAGAAAAAGGTCCCAAAAGTTAACTACCTTGTAAGTCCCTGGACCAAAACAATGCTTCACTATTAGTTAGTTAGATACCGAACCAATGCCAATGGCAAAGGAAATTACTACCAGCACAACCAATCCAACAATAATGTACTTTTTAACCTTCGGATCATCTAACTGAAATTTGGTAGTTTGTTTTTTACTCTTTGCCATTAAGCACCCCTCCATTATTATGTAAATTATATAAATTTGTTATATACAATATTATGAGCCTTTTAAGACGGTTTGTCTATATAATTTTAAATTTTTCTTGAATCAGTTATTGACTTTAAAACAACATTATGCTATCATAAGGTGTGCTAGCGACAGAAAAATAGAATCATGCCGAAGTGGCGGAATTGGCAGACGCACTGGACTCAAAATCCAGCGGGGCTCACCCCCCGTGTGGGTTCGACTCCCACCTTCGGCACCAAAGTTTAAACTTACAGGGTTTTAAGTGTTTTTAATCGGCTTAAAGCTCTTTTTTTATGTGATTTAAAATAAAAAAACTGCCGAATTTATCGACAGTCCGGGGGGCTTGATAAAATCAAGCCCCCAGTTTATTTTAAAGGTTTTTTAGCGGGCACCCCGGCTCTCCGGGGATATTTATCCGGCGTAGGCAGCACTTTTTTAATTTCAACTATCGTTCTTTTATTCCCGGTAACGGGCAGTTTTAATTCTTTAATATCAACAATTCTCCCACCCAGAATACTAACAGCGTTTTTCGCTTCCTCTATTTCTTTTTCCGCCTTTGATCCCTTCATAGCAACAAAGGTACCGCCCACTTTAATAAGGGGTAAACAATATTCCGAGAGAACTGCCAGGTGGGCCACGGCCCTGGATACCACCAAGTCGTACCGGGCACGGTAATCCTTGTCTTTACCGAAATCCTCAGCCCGACCATGTACCGCTTTAATATTTTCCAGCTGCAGCTTTTCCACCAGCCGGTTTAAAAAATCAACCCTCTTTCGCAGCGAATCCAATAACACCACCGAAGCGCTGCTGCATATCTTCAACACCACCCCGGGAAAACCGGCCCCGGTGCCCACATCAATAATTCGAGCATTTTCATACTTATTTACAATACTTAAACAGGTCATGGAATCTAAAAAATGTTTTACTGCCACCTCTTCAGGCTCTGTGATAGCAGTTAAATTAATATACTTATTGGTCTCTATTAAAAACCGGTAATAATCATTAAACTGCTTTAATTGATTATCAGTAAAACTATAACCTAACTCCCTGCCTCCAATAAGCATTGTAGATATCAATAACTCATCCATCCGCTTAATCCCCCGCATTCTTTTCCCTGCGCCGCTGCTCTAACCAAATTAACAGCACAGATATATCAGCAGGGCTGACACCGGAAATACGGCTGGCTTGTCCCACCGACCGGGGTTTAATTTCATTCAGCTTCTGCCTGGCTTCATTCCGCAAACCGGATATACTGCTATAATCAATATCTTCAGCTAACAGCTTATTCTCCATTTTCTTAAACTTTTCCACCTGCGACATCTGCTTCTTAATATATCCCTCGTACTTAATCAGTATTTCTACTTCTTCCTGTACATCGCTCGGTATTTCATCTTTGTTGATATTCAGCTTCTTTAATACTTCATAATTAACCTCCGGCCTTTTAAACAGCGTGATTAAAGGGGTTTTTTGATCAATGGGAGAAGTGCCAACAGCGGTTAATACACTGTTAACCTCTTCCGAAGGCGAAAGGGAGTTATCTTTCAACCACCGGATTTCCTGGTCAATTAACTGCTTCTTCCGGTTAAACTTTTCCCATCTTTCGTCATCAACCAGCCCTATTTTCCTGCCCTTTTCAGTTAATCTTAAATCAGCATTATCCTGTCTTAACAGCAGTCGATACTCCGCCCGGGATGTTAATAATCTATACGGCTCATTGGTACCCTTAGTTACCAAATCATCAATCAAAACTCCGATATAAGCATCGGAACGGCTGAGTATAAACGGTTCCATATCTTTTACATAACAGACGGCATTTATACCGGCTATCAAACCCTGGGCCGCCGCTTCTTCATATCCCGATGTACCGTTAATCTGCCCGGCCATAAATAAACCGCTGATTTCTTTTAACTCCAATGTGGGCTTTAATTGAGTGGGTACAATACAATCATATTCAATGGCATAGGCCGGCCTCATAATTTCAACATTTTCCAGGCCTTTCACAGTTCGCAGCATATCATACTGCACGTCCTCCGGTAAACTGGTGGACATACCCTGTACATACATCTCATAGGTATCCAATCCTTCCGGTTCAATAAATACCTGGTGCTTGGGTTTATCGGCAAACCGCACTATTTTATCTTCTATTGACGGGCAGTAGCGGGGGCCTACCCCCTCAATTATCCCGGCATATAAAGGCGAACGATGCAGGTTATTTCTTATAATCTCATGGGTGCGCTCATTGGTATAAGTCAGCCAGCACGAAACCTGCTTTCTATGCTTAATATCAGACATAAAAGAAAAATTATAAACCTTTTCATCACCAGGCTGTTCAACCATCTTACTAAAGTCCACGGTGCGGCGGTCAATCCTGGCCGGCGTTCCCGTTTTAAACCTGACCATCTTTATACCCAAGTCTTTAAGACTGTGAGATAAATTAACGGAAGAAAACTGGCCGTTGGGTCCCCCTGCAAAACTCACATCACCAATTATTATTTTCCCTTTTAAATACGTCCCCGATGTAATTATTACCGCCGGAGCGTGAAACGCGGCCCCGGTCCGGGTGGTTACGCCAACAACCCTTCCCGCCCTGGTGATAATGCTCTCCACCAGCAATTGTTTAATATCTAAATTTTTCTGCCCTTCCAGCACCTGTTTCATATTACTTTGATATCTTTTTTTATCACATTGAGCCCTTAAAGCATGCACCGCCGGACCCTTACCGGTATTAAGCATGCGCATTTGAATGGCATTGCGGTCGGTGTTGAGAGCCATTTCCCCACCTAAAGCATCAATTTCCCGCACCAAGTGGGATTTTGCCGGGCCGCCAATAGCCGGGTTGCAGGGCATTAACGCAACATTATCCATATTCAATGTCAGCACCAAAGTACGGCAGCCCATTCTGGCCGCTGCCAGAGCCGCTTCACAACCCGAGTGTCCCGCACCAACCACTATCACATCATATTTATCACTGTAATAACTCAACATCCAACACCTCATTTACCAATGCAAAAGTCTTCAAATATTTTATCTATTAAATCTTCACTAACAGTACTGCCTGTGATTTCTCCCAAAGCTTCCCACGCGTTTTTTATGTCAATGGAAACCAAATCTCCCGGTACTCCGGCCTCAATGCCGTTTTTAACCTCCACCAGATGCAGCTTTGCCTTTTCCAAAGATTGCTTGTGCCTCATATTCGTAATCAATATTTGGTCATCAACACTAACTTGTCCACCCATCACCAGTTTAACAATTTCCTGTTCCAGCTGTTCTAAACCCCTTCCCTGCAGGGCTGATATTTCTATTACCGCTGTATCGTTAAACTTATCTTTTAACTCCCGAGCATTAATTTTACTGTTCTCAACATCTATTTTATTGACAATAACTATAATATTATTATTTTTCGGCAGCAGTTTGATTATTTTGTAGTCGTCAGCGGTAACCCCCTCTGCGGCATCCAACACAAACAAAATTAAATCTGCTCGGCTTATTAATTCTTTAGACCGCTCCACCCCTATTTTTTCCACAACGTCTTCAGTTTCTCTCAAACCCGCTGTATCCACAATCTTCAGGGGGATACCCCCTATGTTTATAAACTCTTCAATAATATCCCTGGTGGTACCGGGTATATCAGTGACAATGGCCCTATTTTCTTTTAATAGCGCGTTTAACAATGAAGATTTACCAACGTTAGGCCTGCCAATAATTACTGTACGTACCCCTTCCCGGTATATTCTGCCGTTTTCTGCCCCGGCAATCAATTTATTTACTTCCTGCAGCATTGCTTCGCTGCGCCGGCAGATCTGTTTTAAAGAGGCCTCTTCAATATCATCTTCAGGAAAATCTATGTTGGCTTCAATTTGAGCCAGCATACCTAAAAGTTCACTTTGCATTTCATTTACTTTGGCAGACAATCGCCCCTGCAGCTGGCCCATGGATATTTTCAATCCCGTATCTGTTTTAGAACGTATAATATCTATTATTGATTCGGCCTGGGCCAGATCCAGCTTACCATTTAAAAAAGCCCTCTTGCTAAATTCACCCGGCCCAGCTAAACGGGCCCCGTTTTTTACAGCCAGTTCAAGGGTTTTTTTAAGCGGCAGCATACCCCCATGGCAATTAATTTCCACCACATCTTCCCCGGTAAAACTCTTCGGTTTACGCATTATTGAAAGCAGCGCTTCATCAACAATTTCTCCCGTTTCTTTATCATGCACATGGCCATATATCAGGCGAAAACCGGGTCCATTATACCATTCTTTGTTATACTTGGCTTTAAATATTTTTTGTCCCACCTCAATGGCCTCCGGTCCACTGATACGAACAATACCAATTCCCCCTTCACCTAAAGGGGTGGCAATGGCAGCAATGGTGTCTTCTATCAAGGTAAATCCTCCTTTTAAAAAACCCAGCAACAAAAAGTTGCTGGGTTTTTGATGCTCACATCTAAATTAGCCCGCTGTGCTTTCTCAATAAAACACTCCAGTGATAATATATACTATTTTTTAGGAGTAATTACAATTTTACGGTAGGGTTCTTCCCCTTCGCTAAAGGTATATATATCATTACGGGATTGAAGAGCGGTGTGAATTATACGCCTTTCGTGTGAATTCATCGGCTCCAGCACCACACTTTTACCCCGTCTTTTTGCTTTATCAGCCAACTTATAAGCAAGCTTATACAATGTATTTTCTCTACGTTTGCGATAACCCTCTACATCTAAAATAATTTTCTGCCTTTTTTCCATATTTTTGTTAACAGCCAAATTAACTATATACTGCAGGGCATCCAGAGTTTCTCCCCTGCGTCCTATCAAAACCCCTAAATCTTCTCCCTGCATGTTAACTTTTATCATTTCTCCACTGTCATCAATTTGCAGATTCACAGATAAACCCATGGCGGTAATGATTTTATTCAGTAATTCAGCTGTTTTTTCTGCAGGCTTTTCTTTTACTGTAACTTTAATTTTTGCCGGTTTAGCACCAAATATTCCTAAAAAACCCTTGGACGGCTCTTCCAACACTTCATATTCCACATCTTCCATGGAAACACCTAGTTCACTCAAAGCCTGCTTAAGAGCATCATCGATGGTTTTACCGGATACCTCTATAGTTCTCAATTCTCAGCTACCCCCTTTTCTGTAGCCAAGACTTGCTTATTGATATGGTACTGCTGTATCGTACCCACAACGTTAAATGACACCCAGTATAAAGCCAAACCCGATGGCACAGTGGCAGCTATCCATCCAAGAAAAAGAGGCATGGTGTACAACATGGTTTTCTGCGTTTGATCAGCAGTATTGGTAGTCAACTTAGACTGTAAAAAAGTTGTCACCGCAGCTAATACCGGCAATATAAATGTGGGATCTTTTTCAGCTAAATAAATACCAAATAGATACGCATGCTCATGATTGATAAAATCATAGTTCAGCAGCGCCCGGTACAGGGCTATCAAAATAGGCATCTGAATTAGTATGGGTAAACACCCGGCTGCCGGGTTAACATTATGCTGTTTATACAGCTCCATAATCTTCTGCTGCATTTTCTGCGGGTCTTTATTTTTATACTTATCCTGTATCTCTTTAATTTTAGGAGCTAATTGCTGCATCATTTTCATCGATTTCATCTGCTTTTTACTTAAAGGGTATAACGCCACTTTAACAACCACCGTTAACAATACAATGGCCAGGGCATAACTGGGCACTCCTATGACGGCGGTAAAAGCATATAATGAGTCGATAACAATCCTCATTCCATCAACAAGGGCTTGCCACAAAACTCACGCCTCCTTATAAAACTGCAGGTCAAATTAAACTGGATCATAACCACCAGGGTGAAAGGGATGGCACTTCAAAAGCCTTTTTACTGTTAACCACAAGCCTTTACATACTCCGTATTTTTGTACAGCCTGTATCGAATACTCGGAACAAGTAGGGTAAAATCTACAAGTGCGCGGTTTTAACGGTGAAATTATCCTTTGATACACCCACAGGCATATCAGCACCGCTTTTTTAATCAATTTTTCATCTCCTATTTTTCTTTAACTTTTTTAATACATTAAATACACTGTACTCCAGCTGTTTGTAAGTACACTCCCGGGCGGGTATCCTGGCAATAATCACATAATCATATCCGGCATCAAATTTTTCTACATTTAACCGGCATATTTCTTTTAATTTTCTTTTGATTTTATTTCTTACTACAGCCTTACCTAATTTTTTACTGATTGTAAAACCAACACGTACCAAATCACTGCCGGATTTCAACTTATAAATAACCAGGTATTTATCCGCAGCAGAATACCCGTATTTATATACCCTTCTAAATTCTGTATTTCTTTTTAAATTTACAAGTTTCTTACTATTTGTATTATTCATACTATTTATTATGTGCCTTTAATACTAGGTTTACCAACTTTAATAACTGTTATACAAAATTGGAAAAGGCCACCAGATGAAGCGGCCTTAAGCTGAGAGTCTCTTTCTACCTTTTTGTCTTCTCCGCTTTAACACGTTCCGTCCGCCCGGGCTGGACATTCTTTTCCTAAAACCATGCAGCTTCTGACGTTTACGTCTTTTAGGTTGATATGTTCTTTTCATTTCTGCACCCCCCCTTAATATTTATCACCATATTAACAACTTCCCATGGCTAAAAACCAGGGAATTCTTGGTTCTGCTGTTCCAGCAATTTAGTACAGTTCCCAAGCTAACACCGTGTGTCCCACGGCTAAAGGCCTATTTTTTACCGCCTGCCTAGTTTCACATTTCACCAGTAAAAAATTACGGACATACGCATTAATTATATATAAATGATAATAAAACGTCAAGAAAATAGCAACCTGTGAATAACTTTATTGGTTGTTAAAAACCTGTTGATAACTTATAGTAGTTCTGTTATTATTGTGTTGCCGTAAATTATTTTTTTGTTTTTATACACAGCCTGTGAATAAATCTGTGTATAAGTGTGTTGACAGGTGTTAAAAAGCTTGGAAAAGTAATATGATTACTTATTTTCTGGAGGTAACCATGTTAAAACATGAGGTTGTGGAAAACTGGCAGCGTGTTCTTTCTTTACTGGAAAAAAGATTAAATAAGCAATCTTTTGAAACGTGGGTATCATCCCTAACTCCCCTGGGCTGGTATAACGGTTCAATACTGGTAGAAGTACCAAACCATTTTTCAAAGGATTGGTTAGACGAACGCTATACACCATTAATAAAGCAGGCCTTTGCAGAAATACTACATAAAGAAATCAATGTACAGCTGATATTAGCAAGCGAAGTTCCCGAAGCAATGATGGGAACTTCTGATGTTAATAATGTTAATAAAAGAACAAGTGAACATGTGGATAACAGCGCCACCCCCCTAAACCCTAAATATACATTTGATACCTTTGTGGTGGGTAACAGCAACAGGTTTGCCCACGCCGCTTCACTGGCAGTGGCAGAAACACCGGCCAAAGCATATAACCCTTTATTTATATACGGCGGTGTGGGATTGGGTAAAACCCACCTCATGCATGCCATTGGCCATTACATTAAAAACAATAACAATGACCTTAAAATTTCTTATGTCACTTCCGAAAAATTCACCAATGAACTAATAAACTCTATTAGAGATGATGACCCAGCTTCATTTAGAAATAAGTATCGAAAAATAGATGTATTACTGATAGACGATATTCAATTTTTAGCCGGTAAAGAAAGAACACAGGAGGAGTTTTTCCACACTTTTAACACCTTATACGAAGCAAACAAACAGTTGATCATTTCCAGTGATCGACCGCCAAAAAGTATCCCTACATTGGAAGACCGCTTGCGCTCCAGGTTTGAATGGGGTCTTATTACCGATATTCAACCCCCTGATTACGAAACCAGAATAGCAATTTTACGCAAAAAAGCACAGCTGGAGGGGCTGAAAGTACCCGATGACACAATATCTTACATAGCAGACAAAATACATTCAAATATCCGCGAACTGGAAGGAGCATTAATAAGAATTATCGCCTATGCCTCCTTAACTAACAGTCCGATAACGCCGGAAGTGGCAGCGGATGTTTTAAAAGATATCTTACCGCCAAGCAAACCAAAACCGATAACGGTAGATTTAATTCAGCAGGTTGTGGCCAAGCATTACAAAATACGTCCCGAAGATTTAAAAGCCAAAAAACGAACCCGTGCCGTAGCCTTTCCCAGGCAGATAGCCATGTATCTATGCCGGGAGCTCACCGATATGTCGCTGCCTAAAATAGGCGAAGATTTCGGCGGAAGAGATCACACAACGGTGCTGCACGCTTATGAAAAAATCACCGGTGAAATGAAACAGGATACGGAACTGCAGAATACCATCAATGCCTTAATTAAAAAAATCAAAAATTAATCACAGTGGTGCAATTTAAACTGAATAATTTGTGGAGCACCATGGGGATTAATCTAAAATAACCCTGAAAACACATAACCAAGAGTAAAAATCATAAACCAGTGTTCAAATTTCATCACCAGGTTTAGCAACAATACAAACGTTGATTTACCTGGTGTCTTTAGCTTATTTCCACATAAACACACTCTCTATTACTATTACTACAATAAAAATCTTATTATTAAGGAGATTGCTATGAAAATAAACACCACGAAAGATCAATTATTCCATGGTGTACAGATGGTTCAAAGGGCGGTTTCGCTCAAAAACCCACTGCCGGTTTTATCAGGTATTATGTTTAAAACTGAAAATGACACCCTGAAAATGACGGCCACAGACTTGGAGATCGGTATAGAATGCAGTGTGCCGGTAACTACTATAGAAGAGGGAGCTGTCGTAATACCGGCCAGGTACATAGCTGAAATTGTGCGCAAGCTGCCGGACGTGCCGATAGATTTAAGCTCCGATGCCAGCAGCAACACGGTGGTTATAAAATACGGCGCTTCGGAGGCTAAATTGCATGGTTTCAACGCCGATGACTTTCCCTCTTTTCCCACGGTGGAAAAAGAAGTATCTTTTGAAATTTCTGCCCAGATTTTAAAAGAAATACTAAAACAAGTATTATTTGCCACCGGTTCAGATGAAAACAGGCCTGTTTTTACCGGCGTTTTATTTGAAATATCAGAAAAAGGTTTAACTGTTGTGGCCACCGATACCCACCGGCTGGCATTGAAGAGAATCAACCTTTCGGAGGACCTGCCCGGTACAAAGGTAATAATACCCGGCCGCACCCTGGGAGAACTGGTTCGTGTAATGGCGGCCAATGAAGAAGCGGTAAAAATTACCCTGGGCGGCAACCAGGCGCTGTTTACTCTAAAAGACACTGTGCTGGTTTCCAGGTTAATTGAGGGGCAGTTCCCGGCCTATGACCAGGTAATACCGAGGAGTTATAAATCAAGATTAAGGGTTAAAGTTAAGGATCTGCTTGAATCAACGGAAAGGGCAGCACTGGTAACCAGGAGCGGTAACCAAACGGTAAAATTAGATGTTCAACAGGAATTGCTGCTGGTTACTGCCAACACCGAGATCGGCGGTATACACGAGGAAGTAAACTGTTACTTGGAAGGCGACGCCATGCAGATTGCCTTCAATGCCCATTATTTAACAGATGTTTTGCGCAGCATAATGGCGGAAGAAATTTATTTTGAGTTAAACGGGCCCCTCAGCCCCGGTGTTATTAAACCCGTTGCCAAGGATGATTACCTGTCGCTTATTTTACCTGTACGAACCGCTTAAGAGGTGACGCCGTTGATAAAAGAAATAAACATAAAAGAAACAATAAAACTGGATCAATTTCTAAAATGGGCAGGTATTGCCAGCACCGGCGGCCAAAGTAAAATGCTTATTCAATCAAATCTTGTCAAAGTAAACGGGGAACGGGAAAATAGACGGGGAAGAAAACTTGTTCCCGGGGATGTAGTTGAAGTTGACGGGGTTGGAAAATTTAAAGTAACCGGTTAAGAGGTGTTCCTGATTGCACATTTTAAAAATCAGGGCGGAATGGTTTCGCAACTATAACTGTTTGGAATTTGAGCCCCATAGAAACCTGAATATTATTACCGGCCTTAATGCCCAGGGTAAAACAAACCTGTTAGAAGCCATTTTTTTTAATTTAAGCGGCCGTTCATTTCGCACCAACAACTTAAAAGAAGTAATAAGCTGGCAGAGCGACTACTGCAGTGTAGCCAATGTGGTGGCAATGGAAAACAGGCAGTGGAAGCAGTCGGTGGCAGTTAATAAGGCGGGAAATAAAAAAATATTCATTAACGGAGTGGAAAAGAAAAAAAAAGACCTCCGTCATTCCGGAGTAATACTGTTTACTCCGGATGATCTTGCTTTAATTAAAAACTCACCGGCGGAAAGACGCAAATTTTTAGATCAAGAAATAGGATCGTTTTACCCTGCCCATGCGCGTTCCATTCAACAGTATGCCAAAGTATTATCCCATCGTAACCGGTTATTGAAAAATGCAAGAAATAAAAGCAACTTAGATACAGCAATGCTGGAAATCTGGGACCAGCAGCTGGTAACCAGCGGGACAAGCGTGCTGCTGGGAAGGCTGTTAATCTTAAAAAAATTGGCTCCGCTGGCTATAAAATGGTATAATTTAATGACAGGTGGAAAAGAAAACCTGGAAATACGCTATATGTCTTCTCTAAAAATTGAAATACCGGTGGATAATAAAAAATTAAAAGAGAGATTTTATCAGGTATTAAAAGAGGTGCGCGGGGAGGAAATAAAAAGGTGCCAAACGCTGGCGGGGCCTCACCGTGATGACGTAATTTTTTTTATTAACGGTAAAGATGCCAGAATTTTTGGTTCGCAGGGTCAGCAGCGCACGGTGGTACTTAGTTTAAAACTGGCTCAAGTTACGCTGTGGACAAGGGAATATCAATCAAAACCGGTACTGCTTTTAGATGACGTTCTTTTTGAACTTGATAAAACCAGGCAGGAGATGCTGCTGACAAAGGCGAGAGAAGGAATACAGACTTTTGTTACCACAAGTCAATTTAATAGCCACGATTTAAATCAGCAGTATAGATTGTTCACAGTGGAAAACGGTAGGTTAATATCATCTTACTGATTAAGTAAAAAAAGGGGGGGCAGTAATGTTTATTCATCTAGGCGGCGACGTTATGGTTTTAAAAAAAGATATTATAGCCATACTTGATACAAAAACAAAGCAGGCATCATCAACAAGGGAATTTCTGGCAGTAGCCCGGGATGAAGGGTTTGTAAAAAATATATCCAGCGAGGAAAAAGAAAAAACCTTTATCATAACCAATAAAGAAGTTTATCTATCCCCGATATCCTGTAATACTTTAAAAAAGAGGTCGCAAAACGTAATATTTTTAAGCAGTGAAAGGTGAAAGTACAACCGTGGTTTAGCACGGTTATTTTTATGTAAAAGGGGTATAACTTGAGATAAATGGTTTTATATGGTATAATATGGTTCTTGGATGACAAAAATTGGAGGTTCGCCAATGGCTGAATCAATTAATACCCGCTATGGAGCGGAAGAAATACAAGTATTAGAGGGTTTAGAGGCGGTTAGACGCAGGCCCGGCATGTATATTGGCAGCACCAGTGCCAGGGGATTACATCACTTGGTATACGAAGTTGTTGATAACAGCATTGATGAGGCACTGGCCGGTTATTGCGACCATATTGAAGTGGAAATACACAAAGATAACAGCGTCACTGTTACTGACAATGGCCGGGGTATTCCAGTGGAAATACATCCTAAAATTGGAAAGCCGGCAGTGGAAGTGGTATTAACTATTTTGCACGCCGGTGGTAAATTTGGTGGAGGAGGTTATAAAGTATCCGGCGGCCTTCACGGTGTGGGTGTTTCGGTAGTAAATGCTTTATCAGAATGGTTAGTGGTTGAAGTACGCAGAGAAGGTAAAATTTATACCCAGCGCTTTAAAAGAGGAGTACCGGTGTCAAAGTTAGAGGTGATCGGTGAAAGTAAAAGCACCGGGACTAAAGTAACCTTTAAGCCGGATGATGAAATATTTGAAGTGCTGGAGTTTAATTTAGATACCCTGGCCCAGCGCTTGCGCGAGCTGTCTTACCTTAACCGGGGTATAAAAATTGTTTTAAAAGATCACCGGGAAAATATAGAAAAAAAATTCTACCACCAGGGTGGTATTAAAGATTTTGTAAAGCATTTAAATAAAAATAAAAATGTTATTAATAATAAAGTTATTTACTTTAATGGTGCCAAAGAGCATGTGCTGGTGGAATTGGCCATTCAGTATAATGATACATATACTGAAAATTTGCTGTCTTATGCCAACAATATTAGAACTATTGACGGCGGAACCCATGAGGTTGGTTTTAGAACGGCATTGACCAGGGTAATAAATGACTACGCCAGGAAACACAATTTATTAAAAAACAACCAAAGTAATCTTTTGGGCGAAGATATCAGGGAAGGTTTAACTGCTGTGATCAGTGTTAAGGTTCCGGAACCTCAATTTGAAGGTCAGACCAAGTCCAAGCTGGGGAACAGTGAAGTAAGGGGAATTGTTGATTCTTTTTTAGCAGAGAGTTTGTCTACTTTTTTAGAGGAAAACCCTTCGGTGGCCAAAAAAATTATTGAAAAAGCGATTACCGCTTCAAGAGCCAGAATAGCGGCCCGCAAGGCCAGGGAATTAACCAGGAGAAAAAGTGCCCTGGAAAGTAATGCTTTGCCTGGTAAATTGGCAGATTGCTCGGAGAAGGATCCCGCGGTATCAGAATTATATATTGTGGAGGGTGATTCCGCCGGGGGTTCGGCGAAGCAGGGCCGCGACCGCCGTTTTCAAGCCATTTTACCTTTAAGGGGTAAAATTTTAAACGTGGAAAAGGCAAGGCTGGACAAAATATTGAACAATGAAGAAATCAGGGCGATGATAACGGCGCTGGGCACCGGTATAGGTGACGATTTTGATAAAGAGAAAGCCCGCTACCATAAAATTATTATTATGACTGACGCCGACGTGGATGGTGCCCATATTAGAACCCTTTTATTAACTTTCTTTTACCGGTATATGAGACCGCTAATTGAGGCCGGCTACCTGTTTATTGCCCAGCCGCCGCTGTATAAAGTTAAAAAAGGGAAATCTGAGCATTATGCTTACAGTGACCGGGAATTGGAGCAGCTGCTGAAGAAAATTGGTAAGGACAATATTTCTATCCAGCGTTACAAGGGTTTAGGTGAGATGAACGCTGACCAGTTGTGGGATACCACCATGAACCCGGAACGCCGCACACTGCTGCAGGTTGATTTGAAAGATGCTGTGGAAGCAGACCAGCTGTTTACCATGCTGATGGGAGATAAGGTTGAACCGCGCAGGAATTTTATTCAAGAAAATGCCCAAAAAGTACGAAATTTAGATGTATAGTTATTATGAGGTGAAAGAATGCCTGAATTGACCGGAAAAGTTTTACCAATAGATATTGATAAAGAGATGCGGCAGTCATACCTGGATTACGCCATGAGTGTTATTGTGGGCAGGGCGCTGCCGGATGTAAAGGATGGTTTGAAACCTGTCCATCGCCGCATTCTCTATAGTATGTACGAGTTGGGTTTGTATCCTGGTAGGCCGCATCGTAAGTGCGCTAACATTGTTGGTAAAGTAATGTCTGATTTTCACCCCCATGGTGATGCAGCCATTTATGACACTCTGGTAAGGTTGGCGCAGGATTTTTCCTGCCGCTATCCCCTGGTGGACGGGCATGGTAACTTTGGTTCGGTGGACGGGGATGCCGCTGCAGCCATGCGTTATACCGAGGCTAGAATGGCTGAAATATCCATGGAAATGGTTAGGGATATTGACAAGGATACTGTTGATTTTGTTCCCAACTACGATGAAAGAAAAAAAGAACCGGTAATACTGCCTTCAAGAATACCAAATTTGTTAATAAACGGTTCTGCCGGTATTGCTGTGGGAATGGCTACCAACATTCCTCCCCATAACCTGGCTGAAGTTGTGGATGGGGTTAAAATGTTGATAAAGAATCCCGATACAACTATAGATGAGCTGATGACGGTAATCAAGGGGCCGGATTTTCCCACCGGGGCAAAAATTTTAGGCCGGAAGGGGATAGAATCAGCATACCGCACAGGCAGGGGTTCGATAACAATTAGAGCCAATGCTGTTATTGAAGACATAGGGAAGGGTAAAAAGGCAATTATTATTGACCAGTTACCTTATCAGGTCAATAAGGCACGCTTGATTGAAAAAATTGCTGATTTAGTTAAAGATAAGAAAATAGATGGCATAACAGACCTGCGTGACGAGTCTGACCGCACCGGTATGCGTGTGGTTATTGAGCTGCGCAGGGATGCCAATGCCAAAGTAATTTTAAACCGGTTATATAAGCAAACCCAGCTGCAGGATACTTTTGGTGTAATTATGCTGGCGCTGGTTGACGGAACTCCCCGTGTTTTAAATCTTAAAGAAGTATTATTTTATTACCTGGAGCACCAAAAAGAGGTAATTGTAAGACGTACCAAATATGAATTAGACAAGGCTGAGGCCAGGGCTCACATAGTGGAGGGTCTGCGCATTGCAGTGGCCAATATTGATGAGGTTGTTCAAATTATTAAATCTTCAAAAACAACTTCCCAGGCCAAGGAAGGGTTAATTAAGAGATTTGAGTTAAGTGCTAAACAGGCTGAAGCCATTGTGGAAATGAGATTGCGCAGCCTTACCGGTTTAGAAATAGAAAAATTGGAGGCAGAGTATAAAGAGTTACTGGAAAAAATTGATTATTTAAAATCAATACTGGCAGATGAAAAGAAGGTTTTAGGAATAATTGACGCTGAAATAACTGAGATCAGTAAAAAATATGCTGACAAACGCCGTACTATTATCGTCAATGAAGAAACTGATTTTGAAGATTATGATTTAATACCTAAAGAAGATGTGGCAATTACACTGACGAACTACGGTTATATAAAACGTATTCCTTTGGATACATATCGCAGTCAGCGCCGCGGCGGGCGCGGTATAAGCGGTATGGTGACCAAGGAAGAAGATGCTGTAAAACATGTATTTGCCACCACCACCCATCACTTTATTTTATTCTTTACCACTAAAGGTAAAGTGTACCGGTTAAAAGCCCATGAAATACCGGAATCCGGCCGCCAAGCCAAAGGAACGGCCATTGTCAATTTATTATATTTGGATAGTGATGAACAGATTAACGCCGTAATACCTGTACAGCAGTTTGATGATAAGCATTTCTTGTTTATGTGTACCAGTCACGGGATAGTAAAAAAGACCTCTTTAATTGAGTTTGACACGTCAAGAAGGGACGGTATCATAGCTATTAAACTTGATGAAGGGGATTGCTTAGTAAATGTATTGTTAACCCATGGAAATGAAGAGGTAATACTGGGAACTAAAAATGGATTGGCTATTAGATTTTTCGAATCCGATGTGAGGGCAATGGGCCGTGCTTCAAGAGGGGTTAAGGGAATCAACTTGGCTGCTGATGATTTGGTTGTAGGCATGGACAAGGTGAGAAAGGATGCCTATATGCTGGTGGTAACCGCTAACGGTTTTGGTAAGCGCACGTCCATTGATGAATATAGAAGCCAAACCAGGGGCGGTAAAGGGATAATTAATATTAAAACTAACCAGCGCACAGGAGAAACGGTGGACCTTCATGTTGTACGGGAAGATGAAGAAATTTTACTGGTCAGCTCAGACGGTGTTATTATCCGGTTGGAAACAAAATATATACCGGTAAAAGGAAGAGCGACCCAGGGTGTTACCTTAATGAGACTGGCACCGGGCGATAAAGTGGTGGCCATGGCTAAATTTCATCCCGAGCCCAAGGTGGAAAATTAAATATTAACAAGTGATTTATATTAGCATCAATATACTGGCCATGATATATTAACACTGCTGCTTTCGGTTGGTAGTTTTTTAAAATTAACTATTGACTGAAAGAATAAGCAGTGTTATATTATTGTTTGTGCCAAGTGATTTATATGTTGGCAGTAAGTGAAAGTAAAAAAATACCAGTTGACATCAAGGGACAAAGATGTTAAACTAAATCCTGCCGCTGAACCAGGCGGCCCAAAAACTGGCAGCGATCCTTGAAAACTAAACAGTGAGAGATGGATGT
>NZ_JAFBCW010000031.1 GCF_016907915.1 Desulforadius tongensis
CGGTACGGCAATCCTTGGTCAGTTCTCTTATGGTTTTGTCCTGCAAGTTTTGCATAAATGGTCATCTCCTTTATTTGTAATTATTACCATTTACATCTTTGAATTACCGGTAGACCGGCTTTTTTTTACCCCTGCTTAACCGGACAGGATTTTCTTTAATGGTAGTTCACTTTAGTTTTTGTAAATTATGGACTTCTACAGCTGTGGCTTTGGTGGCTACCGGCATAACATTATCTCAGCACAACCCTATAAAAAAAGCCGGGGTAACCTCCCGGCTTCGAACAGAAAGAAGATATGAGATTGTTACCAGCAATACCCGTATCCGCCGTTCCAGCAGGGCCAGCCATAATACCGGCCGTACTGCGGGACCTGAACAGGTGGGGTGCTGGGTACAGAATCATTTTGCTGAACTTGCTTGGTCAGCTGGTATTTAGCCATGTAATTTTGCATCCAAGACCGGTGCATTTCAAACGCATCTTTGGTATTCAAGTTGGGATTTAGCTGCATTACGCCCTGCATCCAAGCCTGCTCCATATTTAAGAGATCATCTTTGCTTAAACCGGTAACCTTAGTCCACCGGTCAACCATAGCTTGATCAAGCTGCCAGCAGGCCTGAATCATTTGCTGCACCTGCTCCGGTGTTACACCGGTCTGCACCGCTGCTGAAGTTTGGGCCGGTGCATACCGGCCGGCCTTGACGGTATCTGCATTGGCCACCCCCACAAAGGCAATCCCCAGCATTACAACCACTAAAGTCAATAACCCTTTCCTGCTTTTCATTTTTCACACATCCTTTCCAGAAATATTTTGCACCCGCAGTATATTCATTCGTAACCATTTTTTTCTTTACATGGGTTTTAAAAAATTTTTTAGACTTTTATAAGTCAGCACTCTCCTTGATTAGCCAGTTAGGTTTGAAGGGCAGATTAGTGCTGACTGACTAGTATAAAAGGCCAAATATTTATTTATATAATTATTTGCTTATTAAATAAATAGCCTTATTTCTTTGTCAATACTGCAAATAAAAAATAATGCCAACACCAGAAACAACCCACCCGTTAACAAATCGGGATGAATTGAAAGGATGTCGGCAATAACTGCTTCCTTCAACAAATGATTCTTTCTATGTTATATTATTAAGGGCAGACAATTAAATGCCTTGACCAGAGGCATTCGGCGCAGGATGGACTGTTGCCCCAACAATCACCTTCATTGTTATCCACATAAGAACAGCCGTCTAAGAACTTGCAATCGGTACAGGATGGAAAGCGAAAATTATTAACAGTGCGCCGAAAGTTAATGAAGGCGGGTTCAATCCATATTTGATCCAGAAGTTTTTTAGTCACGTTACCCAAGTAAAAAGGATATATTTCTTTAATTCGACCGTAAATATAACAATTGTATGAATGCATCAACGCATAGCAGGGCGCCACAAACCCCTTATGATTAACAACCAGCGCTTTGTCCTCTATAAATTTGCAGTACCGTTCGGTACGCAATTTCATATACGGCATCTGAGCCTGCATCATCAGCAGAGCCGAATCATTACCAAAAAGCACACCGGTATCGTCCATGTCATAAAGAATTTGGTCTTTCATTTCTTCATTATAAGGCAGCACGTTGGTAACAATCATACGGCGTGCGTTCAATTCCCGTACCAGCTTAGCCAGGCGGGGCAGCTTATGGAAATTATTCTTGGTGGCCACAAATTCAATGCCCAGTTCGGGATAACGCACACCCCTTTGGGCTTTTATTTCATTCAGCATTTTAAGATTGCTCAGCACCCCATGAAAATCCGCGCCCTGCCGAATATGACAGTATTCTTCCTCGTCCGGGCCGTCCAGGGAAACAAAAATCATATCCAGTTTGAGATCAATCAGCTTACTGATTATCTCTGCCGACAACAATGACCCGTTGGTAATGACCTCGGCCCGCAGCCCCCTGTTTTTTACTATTTCCAGCATGTCCAACAAGCGGGGGTGACTGAAGGGCTCGCCGAAACCACCAAAGTGAACACATTCCAGCTGCGGCAGCAGCTTCAAGCTTTCGGCAATACGTTTAAAAACACCCCACTCCATATGGGTCAATTCGTCACGCCAGGAATTTCTAATACAGGTGGTGCAGGCAAAATTGCACACCGTGGTGGCCTCAATATATATTTTCTTAACATCCACTACCCGGGGAATAATTTGAAAACCATCTTTAGTTTTAATGCATAATGCTTCTACAGCATTGTTATTACTATCAGTTTGACCAGTATCCAACGGCAGCATAATCCAACTGCCCGGCTTAATGGAAATAATCTGCCCCGCTTGAAAGCTGCTGCCTGCAATTACACACTTTTTTGACATAACCCACCTCCTGCTGTTAGATCATTGTCATTAATTAACCAGCTCTTTAGTTTTTATAACCACCTAATGTCGAAAATTAGGGAATACTATAATTATATCACCAATATTCAATCTCTTCAAAAAACAGCCCTATTTTTTTAACCCCAAAGCTTTTAATTTTCATCATATTCGTTTCGATCTTCGCAAGTACTGCGTTTTCGCTATACATGGTCAAATCCCCTTTAAAACCGGGTTTCATTAATGGTCTGTTTGGTAATACTTCCCTTGCTCAAAATCCTGTTAATTAGAATCTTTTTTATATTTTATATCCTACGGCAATATTGCAAACATGATAATATCGCGGGACGTTAGTGCGCTGCGTGTTGAAAGGCTATAACTTCTTTATTTGGGAATTTAGCGGATGACATTTATTGGTAGGTGTCCGATGAAGTGCAAGCAATTAGCTGATGAGTTCGTTGAAAAAGTTACAATAAATTAAAATACTATTGAAGTTTTCTTCAAGGCATCTGTGGATATAACTGGTGGAGGCGGGCCGTACCGGATGGAATCAACAGCCAATAAGAAAGCCCTCAAGGAACTTTATTCCTTCCAATAATATCTACTCGGCCCCTGCCACCCAACAAAAACACATAACCGAAGCGGGGGCCAATTTATTAACTAATTTTGATTTTGCATTAATCATCCGAGCTTATAATGGTATAAAGATTTAATATATTTTCTTAAGTACCGGGATTTTATTTTTAATGATATCCCAAACAATAACCACGTCTATTCCGAAATAGTCATGAATTAAAATATCTCTAAGGCCCGCTATCTTTTTCCATTCAATATCAGGCTTTTTCCTTTTGATATGGTCGGGAATTTTCTTGACCGCCTCACCGATAATTTCCAGATTCCTGACTACACCATCCTGGACCAGTTCATTTTGCAGGAAATCTTGAAATGACAGGTTGTTTGTGTAACGCTCAATTTTATTAACCGCGCCAATTATATCGCTAAGATATGCCTTATAGTCCCTGGGCATACCGCACACTCCCCGTAATGCTGGGGGCTTTAAATCGGGCTTAATAGCTTCAGCAATTACTAAGTCCACTTTACGGCCAAATAAATCCTCAAGATAAAATTTTAAATCCATGTAATTATCAAACGTTTTCTGGTCTTGATAAAATTCTACCACTATATCTATGTCACTTGTACTGGTTTGCTCTCCCCAGTCAAATGACCCAAACAGCCCTATTTTTTTACTCCAAAACGCTTAATTTTCATCATATTTGTTTCGATTTTCGCCAGTATTGGATTTTCATTATCCATTGTCAATCACCTTTCAAACTGGTTTTAAATGTTTTACTTGGCAATACTCCCATTGCTCAAAACCCTGTTAATATATGGCCCATGTTTAAGGGCTTTTTTGTATTTTATATCATACTTAGTTTATTGGCAATAAATTGAAACATAAGTCCAAAAGAGAAGATATAATTCAAATACGGGTGCAAAACATGTTTAATAAGCTTCCGCAATCTGGCGGAAGGGCGCGCGCGGTAGCGCGCGTAGGGCCGCGGGCGAAGCCGGCGGCCTGTCAGATGAGGCTGGAAGGTGCGCCCGACCCGATATATAGGCATTCATTTTGGGCGCACTTTCCAGCCGTTCCTTATGAAGACCCCAAAGTAGTGCCTGAAAGCCGGGACCCTATAGCTGGCAACACTCCGGGTCGGACCCGAAAGCCAAACCCCAAAGAGCGGCCCGGTGTGTGGCCGACATGCACATTACGCCTGCCGCCCGAATTTCGCCTGGGGAAGGTGTGGCTGGCATTGACCCGTAAGCATATCCCCAAAGGCCGATCACACTTTGCCCGGCAGTAGGGAGTTTGCCGATTCGTTCATCATAAGACCCGCGGTTACACCACCCGGGTAAGGTGCACTTCGGAGCGGGGCGATAGTTTTTCCGCTGTTTTTAGCCCCGCTCCGATGTGCGCTTTGCCGTAAGGGGGACCGGGTAAGCACCACCGCCCGGCCAGGTATACGACGGCCCGGGACGGGACCCGCAAAGCACGGCCCATAAGCGGCCCGGGACGTGGTGTGCCCGGGAAAATTGGTCCGGTGTGTATCGGTAGCCGACGCGGCAGCCTGGCGGTCTGCAGCTGCATTGGGGGCGCAACCGCGCCCGCCGTCAGCAAATGTAACCTCCAATAAGGGGCTGCAGTTGCCTATGCGCGCTGCGTGCTGCCGCCGGTGCCGGGGCCGGGCCTCGCGCGAGTAGACGCGCGGAGCTAAAACTTTGCATAGTGGTAAAGGCAACTGACTAAGATTAGCGCTGCGTGAACACTACCACCAGCCCGGCCACGGGGCAAGGCGGCGGTATAATTGAAGGAGCGGGATGGAGCGGGTTCTGCCGTGGCACGTTAAAAGCCCCCCGGCCCCCATGAATGGGGGCGGGGGGGTTGGGGGTTGAATGACCCGTGAACTGGCCAGTGTGCCGGCAAAGCCGGACCGGTGAGCTAAGACCCCAAAGCGGCTTTGACGGCACTCTGGCCGACATGCACGCAGATCCCGGAGCCCGGGCATGCAGGTATAATAAAGCCACACATGACCAGGTCCGACCCCAGAGAATTACCCAAAAGTTGGGCCTGGTGATGTGTGGCTTTATTATTTATACGTTATTTACACGTTAGGACAGGGGCAACTGTTTAGGAAATAAGAAAACGCTAGAACTTTAATATGGTGGCCTGAAAACCTGTTCGTGAGTGCCAACGTTTCTAAGCTGAACAAGATCGGGCGCTAAAAAGCGGATTTTTCCGCGCCGGATGCAGGCTTATCCCCATCACCTACACTATCCCGTAATATCGTTTGGCCTGGAAGCGTTGGCCCTGCACCCGCGTAGTTTGGTAAGACTGTTTGGACCAAATGCGCCCGCACATCTTCCAGCGGGAAATATTTACCCGGGCACGCGGTTGCCGCCCCCGGCACTTCCCGGTGGCCCAGCAACGTTCTGCGCCGGTATGTGATGCACCACCATCAACCGGCCAAGCAGCCCATACAAAGCATCCACCTGCTCCGGCCGGGGCGGGTGTTTTTCTAGGTTGCCGATTAGCGCGATGCCGATACCTTTGGTGTTCATGCCGCCCGCCCGGCAGTGGGCCCCGGGCGTCTCCAAAGATCTGCCCGGAACCACCAGGCCGTTGCGCTCGATCACAAAGTTGTAGCCGATGTCCCGCCAGCCCAGGCTTTTGTGGTAGCGCCTGATCTGGTCGGTATCCTTTTCCTCCGCGCCGGTGTGGTGGATAATCAGATACTGCCAGTTCAATGTTCGCCACCTTCAATCAACCGCCGCGCATCCTCATAATCCACGCCGCCCGGGCTGGTTAATATGTTCTGGGCAATAATAGTGTCCATCACCGCTTCCACCTCGCCCCCGGTAATATCCGGGCGGGGGTCAAGCACACTGATAATTACCAGGTAGCTGGCCTGGTTGCGGAACGCCATTTCTAAATAGGTCGCCATTTAATCACACTTCCCGTTCCGCCAACGTAAACACCGGCGTGCGCGAGCGAATCTCGAATTGGGGACATACTCCGGGCCCTATTCAATCGGGGACATTCATCCAACCCTAACTAATTGGAGACATTTCTCGACCCACATCCAATCGAGGACATTTCTGTCTCCATAGGAATATCAATTGTGGACATACCTCGACCGCATCCAATCGGGGGCATTCCTGTTCCCCATAAACTTACCCCCGCTTCAGCGGGTGTCTCCTGACTGATTCCCTTCAGCAGGTGTGCCCCTATTCCTCTATTCCGTCTCCAGCCGCAAATCGTCCTGCCGTGTAATCTCCACCAGCGGGTGCACCTGCAGCCCTGCAATGGCTGCGCCCACGGCATACACCGACTCATGGGTGGCTTCGGGCTTGACCCGGGTGTAGCGCCTGAGCCGGACGATTGGTTCTCCGGTGTCCGGGTCGGTGCCGGTCCGCACTTTTCTTTTACTACCAGGTCGCTGTCATATTTAACTGCGTTTACTGCCATCCGGTGCTCACCTCCACAAATAGAACAATAAAGGTGGGGTTATTTTCCCCCACCTTAGTCCCCGGACTTTTCAATCAAATGTGTGATATTAAGCCTCATAAAAGAACGTTAACAGTCCGGTCGATGATTTGCGCGCTGTCCTTACCCACCAGGTCGCCGCCGGTGGTGATAAAAATATTGCTGGCAATGATCTGGTCCATTGCCGCGGTTACTTCTGCTTCCGTCAGGTCATCCCTGGGGTTATCCAGCGAGATGGTCACCCGGCTGCCCGCCTGGGTTACAAAGCGCATCTGCAGGGTTTGCGTGGTAGCCATAGGCTATGACCTCCTTTCAGTGATCAGTATTAGTACTAATAACTTTACCGCCCGCCCTCATCCCGGTGGCTTTATTATAGGTCCGGGCGGGGAACACGATAACTAATTGACTGCCACCGTCGCTAATGCTGTAAAGGGCGCTTGCGTTCGGCCCGGCAATATGTGCGCCGAGCTTAAATCAATTTAAATTACCTCTTCCAGTCTGGCGGTGTCAATGCGTAGTAAACCCGCCAGGATATGTTCCTGTAGGTTGGCCAGGGTTTGAGCTACATCAAAGATGTTTTGATCCAAAACATCGGTTTTAACGTTGCTCAAGGCTCTTATTGCGAAAAACCGGATTGCCATTGACGTCCACCCCGGTCTGGAACTGCAGCCGCAAAGTAGTACCAACGGGTACATTTTCAACTGCCATTATTTTTCATCCTTTCTCCGATGGTATGGTACTTTCCCACACCGGTTTTTATTTGCAATTGGCAGCGGGAGTGGCCGGACCCCCACCGCCAAAATACAAAAAGGCCGGATTTTCCGGCCAATTTTAAACTAACACAACTTGATTACAGTAATCAACTATATTCCTTAGATAATCCTTAAATTTTAGCTATTATAAGGAAACATTCAATTAACCTAATTGCACTGCCATAAATTACAGGCTTTTATTCAACAATGCAAATGCTACCTAATTGTTTTTAAATTAAACCTTTGTGCAATAAAGTTCTTTGTCACAGGGAATGTAACAGCGCGCGGTTTTTTCATTATGCTTTCATAACCATTAACTCTTTCCCGTTCTGATAATCGCAGCGAATTCAGCAGGCAGACCGGCCTTTTCTACGGCCCGGGCCGCGGATTCATGATCGTATGGGACTTTAATAAAATCCACCTGGATATCATTGCCCATTTCAATCAGCGCATAAACCGCACGCGGGTCGCCATGTTTAGGCTTGCCAGCGCTACCGGCGTTAATTATGTGCCAGCCTTCTACCACCCGGTGGTAAGGCAAGTGGGTATGGCCGCACACCAGCACATCGGCGTTTGCTTCCTGCAGCATGGGTATTAAATCGGCGGCGGGCACGTCCTCGTAAAGGTACTCGTTTAATTTACGGGGGCTGCCGTGTACGAACAATACTCTGCGCCCGTCGATTTCTTTTACAATCTTGTCCGGCAGGCTGAGCAGAAATTCCTTATTTGCTTCACCGGTATTGCCCATTGTCCAGGAAATCGATTTAACCCCTGCTTCCATTGCTTTTTCGTCTTGATAGTCACACCCACAGACCATCCGCCGGTTGCCGATGGCGTCGTCATAATTACCCATTACGGTAAGAATGCCGCTCTTCCGGATGGTCTGCACCACCGCATCGGGATAAGCCCCGTACCCCACCAGGTCGCCCAGACAGATCACCAGGTCCGGCTCGCGGCTTGGTATGTCTGCCAAAACCGCGTCCAGGGCATGTTTGTTGCCGTGGATATCGGAAAATACTGCAATGCGCATATTTTTTATACCCCCTACCGCCGGCCCGCATGGCCAGCCTTATTTTATTTTGCCTTGAGGCAGGAGTGCTTTTCTTTTTCTATACGTAGACAAGCGCCGTATTCACGGTGAGTCTGCCGGTTTTCCAGGTTATCACGTAGTTGATCAAATAAGTCATTATGATAGGCCAACCGCTCGGTAAAAACCTTTTTATCCAGGGAATAAAATACCCAGCGGCCATCTTTGTCATCACGCACTAGGCCGCTTTTCTTTAAAATCCTCAGGTGGTGGGAAACAGCCGGCTGAGACATACCCAAGTTATCCATGATTTCGCAGACACACAAATCCCGCCGGGATAACATCATGATAATTTTTAGCCTTGTTTCATCAGCTAAAATTTTTAAAAAATTCAGCACTTCCTTCATTTATTTTCCCCCATCAGATATAGCCGGGAGCAAAGGCTGCATCCCGCTGATTACTTGTTTCTACCTGGCCGGCTGTACCTCATGATCGAAATATTTGCGTTTAAACGAAAGGGCCACATTGACCAACCAGATCATCACCGGCACTTCAATCAGCGGACCGATTACCGCGGCAAAAGCCTGCCCGGAATTAATGCCGAACACCGCCACCGCCACTGCGATGGCCAGCTCAAAGTTATTGCTGGCGGCGGTAAAGGAAAGGGTTGTGGCCTGCTCGTAGTTGACACCCATTTTTTTACTCATCAAGAATGAAAACAGAAACATGATTAAAAAATACAACACCAGCGGTATGGCAATCTTGACCACATCCATCGGCAGGGCTACGATATAATTGCCCTTTAGAGAGAACATTACCAGGATGGTAAACAATAAAGCAATCAATGTTAATGGACCGATTTTGGGCATAAACTGTTTGTCATACCACTGTTTACCCTTTACCGGCATTAAGGTAAACCGGGTAATAATACCCGCTATAAAAGGTATGCCGAGGTAAATGAACACGCTCTTTGCCACTTCCGCCATCGAAATGTTTACTTCCAGAGACTCCAGTCCAAACCACCGGGGCATCAAAGTTATGAACAGGTAAGCGTAGACCGTAAAGAACAGCACCTGGAAGATGGAGTTTAGCGCCACCAAAGCGGCAGCGTATTCGGAATCACCTTTAGCCAGCCCGTTCCACACTATGACCATTGCAATGCAGCGGGCCAGACCGATCAGAATCAATCCCACCATGTATTCCGGGTAATCCCGCAGGAAAATGATAGCTAGAAAGAACATTAACAGCGGGCCGATAATCCAGTTTTGCACCAGGCTGAGACCCATGACCCTGACGTTGGTAAACACTTTGCCGATTTCCTCATACTTTACCCTGGCCAGGGGCGGGTACATCATGATAATCAGGCCGATGGCAATGGGAATATTGGTGGTGCCCACCTGGAACTGTCCCCAAAAATCAGCTATTTGCGGGTATATATAACCGCCCGCCACCCCCACCGCCATTGCCAGGAAAATCCAGAGGGTTAAATACCGGTCCAGAAAATTGAGTTTGCCTGTTATTGAATCGGACATATCATTTAAACCTCCTGAAAACTATTTTTCATATAAAAATCCTTTTATGTTTTAGGCCAAAAAAATAGTTGCTGATTTAGCAGTTGCGTTATTATTGCTTCGCCCTTTTTCCTCATTCAATTTGTTTTACGTATTCCCTGTATAAAGCCTCGGCATATTTTTCCCTGGCGGAACCGGGAATATAATTGCCGGCGGCGGCTCTCTTTAGCAGTTCGTTTTTAGCCTCTTCTTCAGCAAGCGGCTCCATTGTGCGCACCTCGGCCATAATCAGGTCTAACCCCAATATACCCACCGTGCCGGTATCTAATTTAATCTTATATACTCTCGGCGCGCCGGAGTCACAGCATTTAGCCAACCTTAATTGTACCTCCTCTCCATTAAAATATAAAAGTTCATTTATATATTTAAGAAAAAAATAATGCATAATAACTTGCTTATATAATAATTATCATTACCTTGCATGTCAATAACTTTATTGTTAAATATCTGTTAGCTCTTATAATTTTTAAGGGCAGGCAATCAACTGCCTGGACCAGAGACATTCGGCGCAGGACGACTGTTGCCACAACAATCACCGTCATTGTTATCCACATAAGAGCAACCGTCTAGGAACTTGCAATCGGTACAGGATGGGAAATGAAAATTATTAACAGCCCGCCGAAAATTAATGTAAGTGGGTTCGGTCTATATTTAACATCACCAGGCTCTCAAGAGGGTCCGCTTCTTCGGTGGTTCTAGCACAAGTGCTACGGATAAATTCGGTTATTTTGTATTGGTTAATACAGCCTTCCTAAATGCCCTGCCCATAAGGACACATATAATGCCTAACAAGCTTAAAAGGCCGCCGGAACAGTGCCGTGGCCTTTTCATACGTTGGGGACATTCCTCCGCAGGAGGTGTGTCCCCTTACCGCTGAGGGTGTGTCCCCTTACTGCATGCCGTGTGAAAGATAATTGAGTTGAGCGTTCCGGATTAGTGCTGGCCGTCACAGGCTGCCATCGAGTTATAGGCGCCTTTAGCCCGAGAACGTGGAATAGCTTTATCAGCCAGTTTTTCGAGACCGTCAACTATTTTGTTCAGAATACCGGCGGGAAAGCCCAGCAGGCACTCCACCTCGGGAATATCGATGGCATCCCGGCAGCCATAGCAGCCCAGGTTGGCATTGAGCTTACCGGTTTGGTACGGCACCAGAGTGGCATCAATGCAGGTGGCCTGGAACACGCCGGTCTGGAAGCCGTGTCTACCGCCTGCTTCAAATATATCGGCCAGAGCCACCCACATCAGCTTTTACGGTTTCCCTTCCAGCACCACCACATCGGGAATAAAATCCGCCTGAGCCAGCGGTGCCACCAGTACGCCGGCACATTCACCGGGTTTCATGCGGGGCATCAGGCCGATAGTTTTGGCTGCCGCCGCAGGGTTGCCGAAAAGGCCCATGCCGGTCATCATTTGGCCGTTTTGCAGTTTTTCCGGCAGCGGTTTGAAACCAAACGCCGAAGCAGATACGGTCACTGATTTCATTAACGCACATCTCTTTGGTTGACAACATCTTTAATATTTGTAATCGGGTTTTATCCCCCAAGGCTTTGTAAAACTCGGCTATCTTATCCATTGGTGTGCCTTACCTAGATTCCATTGCACATAAAGTTATCCCCCGCTTTACATTTCCTCCTGGATCATTTTTTTCACGGCGTCTTTTTTAGGCACTTTGCCTGTGGATTTTATCTTACCGTTGATGATCAGCCCCGGCGTCATCATTACCCCGGCCTCCACAATTTTGCCCGGGTCTTCCACTTTATCCACCCGCGCGTCAACCTTTAGTTCTGCAACCGCATCCATCACTACGTTTTCCAGCGCTTTGCAGTTCTTACAGCCAGGTCCCAAAACTTTAATTTCCATGCGAACACCTCATTTCAAAATTATTTGTTAATCGTTTTTCATATTTTGCATTCGTATTAAAAAATATAACCAATGGTAACAAATTCGTAACTTTTAACGGTTATAATGACACCACTAGCCCGTGATGCTACCAAACGCCATACCCGTAACTGTGGCCAGCACCACCACAATCAGCACATATACGATGGTCCTTTTGGTACCCATGACGTTGCGGACTACCAGCATGTTGGGCAGGCTGAGCGACGGGCCGGCCAGGAGCAGCGCCAAGGCCGGGCCTTTACCCATACCCATATCCAAAAGCGCCTTGACGATGGGCACCTCGGTTAGAGTAGAGAAGTACATCAGCGCGCCGAACACCGAGGCCAGCAGGTTGGCACTCAGCGAGTTGCCGCCCACAGAAGTTTCAATCCAGTGCTGGGGAATTACGGCTTTGAGCACACCGGCTACAAACACACCCACCAGCAGAACGGGAAAGATCAGCTTGACGAATCTCCAGGTCTCCACCAGCCACTCCTTAACCTCATCGCCGTCGTACCACTGGGTGAGCACCACGGCCAGAAAACTCAACAGCGCAAAGATGATGGCAATCTTGCTCCAAAAAGGAATGGCCGCCGTGCCAAACAGCAGAATAGCTACCAGGGTGCCGAAGAAAGCCAGCAGGTGGCCCACCGGCTTGCCTTCTTCACCGGCAAACATACCGTCGTCATCATTGTTTGCAGCTTCTTCTTTTCTAAAGATAAAGGCCATCAAAAGGCCGATTACAATGGAAAACACCACTGCACCTATGGCCCGGGCCAGACCCAGCTCCCAGCCCATTTTCCGGGCGGTCAGTGTTATGGCCAGGATATTGATGGCCGGGCCGGAAAAAAGAAAGGTGACCGCCGGACCGAGCCCCGCGCCCTTCTTGTAGATACCCGCAAACAGGGGCAGTACGGTGCAGGAACACACAGCTAGGATAGCGCCGGAAACCGAAGCCACACCGTAAGCCAGGTGCTTAGGAGCCCGGGGACCGAAATATTTTAACACCGCCCCGGTGGACACCACCGCCGCAATTCCGCCGGCAATGAAGAAGGCCGGCACCAGACAGGTAAGCACGTGCGCCGACAGGTATTCCAAAAGTTCGTTAATACCGCTTTGTAATACCGCCATAAAGGTCATACTGTTCATCTCCTCAAAAGCTCTAATGGATTTTGTAGTTTGCTGATTAATTAACCGGCAACTAATTTGTTGTGCCGGGATACAAATTAATCTGTAGTTCGTTAAACCATATTAATCCCTCCTTTACCCTGGCCAAAGGCTATTAAAGCTTTGTTCTGCCAAGGTTTAAGGTTATTTAATTACTTATATAATAATATCTTTATGTATTAATATACTCGTTCCCTTATTCTCTGTCAATGTATTTGGAGCAAATTTTGGTTATATATTGGCAGGGTGAAATTTTAAAAAGAAAAAAAGCGGGGTCAGCCAAGCTAAAACCCTCGCTCTATTGCGGAAAGGGGACACACCTTGTGCTTATTGGTCAAAACTTTGGAGTCAAGGAATGTCCCCAATTATGCAATTAAATTAGCACCGAAGTGCAACTTGTACAGCTGATTTAACAAACCAGCTAACTGATACCCAATGAAGCACGAATTTTAGTACAGATTTTATTGACATCCTCTGCGGCCAGGTTTAAATTGCGGTTTTTGTCGATACCCTCCTCGGTCACCACCACATAGTCGGTGATGGTCACTCCGGCATGTTCCAGGGTCTTTTTGGCGCACTGCACGGGGCAGCCGTCAATGGCCACTATTCTTTTAGCCCCTTTGGCCGATTCCACAAAACTTCCCACGTGCGCGCCGATGCCGGCCAGACAAAACATTTTGCCTACTACTGCTTTGGTTAATTCCACGCCCGCCTGGTTGGCAATTTGCCCCACGTTGGACGCTCCCGAACAGGGGAAAATAAGTATTTCGGAAGCATCACGACCACAACTACAGCTACAAGTGCAACTTTCAGCCATTTCAAATCTCCTCCCTTACATTTCTTCCTTGATATAACGAATAATATCCTTGTGTTTGGGTACCCGTCCGAACACCTTCACCTTACCGTTAATCACCAGTCCGGGTGTCATTAGCACGTTGTAGCCGGTGATTTTGTCCATATCCTCTACTTTTTCCACCGCAGCGTCTAAGCCGATTTCATCCACTGCCTTATGCACCGCCTTTTCAAGCTCCTTACATTTTTTGCAGCCCGGACCCAGTACTTTAATGTCCACCAGTTTACGCCTCCTTTTAATGTAGTATTTTATCCCATAAAAACCACAGGCCCAGCAGCAGCAATATCCCGCCGCTGATCCTCTGCAAAATAGCGCTCCAAACTTGCAGCCGGTCTACTTTTTTAACCAGTCCCGTAAAAGTGCCGACAACCAGCAGGGGCAAGCTGCGCCCCAAAGCATAGACAAATAACAGTATAAACCCGTAAAACGCGCTGCCCTTACCGGCTGCATAGGCCAAAACACCGGCTGTGACCGGCGTGGTGCAGGGCGAAGCGGCAAAGGCAAAGGGGATGCCCAGTAAAAACGCCCCTAAAAAGCCTCTGGTCCCTGTGGCCTTCAGGTTAAGTCCGGGTAAATCAGGCAGCTTAAATAAACCCAACAGGTTAAAACCCATGAGCAGCAGAACCAAGGACAGTACATACCATAAAACATCACTTTCCAAAAATAAGCTGCCGGCCAGGGCGGCTGCCGCGCCCATAGCGGCCAGGGTGAGGGATAAACCCAACACAAAGGCCAGCGCCAGGACAAACCCGCGCAGCTTTGATTTTTCAGCATAACCGCCCACATAGCCCACCACAAAAACCGCTGTGGGCAGCGTACAGGGACTGAGCCCGCTGGCTAGTCCTCCGGCAAAAACCAGTATGCCGGCCAAAGGAATAATGGAGTCGGCGGGCAAGTTAATCATGAATCGCTCACCAGACCTTGCAGCTGTTTATCCAACTCGGCAGGGTCCAGCTCACCCACAATGGGTGGAACAGCTTTACCATCCTTACCTATCAGAACCACCGCGGGGATAGAGGCAATCGCGTATTTTTGGGCCAGTTTCATTAACGCCTCGCGCTCGGTTTCTTGGTAAAAGGCAATGTCAATCCAGACAAAATTGATATAATTTTTATATTTGCGTTCTAATGTTTGGACAGCCTGTTTGTGCTGATCAAAAAACTCCCTGGTGGAAGGGCAGCAATCAGCATCATATGTAAAAACCAGCACCGCCGGCTTTTTCCCATTTAAGACACCGGTCAGCAAACTGTCCAGAGTATCCCGGGCCGGTACCGGGTTTGCTGAAGATGAACTTGAAGCTGCCAGATCGCCATTTTGCTCACCGCTGACCAAAGGACGAGCCAAGGCGACGCCACCCACCAGTAAAACTACCAGCAGTAAAACAAGCACACTTCTTTTACCCATACCATTCCTCCAATCGAAAATATCCGCCAGTGTTAAGCCTCTCGTCGCCAATTTAAGACTCGCATTTTCCCTTCTTTACAAGCGGATACATCCGCATCGCTGTCCAGCTGCTTTAGCCTTAAATGTTCTTCTTTAAATTGCGGCAGGTCGGCCAGGTCGGCGTGGAAAAAGGTGATTAAATTATTAAAAGATTCATCAAGGTAATCGATTTGCAGACTGTAAAAGGTGCGTTGGGCGTCTTTTTTTTCAGTAACCAATCCTGCTTCCTTCATGGTCCGCAGATGCTGGGATATTCTCGGCTGGCTCATGTGCAGCACCGACTCCAGCTCACAGACGAACATGGGTCGAATAGATAATAGTTTTAGTATTTTTAACCTGGTGGGCTCGCCCAGAGCTTTAAAGATCTTCACATAATTATTTAAGTTCATCGTTAACCCCCCATTAATATTTATTTATATAATGATTTCTTTATTAAATGATAACTTTATACTTTATTGTTGTCAATATTATTTAATTCCCCTACATATTATATTGGCAAAATGCTTGGATTTTACTATAATTAAATAATAATTAACTTATATTGGGGAGAATCAAATGCCTGAAGACTGTGCGCGTTGTGGTATCGCCAAGCGGGAGAACGACCGGCTGCGCTGTATGAAGTACCATTACCTGATGATGCCCCAAACGCCGGAGGCTGAACGCAAGTGCAGTTATTTTACCCCGCTTGTGGAAGAGGACGGGGAACTACTTTCTCCCGAACAGCACCTGATGTTGAAGGAAGTGGAGATGCGGGCCAGGGGATTTAAGGGACCTATTTAGCGTAGCTGGTCCTAAAAAGTGTTGCTGTAGAACGGTTTATTTAGTTAAAACCTGGCAGGTAACAAAATATGTTTTAGTACATTGCGGGGGGTGTAATTATGAGGGGCTGTGCCAATTGCGGCCTGCGGGTCAACGATCTGTGCTATGTTACTGGACGCCTGATTAAGCCCGGGGACCATGAGCTGTTTAAATATTGCAGTTATTTTATCGAACCGGTAATTGAGGACGGCCGGAGCCTGGATCCCGCCCAGCTGGTGCTGCTGGCGGAAAACGAGATTCAAAGGCGCAAGTGAAGTGTGATTAAGTAGCACCCTTGTGGTACATAAAGGGAGGGATGGCCTTGGCCATATACCTTGACAACGCCGCCACTTCTTTCCCCAAACCGGAACCCGTGTACCGGGCCGTGGACAACTTCCTGCGCAACATCGGGGCCAGCTCTGGGCGGGGGGCCTACCGCAAGGCGCTGCAGGCCGAAAAAAAATAGCCTTTCAGACCCGCAAGTCCCTGGCCAGGTTATTCAATATTCAGATGCGTCCCGCATTGTATTTACCGCCAACGTGACCGAGTCGCTGAACCTGGCTATGCAGGGCATCTTAAAAAGCGGCGACCATGTGGTCACCACCAGCATGGAGCATAATGCGGTATGGCGCTGCCTGAAACACTTGGAAAAAGAAAAGGGCATAACAATTACAGCCGTGCCTTGCTCCCCCGAGGGTTACCTAAAAGTGGAGAAACTTGCCGCCGCCTTGCGTCCGGATACGGCGCTGATCGTGCTTTTGCATGCTTCCAACGTTACGGGCACCATTATGCCCGTTGAGCAAGTTGGGCAACTGGCCCGGCAAAAGAATATACCACTATTGCTTGACGCAGCGCAAACGGCGGGCGTTTATCCCATTGACATGGCAGCGATGCATATTGACCTCCTAGCTTCTACCGGGCATAAGGGACTGCTGGGGCCTACCGGGGGGGTATATATTAATGAAAAATATGCTATTAACCCGTTCAAGTTCGGCGGCACGGGTGGTGATTCCATCAGGGATGACCAGCCGGACAACCCGCCCGACCGCTTCGAGGCCGGAACTTTAAACCTGGCTGGCATAGCCGGGCTGGGCGCGGGCGTGGATTATATATTAAATGAAAGTATCGATAAGATTAGGCGGCATGAAATGGAATTAACCGGCTATGCTCTGGATAAACTTCGCGACCTCGCCAGCGTAACAATCTACGGCCCCCTGGACGCATCCAAACAAGTGGGGGTTATTTCCTTTAACTTGCCGGGTCTAAAATCGGAGCAGGTGGCTTACCTGCTGGACACTAAATATGACATTATGGTCCGGGCGGGGCTGCATTGTGCTCCCCTGGCGCACCGGACCACCGGCACCATTGACCGGGGTACGGTACGGGTGGCTGCCCCAAAAGTCCGGCTGCCGGTTATGCGGCGAGCCCACCTGCCTGGCTTTTGCCGCCAAGCTAATACTGGGGGAAAAACAATTAAAGGATTGCCCGCCGATTTGGGAGACGGGAAAAGAAGACCTGCTGGAGCCACTGCAGGGGATCATGAAAGCGCTGGGGGTTTAACAGGCCAGTGGTGACAGATGGTGAAAAACAAACATTTGATGGCTCTGGCCTCTTTACTGGTCACTGGATGTTAACCGTCAATACTATATTGCTTTGTAGAATTGTCATTGCCACGACGGTCGGGGTCTCTAAGTGAGTGCTTAAAAGTGCTTAAAATAGATACAATGCATACTTCCCAAATATCTTTCGAAGTAAAAGAAAATCCAGCACCCGCTGGCGAATGCAAAACCTGAACTGTATAAATATAATCTGTTTAGGATAAACAGGACCGCAATGAAGGCATCCTATGGGTGCTTTATTTTTTTGTTGACAAAATAAGTTTTAAGAATTAATATATGAGTAAGAGTTGATATGAGTGCTTGCTTATATATGATTATCTTAATATACTTTTTCTTTAAAGGTGGTGATATTTAACTATGGACCAGGTGGGAATGAATAATATTGACCAGGTTGCCAGGCTATTTAAAATACTTAGTGATGCTAATAGATTAAAAATCATTTTCATAATTGGAAAAAACAAACGTTCGGTGTCAGAACTGATTAATGAGACCGGGCTTTCACAAACATTAGTTTCCTTTCATTTGAAAGTACTGCGTGATTCGGAAATGGTGGACACCGAGCGAAAAGGCCCTTTTATATATTATCGTCTAAAAAACACCGGCCTTGTCGACCTGCTTTACGCTTTTAATCAATATGCAGTCAATAGAAAGGAAGAAATGGAAACCGGGATGCTCTGGCCCTGTCCACCCTGGTTTGTTAAAAAAACAAGTAAGAGGTGAAAAATGATGTGGTTCTGTGGCCCAATGTTTGGTTGGATCATATTCCCTCTATTCTTCCTTATTTGTATTGCCTTCATGTTCCTATTTATGAATCGTTATGGGCTTGGTGGGTACCGGGGGATAAGTCAAAACCGGTCTGGCCAAGATAATGGTGCTAGTGAAAGCTATGAACTGATAAAAGAAGTTCGGCAGTTGCGCAAAGAACTGGATGAGTTGCGCCAAAAGTAAAAAAATACTGGAAAAAAATACTGGGAGGTTTTGCATGGTGACTGGGATGATGGGAAAAATGGGACCGATGGGTTGTGGGCCGGAGATGATGAAAAAGGGTATGGAGATGAAGGAAAAAATGATGGGCGCTGGTTTTAATCCGCAGGAGATGTGTCGCCAGATGACTTCGGCAGTCACTAAGGCAGCGGAGATGGGCAGTTACGCCACACCCGAGGTCAGGGCATTATTTGAGGATTGGGTGGGCCAAGTAGAAAAGGAAATTATTACTGTTATTGACCAAAGCGGTGAAAGTAATCCAGGGGACATTGCCCAAAAACTGCGGATTAAAGAAGATAGTGTTATCTTTTTCATCAGCAGGTTGGCTCAACAAAAGAAAATAAAAATATCTGCTATTGAACTTTGCGATGTTGATGTCGGTAATGGAAGTGAGGAAGTACCTGTGGAAAAACAGGCCTGCGCATTGGATAATCAAGCAGGAGGTGGCTGAAGCTAACCAACTCTGTTTTGGATAAACAGAAATAAAAGATTGTTTTAATAAATTCACTTACGCATAACTGTTGTAAAATAAAATATTATTATGTTGATGAAATGCTATAAAATAACATTTAATAAGCTAAAATCACTAAAAGGGTTGGTGTTATTGAAGATTAAACCACCGTTTATAGCCACTGGCGTGGGTAGTTTACCTTATACGGATCCTATTAAAGCCATTGAGGCAATAAAAGCGGCCTTTCCACAAATGCCCCACCTGGCCGCAATTGCCTCAACTAACTTCTGCGGAAGGCTTGATCAACCAGTATATTGCCCCACTTGTTAAAATTGGCCTGGTCGTTACCCAACCAGACCGTTCACCTTTTTTTGATACTAATAGAGCCGACTGGGTTGACCGGGTAACTGAATTCTATAGTTTGTACTTGCGGATTTTAGAGGGAGAACATGCCTTGCTGGATTTCTTTGCTTTCCCCAGGAAAGCGACTAAGGGCTTTTATGCCTTTGTAGATGAGCTGGCAAAGGGCGGGTTCCCCAAGGCTAACTATATCAAGGGCCAAATTACCGGACCTGTGACGCTGGGGCTGCAGTTAAATGACCAATACTTGAAGGCGGCCTATTATGATGCGCTGTTGCGTGATATTATCGTAAAGACAATTGCTTTACAGGCTTGTTGGCAGGCCAAAATACTAAGTCAATATGAGGTTCCCGTAATTATATTCATTGATGAGCCGGGGCTGTCCGCCTACGGGCAATCATCTTATATCACCTTGAAAAAAGAAGAGATTACCGGCGAATTAAACACTATCATTGATTCTTTACACATGGCGGGAGCCCATGCAGGAATCCATATATGCGCAGGTACAGACTGGTCGATGATTCTGGAATCCAAAGTAGATATTTTAAATTTTGATGCTTTTGAGTATTTTACCAGTCTATCGCTATATATAGACGAACTAATTCATTTTATGCAAAGAGATGGGATTCTGGCCTGGGGGTTAGTGCCAACATCAGATAAAATCTTTAATTTAACAGCAAATAAATTGATTAAGTCTTTTAATCAGCACCTTGATGTATTGGTCAAAAAAAGTTTGATCATAGAAAATTTACTTAGTCAAGTAATAATAACACCAAGCTGTGGAATAGGCAGTGTTGCAATAGATACAGGTGAAAAGGTTTATCAGCTAACCCGGAATGTGTCTATGCAATTGCGCAATAAACATATTTATTAAAATGCTGTGTTGGGTCTTAAAACATTTTCGCTCCTATTATTAGTATTCCAGGGTTCAAATAGCTTCGTGCGGCTAATACCAATGAATTGGCGATTCCGATAAGATCCAAAACTATCTCTACCTTGACAAGGAACAGGTTTAAAATGGCCGGGTGTACTTCCTTTGGGATCACCCCGGTTGGCTCCGGCCCGGGCGGGTTTATTTCTCCGTTGTTTTTATAGGGTTCCCATGCGGGTGGATTACTTCCCCCGGCACCGCCCCCGTCCACCTGAAACGCCAGATTACTTTCCCCGGCTATTTGTCCGGATGCCCGTAACGAAAAGCTATTTTGTCGGGTATTTTGCCCCGGCTCTTGAAACGCATGGTTATTTATTCCGGTGTTTTCCTCCTGCGTCTGAAACCGTAAGCTATTGCCAACTGCTTTTTCCGTCGGCGCTGGATAGGTTGGGTTATCTTTGCCGTCTTCCCGCAGCCCCTGTTCCTGTGGATTTATTCCCTCCATCCGGGCGCTGACGGGCACCATTTTATACCGGCCCGCCGTTTTGCCCTGGTTCTTGTATTCGATTAACTGCTTTTGGATTAAAATATTACGGTGTTTGATAATGTTTTTTTATCTACCCCGAGCTTGGCCCGTAACGTCAGATTGGCCACCGCAAACCACCCCTGAAAATTACACTTGTAGTTTATGATCATCAGGTGAAACCATAAAGCCTGGGTAATTGCATCCAATGGATTTGTTTCGAGCCAATCTACAAAGGCATTGATCTCGCGTAGATAATTCATGACAACACCTCAATTTGTTTGGCGGATTACCATCCGGATGATTAAGTAAACAACAGCCAGTCCACAAATCCCGTACCCGGCTACCAGGGCCAGGCAGCTATCCTTACTTTCGAACCACCCCTGTACCCGGGTGACCAGCCTGTCCACTGCCCGGGCCACCCGCCTTGCCAGGCCGGGCTTGTCCATTCGGTCCTGGTACGGCAGGAATATCGCTTTTTAAAAACTGCACCTGTGGCTTCATTAATAACACCACCTCGCTTTGCATACCGCGCAGTACCACCGCCCGCCTGAACAGCGCTTGCACATCAGGTGTACATCCCACAGAGCAAGCGGGCAGTACCCGCCGCAAACGGCGCAACGGTGGTTCATTCTTCCAGCACCAGCTTTAATTGCTGGTTAAACCTGTGCCGAACCAGCGCCCGGGCTCGTTTAATAATTTTTACCGCCCGGGGTTTTAGATGCCGGGTGGCTATCTCCATATCTTCTGTGTTCTCAATGATAAAGTAACCTCCGGTCCCGGGCTCGGTGCTGCTGCCGATAGGCAGGCCGTGCTCTACCACCAGGTGATAAATAATCTCTCTGGCTTCCCGTTCATCCAGGCCGGCCAGCCTGGCCAATCGGTGTTTGTGAATGGCCTGCCTGTGACCGGCCGGAATCAGTTCCAGCACCAGGCGCTCTTTGCAGGTCAATTGTTCCATGCTGCTCACTCCTTCCGGGAGAAATGGCCCCGCCCGGGCAGCGGGGTAGCTTTTTTAGCGCAATTGCTGTAATCGTGCGTTGTTTCTATCTCAAAGGGGGCGGACCTGGTCCGGCGGGCTGCGTCTTCGACAGGCATACTTCGTCGAGCTGCAGCGCCCGCCGGGGACGGCCGGAGGTGGTGCCTGGCTTTTGGGTCACCACTTTTTATTGCCGCAGTGCACGCTCCGCCCCGGGCGGGGGACCCCGTGCGAACTTATTGCTGCCTTGCTGCCGAATGTGCATGCTCACTCCGGGGGGACCCTGGTCCAGCATGTCCAACTCGTCCACGGACAGGAAATTCAGTCCGGTTATTTTAGCTATGGCGGTTTGAAGGGCTATACCCACCCGGAGCTGTTCGCTTTTGGAGAGCAATTTTAGCGGCAGGGCGCGCCCGTTCCGGGTAATCAGCGGGGTAAAGGTCAGCTGGTAACGCCCCTCGGTGCAGGCCGTGAGCAGGTTGTTAATTTCCCGGGTAAATCCGGCCAGCCGGTCACCCAGCAAAGTCTTCCTGATGCCGTCGGGCCCCAGGGCTTTGACCATGCGCTCGGTAACGGCCAGTTCCTTTTCTAAAAGTTCCAGGTCTTGCTGCAGCTGGCGGACCTGGCGGACCTGCCGGCGTCCGTACCCGGCCACTTCCTGCCAGGCGCTGTTCAGCTCTTTTTGGGCACCGTCAATGGCGGACTCCAGGCCGCGCAGCTCTTGCCGGGCGTATCCAATCCGGAAAGAGTGTGCTTGAGATCAGTAATCCGCTGCTGCATATCCTGTTTTTCCGCCTGCAGTTTTTGAAGACTGGCCCGGAGTTGGTTCATTTTTTCGGAGCCGGCGTTAATTTCTGACCCCAATTGATTAACCAATTCCGCCACTTCACTATCCGACATGCGGCAGGCGATTTGCTCGGGCGCCAGGGGACACCGGCCGTCAAAGGCCCGGAGTTTTTCCATCACGGCGTGTTTGGCCCGGCCCGCAGCCTCCAGTGCAGCCAGCTTCCGGTCCGATGCAGCAATTTTGCCCGTCAGCTGTTCCAGCCGCTCCTGGAGCCGGTCCAACTCCCCGGCCAGCCCGGCCCGGTTATGACCCGCCACTTCCCGCTCCAGCCCGGCTTTGTTGCTATTCAAACGTTCTATTTCTGCGGCCAGTTCATTTATTTTGCCCCGGTATTTGGTTATATTCTGTTCCGCGGCCTGGTGTGCGCCGTGGGCTTTAAGCAGTTCACTTTTTTCAATCTCCAGCTCCACCAGCTGTTTTTCCACCGCCTCCTTATCTTCCAGTCCCATACCTTCCGGAAGATTGGGAAGTTCCAGCTCGGCCAGCGCCGCCCGGGTCCGCTCCAGGTCTTTTTTAACTTCCCGGCGCTGTTCCCGTGCCCGTTTCTCCATGCCTTCCAGGATGGCGGGGTCTCCACTGAAACCCCGTGGGAGCAGGGCCTGCACCCTGGTAGCCGCCTCCCGGGCCTGGTCTTCCGGTACCCCGGCCCGGCGCAGGTACTGCCCCGTGGCGGAGTTGATTTCCTCCGCCGTGCAGGAAATACCGCACAGGGCAAAGAGGAAGGTTTTTTGTTCCGCGGGTGGCATGTTGATAAAGGAGCCGGCGTTCAGCGCCAGCCGGACCAGTTGTTCATCCGCCCCCAGGTGGTGATAGATGGCGGCCTGGCCTTCCTGGATGTTGCGGCTTTTGCCCACGGTAAGAGAGTGGGGCGGCATGGCCCGCACCACCCCGCCCAGACCTGCTACTTTCAGCCCTACCTGGCAGTTTTTCTCCCCCGGATGACGAGGTCGCCCGCTCCCCGGCCAGCCCGATCGGTCCACAGGTTCCGGCCCGTCAGGGCCCATTCCACGGCGGCCAGGATGCTGAACTTGCCGCTGTTGTTGCGCCCGACAAATATATTCAGCCTGCCCAGTTCGATGGCGTTATTTTTGTGGTTGCGGAAATGCTGGATGGCCAGCTTGTTGATGCGCATAGGTGTTTACCTCCTTGTTTGATGGGATGGTTTTATTAGGTTGGGGTTTATTAAGTTGATTAGCTTTTGCCCCGGCAAAAGGGTGCGCCTTTAGGCGCATGGGGCGGCGTCGGCCGCCCCTTAAAGCGTGTGATTATTTGAGGGATTAACCACCCCGCCCGATCCGTATGGCTATTAATACCTTAAAGCAGCAGGCCGGAGCGGGGTGGCTATAATCCAGGGGTTAAAACAACCTCATTCTGCTGCCACCCGCCGCCCGTGGCGGGGGCGCTGCCTGATCCGGCTGCGGGCTTGGCTGCCCTTGCGCCATGCCCAGGAGCAGGTCAATCACCCGGCTGGCCTCTGGTTTAGTCAGGTCTTTAGCCGACCTTTGACCCGTTTCTTGTTCAATGAGCTGGCTTAACCCCGTTTCATTCAGCCCGGCCTCCCCGGCTGTGGTAAATATCTTTCTAAGTTGGGCCTGGGTGGCCAAAGCTTGTCTGCCGGTTACGGGCGGCCCGGCGGGGGAGGGGGCGGTATTTTGCGCGTGAGTTTCCCTGGTGTTATGTAACTGCCGCCCTGCTCCGGTAGCCTCTTTTTGCTGTTCAATGGTAGTCCGCTGGGGACCCGGCTGGTTTCCCGCCACCACCGGCCCGCGGCCCGCCGGGCTATTGCCGCCAACGTTGTTGTCGTCTGCGGTAAATCCGACATAATTTTCCAGATCACCGCCACCGGCATGATTACGCCCGTTAGCCCCGGCATGGTTTTCCAGGCTAGCATCACTGGTGCCATTCCCTGATTTAGTCCCGGTGCCAACTTCGTCAGCTTGCCCGCCGCCCACCACCAGGTTTGGCTGCCACCCGGTCCGGGCACTGGACTCCACTCCCGCCTCCAGCCACTGCAGCAGTTTCCCGCCGGTTTCCGGCACGGGTTTGAACACCTGCCCGTCAAACAGCCCGGTCCGGTCTTTGCTCGCGCTGGCGGTGTGGTTGTGGTTCAGGTCCCAAAAAGTGGTAAATTCATATTCCATGCCGTCCCTTTGGATGGGGTTCATGCCCACCTTTTTAATCACGTTTTGCCGTTTTCGGTAGTTTGCACGTGCTCCATCTTGGAGCGCAAAGTGGCAATGATGTGGCAGCGGGAGAGCAGCATTGCGTCCACCAGCTCGTTGTGCCGCGGGGTCACCTGCCGCCCCGGTCTGCCGCGTGCCCGTGGATGTCCAGCACGCCTCCGGGACCGGCCCAGGCGTGGGAAAGGCTATCAATGATGATATTGTCGTAACCGGCACCTTCCGCCGCCTGGATGGCTTCCACATACTTTTCCGGAATAAAGGGGGCTTCCAGGGAGCAAACGTCATAGTCGCCCAGGTGGACGTAGAGCTCACCCGACCCGCGTTCCGTGTCGATCATGGCTGTGCGGCCGCCCAGGCCGAAGGCGATCAACAGGGCGCTATAGGTTTTTCCGCTGCCGGCCGGGCCGGCGATAGCCAAACGGAGTCTGGCTTTTTTGCGTTGGGCGCGGTGGAATTGAATGGCCATTTTTAAACCTCCTTTAAATTCGTACTAATTGCTAGTTGTGTCGTGCACCAGGCTACCCGGCCGGTTGGGCCCGGGGCTTTACGCAGGCGTCGGACAATTTTTCCACCTCCTTTTTAATCTGCTCGGCGCTTAATTCTGCCGCCAGAATTCGGGCCAACCGGTCCAGGTAAGCGTCGGGGTCATCCCCGGTTGGGCCAAGAACCTCCCGCTTGATGGTCTGGAGCCCACTTTTGGTGCGTCTGGCGGTTACTTTGTATAACACCACTTGCACGTGGTTACCTCGCGTTTAAATTGCTCCGGTCTGCCTGTCTGGAGTCGTCCTCTCTGCATTTTGCAAAGTCCGCGGGCATAAAAAGAACGTCCATGCTCCGCCCCAAAACGACAGCTATTTTTTTGGCGATGGGCAGGGACATACGTCTAACCCCGGTTTCCAGCTGACAGTAGTAACTTTCCGAAATTCCCACCAGTTCACTGATTTTCTTTTGAGATAAATTTTGTTCCAAACGGGCTTCCCTTAACTTAATCAGCATAACTTTTCCGTCACCTCCAGCTTGGCGTAATGCAATATATATTTTGGTTTAAATTTTACAAATTGCCAAGTTAGCTATTCAGGTGGTTAATAAACAATGTGGCAGGTGGTGATAAATCGTGCAGAATGAATTCGGCTCCCGGTTGAGGCAATTACGGGAAAAAAGAAAGCTGACCCAGTCGGACCTGGCTAAATTGTGCGGGCTGGGCGAGTCCACCATCTCCTTTTACGAGTCGGGCAAGCGGGAACCCAGTTACAAAACCCTCTTATGCCTGGCGGAAAAACTAAACACTACGCCCAACTACCTGTTGAAAGGAGACGACGAACAGGGGGACAACCTGCTCTGGTGGGAGAAAGACAGTCCGCCGTCCGAGATAGAACTGGAGCATTTCATCCGGGAGCAGCCCAATTTGCGCATCTTCGGTGACCCGCTGGATGGAGAAGTGAAAGATGATGTGATGCTGGCCTTACGGACAGCCTGGGAGGTTTTAAAAGGGAGAAGCGCTTCCAAGCAGCCCAAAGGAAAGAAGTGAGGATATGGGTTTATATACAAAAGCCAGAGAGCTTGCCAAGAGCGGAAAAAAACCATTGCATATAGCGCGGAAACTGGGAATTGAAGTTTTATTCGTGCCGTTTCAACGCATTAAGGGGCTGGCCCTATCCCTGGGCAGCCGGAAAATTATCATGATCCACAATGGCCTGTCGGAAGCGGAGCAGCAGTTTGTCTGCGGTCACGAACTGGGCCATTTTTTATTGCACCCTTCGACAAATTTCAGATTTATTTTTGAAAATACATTTTGTTACTCCAAGCAGGAATACCAGGTCAACCGTTTTTCCTGTGTGTTGATGCTGGGTGAAAAGGCAGAAGAATACAAGTACGTAATTAATGAGACCGCTTCCGTCGGTAAGTTGGAACAATTGGTCCGGCTGGTATGGGAGGTTAGCAACAAAGAGGACGAGGTGCCGTGATGTTAGAGATTTATTTCATTTTTTAGGAAAATCCACTTAACCAGGGTAGTTCCGCCTGGCTCCAATGCCCGCGCAGATGACGCCTGGCTAAAGGGAGCAAGGCGCAGTCCAATCTTTTACAGATAACACACCAACACCTGTAATCGGTGCCACATCTGAACAGGTGCAGTGCAGCCCAATCTTTTGCCGATAAGGAAAGGTTGCTGATAAAAACAAGCAGTAAGATTTTGAAATTAAATGAGGAGGGTGGAGTTAATTTGAAAGCGGTTATTTACGCCCGCTTTTCCAGCGACAACCAACGGGAGGAGAACATTACCGCCCAGGTGCGGGCCTGCACCGAGTACGCCAGCCGGAAGGGCTGCACGGTAGTTAAAGTTTACACTGACGAAGCCAGAAGCGCCACCACTGACGACCGGCCGAGTTTTTTGGAAATGATTGATCAGATTAAAACCAAACTGATAAAAACGGACATAGTGCTGGTGCATAAACTGGACCGGGTTGCCCGCAACCGCTACGACAGCGCTTTTTATAAGCGGGAACTCCGCCAGGCCGGTGTGCGAGTGGAATCAGTGCTTGAACACCTGGACGACAGCCCGGAGTCCATTTTAATGGAATCCGTAATTGAAGGCATGGCTGAATATTATTCACGAAACCTGGCCCGGGATGTCATGAAAGGAATGAAAGAAACAACTTTACAGGGTAAACATACCGGCGGAAAACCACCGCTGGGCTATGATGTAGATAGCGAAGGGAAATACATTATCAATGAAACGGAAGCCCGGGCGGTAAAGATAATTTTTGAGATGTACAGTGCGGGGTGCGGTTATAATGCTATTTTAGCTCGTTTAAACACGCACGGATACAAAACAAAAGCCAGCAAACCTTTCGGTAAGAACAGCCTGCACGGCATACTAAGAAATAAAAAATACATCGGCATCTATGTTTTTAACCGCACGGCTGCCAAGCAAGGCGGCAAACGCAACCACCACTTGAGCAAGCCACTGGAAGAAATTATTGAACTGTCTGACGCGATCCCACCCATTATTGATGAAGAAACATTTAGGAGTGTGCAGGAGCGGATGGACGCAAACCGGCAAGGCCCGGCCCGATCCAAAGCAAAAGTTAATTATCTTCTATCCGGCCTAATCTGGTGCGGTGAATGTAACCACAAAATGACTGGCGCATCATCCAGTTACCTAACTAAAAAAGTAAAGAATATAAACAGAGACATTATTATACTTGCAATTTCGGTAACAGAACCAAACAATGTGATAACGAAAAAATTAATAAGGAACTTGTTGAATCACACGTCTTAAAAGAAATGGATCGAAAAATTTTTAATGATGCCGCTCTTCATGTGCTGGCGAAAAAAGTATATCATTATTTTAACCAGCGGCAAGGGGAATACGCCGAGGAAACCCGCCAAATCGAAAAAGAACTGGACAGTATTAAAACCCAGGTTGAAAACCTGGTTAACGCTCTGGCGGTTGGGGGCATCACGATTCAACCAATTATCGAACAATTAAAAAACCTCGAAAATAAAAAAGCCATCTTAGAAACCCAACTCCGGGAGTGGCAGATCAAATCACAGACAGATATTATCAATGAAGAATCAATTATTATGTACCTCGAGGAGAAAAAACGCCTGGTAAAAAATAAAAACCCGGATACTCAAAAAAGAGTAACCCAGGATTTTGTGGAAAAAGTTATTGTTTCCAAAGAATGCATAGATGTTCTATTTAAAATAACTGTTGATTTGAATGGTGGAGGCGGGGGGATTCGAACCCACCGTCCGGAAGAACGACCGCAACAGGCTCTCCGAGCGCAGGTTGTGCTTTAGTTTCGCCGCACCGGCGGCCACAACCAGCCTACGATGCGACTATCTCGATAGATCTCGCTTAATCCCTCCGAGAATTGGGATCAAGCCAGCCCGTTAGTGTGACCTCCTAGCCCGGGCCACGGGCCCAGCGCGGGTAGGAGGTTAGCTGAATTAAGCAGCTAAAGCGTAGTTTTCTTTGGCACTTATATTTGATCCACTGTTTTACGGGATAAGTGGGATCCCGGCTCGCTCCTCTTGCTACCGTTTCCCCCGTCGAAGCCAAGTCGCCCCCATGTTTTATTTTTAGGCTACCGATACTGCCGATCCTTCAATGCCCTTTCCACTTCACGCCGGGCATCTCTGGCGGCAATATCCTGCCTTTTATCATGTACCCTTTTACCTTTGGCCAGTGCCAAGGCCACTTTAGCCTTACCATTTTTAAAATATACCTTAAGCGGTATCAGAGTTAAACCCTTTTCTCTCGTCTGCCCCAGCAGGCGGTTAATTTCATGCTTGTGCATTAACAATTTACGGGTTCGCTTTGGCTCATGGTTAAAAATATTACCCTGCTCATAGGGGCTGATATGCATATTATACAACATTAACTCGCCATTTTCAACGCGGGCAAAACTATCCTGCAGGTTGGCCCTGCCCGCCCGCAGCGATTTTACCTCGGTACCCCGTAAAGCTATGCCGGCTTCATAGGTTTCCAGTATATGATAAAGGTGGCGCGCTTTTCGGTTTTCTGTTACGGTACGATCACTTGATTTACGCGGCATTATTACCACACCCCGGCATAAACAAAATGCAAAACAAATTTCTTACCTGCATCTTTTAATTTTATCATAATTATATTATTATGTAAACAGCTACGCCAGTCCTAAATCGCCGGCAATTCCCTGCATTGCTTCCAATCCCAGGCCCATAAACTCTTCCAGGCTCAGCTCAAGTTCACGGCATGAGGCAATAATTTCCCTGTTTGCTCCCCGGGCAAAGGATTTTTCTTTATAGCGCTTTAATAGTGACTGCACATCAAGGGCAAATAGGCTTTTTTCCGGCCTAATCAGCGCAGCAGCAGTTATTAAGCCGGTTAGCGGATCGGTGGCGTAAAGGGCTTTGTCCATCCTGCTGTTTCTGGGCAGACCGTGAGCTTCATTATGCACTTTTACCGCGTATACCACATCCTCCGGCAGACCCGCTTCCGCCAACATATCCGCTCCCATTAAACTATGTTTATGCGGGTCATCCTTGGTGTAGTCATAGTCAATGTCGTGCAGCAGGCCGGCCAATGCCCATTTTTCTTCATCCTCGCCAAAATGTTCAGCCAGGCGAGCCATTACCGCCTCTACCGCTAAACAGTGTTTAATCAAATTTTTATTTTTTAGATTTTTTTTCAGCAGTTCCAGCGCCTCGTTCCGGTTCACCAATGAATCCCCTCTCTTTTTTAAAGAATTTTGCCGCTGCTTTAGCTGCAGTTGAACCGTCAGCCAAAATAATCTCCGCTGTCATTTCCACTATTCTGCTGCGTTCATTTTTCACGCGGGCTACAGCTGTTATTTGTTCCCCTATGGGCACCGGTTTCAGAAAGCGTACCGACATCTCTGCAGTAACCGCAGGCGTTTCATTTTGCCACAACCAGTGTCCCATAACTTCATCCATTAACGTGGTAATTAAACCGCCGTGCATATATCCCACCCAGCCCTGGTGCTGTGACTGAGGTGTAAAAACCGCCCGGCATGTTTCTTTATCTGCCCGCGGGCGCAGTTTAAGACCGATTGGATTATACGGACTGCAGGCAAAACAGTAGTTGTCGGGATGATCAATTTTATCAAAGGACATTAACTAACATCCTTTCAAATTAAAATCACTTAATATTTTACCAAGGTTCTCCAATTATAGCAATAATACTCGTGAATGCAATCTTGGAAAAGAAAAAGTTATGCATTGAAAACAAATGCCACCGTTTACAGCAAATACAGCATAATTATCATCTTGTTTGGTGTCAAGGATGTAAGCGCGCCCTTATAAAAATGGCACTATTTATAATAGAAAACCTTAATGGTTATAGTAACATAAAAGTACTAACAAAAGCGAACATTCATAATATGTGACCATAAAGAAATGGGGTAATTATATGAATAATATAACCGAAACTATAAAACGCAGATATAACCGCACCGCATTTTTTTATGATTGGATGGATTTCATGATTAGCGATTCTACAAGAAGAAAAGTCCTCGGTATGGCTAAAGGAAAGGTATTGGAAGTTGGGGTAGGCACCGGAAAAAATTTACCACTTTATCCACCGGAATGTGAAGTAACCGGTATAGATTTTAGTTCTGAGATGTTAAAACGAGCCATGGAAAGGGTAAAAAAAAATAATTTAAAAATAACTTTGCTGGAAATGGATGCTCAACACATGGATTTTCCTGATAACACCTTTGACACCGTAGTGGCTACTTGTGTATTTTGTTCCGTTCCTGATCCTATCAAGGGATTGAAGGAAGTTAAAAGAGTTTGTAAGCCCACCGGTCAAATAATTCTGCTGGAACATGTCCGGAGTGAAAACCCGGTGTTAGGTAAAATTATGGATATTCTCAATCCCATTACACTGGCAGTGATTGGCTCTAACATAAACAGAGAAACTGTACAAAACGTAAGCAGAGCAGGGCTTGCCATACAAGAAGTAAAAAATCTGGGCAGCACCAAAATTTTAAAACTGATTATTGCCTCACCAAACGATTTGGAAGAAATAACCCATAAGTAGCAGTTTTTATTTTATTTCAGAAACAGCGCAGCCCCCCTAGAGAATTCCTCCGGGGAGCTGCTGAGGTTATTAGTATATTCAGAGCAGTTTTACGTCATGCTCAGGACCCGGTACTGCATCCACCCTTGCAGTGGGCTACCGCCCTCAGCATCCAACGTTTTCTTAACACATTTTTCACCCCATTTCTATGCTTGCTTTTCTTTAATTTATCTTCAACAGTTTGTTTTTTATTTTACCAAAGCTAGTGAACTACCCCTCCCTTCGCTCCGCTCAGGAAGGGGCTTCCTGGACGAAACGAATTCGTAGGTTTCCTGCTTCATCGTAACCCTGACGGGTT
>NZ_JAFBCW010000032.1 GCF_016907915.1 Desulforadius tongensis
CCGAACACGGAAGTTAAGCTCTGCAGGGCCGATGGTACTTGGGGGTTGACCCCTGGGAGAGTAGGTCGCTGCCAGAATTAATTTTTATAAAGCCCAGGGCAGGTAAAAGCCGTGGGTTTATTTATTAATTATCTTAAGATAAGCGCTGTTAAAACAAATTAAAGATTTTCCATGCTAACCTCGAACTTGTTAGTTTGAGGTTTTTTGTTTCTATAAAATAAATGCCATTATGCAAAATTACCCCCGCCGGCTTCAAAAGCAAAAACAAAATTTATTGATGTTGTCGGGTTAATGTACACTTTGAGCTGTGCTTGTTTGGCTGACGAATTTGTGCCGCGGTTGAATGATAATTGAAAATCGATGCCGGCTTTAAAGAGTAAAGTGGTAACGGCATTAATTTGTGCCACAGTAACTATATTCGAATTTAAAAGGCTTCTAAATATGTCTGTTGCCAGCAGGCTTTCTACTTCTTTATTTATGATACTCATTGCCGGCTCTTCCTTTCTAACCTGAAAAGGTTATCCTGCTGAGCGGTGGCTTTTATAACCTCTGCCAGCTGTGGCTAACCTGCAGATGCTCACTTGTATAAAAGGCCACCTGCTTTTTCATTTTCTGTTGGTGCCGCGGATGGAAAGTCCCTTGATATAATTATCATATGCTGCATTTACTGGCTGGTGAGGTTAATCTAATATATAAATTTTTCAAGAGAGAGTAGAAGCGTAGTGGGCAATGGTTGGGTAACTGTTTACATCATCGGTACGCATAAGACTGCTGTACTGCTGTATTAGTTTTTGTAATTTTTCACCGGTGGCATGATTAACCAGAGTTACTTTTTTTGGAACGGTACTTTCGTGCATTGCTTTGCGAAACAGCCACTTGGTACGAAAATCTGTGGGGGGCAGGGAATAACCGATGATTATTATATGGTGGGCGTTGGCCAGGGCAGTTCTGGCTAAACGCCATAATTTTTGGGTAAAGGGCATGGAGTCATAGTTTTTCATCATAGTGGGCGGTATGATTATTGGAATCAGGGGGTGCCGGCATCCCATATGGGTACACAATACCCTGCTGGAATGGTTGCATATAAACCTTATGTTTTCCCCTGCGGTTTCGACGGCGGTAAACAGCTGGCGGCACCGGGTACAGTAAAGCCAGTTTAAAGAACCGTGCAGTTTTAATAAATGCACAGCGGAAGAATTATCAGCTGTAAAAACTTCTGATGACAACAGATTGCATTTTACACCGTATCCATCACCGGGATACCAACTTTTGGTTGCCATTAAAGCGTTATCCATCAATAACTCGTAATTAAAAGATATAACCACATCACCCGGCTGAAGGCTGTTGGCAATCTTCTGGTGATGGGGGCAGGGAGAACCGTATAGAATTTTGTCAAAGGTGAGGGCCATCAGAAGCATATATTCCCGGCAGGCCTTTTTTAATGCCTGGCAGTGGGGATTTTCCTCCATTTCTATGTGCAGCAGTGTCAGCACTTCTTCCATGTCAATTTCCACATTACTGCTGCCAATGCAGTCCTGCTTAATCCCCCAGAACCGGTAAATAAAGTTGAAAAGATGATTGTATGTTACATTTTCGTCGTTAAAATTTCGCCCGTTAATATTGTGCCAAGACATTACTTTAACCGCCTTGGGAAAGAAGTTTTTAGAAACTGGGCTGGTTTCACCAATATATGAATTATGGTAACCTGCACTGGCCCCGGCTCCTAATACATATACTGTGCTCATCGTACATAACCCCACTTTTGATATGCTTTTTTATTTTGCTAGTGATGTTAATTTATTATTCACATTTAAAATTATGGATAAAATATAGAAAAACAGGCAAACTATAACTGCTTTTCGGTATACAAACATAAGGGGGAATGAGCGATGAAAGCAAAAGTGGATCAAGATCTCTGTATTAGCTGTGGGGCCTGTATTGACACCTGCCCGGAAGTTTTTGACTGGAACGACGATGATAAAGCCTATGCCACTGTGGATGAGGTGCCGGAAGGGGTAGAAGACCAAGCCAGAGAAGCTGCTGACAGCTGCCCCACCGAAGCAATTAAAGTTGAGTAATAGGCATTTTAACATTAAATACCAAACGCCGGGAGCGTTGGAAGTAGAATTATTGGAAGGGCGCAATAATTAATAATTTGCGCCTTCTTCTTTGCCATTTATCAGTTACGTGAAAAACGGCTGAGCATTTATTTTGAAAACAGCCGGGGGGGTAAACTTATTGAGCCCGGAAGGTAATTGTACTGCCGGTGGCGAATTTATGGCGGCGCGCATACCACTGGCTGAAACTGGAAACCATAATATCTACTTGCCTTATATTTGCTGGGGGGATTACCTTGGCTAAAATTAAAGTACTTCACCTAATCCGTCCGGCTGCTGGTGGAATGAAAAAACATTTACTGGACCTGGTGCGGCTTTCCGATCGCAGTTTGTACCAGGTGGAAGCAGCTGTTCCCCATGACTGTGTTTTTAAACAGGAATTAAGGGAAACCGGGGTGAACATTTTATCCATTCCCCTTAAGGGAGATATATCACCGCTGTGGGATTGGCAGGCAGTTTGGCAGCTTGCCCGGTACCTGAAAGAACAAAAAGTAACCATCCTTCATTCCCATGGTTCAAAAGCTGCGCTGGTGGGAAGAATGGCAGCCTTAATTGCTAACACGCCGGTGGTGCTGTTTACCGTGCACAACTCCATATTTTATGAAGAATGGCCGCAGTGGAAAAAGAAATTAATGGCGGCAGCAGAGAATATACTGGCTAAAAGAACGGATAAAATTATCACTGTTTCCAACCAATTGCGCGATCAAATTATCCGGCTGGAAAAAATACCTGAAGAAAAAATTGTTACTATTTACAATGGTATTGATGTAAGTAAAATAAAGTGCCGGGTTAACAAATTTAAACTGTTTAAAACTTTAGGTCTACCACCCCTGGGCCGGCTGGTGGGGGTTGCTGCCCGTTTGGCTCCCCAAAAGGGAGTGGAGTATTTTCTAAAAGCTGCTTCATTACTTAAAGAATACCAAGCTAACTTTGTGGTGATTGGTGAAGGTCCCCTGCGGCGTGAATTAATGGCCGAGGCAAAAAATTTAGGGTTGAAAAACAGGGTGTTCTTTGTTGGATATCGAAATGATATTGAAAGGGTATTACCTGGGATTGATATATTTGTGCTTCCATCAGTGACCGAAGGGCTGCCCCTGACAATACTGGAAGCCATGGCTGCCGGCAGGCCTGTGGTAGCCAGCAGGGTAGGTGGGATTCCGGAGGTAATAGAAAACCGGCAAACTGGTTTACTGGTTGAACCCAAAAACCCTGCGGAGCTGGCAAAAGCCATAGCCGGTTTACTGGAAGACCGGCAGTGGGCTGAAGAAATGGGTGCGGCGGGAAGAAAACTGGTAAAAGAAAAATTTACTGTAGAAAAAATGGTGGGCAGAACAATGAATTTATACCGGCAGCTGTTGCAGGAAAAAGAAATCATATCCGGACATTATAACCAGCCCCGGGAAGGCTTGGTGGGGTCCGGCAAGGGGTTAAAAAGAAAGCGGAGGGAATAAATTTGCAGCGTTGGTTATTGGCTTTATTATCAACTGTAATGATCTTTTTTTCCATTCACTCTTATGCCCGGGCGGAACAAACCGGGTCAGTGGTTGTGGTAGTAATGGATTATGTCAGCATTGATGACTTGAATAATGATGAACTCACCGGTTTTAAAAAATTGATGGAAGAAGGTGCTGTGGGGTTATTAAATAATAACACCGGCGGCAAAATTGTTTCTCACAGTACTCATATTACCATTGGAGCCGGAACCCATGCCCGGGGTTCTGCTGCGGCCAATATGGCTTTTAATGTTAATACTAAGCTGGAGGAAGGCTGGGCTGGCGATATTTATCGCTGGCGCACAGGTAAAAACCCACCCGAAAACGGTATTGTCCAGCTGGACATTGCCAAATTAGTTCAAATAAACAGTACCGTATCCCGCAGCGTGCAAATTGGGGCTTTAGGTTCGGCTTTGCACCGGGAAGGCTTTAAAACGGCAGTGTTTGGTAACACTGATTTAAAAGATAAACCCGGCAGGTTGGCTGTATGTATTGCCATGGACCAAGAGGGTACGGTGGATTATGGCAAAATTGGCCAGGAAGTGCTTATTGATGATCCAACTTTTCCCGGCGGCAGGCGTTCTAATTATTCAATGCTGTTGAAAGAGGTATTACAATGTCTGCCGGAATATAAACTGGTAGTGGTAGATTTGGGTGATACCGGCAGGCTGCATAAACAGCGCAGCATCTTATTTAATGATGTGTATGACAAAAATTATCAATTGGCGTTAAAAAGGGCAGATGATTTTGTAACCAACCTGGCCCAAAATCTGGGCGAGAAAGACCTGCTGATAATTGTTTCGCCCACTCCCAAAATGGAGATGCTGGAAGCGAAGAAAATGCTCACCCCGGTTATTCTGTGGGGCGCTGGGTTTAAACATGACAGTAACAGTGAAAGAGGGATGCTTATATCCGGCACAACCAAGCATCCGGGTATTGTTATGAATACTGACATTGCTCCCACAATACTTTCCCATCTAAATATAGAATCTTCCCCTGTTATTTCCGGCCGCCCCATGTATGATGTTCCTGTTACTTATGATGTGGCTTACCACCTGCAGGAAAAGCAGGAAAAATTAGCAGTAACTTACTCTGCGCGCCCGCCGTTACAGCAGGGGTATGTTCTTTTTCAAATAATCATTTTGGCCGTATCTTTGTGGTTGATATTTAAAAGCAAAAGGGGAACCAAGTTATTAAAACCGGCCATGCTGGCAGTGGTATCTGTGCCGCTGGCATATCTTTTACTGCCGCTGCTGCCAAACCCATCGGTGCCGGTTGTGGGAGTGGAGTTAATATTAACAACGGCAGTTATCACTACCATTGTAATACTGCTGGGCCGGGGCAGTTTTATGCACAGCTTTGGTATCCTGGCAATGGCCACCGTGGCTGTGCTGCTGGTTGATATTGTGCTGGGGCAGCCGCTGCAAAAGCAGGCAATTTTAAGTTACGACCCCATGGTTGGGGCGCGATTTTACGGGATAGGTAATGAGTACATGGGAGTGCTCATTGGGGCCACCATTATGTCTGCTTCGCTGCTGGTGAATAATTTTTCTCCAGCACGGAAGATATTTATTCCGTTATCCGGGCTTATTTTTGCCGCTACATTGTACTGCATGGCCGCACCGCACTTAGGAACAAATGTAGGTGGAACCATAGCGGCATCATCGGCTTTTTTAGTTACATTTTTGTTGTTTACCGGCGTCAGATTCCGCTGGCGGGTGGTGGCTTTAGTAGCTGCTGCTGTAATTTTGTTATTAACAGGTTTTATTATTTTTGATTTAAGCCGTCCCATTCAGCAGCAATCACATATCGGTCAAACAGCCAGGTTAATAATTGACGGCGGTTTTATTGAAATACTGCATATCATTAACCGGAAACTGAGCATGAATTTAAAACTGCTGCGGTACACCGTCTGGAGCAAAGTGCTGCTGGCCAGTATTGTTACGCTGGCAATACTGTTTTATAAGCCCCGGGGAGTGATGAAATCAATTCAAAATAAGTTTCCCTATATATTTAAAGGCTTTATTGGGGTGGTAACGGGAGCACTGGTTGCCTTTTCCTTTAACGACTCCGGAGTGGTGGCCGCTGCCACCACTATGATATTTGGTGCTCCCCCGTTAATTTATATGGTACTTAATGAACAAAGTGAAAGGAGGTTGTAAATTGCGTATAGGCCGTTTTTCCTACAAAGGACAGGTTTTTACCGGCCAACTGGGGGATGATGGTATAGTATATCCGCTTACCGGTGAAATATATAAGGAAATAAGAACTGCAAATTATGGTTACCCCTTGGATGAAGTTAAAGTGTTAGCACCATGCACCCCCGGTAAAATTATTTGTGTGGGCTTAAATTACCGGGATCATGCAGAAGAATTTGGTCTGCCTGTACCGGATGAGCCGGTGCTGTTCATGAAACCGTCAACGACGGTGATAGGACCGGGGGAAGCAATTGTACTGCCGCCCCAAAGCCGGCAGGTTGATTTTGAAGGTGAGCTGGCAGTGGTAATTAGACATCGGGCCAGAAACATTAGTCCCGAAGAAGCGCCCTTGTATATATTGGGTTACACCCCGGCCAACGATGTTACTGCCAGGGATTTGCAAAAAAAGGATGGCCAGTGGACCAGGGCCAAATCCTTTGATACCTTTTGCCCCTTGGGGCCGTATATTGTCACTGATATTGATCCCGGTGGTTTAACAGTGAGCACCTACCTTAACGGTGTTCTCAAACAGTATTCATCAACTGCGAACTTCATTTTTGATGTGCCCACTTTGGTCAGCTTTATTTCCGGGGTAATGACGTTAATGCCGGGGGATGTAATATTAACCGGAACATCCGGGGGAGTAGGAAAAATGGTAGATGGGGATAAGGTTGAAATTGACATTGAAAATGTTGGACGTTTGATGAACCCAGTGATTGAATAACGGAGCAAAACGGTGCAATATAAACGTAGCTTGGCTTATCTAAAGATAGGACCTTAATACTGAATTTTTTATTGACATTAACAAATCATGTGTTAAAATTGTTCTTGTGGAATTTGAAGTGCCCAACGAAAAACAAATTTTCAGGGGGATTGGTAGTTGACAAAAATAACGGAAAAGGGGGACTATAGCCAAGATGAAGAATTTGGGCCGTCATGTGTTAGCTGAAATTTACGGGTGTAAGTTTGACATTTTAAATGATGTCAAGAAAGTGGAAGAAATTATGGTTAATGCTGCCTTGGAAGCAGGGGCAGAAGTGCGGGAGTGTGTGTTTCATAAGTTCAGCCCGCAGGGAGTGAGTGGTGTAGTAGTAATTTCTGAAAGTCACTTAGCTATTCATACTTGGCCTGAACTTGGCTATGCTGCAGTGGATGTGTTTACCTGCGGCGATAAGGTAAATCCATGGGATTCGTGTAATTATTTAGTAAGGGAATTTGGTGCTGCAGACATGTCCGCTAAAGAAACAGAAAGGGGTCTCCTGCCAGACATAACTAAACAACCCGCCGCTGTAAATTTATAGGAGGGGATACTATTAGTAGCCTGTATACAAAAGGTTAGCAAAACCTTGCAAATCCTGAGTGGATTGCAAGGTTTTTGCTTTTAGGGGGGGAATTTCAATTTTAAAAATGGCAGGAAATTTAATAAAGATAACGAATAGTTAATAAGTTAAAAAAAAGGGGGAACAATAAGTTGTCCGATATTTTTGAGGCCATAAATGAAGAATTAAAAATAGTTGAAGCCAAAATAAAAGACGAATTAATGATAAAAAAAGCCGGGCATGCAGGTATGTTTGCGCATTTGGAGTTCTCCCATATCGATAAAACAATGCGCCCGGCTATAGTTATTTTTTCAGCCAGATTATTTGATTACCATAAAGAACAGGTTATTGTTTTGGCCAGTGTAATGCAGCTTATTTATATGGCTTCCCGGGTGCATGCCAATATAAATGAAACAGATGAGGTGGAAAATAAAGTTACAGATCCCAGGGATGGCTGTCAGCTTCCTGTGCTGGTGGGGGATTATCTATTTGGCAAATTTTTTACCTTGTTAAGTGATGCTGAACTTATTCAGTATTTAGGTGTTCTGGCAGAGACAATTTGCAGTATTAACGAGGGTGGAACGTTGAGAAATGAAAATCCCCAGGCCAGTATGGCAACTGCCCCTGATTTGCTGTACACCATTGTACGTAAAGAAACGGCAGAGTTGTTTGCCAACTGCTGTTACCTGGCCGCCCAAATATCCGGCGCCGGTGAAAAAGAAAAAGAGTACCTGTATAATTTTGGTTTGAACTTTGGCTTTGGTTACGGTTTATTAGAATATGGAACGCCCTATGAGCATGTTAAAAAGTATTTTGCCGCTGCCATAGAGTACTTGGATAACTTAAGTGATAATCCAACAAAAGAGCAGTTGTTTAATTTAGTAGACATGTTTCAAAATGAAGAATTTGTCCTGCAAAGAATGGTCGGTTAATGACAGCAAAAAGAGGTGACCGCTTTATGGCTTATAAAGATTTAAGAGATTTTATAAAATTTTTAGAAAAGAAAAATCTGGTAAAAAGGATAAAAGCAGAGGTAAGTGCTGAATTAGAAATTACCGAGATAACGGACCGGGTGACTAAGGCCGGTGGTCCGGTGCTGTTTTTTGAAAATGTAAAGGGTTATGATATACCGGTGGTTACCAATTTAATGGGGACTTTAGAACGGATGGAAATGGCTCTGGAAGTGGATAGCCTGGATGATATAGGAAAGGAAATAATGAGCTTTTTGCATCCCCCGGAATTACCCACCGGTATTTTTGATAAATTAAAGACCTTACCTAAACTTGCTCAAATATCTTCTTTCCTGCCGAAGACCGTTAAAACCGGTCCGGTAAAAGAGGTAATTATAAAAGATAACATAGATTTAACTAAGTTTCCCATTTTGAAGTGCTGGCCCCACGATGGAGGCCCTTTTATTACCCTGCCCATGGTCTTTACTAAAGACCCGGAAACGGGCAGGCGCAATGTGGGTATGTACCGCATGCAGGTGTATGACAGCAAAACCACGGGCATGCACTGGCACGTGCACAAAAATGGTAAAGAACATATGGAAAAAAACAGGGGAGCTTCCAAGCCCATGGAAGTGGCTGTGGCGCTGGGGGGAGATCCGGCAGTTATTTACAGTGCCACCGCGCCGCTGCCTCCCGGCATTGATGAAATGCTGTTGGCCGGATTTTTACGTAAAAAACCGGTGGAGATGGTTAAATGTGAAACGGTGGATATTGAAGTGCCTGCCAACGCAGAAATTGTATTGGAAGGCTACGTAGACCCTGAAGAAACAAGGCTGGAGGGGCCCTTTGGTGACCATACCGGTTATTATTCTCCCGCCGACCAGTACCCGGTTTTTCATGTAACATGCATTACCCATCGAAGGGACCCCATTTACCCGGCAACCATTGTGGGCAGACCGGTGCAGGAGGATGCCTTTTTGGGTAAAGCCACGGAACGTATCTTTTTGCCCCTCTTGAAAATGCAGGTGCCGGAAATCGTTGACATGAACATGCCTCCGGAAGGGGTATTTCATAACTGTGTTATTGTATCTATTCGTAAAAAATACCCCGGCCAGGCGAAAAAAGTGATGTGTGCTCTGTGGGGTATTGGCTTAATGGCACTGGCTAAGTTAATTATTGTAGTGGATGAAGATGTGGACGTGCAGAATGTATCCGAGGTAATGTGGCGGGTATTCAATAATATTGACGCCCGGCGTGATACGGTGATAGTGGACGGGCCGCTGGATGATCTCGACCATGCTTCTCCCATCCATCGTTATGGGGCCAAAATGGGTATTGATGCCACTAGAAAGTGGCCGGAAGAAGGTTACACCAGGGAGTGGCCCGATGTAATAGAAATGTCAGCGGATATTAAGGCACTGGTGGACAGGAAGTGGAAAGAGTATGGCCTCTAATACTATGCCGGTGAGTAAATTAAAGATATTTATGGAAATGATTAAGTTCGAGCATACGGTTTTTGCCCTGCCCTTTGCTTACATCGGGGCAATGCTGGTGGGGCAAAAAATCCCCTCCGGCATGGAACTGTTGTGGATTACCCTGGCCATGGTGGGGGCTCGAACGGCAGCCATGTCTTTAAACCGCATCATTGACAGGCACATTGACGCTCAAAATCCCCGTACTGCCAACAGGGCACTGCCTAAAGGATTACTTTCGGTGACGGAAGTATGGGTATATGTGATCCTGTCACTGTTATTACTGCTGGCTGCAGCGTCACAGCTCAGTGAGCTGGCGTTTAAGTTGTTTCCGCTGGCTGTTTTCATGCTGGTGTTTTATCCATACACCAAGCGTTTCACCTGGGCCTGCCACCTTTTTTTAGGTGCTGCTTTGGCCTTGGCCCCCCTGGGAGCGTGGATAGCAATATCCGGTGCCTTTGCACCGGCCCCGGTACTGCTGGGGATTGGCGTTATGTTCTGGGTGGCGGGTTTTGATATTATTTATGCCTGCGACGATTATGATTTTGATAGACAAAACGGCATTCATTCCATTCCCGCCCGCTTTGGTATCGATAAGGCGTTAAAGATTTCATCCCTGTTTCATATCATTGCACCGCTTCTTTTCTTGGCGGTGGGGATGATATTAAAACTGGGTTGGTTCTATTATATAGGGGTTATTGTTTCTGTGGTTATTTTGCTTTATGAGCACAGGTTGGTGAAGCCGGGTGATTTATCAAAGGGTGGAGTGGCGTTTTTCACCATGAACGGTGTTTTGAGCATGGTGATGTTTGTTTTTACATTGTTAGATATAGTTTGGTAACAGAAATGATTTGGCTAAGGAGATGAAGCCATGCAGGAGATATTTAATAATAGTGAACTGAGAGATATAGCAGAAAAAGTATACAGCGGCCGGCGTCTTACCAGGGAAGACGGTATTAGATTATACCGGTCCAATGATTTACTAACCATTGGCAGGTTGGCTAATTATGTGCGTGAACAGAAAAACGGAAATAACGCCTATTTTATTGTTAACCGGCATATAAATCATACTAATATTTGTGTAAACCGCTGCCAGCTGTGTGCCTTTGGGCGGGATGCCGATGACCCGGAAGCATATGTTTTATCTTTAGATGAAATTGAAGCCAAAGCCCGTTCCTGCCGTAATGAAAAAATATCAGAAATTCACATAGTGGGTGGTTTGCACCCCCAACTGCCGCTGGATTACTACCTGGAAATGTTAAGACGGGTACGCCGGGCGCTGCCCAATGTCATTATTCAATCATTCACCGCCGTAGAGGTGGACTACCTGGCCAGGCTGCACAACATGAGCTTGGAAGATGTATTAAAAGCCTTGATGGATGCCGGGTTAGACTCGCTGCCCGGTGGGGGGGCGGAAATATTTGCTCCCCGGGTGCGTAAAATTATTTGCAGTAAGAAAATATCCGGCGAGCGCTGGCTGGAGGTACACAAAGCGGCTCACCGCCTGGGCATGCGCACCAATTCTACCATGCTTTATGGTCATGTGGAAACCATTGAGGAGAGAATTGATCACATGCTGGCTTTGAGGGAAGCCCAGGATGAAACGGGTGGTTTTCTGACCTTTATTCCACTGGCCTTTCATCCCCAAAACACTCAGTTGGAACCAATGAAGTTGGCACGTACCACCGGGTATGATGATTTAAAAACTTATGCCATTTCCAGGCTGATGCTGGATAATTTTGACCATATCAAGGCCTTTTGGATATTAATAGGTCCTAAACTGGCCCAGGTTTCACTGTCCTTTGGAGTTGACGATTTGGATGGAACGGTGGTGGAAGAAAACATTGCCCACGATGCCGGTGCGGATACCGACCAGTATATGCCCAAAAAGAGACTGGTGGAAATGATTAAAGCAGCCGGGCGTTATCCCGTGGAAAGAGATACTTTGTATAATGTTTTGGGGGAGGGTTTTTAAGTGGCCAAACTGCGGTTAGGGCAGGTGGATTATATTAACTGCATGCCCGTGTATCATGCCCTGGAAGAGGGTCAGCTGCCCCTGGATGCAGCACTGGTAAAAGGGCCCCCGGCCAAGTTAAATAAAATGTTTTTAAAAGGGGAGCTGGACATTACCCCAATTTCATCTATTGAATATGCCAGACATGCAGATGAATGTTATATTTTACCTAATCTTTCCATCAGTGCCGACGGCAGGGTAGCCAGTATATTTTTATTTAGTAAGGTACCGGTTACCGAACTAGAAGGAAAGCGTGTGGTTCTAACTTCATCATCAGCAACTTCCGTGGCTTTGTTAAAAATACTTTTTGAACACTATTACCATGTGGATGTGGAATATGCCACCATGGATCCGGATCTGGACAGCATGCTGAACAATGCCGATGCTGCCCTGTTAATTGGTGACGATGCCATGCTGGCCAACCAGCGGGTGAAGGATGAACAGCTGCCGATAATAGTCACCGATTTGGGTGAAGCCTGGAAAGAGTTTACCGGTGAAAAAATGGTATTTGCAATTTGGGTTATTCGCAGAGATTATGTTGAACAAAATAATGATTATGTAACTGTGATAACGGAAACACTGCACAGGTCTAAACAGCTGGGCATTGGGCAGGTGGATACCCTGGTGGATATTGCCAGCCGCAAGAGCGGTCTGCCTAAAGATTTGTTGAAAGAATATTTTCAGTTAATTAATTACGAATTTGATGAGGACAGCCGCCGTGCTTTAGTTACCTTTTATGATTATGCCTATAAAAGCGGTTTGATTGAAGAAAGAGTGCAGTTGAACGTATGGGGTGAAGATGTTGGCAGCTAACGTCAGTGCTATAATCGAAAAAGCACTTAATGGGGAACGTTTAAATTTGGAAGAGGGCGCAGCCCTCTTATCTTGTTCTGACCTCACATTATTAGGCCAGGCGGCCAATATCATTAAAAATCGTTGGCACCCGGAAAAGGTTGTTAGTTTTGTAATTGATAGAAATATCAATTATACCAATGTATGCCGGTGCAGGTGTAAATTCTGTGCTTTTTACCGGGAAGAATCTGATGCTGATGCCTATATTTTACCCGCCGGTGAACTGTATAAAAAAATAGAAGAAACACTGGCTGTGGGTGGTACTACCATAATGATTCAGGGGGGTCTGCATCCCCGGCTCGGGTTGGATTACTACTTGAATATGCTGCGCAGTATTAAACAGCGCTATAATATTCACATCCACTCCTTCTCCCCGCCGGAAGTGGTTTATATGGCTGAAACCTCCGGGCTGCCGGTGGAGGAAGTTTTAAAACAGTTAAAAGAGGCCGGGTTAGATTCACTGCCCGGCGGCGGGGCTGAAATACTGGTTAACCGGGTGAGGCGGCTGATAAGCCCCAATAAAATAGGGTGGGAACAGTGGATGCATGTGATGGAATGTGCTCACCGTTTGGGTATGAAATCCACCGCCACCATGATGTTTGGTCATGTGGAAACCATAGAGGAGCGGGTACTGCACATGATCAGGGTGAGGGAACAGCAGGACAAAACCGGGGGTTTTACTGCCTTTATTCCCTGGAGTTACCAGCCTAAAAACACTCAACTGGGTGGGGAAACCGCCGGTGGGGTAGAATATTTAAAAACCCTGGCGGTGTCCCGGTTGATGCTGGATAATGTACCCAATATTCAGGCTTCCTGGGTTACCCAGGGTGCAAAGATGGGCCAGGTGGCGCTGTCCTTCGGCGCCAATGATTTCGGCAGCACCATGCTGGAGGAGAATGTGGTGCGGGCGGCAGGGGTAACAAACCGGGTGCCGCTGGAGGAAATCATCCGCTGCATTAAAGATGCCGGCTATACCCCGGCCCAGCGTACACCGCACTATGAAATAATAAAATACTTTTAATTGCAGAGAGCCAATTACCAAACGTAATTGGCTCTTGTATGCATTAACCGGCATGTTGATCAATTAATTGGCAGCCGTATATTCCGTTTAAGTAATATTCTCTTTAAAATAAAGCCGCTGTTTTTCCGTTAAAACCTTTCGCTAAATGGTATACTACCATATAATGCTATTAAAAGTTCTGCGGAGGTGGACTATGGCCGATATCGACCTGAGCCCGGTGTTAAAAAGATTACCTCTTTATGCCAAATTAATTTATGATATGTTTAACACCATGCTGCTGACTAAAAAGCAGAAACTGCTGCTGGGTGCCGGTTTGGCTTATATGGTATCGCCCATCGACCTGGTGCCGGGCTTTATTCCGGTGCTGGGGCAGTTGGACGATATTATTGTCACCCTTGCTGTGCTGCTGAAGATACTGAAGGAAATTTCTCCCCAGGACAGAAAAGATTATTTAGAAAAATTTGAGTTGACTTTAGAGATGATAGCAGGCGATCTGCAGATGGCTAAAGAACTGGCCTATAAAATTACCAACAGGGCTGTGGATGCAGCCGGTAAAATGCTGCAGGTCGGGGGGAGGCTGACTTTTAGATTGGCTGCCTGGGGAGCGGCTTCGGCGGCTAAAGGGGCAGCAAACATTGTTATGAGCAGGAGGAAAAATTAAGGACTTCTTGCTTTAGAGAAAGGTTTTACCATATAATCACCTTTGGTAATCATTTTGTTAGATGTGGAGGAATATGATGGCCGGTAGTGAACAAATTGCCCTGCTGCGGGAACTGCCCGCGGTGGATGAGATGCTGCGACAACCAAAAATAAATGATCTGCTGTTAAATCATTCCAGAACGGAAATTGTGGAAGCCGTTAGAAAGGTGCTGGATGAAATGCGGGCCGGTATTCTTTCCGGGAAAATACCGGCAGTGGATATGGAAGGGATAGTGGATAATGTACTGCATACCGTTAAACAATCTGCCGGGCCTAATCTGAGAGCGGTGATTAATGCCACCGGGGTAATACTGCACACCAACTTGGGGCGGGCTTTGCTGTCAGACCGGGCCAGGCAGGCGGTGGCCAGGGTATCAGAGGGTTATTGTAATTTAGAAATAGATTTAAACACCGGCAAACGCGGTTCACGCTACAGCGCGTTGGAGGGTTTGCTGACCAAACTTACCGGTGCAGAGGATGCCCTGGTGGTTAATAACAATGCCTCCGCGGTTTTGCTGGCCCTGGGAACACTGGCCAGGGGTAAGGAGGTAATTGTTTCCCGGGGGCAGCTGGTGGAAATTGGCGGCTCTTTCCGCATTCCTGAAGTTATGGCCCAGAGTGGAGCCCGGCTGGTGGAAGTGGGAACAACAAACAAAACTTACCCCAGGGATTATGAAGCGGCTATAACTGAAGAGACCGGTTTATTATTAAATGTGCATACCAGCAACTACCGCATTGTTGGCTTTACCAGGGAAACCACCGTGGAAGAATTGGTACAGCTGGGCGGCCGGTACAGCTTACCGGTGATGAGTGATTTGGGCAGCGGTTTCCTGGTGGATTTATCTCCCTATGGACTGCCCCAAGAGCCCACTGTGCAGGAAACGGTTAAAGCGGGGGCCGATGTGGTTACCTTTTCCGGGGACAAGTTGTTGGGCGGCCCGCAGGCGGGAATTATTGTGGGTAAAAAGCATTTTATAGATAAAATGAAGAAAAACCCCCTCACCCGGGCTGTTAGAATTGATAAGTTTACAGTGGCGGCATTGGAGGCTACGCTGCGGGAATATCTCCACCCGGATAGGGTGCTGCAAAATGTGCCCACTTTAAGAATGTTAACTGAGCCGTTGACCAGTTTACATCAAAAAGCCCGTCAGCTGGCAGAAATCATTGCCGGAAAAGTAGGTGACATGGCGGAGGTTGCCTTTGAAGAGGGGGTGTCCCGGGTGGGCGGTGGGGCGATGCCCACGGCGGATTTGCCCACCGGCCTGGTACGGGTAACACCAAGAAATATACCGGTGGAAAGGTTGGTTACCAGTTTACGCCTGGGAGAACCGGCAGTGGTGGGAAGGGTGCAGGAAGGATCGCTGCTGCTGGATGTACGCACGCTGCAGAAGAATGACACAGAGCCCCTTGTACAGGCCCTGCTGCAGGCGCTGCAGTCCCAATAGTCCCCGGGAGATGAGAATTCCCGGCAGCCATTTGCAGGAGCGAACGGTTTTGAATGAGCAGCTGCCGAACCCGGTAAGATGACATTTTTCAGGGGAGGAAGTGGTGAGAAGTATTGAAACATATAATTATCGGTACCGCTGGACACGTTGACCACGGGAAAACAATGCTCATTAAAACTTTAACCGGTACTGATACCGACCGTCTGCGGGAAGAAAAAGAGCGGGGAATATCAATAGAACTTGGTTTCGCCTCATTAACGCTGCCCAGCGGCCGTACCGCCGGTATTGTGGACGTGCCGGGGCATGAACGCTTTATAAAAAACATGCTGGCCGGGATAAGCGGCATTGACCTGGTGCTGTTGGTGATAGCCGCCGACGAGGGTGTAATGCCGCAGACCCGTGAGCATTTTGATATTTTGCAGCTGCTGCAGGTTAAGAACGGCATAGTGGTGCTGACCAAGTCAGACCTGGTGGAACCGGACTGGCTGGATTTAGTCCGGGAAGAGGTGCGGGAATTTTTAGCCGGCACTACTCTGGAAGATGCACCGCTGATAGCTGTGTCTTCGGTAACTAAAGAAGGTATACCGGAACTTTTGCAGACCATAGACAATATGGTGGAGGGAACAAAGGAAAGAGCTTCATCAGGCCTAATGCGCCTGCCGGTGGATCGTGTTTTTTCCGTCACCGGCTTCGGCACCGTTGTTACCGGCACCATGGTATCCGGTCAGTTATACGTGGGCGATGAGGTAGAAATAATGCCCACTAAAATAAACAGCAGGGTACGCGGCCTGCAGGTGCACGGCAGTAAAGTGGATAGAGCCCGGGCCGGCCAGCGGGTGGCCATTAACCTGGCGGGAGTGGAAGTTGAAGAAATCGAACGGGGGAATGTGGTTACCGTTCCCAATGCACTGATTCCCTCATTTCGTTTGGATGCCAAACTGCATTTACTGAAAAACGCTGCTAAAGAACTGCGCCATCGCACCAGGGTCCGGCTGCATATAGGTACTGACGAAATTATGGCCAGGGTGGTTTTACTGGATCGTGATGAGCTTAAACCCGGTGACGAAGCCTATGTGCAGCTCCAATTGGAAGAGAAAACAGTGGCCAGTAAGGGAGACAGGTTTGTAATTAGAAGTTTTTCTCCCATGCACACCATTGGCGGCGGGAGAATTATCGATGCTGTACCTAAACGGCATAAACGGTTTAAACCAGAGGTTATAGAAGCTCTGGCCACCAAAGAAAAAGGCACCCCGGAGGAACTGGTGCTGCAGCATATCACCAGTCAGCGGGCACCTGTACCGGCGGCGGAAATAGCCGGAGAAACAAACCTGCCTGCCGGTGAAGTGGAGAATGCGGTGCAAAAATTATTTAAAGAACAAAAAATAAAGATAATTCCGGCTGAAAATAAACAACTGGTTATATTATTAAGCCGCTACCGGCGGTGGAGTGAACAAATTACCCGGCTGCTGGCGGAATATCATCGAAAATATCCTTTACGGGAGGGTTATCCTAAAGAAGAATTACGGTCACGCCAGTTTTCTAACATTAATACCAAAGATTTTCAAAACCTGCTGCAGTCAATGGAAGCGGATGGGATAATAAAATTACACCCGCAAACAGTGGCTTTACCGGGCTTTAACGGTGAACCCACCGGCAAAGATGCCAATATTGTAAAGAATATTGAAGAGATTATCAAGGGAAATAAGTTTCAACCACCCAGGTGGAAAGAAGCATTAAAGCAGGCTAATATAAAACAGGAAGATGGGGGAGAATACCTTTCCTACCTAACCAGAACAGGTAAAATAATTAAAGTTGCCGATGACATTTACTTTCACAGGGATACTTTAAAACAAGCCCAGGAAAAAGTTATTCAATATTTAAAAGAAAATAACAGCATTTCCATAGCCGAAACCAGGGATTTGCTGCAGACATCAAGAAAATATGCCCTCCCGTTATTGGAATACTTTGATCGGGAGCGCATTACCCGCAGGACAGGGGATGACCGGGTGTTGGGAGCAAGGGCCAGAAATTAAGCAGTAAGCCGGGAGATAACCTCCCGGCTTACTTTAGTGAAACTGCTACTGCTGCTGCTGTTGCTGCTGGGCTTGTTGAAAGACTTTATACTGGGGTTCCTGTTGTTCGATATAGTTGCAGCGGCTCTGCAAACCCTGGCACATGGTTTCTAACTGCTGGGAGTACTGGCTGAACATTTGCTTCGCATTTTGGTCCTGGGTATCCAAAGCGAAAGTCTTCATGTTAGCTTTTACACCCTCTAAACTGGCCAGAGTTTGATGCATTTTTTCGCCGATGGTCATTAAAGAACCCCTCCTTTAAAATTTTATCGCCGTGCAGCACATTTATATTTTAAACACTAAGTAATTTTTTATGGGTTGAATTTTGTGGCATGCTTAGAAATAAATAAAAATAAAAAATTATGGTAATGAAAAGGGGTTTTAAAATGGTTACCACAGAAACGTTTAAAAGAGGTATAAACAAGGGAATAACCACCACCTGGGAACTGGCCAAAGTGGTTGTACCGGTTTACATAATAGTTACATTTTTAAGCTACACTCCGGTGTTGAAGTGGTTTGCGGGAGTATGCCAACCGTTTATGCACTATCTTGGTCTGCCGGGGGAAGCATCACTGGCCCTGGTGATGGGTTATACCTTAAACATATATGCCGCCATCGGAGTAATGACCACATTACCTCTAACCGGTAAAGAAGTAACCATTATAGCGATAATGCTGCTGCTGTGTCACAGCCTGCCCGTTGAAACAGCGGTGTCTAAACGTACCGGGGTAAACGGCACCGTTATGGTAACAATAAGGGTGCTGCTTTCAATTTTAAGCGGTGTAGTTTTAAACTGGTTAATTTAAGTTAGGGGGAATAACATTGGATTATGCAGCCTTTTTAAAAGAAGCGGCCAGCGGCAGTTTGAAACAGGTGCTGTTGATGGCAGCGATTATCTTTCCATTAATGCTGGTGCTGGAGATAGCTAAAGATTTAAATGTTATGGATAAATTAAGCATGATGCTCCACCCGTTAATGAGATTGTTTAAAATATCCCACAGCGGGGCGGTGCCTTTAATGGCCGGCTTGATTTTTGGCATCAGTTATGGTGCCGGGGTGATTATAGATGCAGCTAAGAGCGGTGAACTGGATTACAGGGAAATGTACTTAATAAATATCTTTTTGATTATCTGCCACTCTTTATTTGAAGATACAGCTCTTTTTGTGGTTTTAGGTGCCAATGGTGTGTTTCTCATTGTCAGCCGGCTGCTGTTGGCCATAATAGTAACACTGATATTCAGCCGCTGGAAGAAACTGATAGTGCAAAATGCAGGCATGCACGGCGCCGGCGGGGTGGAAAGCCGGCATGCTTAAAACCATACAGCTTAGTGCCGGTGAGGGGAAGCACTTAGTGTCTGTTATTGCCACTGTCACTGCCGATGGCCTGGTGGTGCAGGTAATGGGTGGAGAAAAGTCCCATGTGGGTGCAGTGGTGATGAGTTTGCCACGCCCCAGTTTATCTCACCGGGATAGCCTTTCCTGTAACTCTTATGTACTGCCGCGTTTAAATCATAAAGATGATGAGCTGGCCAAACCGGTGGCAGAAAAACTGGCCCAGTATTATGGTGTACCGGTGGTGGTGGTAGCCGGCCTGCATGTAGATAACGCCTCACCCCGGGATATAAAGTTGTTAATTGACAATACTAACCTGGCCGTAGATAAACTTATGGCTGAATTAACTCTACCCTGCTGACAAATAATATCACCGGGTGGTGTGTTAATTTGGACTATACCTGCTTAATGTGCAATCATCTGGTTGAAATTACCCAACCCTGCCCGAACTGCGGCGGGGAAATGAGTAATTTAGGGCTGCTGCAGGATTTTTATGATTCATACAGCCCTTACCTGGACCAGGAAATTTATGAGGATAACTATAAAAATTATAATCACCATTACTGTGTGCACCTGATGAAGTGTGATAATTGTGATACGGAATTATTTTATCCTTATAAACGCTTAACCGAACAGCAGCTGCATGAATTTTACATTAATAAATAATGGCAAAACCGGTGCATACTAATTTAGGGGTGAAGTTGATGCGGCAAAACATGAGTAATGGAGAAAGAATGCTCAGTATCATCGGCGGCCTTGCCTTTGCAGGGTTGGGAATGTCAAGTAAACTGCGCGGTTCCATGTGCGGCAAAGCGCTGGCGTTTATGGGAGTAAAAGCAGCAGTTCTTGGTATAGCTGGATATAACCCGCTGTTAGATTTTATTGATCAATAGTATTAAAATAATATTAAAACCCGGCTTTTGAGCCGGGTTTTGTGCTTACATTCTTGATACATTGGCTGCTTGGGGGCCCTTTGTTCCTTCCACCACGTCAAACTGAACCCGTTCCCCCTGGTCTAAGGTTTTAAACCCATCATCGTTGATGGCAGAATAATGTACAAATATATCCGCGCCATCTTCACCTTCGATAAAACCGTACCCCTTGCTTGCGTTAAACCACTTTACAGTTCCTTGCATGTTTTTCCTCCTAGAAAATAATGTATTCATTGGTATTATGTCCAAATATTTATTATTTATGCCCGGAATTAACTGCTGGTGTAAAATGCTATTCCCACCGCTCCGGGACCGACGTGACATCCCACCACCGGACCCAGTTGTTCCAGCAGTATTTCCTCAAAATTAATTTCCGGGCGTATCTTTTCCGCCAGGTCATCCAAGCCCGGTTTATTGCCGGCATGGGCTAAAATACAATGACACTTTTTACCGGCTGTTTCAGACTTTATTATTTTAATCAGGCGGGAAACAGCCCTTTTGCGCCCCCTAACCTTTTCTACCGGCTGCACTTCGCCTTCCAGTGCAGCCAGCAGCGGCTTAATGTTTAATAACGAACCCAGAAATGCCGCGGCACCACCAATGCGGCCGCCCTTTGCCAGGTATTCCAGGGTATCCACAAAGAAGTATATTTTAATATTTGGTATCGTTCTTTCCACCACGGAGATAACTTCTTCCAGGCTTTTACCTTCCTTTACTGCCTTGGCCGCTGCCAAAACCACCAGGCCCAGTCCCACGCTGACGGTACGGGAATCAAACACATGAATGTCTGCTTCCGGCAGCATTGATTTGGCTAACAGTGCGGCCTGGTATGTGCCGCTGAAATTACTGGCTATATGGATGGATACAATACTGTGCCCTTCGTCCGCCAGTTTTTTATAAACATTATAAATATCACCGGGGGCCGGTTGAGATGTACGAGGCACTTTTTTTTCGGTTTTCAGCCGCTGGTAAAACTCAGCGGGCGTAATTTCTAACCGGTCTTTTAATGACTCAGAACTAAAGTTAACCTGCAGCGGGATCATACTGATATCATACTGCGCTAGTAAATCACTTGATAAATCGGCGGTGCTGTCGGTAACAATTTTTATTGAAGCCAATATAAACACCTCTTATATACTTGTGTTATAAAGCATTGAAAATACCTTCTTCGACGTTAATAGACAAAACCCTTTGTGAAAAGTGTTTTATTTGTTGTGGTTCAACAGGAGATTTAATAACCGGTCTAGAATATACCCCACTAATTATAACAGGGGGGAGAAAAAATTGAAGAAGAATTTGGTTTTGTTTTGCTTGTTAACTATTTTATTAATGACGGCTTCTGCTGCTGGGGCAGAAGAGCTCGCTGAGGATGATCTCTTAGAGCTGCTTCCCAACGGGAAAGCCACCGGTCAGTTAACCCGGGCCGGTTATGCGGTGATGTTAAGTGAAGCGGCGGGGATTACTGCATTTAATGCCGAACTTCCCCCTGATGTGCCGGCAGGGGCTTGGTACGCAGAGGGAATTAAAAACTTAATTGGTAACGGCATTATGGCCGGTTATACCGATGGGACGGTAAAACCGGAAAAAAATATTACCAGGGTGGAAGCGGTGGTAATGCTGAACCGGGTGCTGGGGTCACCGCCTCTGTCCGCTGAAGGTGTTAAAATAGCCGGGTTGGAAAATTACCAGTGGGCAGCGGGGCCGTACACCTGGTGCGTAAAAAAGGGTTTTCTTTCTGCCGCTCAAGATCCCTCCGGTGTTATTACCGCCCGGGAAGCTGCTAAACTGCTGGTGGGTGTTTTTGGCACTAAAGAACAAGGGCAGGAGATCAATCAAAAAATGGAACGGGCAATGAAGCAAATTAATGCCTGGCACCTTGACGGTACGATGAATGTGGCCATGGAACTTGTTCCGGGAGCAGTTAGAGAAATGCCCGAGGAATTTACCGGTGGTATGAATTTTAAAGTGAAAATAAATGCGGATATAAATAAAGACCGGGGCGTACATCAATTAATGACTATACAGTTTCCTAAAACCGCTAAGGTTAACCTGCCGGAAATGACAATGGAACAATATTACACCACTGAGGGAATGTTTGTGAAAACCGCGGACCCTTTCACCGGGGAATCCAAATGGATTAAATATCCCGAAGGTGTAATACCTGATTTTAATACTTTAATAAAAGGGCAGAATTCCTTTGTTATTAACGATGTGCAGCAGATGCTGCATTACCTGGTGCTGGATGAAATTGAAGTGAATAATGCCCAGTGCTATGAACTGGCGTTTTACGGTAAGATAGATGATTTTAATAAACTGATGAGTTTAATCAATAACATGTCCGGTAGCCTTAATAAAACCACCCGGGTATGGGAACAGAACAAGGGGTTAATTAAATCCGTTTCTTTTATGGGCACCACTGCGGTGAGAAAAGATGATTTTCTGCCGGTATCGGTGGATGCCCGGGTAACGGTGTTTTTTAACCGGCAGTTTCAGGGTGAACCGGTGCCCTTTACTTCAATGCGGTGTAATCTGTCATTAAATTATAGTCACTTTAACGGTGATATAAATATTGAACTGCCGGCAGAAGCACTGGAAGCAGGAGATTTACCTTTAGAAAAGCAGCGGCCAAATGAAGAAGAAACTGAAAAGCAGCCCGCTCAATAAATTTAAAGGTAAAAATATTGTTATTTTAAATTTAAGAAAATATTGACATACCAGATAACCCCTGCTATTATGGTAGTGTCAAAAAAGAAATAACATGATCACGTATATCCTTGGGAATAGGGCCCAAGAGTTTCTACCGGGCAACCGTAAATTGCCCGACTACGTGGGAAAGTGTACCTAGGGTTCCACACCTGTTTTTGGTGGTTCGGTCCGAGCGGTACAAGCTGGTTAATTAACCGGTTACACCGATAGGGATAAAAGCCCAGGCGGTAGGTTTCGCACGAATGTCGAGAACCTGCTGTCGTGGGCTTTTTTATATATAAAAATATTTAATAAAGTTTTGGGGGGAGAATTTTGGTTATTAAAAAGAGGTCTGTGATAGCTTTGCTGCTGGTTTTAAGCCTGGCTTTGCTGTTGGTGGGTTGTGGAGGTGAAAAGCAGCCGGCCGGTGACTCTGCGGCACCGGAAGCCCAGGGTGAAAAGATGAAGGTTGGTTTTATTTATGTGGGGCCGCCCGGGGATGCTGGTTATACTTATGCCCATGACCAGGGTAGAAAGTATCTGGAAGAGCACCTGCCTTACGTGGAAACAAAATTTATGGAAAGTGTTCCGGAGGGTGCTGCCTCTGAATCATATATTCAGCAGTTTGTTCAAGAGGGCTGCGATGTTATTTTCACCACCAGTTTCGGTTACATGGACAGCACCATTAAAGTAGCGGAAAGAAATAAAGATGTGGTATTCCTGCACTGTTCCGGTTATAAGACGGCTGAAAACGTGGGTAACTATTTCGGTCGTATGTACCAGGCCCGTTATCTCACCGGTATTGTTGCCGGTAAGCAGACTAAAAGTAATCTAATAGGTTATGTTGCTGCTCACCCCATTCCGGAAGTTATCCGCGGCATCAATGCCTTTACTTTAGGTGTTCGTTCGGTGAATCCGGAAGCAAAGGTTAAAGTGGTATGGACCAACACCTGGTATGACCCGGTGAAGGAAAAAGACGCTGCCAAGGCTTTATTGGATGACGGCTGCGATGTTATTGCCCAGCACCAGGATACCCCGGGGCCGCAGCAGGCTGCTGAAGAAAAGGGTGTTTATGGTGTGGGATATAACAGCGATATGAGCAAAATGGCACCCAAGGCAGTATTGACATCGGCGGTTTGGAATTGGGGTCCGTACTATGTGGAAACTGTTAAAGCTGTAAAAGAAGGTACTTGGAAATCCGGGTCTTACTGGGGTGGGCTGAAGGAAGGTGTAGTAGGCCTGGCACCCTACGGCCCGATGGTAGCTGAAGAGACCAAGCAGCTGGTGGAAGCTAAGAAGCAGGAAATAATTGCCGGTAAATGGGATGTGTTTACCGGACCGATTAAAGATCAGGACGGAAAAACAAAGGTGGCTGAAGGCGAAAAACTTACCGACAGTGAGATACTGGAAATGAACTGGTTTGTGGAAGGTGTTATCGGTACTATTCCTAAGAAAAAATAGTGAAGCGGGCTGCTGGCAATATATTTGCCAGCGCCCATTTTATGTTATAAGGGGCGGGGCTTTATGAAGCAGGAAAAGACATTAATTGAGATGGTTAACATCACCAAGAGGTTTCCCGGTGTAGTGGCCAATGACTGTGTCAATTTTGATGTCAGAGCCGGGGAAGTGCATGCCCTTTTGGGAGAAAACGGTTCCGGCAAAAGTACGCTCATGTCCATATTATCCGGTTTATATAAACCTAACGATGGCCGGATTTTTGTGGATGGTCAAGAAGTTGTTTTTAAAAATCCCAGGGATGCCATTGAAGCCGGCATAGGCATGGTGCACCAGCATTTTAAACTGGTGGATACTTTTACTGTGGCTGAAAATGTGGTGCTGGGGTCTAAAAAGTTGGGCTTTTTTCTGCGCATGGATAATGTGGAAAAGAAACTGGCCCGGCTTTCGGAAAGTTACGGTTTAGGGGTTAATCCCTCGGCCAAAGTATGGCAGCTTTCAGTTGGCGAAAGGCAGCGGGTGGAAATTGTAAAAATGCTGTACCGGGGTTCGAGAGTTCTCATTTTGGATGAACCAACGGCGGTGCTTACTCCCCAGGAAGCCCGGGAACTGTTTGCCACATTGAAAAAGATGACCGCCCGGGGCCATGCGGTTATTCTTATAACGCACAAAATGCAGGAAGTGATGGAAGTGGCGGACAGGGTAACTGTACTGCGCCGGGGTAAGTCGGTGGCCACAATTAATCGCAGTGAGGTTACTCCGAGGGATTTAGCTAATTTAATGATGGGGCAGGATTTTGTGGGCGGTGTAAAGAGAGAAAAAGGAAACATTGGCAGAACGGTGCTGGAAATGACCGGTGTTAATGCTGAAGGTGAAGGACACCGTCCCTCGTTGAACAACATATCTTTATCCATTGCCAGTGGTGAAATAATGGGTATTGTAGGCGTTGCCGGCAATGGACGGCGTGAACTTGCTGAAGTAATTGTGGGAATGCGCAAAATATCCAGCGGACGTATTCGGGTTGACGGTAAAGATACTGCCAATAAATCCCCTAGGGAATTAATTGATATGGGAGTCAGTTATATTCCCGATGACCGGTTGGGTACGGGATTGGTGCCCAGCCTGGATGCAGTGGATAATTTAATTATGAAGAGTTATAAAAAACCGGCTCTTGGTAAGGGTTTGTTCATTAATCTGGGCAGGGCAAGGGCATATGCGGAAAAATTGGTGGATGAATTTGGAGTTAAATTAACCAGCATCCATGCACCGGTTAGTTTGCTGTCCGGGGGAAATCAGCAGCGTCTGCTGCTGGCCAGGGAATTGGCAGAAAACCCGCGGCTGGTGGTGGCTGTTTTCCCATCCAGGGGTCTGGATATTGCTGCCGCCGAGGCGGTGCATAAATTACTGCTGGAACAGGCTTCCCGGGGCGCGGCGGTGATGCTGATTTCAGAGGATTTGGATGAAATTTTTAAACTGTGCCACCGGGTGGGTGTGTTGTATAAAGGCTGTTTAATGGGTGATATTCCTATTGAAGAAGCAAGTGCTGAGCAAATTGGCTTAATGATGTTAGGGGCATCTAAATCGGAGGTTAAGGCTTCATGAATTCACCATTGACATTGGAAAAAAGAATATCAACTTCTGCTGCGGCTAGTTTGGTAGTTCCAGCGGTATCCGTTTTACTGGCGCTGGCCACCGGGGCGGTATTTCTGTGGCTGGCCGGTCACAATCCGGTGCAGGCCTATACCGCCATGTTTAAAGGGGGCTTCGGCTCACTTTATGGATTGTCTGAAACGGTAGTTAAAGCAATACCGCTGATGATATGTGCGCTGGGTATTTCCCTGGCCTTCAGGATGCAGTTATGGAACATTGGTGCTGAGGGCCAGCTGTATATGGGTGCCTTTGGGGCCACCTGGGTGGCCCTTACTTTTCCCGATGCACCGGCAGTGGCTTTATTGCCGGCAATGTTTATCATGGGAGTACTTTGCGGGGGCATCTGGGGCATTTTACCCGCCATTCCCCGGGCTTATTTAGGGGTTAATGAAATTATTACTACCTTAATGTTAAACTATGTTGCTGTATTGTGGGTGGATTATTTAGTTTATGGCCCGTGGAAAGACCCCAATGGTTTTAACTTTCCCCTTACAGCGCAGTTTTCCCCCAATGCTACTTTACCTGCCTTTGGCGATACCCGCATTCATGCCGGTTTATTGTTCGCGGCGGCAATTGCGGTGTTAATTCATTACGGTATTAAGCGTACCCGCTGGGGGTATGAAATAAGGGTCATTGGTGTAAGCCAATCGGCAGCCCGGTACGCGGGAATGAACATTCCCAAAAACATTATGCTGGTGATGCTGCTAAGCGGTGCCGTATGCGGCTTGGCCGGCATGGCAGAGGTTTCCGGATTAACGGGCCGCCTGCAGCATGGTTTCAGCCCCGGTTATGGATACACTGCCATTATTATCGCCTGGCTGGCTAAATTACACCCGCTGTCAATAATTATTGTATCAATATTATTTGGCGGACTGCAGGCAGGAGGCTTTAGCTTACAGAGCAGTGGTGTACCTGCAGCCATGGTGTCCATGCTGCAGGGGGCAATACTGTTTTTTGTTCTGGGGGGAGAAATACTAACCCGCTATCGTATTGTGTTTAATAATAAAACAAAAAAGATGGGAGGGAAAGGCACATGGAAACAAGCCTGATAGCTGCGGTGTTTGCCACCGCCATTACCGCCGGTACTCCCATTCTGTTTGCTGCCCTGGGTGAGATATTTACTGAGCGGGCGGGGATTTTAAACCTGGGTGTGGAAGGTATGATGCTGGTGGGGGCGGTAACCGGGTTTATGGTGGCTTATAAAACCGGGAACCCCTGGTTTGGTGTACTGGCGTCAATGTTGGCAGGGGGGTTACTATCTTTCATCCATGCCCTTTTAACTGTAACTTTAAAGGCTAATCAGGTGGTAAGCGGGTTGGCGCTGACTATTTTTGGTACCGGTTTATCGGGTTATTTAGGTAAAGCATTCATCGGACAACCGCTGCCCAATCCTTTTAAAGCAGAAAAGCTGGGTTTGTTGGGGGATATACCGGTGATAGGACCGGTGTTGTTTCAGCAGGACCCATTGGTTTATCTGAGTTTTGTACTTGTTCCACTGTCCTGGTTTTTTATTTTTCGCACCAAAATGGGATTGAACCTGCGGGCTGTGGGTGAAAACCCCGGTGCTGCGGATTCACTGGGGGTCAGTGTTTCTAAGACCCGTTATCTATATACCATGGTGGGCGGGATGCTGGCAGGAATTGGCGGCGCCTATTTATCGCTGGTCTATGCCCCGGCCTGGATGGAAAATATGACTGCCGGGCGGGGTTGGATTGCCGTGGCACTGGTTATATTTTCTACCTGGAATCCCCTTTACGCGCTGGTTGGTGCCTATATGTTTGGGGGAATCGATGCTTTGGGCTTTAGAATGCAGCTTTTGGATGTACAAATTCCCTCTTACTTCTTGAGTATGCTGCCTTACATTTGTACCATATTAATATTGATTTTAACCACCTACAAAGCCCAAAGGAATGGTGTGGGGGCTCCCAAGGCCCTGGGGTTATCTTACGATCGAGAAGAACGCTGATAAGCTATCAATTATAGTGAAAGTGGGTATTTATAATGAAGCAGCTGAAAGAAAAAATTATCACCGAAGGAAAAGTTATTTCTGATACCGTACTAAAAATAGATTCCTTTTTAAATCATCAACTGGATCCGTTCTTTTTAAAAGAAATTGGCGACGAATTTGCCCGGCGTTTCAGAGATCAAGGGGTTACTAAAATTTTAACTGTGGAGGCCTCCGGTATAGCTGTAGGGCTGATGACCGGTATAGCTTTAAATGTACCGGTGTTGTTTGCCAAGAAAAAGCAGGCCACCACGCTGGATCAGCATTACTTTAGTTCTACTATTTATTCATTTACTAAAAAAGAATCTGTGGAAATATTTGTTTCCAAGGCCTACCTGGGGCCGGAGGACAAAGTGTTAATTATTGACGATTTTCTGGCCCGGGGCGAAGCCCTTAGAGGAATGCTGGACATAGTATTACAGGCCAATGCTGCCCTGGTGGGTGTGGGAATTGTGGTGGAAAAAGCATTTCAGCATGGTGGTGAAAAACTGCGCGCAGAGGGAATACGGATTGAATCGCTGGCCAGGATTGCCAGCTTAAAAGACGGTAAGGTGGAATTTTTAGATTAATACAAGATATTGTATTAAACGATTAACAGGTTACTAAATTTGCCTTCTATTGGAACTAAGCAGCATGCACTTTCGTCAATATATTAACGGGGGTGCGAAGAAATGAAAAAGTACTTGGCAGCGCTGGTACTGGGCGGGCTGCTGGCTGCAGTGCCTGTGGTTTATGGAACAGCCGGTGAAGAAATCCGGGCGGTTCCGGAAAACGTAAGCCCAGATCCAGTTAATGTTACCGAGGCTGAAGTTGAAAAAGCGTTAACGATAGATATGACACCGCTTACGGAAAGTTTTATCACCAAAACCGGATTTGCCAGGATGCTGGAAAATACTGCAGGGTTAAATGTAAAGGTAGAAGATTTACGTTTTACAGGTGTCAATTCGGACTTTGATCCTGATCAGTCCGTTTCTTTAAGAGAAGCTGCCAATGCTTTAGTTGATATACTGCAAAAAGAAGGGTTCAACCTGGCTCCCTTTGGTAAAGAAGATAATGCAGTGGTTACAGCTTACAGATTTGGTTTAATTGATACAAGCCGGTTTAGTGAATATGATGATCCCATTCATTCCAGTACCGCCGGTGAAATAATAAGTAACTTTAAAGCGGTGCTTAATTCGGAAATGGGCCAAAAAAACTGCCATGGGGTAAGCTATATGCTCACTCCACAACAGGATGGCCGTTATAAACTGGAACTGTTTTGGGGGAAAAAATCATCCAGTGGTTATAATATTAAGATAGCAGAAACAAAAATAGAAAATAATATTCTTTATGTAAATTATATAACCACTGAACCGAAGCCTGGAGCGGCATACCTTACCGTTATTACCAATCCCAGTGATTGGATGGTAATTAAAGCTGCTAGACAGCCGGAAAAAGTAGTCTTAATTAAGAAAAATTAATGGGCGCGTTTTTAAAAAAACGGGCCCATTTTTTGCGGCCGTTTATAAAAGAAAAGATTAATTATGAATTTGGTATCAAATTTTAATTGGCAGGAATTTTGTACATTATGACGAAATAGGCTATAGAACAAAGGAGGTGGTAGCAGTGACAAAAGAAGTTATTTTCCCGGAATTTATTGCTGAATCAGATGAAGCATTGGTATTAGTGCTGCCGACCTTAAAGGATGAGCTGTCAGACCTATTTGCCAAATTCCATAACGGAGAGGAAATTAGTTACTGGTTTTCATGGGAACTGGTGATGGTTGACCCAGACCAATTTTTAATTGTACTGGATATAGATTGGGAAGAAGGTACCGGCATAGTTGTGGGATTTACCCCCGAAATGTGGGAAATTTTCCGTACCGTAACTTCAAAACAACACCTGTTGTTAATGTGCGATTGGGAATTAGTTATGAATGGGCTGGCGGAAGATATAAATTCCCGGGATGACTTTAAACCCTATACCCTTTTAATCAGAGATGTTAATCAGGGTCTGTGGAAATTATTGGAACAGGCTGAAGAATTGGAACCGGATGAACAGCAAAAAGAAATTGTCGATTATTTATTTGAAGTACTGGGCAAGCTGTACAAACAAAAGTATTTGCTGCATTAGATTAGATTCCGCTTAATTTTGTCACTGCCGCAAGCATTTGAAAACTGATCATGACAAAGCAAATCCAACCCCTGCTGTTTTTCCGCAGGGGCTAAATTTATGCCCTGAAAAAATTAGTACTTGAAATTAAACCTATTAGCGGTTAAAATAATAAACGCTGCTCCCAAAAAGCAGCGGGCAAAAAAATTAAAAATACCAGTTGACATCAAGGGACAAAGATGTTAAACTAAATCTTGCCGCTGAACAAGGCGGCCCAAAAACTGGCAGCGATCCTTGAAAACTAAACAGTGAGAGATGGATGTCAAGGGCGATAAAGCCAATGGATATTTTATTGAACAGGAGAGCTGGAAGAGCTTATCCATAGATATTTTATGGAGAGTTTGATCCTGGCTCAGGACGAACGCTGGCGGCGTGCCTAACACAT
>NZ_JAFBCW010000033.1 GCF_016907915.1 Desulforadius tongensis
ATGAACTTCGTTCCACAACATGAACCGCCGTATACCGAACGGTACGTACGGTGGTGTGAGAGGACGGGAGTTAATCACTCCCTCCTACTCGATTGGCTCAGCGGGCAAGAATAATTTCATGAAACTTAAATTACCCTATGGCAGATCTTATTTACAGGTAGATATTGATCCCGGAAACGTGGCGGGAGTATTGATGCCCCGCGGGATGAGAACTGCCGGGGCTGAAGAAACGGTAAGGGAAGCGCTGGCGGCTCCCATAGGCAGTGATTCGTTATATCGATTAGCACTGCAGAAGAAACCCCGGCACACGGCCATAATAATAAGCGATGTTACCAGACCGGTTCCCTATGGGGTAATGCTGCCTCCCCTGCTGGAAGAACTGCGCCAAGCGGGCATAAAACCGGAGCAAATAACAATAGTTATCGGTACCGGGTGTCACCGGCCCAACACCAAACAGGAAACGATACAAGCCCTGGGGCAAGATATTGTCAGCAGGTATAAAATTATAAATCACCATTGTGACGGCAATTTGGTTTTAATGGGTACACTTAATGATGGTACCAGGCTGTGGGTTAATTCAACGGTAGCTGGAGCAGACTTAAAATTGGCATTGGGGCTGATTATCCCGCACAAATTGGCCGGTTATTCCGGCGGTTCCAAAGCCATTCTCCCCGGCGTATGTGGTCGAGAAACAATTACCGCCAATCACAGCATGATGAATGATCCGCAGGCAAAAGAAGGTAACTGGAAGGATAATCCGGTGCGAATACAGATGGATGAAGCAGCCAAACGGGTTGGTTTAGACTTTATTCTTAATGTGGTTACGAACCATAAAAATGAAATTGTTTCTGCCGTGGCCGGTGACGTGAAGCTGGCTTGGTTGAAGGGAGTGGAGGCCTGCCGGTGGTTATGCAGTGTCACCGTGCCCTATCAATGTCCGGTGACTATTGCCAGCTGCGGCGGTTACCCCCGGGATATCAACGTTTACCAGGCCGTTAAACCAATGGTTAATGCCTCGCAGCTTACTGAAAAGGGCGGCACCATAGTTATATGTGCCCGCTGCCAAGAGGGCTATGGTGATCGCATATTTGCCCGCTGGATAAGGGATGCCCGGACCCCCGGTGATATAATAGACCGTTTCAATGAGCAGTATGTTTTGGGCGGGCACAAGGGATATGTGCTGGCGGAATTGGTAAGGAACTATGAAGTGGTACTGGTATCTGATTTGTGCCGGGAGGACAGCGGCAGGCTCTTTGTGACCCATCAACCGGACCTGGCCGGAGCCGTAAATTATATCAAGGAAAAACACGGCCCGGGTTACCGGGCCTGGGTTTTACCGTATGCTGGTTTGATTTTACCGGCAATGGATGTGAAAAAAGGTTCAAACTGCCGGTAGGGTAGACAATCATGCTTTATGAAAATGTTGTCTATGTAGTATATTCATCCAATGGGCAATACCGCTGGAGCAGCTGCTTTTTACTCATTACCAGCATTTTAGGCACCATTTTGGAACGGTGCTTGATAAAATGGGATAATCCCCTGGGGTGGAATACAATTAGCAGCCACCGCTGGTACCAGGTGGTGATTATTCTTAATACAGCGGGATATATGTCATAGATTTTAAAGCCCAGAAAACGGGCTCCCCGGTGAATCATTGTGATGCCGTAGACGGCTTTAACTTGTTTATACCGGGGGTCACTGGCCAGTACTGCTGCCACCCGGGGGAGTGACTGCTTGACACTGCGCAGCAGTGCCGTGGCAGTCTGCTCCGGGCCGGGGGCCCGGGAAGTAATGTTTAACAACAGGTTGTTGTCAAAGTGTAATTCACCCAGTAGGTCACCGGGTTTTATTAAGGTACCGTCCGGAAGATTTAACGGCTGGCCGCGGTATTTACGTAGGGCCAGGCTGAAGGCGGAGTCCACGGTGCCTGCCAGCGGTTTTACACCGGCTAAAGCGGCAAAACACCTTTCCCAGATGCTCCACAAAGAAATGGTTACCCGTTTGCAGCAGCTCAATTGAGCCCAGGCTTGTAGTGTGTCCGGCGGGCCGATGTGATAGCCCTGGCGGTATATTTCTTTAATGATTAAAGGCAGTGCCTTTACCATATGCCGGGGAGCGTTTTGACAGGAACAAACCGGGCCGGCACTGTCATGCAGCACGATAATGGCACCGCTTTTTAACCGGCGCTTGACAAAGCCGGTTATACTTTCTGCGCTGCACCTGCTTGTCCAGTCCCAGCACATAAAGGTCCATAATATTGAGCGGTGGCCGGTGATTACAGCTGTAAAGTAATTTATGCAGTTGTATACTCCCCAGGGTGCCCGGTAAAGAACCGGAGACTTACCTGTGGCAGAATATATTAATTCAGCTGCCTCTCTAATTTCATTTAAAGTGCTTTTGGGTCCCATTAACCATGCTAAACGGTGCTTCATACCGTGAATGCCTATGTGATGCCCTTCAGCAGCGATTCTTTTGATAACCTGAATATGTTTTTTAGCGTTACAGCCGGTAACAAAAAAAGCAGCCTTTAATCCGTGCCGGCGCAGTATATCCAGCACCTGGGGAGTATATACCGGATCCGGGCCGTCGTCAAAGGTAAGGAACACTTCTCTGCGTCCCTTTGGTCCCCTTTTAATTCCACCGATGCCGAACACTCTGATTAATATGGTTGGTAAAAAGGTATAAATAATTATTACCGTCAGTGTGCCCAGGACAATGTAGTTCCAAGGCAAGACTATCCCTCCTTCTGCAAACTGCTGTCCACGGGATACAGGAGATAAAAAAGCGCCAGTATAGTTAAGATTATTGAACTGCAGTAAACAGTTCCCGCCGGACCCAGCATGTTGGCGATTATACCTCCCAGGGCCGGGCCGGCTGCAATTCCTAACCCTTCAATGGTGCCGAATATTCCCCAACCTGTGGCCTGCAGTTTTACAGATATAACCCTGGCCAGCAGGGCATTCCATGCCGGCAGCACTATGGCGTAAGATATGCCCACCAGTGCGGCCAGTAAAAAAATAAACAGGTAATTTTGCACCAGCGTAAAGACAAACAAAAAAAGAGCGCTGAAACTAAAACCTGCCGACAGCAGAATTTTTAACGGTAAACTATCTACCAATTTACCCATGGGCACTAAAAACACCAGTGTGGCAGCTCCGCCGCTGATTAACAGAAACGCGTACTGGTTATGATTTAATCCCAGCACTGCACTGGCGTAGAGCGGTAAAACAGGCAGCAGCAGGCTGGCAGCCATTGTTTGCAGAAACATGCCCGGCAGCAGTATACGAGTTACCGCCGGCAGAGCGGCCAACCTTTTTAATTCCCCCCACAGGCTGCCGGCGGGAACTTTTCCGGTGTTTTTTTCTTTAGGGAAAACCCAAAAGGCAGTGGTTACAGCTGAAATATATAATACTATTAACAACCATATGGCCATATTATAGCTGTGGGAGATGGCAAAGTTGATTAAAACCGGCCCGGCACCCATACCGCTCAGCCAAAAGGTAAAAACAGCTCCCATTCGTGATGCCCGGCCGGGCATATCTACAGGGGCTACCAGGCTGATTACAGCGGGCCAAACAGGGGAAATACCCAGGCCAAATACTGCCGCGGCGATAAACTGTCCTAAAGGACCGGTTGAAAAACTTAAACCCCATATGCCGGCTAACGCAATAATTAGTCCTGCCAAGACAACCGGCCGGCCGTGACGGTCGAAAAGTAAACCGGCCATACCCTTGCTTAAGGTTTCCATCAGGTAATGGGCGGATACCGCCAGGCCTACGCTGGCAACTGATATACCCAAATATTTGACGGCATACACGGGTAGAAAGGTTAGAAAAAATGCTCCCCTGGTAAATTCAATCAGAAACAGCACTACCAGTAAGATCCATTCCCGGTTAGTCAGATTTAATTTTAAAATTCTCAGAAATCCTCCCTTGATTTTTAGTACATTTGCTATCCTGAAAAGGTTATCCTGCTGAACCCGGCATATTCGCCATCCTTGGCTCAGATGCCGGTGCCGCACTTCCTGTACGTCACCCTGCATCCACCGGCACCCCTCAGTTAATTTGACAGCGGCTCATCCATGAACGCTCACTTGTACAAAAGGCACCTGCTTTTTTCATCCGCTGCCGGTACCACTTTACGGTATGTTAGTGTATATTCTACCTGTTTAGGCTAATTCCTTTGTTATCCAATGTTACCAGTAATTAATATCTATTATACTAACCAAATTCCTGCTAATATAAATATGCGGCTCAATATACAAGCGGGGGGAAATGATGAAAACGTTGAAGCACGTTTTTGCACTTGTTTTGCTGGTAGTCACTGCATTGATATTTCCGCCGGCGGTGCTGGCACAACCGGGCGATGTAGAATTAAAACTTGGCTCCCGGGGGGACGATGTAATCTTTTTACAGCAAAAATTACAGCAAGCGGGGTGCTACCCGGAAGGGAAGTTATCCGGTTATTTTGGTTTAAGTACGCTGGTTGCGGTAAATAAGTTTGAAAAAGAAAATAACTTAAATACTGACGGAAAAATAACAGCAGAGGACTGGAAGGTTCTGGCCCCGGAACTGTATGTGAAGCAAAAATCAAAAAAAGTGGTGTTGGGGTATTATGAACAGTACGGCAGGTTGAACTCCAAGGAATCGTTAAATAAAAATACAGACAGCATTGACTTTACCGCCCCATTTAGCCATCATGTTCAGCCGGACGGCAGTTTGGAAGGACAAGTTCCGGTGGATGGAGTGGAAATTGCGCTTAAAAACAATGTTCAGCCCCTGCTGGTGGTACATAATATGGTTAATAACAAAATTGACAGCGAACTTGTGCACCAGGTATTAAACTCCGCTGCTAAAAGGAAAAAATTAGTGCAGAATATACTGCAGCTGATTGAAAAACATAATTTTGCCGGGGTAAATATAGATTTTGAAGCAGTAAAACCAGGCGACAGCCAAAAATATAATATTTTTCTTAAAGAATTAAAACAGGCTTTAGCTCCCCGCGGCTACCTGGTTACCGTGGCTGTACCGGCCAAAACGTCAGCTGCCCCAGGCAATTCCTGGTCCGGGGCTTATAATTACAAAGCCATTGGTCAACTGGTTGATTATGTTGTATTAATGACTTATGATGAGCACTGGTTTGGTGGAGTTCCCGGGCCGGTGGCATCATTACCGTGGGTGGAGAGGGTTGTAAATTATGCTGCCGGTCAGATACCCAGGGATAAAATACTGCTGGGTGTTGCCGCCTATGGTTACAATTGGTCTTCAGCTGCGGATCGTGCCAGTACGGTAATATGGCGCAGTGCAGATCGGCTGGCTAGATACGGCAGCATTAAATGGCACGATTATTACAAATCGCCATATATTAAATACCTGGAAAATGATGCAGCCCATGAAGCCTGGTTTGAAAATAAATACAGTTTAGCCTTTAAGCTGGATTTGGTTAACAGGCATAAACTGGCCGGTATTTCTATTTGGCGCTTGGGCTATGAAGATGATACTTTCTGGCAGACAGTTAAAAAGAAGTTTGCATCATAAACCCAAAGAGAGAAAGAGAGAACCTAAATTTTCAAAGGTTCTCTCTTTTAACTATATTTTTAGAAAACCAATACGTACTTAATTAATTATTGCAAATAATTCTTTTAGAGACTATAATTGAGATTGATAACAATTCTCCAACTTGATTATTACTATTACCGGGGGATGAGCAATGACGCTGGATAAAGCTAAAAGGGGACAGCAATTAATAATTCGTAAAATTCCTGATGAGTTGGTCCGGGCCCAAGCCATACGTTTCGGTATAACAGAGGGTTCGGTAATAACCTGTGAAGAGATTGTACCTGCCGGCCCGGTGGTGGTAAGGAGATCGAAGCAGGAAATAGCCATTGGGCGTAATTTAGCTAAAAATATAGATGTGGATTTGATACAGTAAACATTTTTGAAGTGGATTTCGCGCGGACTTTTCAAACATCCTCTTTCAGGATAGACATTGGTGCCATAAATGATACCAACAGGTAATGAAAAGTCCCGGCAGTTTTTCAGTAAGCAGCCGCCGGACTTAACGAATACGGCGGGCGGAGGCGGGGCAGCGCACAGGGCTGCGTTACCTTTAGCCGGTGAGGGCGAATATGCCGGGAATTCTGCCGCAGCATTTTTCAAGATAGGGCAAAGAGGTGTCGGCCAAGTGCACAACAGTACCTGCCATTGTGGTAATGTGTACAATGTAGCAATAACCGGAAATCCCAATGTCGGCAAGTCGGTTATTTTTAATTATTTTACTAATATGTATACAGATGTTTCCAATTACCCCGGTACCACAATAGACGTGATATGCGGTCGTTGTGGTGCTTACGTTTTCAGCGATGTTCCCGGGATTTACGGCCTGTCGGGTTTTACTGAAGAGGAAAGGCTGGCCCGGGATATTATTTTGCGTTCGGATATAGCGGTTAATGTGGTGGATGCATCCCACTTAGAGCGGGATTTATTCCTTACCCAGCATCTTATTGATGCCGGGATACCAATCATTGTGGTTCTGAACATGATGGATGAGGCCAAAGAGCAGGGAATATATATAAAGATTGATGAACTGGAAAAGGAACTGGGGGTTCCGGTGGTACCTGCGGTAGCAGTGAATAAAAACGGCCTGGACCTGCTGCTGAAAAAACTGCCTGAGGCTAAAACCGGGAATATAACCCCTAAATTACAGGAAAAAGTAGACCTTAACACCCCATCCCGGCCGGAGGCGCTGCTCATTGCCGAGGGGGATGAAGATATTGCCGGCAGGAACAGCTGCCGGCCGGGAAATTACCGGGATGAGTTATATCGATTACGCCGGAAGCGGGTAAACGAAATAGTGGATAAAGTGGTGCGAGAGATAACGGTGGAAGCATCTTTGTCCGCTAAGATAGGGCGCTTAATGTTAAAACCAGCAACCGGAATTCCCTTGCTGCTGATAACATTGTTGGCAATATACCAATTGATAGGGGTATTTGTGGCCCAAACGGTGGTGGGTTATATTGAAGAAGTTATTATGGGCCAGTACTATCAACCACTGGTGCGCCATATATTAAGCGGTGTGGTAACGGAGGACAGTGCCCTTTGGTCTGTTTTGGTGGGGCAGTTTGGTCTGCTGACCATGGCAGTAACGTATTTGTTTGGTTTGCTGCTGCCGCTGATATTTGGATTCCAGCTGGTACTGTCGATACTGGAAGATAGTGGTTATTTACCGCGAATTGCCACATTGTTGGACCGGCTGCTGATTGGAATGGGTCTTAACGGGCAGGCGGTAATACCTTTGATTTTGGGTTTTGGCTGCGTGACCATGGCCACCATAAGTACCAGAATGCTGGGATCTGACCGGGAAAAATTGATTGCCATTTTTTTGCTGGCCTTTGCTGTACCCTGTTCCGCCCAGATGGCCATCATTACCAGTATGATAGCCGGCTTAGGTTTTTTTTATGTTCTGGCCTATGGTTTAATACTGTTTACGGTGATGGTCGGCGCGGGTACTTTGCTGGCCAAGGTAATACCCGGCAGTTCCACTGACCTATGGATAGATCTGCCCCCGGTTAGACTGCCGCGGCTGGCCAACGTGTTAAAAAAGACCTGGATTAAATCTGCGGAATTTATTAAAGAGGCGGCTCCTCTTTTTGCTGCCGGTGCGTTATTTTTAAGCCTGCTGAAAATAACCGGGGGGCTGACCTTCATTGAAAACCTGCTGGTTCCGATAACGGTACACTGGTTGGGGCTGCCTAAAGAAGCGGCCGGCGGATTCATTTTAGGTTTTATACGGCGTGAGTTTGGTACAGCGGGTTTGTTTACCACCCCCATGGACCCGGTACAGCAGTTTGTGGCCTTGATTACCATTACCTTTTTTGTGCCATGTATAGCCACGGCGATGATAATATTTAAAGAGCGGGGCTGGAAGCAGGGGGCGGCGATTTGGCTTGTTATTTTCGTTTTAGCCTTTATTATAGGTGGTTTAGTGGCTAAGTTTATCCAAGTAATCAATACCATGCCGGGGGTTTCTGTAATGCCTGTGTTAGCAGGGCTGGCATTGATTGTTTTATCTGTGGTATTATGGGTAAATTGGAAAAGTGAAGGGATATTGAAAACATAAGTAAGGACAAGCGTACAAAAAGGTGATGCAATGAACTTTATAAGAATAATAGCTGTGGGCATAGTAATTTTGATTCAGCTGGTGGCCGTAGAAAGCGTACAGGCGGAAGAACCCCAGCTGGTTGGTGAAGCAGCCATTTTAATAGATGCTGAAAGCGGCCAGGTATTATACCAAAAAAATGCTCATAAACCCATGTATCCCGCCAGCACCACCAAAATACTCACTGCGCTGGTGGCATTGGAACAGGGGGAGCTGGATGATGTAATAACAGTTAGTGAAAATGCTGTCAAAACCAAGGGGTCAGCCATTTGGTTAAAAGAGGGCGAGCAGTTAACTTTGGAAGATATGCTGTATGCATTAATGCTCAACTCTGCCAACGATGCGGCTGTGGCTATTGCTGAGCATTTTGCGGGGACGGTGGAACAGTTCAGTCTGCAGATGAATGAAACGGCCAGGCGGCTGGGGGCTAAAAATACACATTTTACCAATCCCCACGGCCTGCCGGACGAAGAACATTACACCACAGCTTACGACCTGGCGGTTATTACCCGTTACGCCATGCAGAATAAAAATTTTGCCCGGATAGTGAACACCAAGACTAAAACCATTAAGCGCGGCGATCCTGAAGACTTTAAGCTTTTAATTAATCATAATCGCCTGCTTTGGAAGTACCGTTATGCCATTGGGGTAAAAACCGGGTATACCACCAAAGCGCGGCAGTGTATAGTGGCTGCCGCCCGCAGGGATAACCGAGAACTGATTGCTGTGGTGTTAAAAACTGAAGGGATAAATATCTGGACCGATGCCATCAGGCTGCTGGACTACGGTTTTAATAATTTTAAAAAGCAAAAAGTAATTGGTAAAGGTGAAATTATAAACCGAACTGAGGTTAAGTATGTAAAAGAAAAAATACCGCTGGTTTCGTCAAAGGACGTGTATTATAATTTTCCTGTGGACCACCGGCCGGACTTAAAACGAAAAGTAAAACTGGCTGCGGAACCGGCAGCACCGTTGGAGAAAAACGCCATCCTGGGACAGCTGTTAATTTATGACGGTTCCCGGCAGATAGCGGCGGTGGAATTATTATCAGGCCAAAAAGTGGAGCGTCCCCTTAATACTTACTGGTGGTACCGGGCTGTTCCGGTGTTAATTATACTATTGGCGGCGGTATTCATACTGCGGGTGCTGTGGAAAATAAAGACCAAGAAAATAAGGATTAGAAGAAGACGTTAAGAATATCGCGTTATTCATAAGAGTTATTGACATCAAGGGAAACTATTCATATACTGGAATAAAGTATGTGGTGGTGATATTTTTGAATAAAGTTATAAATGAGGTTAGTAAAAAATTAAAATCTCAAGAATACAAGCTGACGCCCCAAAGGGAGCAGATATTGCGGGTGTTATTGGAAAACAAAGATAAACATTTGAGTGCCGAAGAGGTTTATATGCTGGTGAAAAAGAAATCGCCCGATGTTGGACTGGCCACGGTGTACCGGACTCTGGAGCTGTTTTTAGATAATGACATCATTCGCTCTGTAAATTTTGGTGATGGTTGTAAAAGATACGAGTTTGGGGATCAGGAGGGTCATCACCACCATCATGTTATATGCTTAAAGTGCGGCAAAATAATAGAAATTGATGAAGACCTGCTGGAAGAACTGGAGAAAAAAGTGAACAAGGAACATAACTTTAAAATAACCAACCATGAACTGAAGTTTTTTGGTTACTGTAAAGACTGTGCCGATTAAGGCACTTTTTTTATGTCTTACCAGCAGGGAATGATATTTGCTGCCAGAATTCTATTAATAAAATGGACGAAAGGAACGATGCAGGTGAAAACTCTGCGCTTTAGGATACAGTTTAATGACCGGGTGGGCATTGTATTAGATGTATCCAAAGTGGTATCAGTTAAAAATATTAATATCATTTCCCTGCAGGTTTTGCCCAATGACATGTACTTAGAAATTGAGGCTGTTCCCGCCGCTGACTGCCGCCGGCTGGAAAAAGAGTTGGCCCAAATACCGGAGGTAAGGGCAGTGGAAAGAATAGATATGATGCCCCACGAAGAAGGGGAACGTAAAGTAAAAGCAGTGCTGGATTCAGTAAGTGAAGGGATCATTGCCATCGACAAAAGAGGGTTAATCACCATATTTAACCCGGTGTGTGAAAAAATACTGCGCTGCAGTGCGGAAGAAGTGATGGGGCGTCATGTAAGCGAAGTGCTGTCTGAAAACATTCCCATGCTGAAGTCGCTTAAAAACGGTAAATCATATGACAATAAAGAAATGATAGTATCTACCCCCCGGGGACGTCATCATTACCTGACCACAGGCAGGCCCATTGTGGATGAACATAAACGTATCCTGGGAGTGGTGGCAACTATTAAGGATATGTCTCAGGTACGGGATCTGGTGTATTCCATTACCCAGCCGGCAATGATTACCTTTGATGATATCATTTACGGCAGCAGAGAAATGATTCAAATTGTTGAGCTTGCCCGACGGGTGGCCAGAAGTGATACCACAGTAATGATTAGAGGGGAAAGCGGCACCGGAAAGGAACTGTTTGCCAGGTCCATCCACATGGCCAGCCCCAGGCGCAATAAACCCTTTGTACCGCTGAACTGCGCGGCCCTGCCGGAGTCCCTTTTAGAGAGTGAATTGTTTGGATATGCAGACGGTGCCTTTACCGGAGCTAAAAAAGGTGGTAAGCAGGGACTATTTGAATTTGCCAATGACGGAACGCTTTTTTTAGATGAGATAGGAGAACTGCCACCGCACCTGCAGGCCAAGCTTTTGCGGGTGCTGCAGGACGGAAAAGTAAGGCGTATTGGGGGCAGAAACGAAATTGCTGTTAATGTGAGGATAATTGCTGCCACCAACCGCAACCTGGAAGAAATGTTAAAGCGGGGGGATTTCCGCAAAGACCTGTATTACCGCTTAAATGTATTCCCCATTTCCATTCCCCCCCTGCGGGAAAGACCGGAGGATATACCCCTGCTGGCCCAGTACCTGGTGGAAAAGTTTGCCCGCCGATTGGGCAAAACGGTTACCGGCATAAGCGGCGGAGCGATGGAAAAGCTGATAAAATACAGCTGGGCCGGCAACGTACGCGAGCTGGAAAATGTAATAGAACGGGCGATAAACCTGGTGGAAGGGGAAGCAATTCTGCCGGAACATATTATTTTAGATCACGGCACCGGGCCCCAATTGGAACAGGTTAATATACCCGGCAGCCGCCAGGAAGTGTCCACGTTAAAGGAAGTGGCTGCTGCCGCGGAAATTAAGGTGTTAAAAGCGGCTTTGAAACGCTGCGGCACGGTGCGCCGGGCGGCCAAAGCACTGGGGGTTTCCCATACCACCGTGCTGAACAAGATAAAAAAATACAATCTAACCAATCCCGAGGAGGGGGGCAGCACTGCCGGGGAATGAAACCCCGCCACGGGCTTAGCAGGATAACATTTTTCAGGGCAGTATCAGCTGCACAATTACCATCATAAAATAATTTGAGGTGGTTAATTGTGCAGCGAAAAAAGAAGATAGGTTTGGCGCTGGGAGGAGGCTTCTTAAGGGGAGCGGCACACATTGGTGTGTTAAGAGTGCTGGAAGAAGAGGGATACAAACCGGATATAATTGTTGGCACCAGTGCCGGAAGCATTGCAGCAGCCCTTTATGCTGCCGGGTGGTCCACAGATCGGATTGAAAAACTGGCTAGATCCATAAAATTGGAAGATGTATATGACACCTGGTCAACACTGCTTAACCTGCTGTTGATAATGGGCAATATGGTTTGTGATTTTTTAAAACTACCCTGGCCATGCAGAGTACCCCTGGGATTAATGAAGGGTAAGCGCTTAGAAAAGTTTTTAAACCGGTACATTACAGATAAAGAATTTAAACACCTGCAGATGACGCTGGCCATTACCGCGGTGGATATTAACTGCGGTTCCAAAGTAATCTTTCTGCATGAACCGCTGCGGCCCGTTGGTGCCCCGGATGAAGTTTATTTATCTGATGTTTCGGTGGCCGATGCAGTGCGTGCCAGTACTGCCGTGCCGGGGCTGTTTGAACCGAAAACAATAAAAGGTTACCAGTTAACTGACGGTGGACTGAGGGAACAGGTGCCGGCTGAAGTGCTGCATAAACTGGGTGCCGATGCCATCCTGGCGGTTGATGTGGGTTATGACGGGGAAGCCTGCAGCAGAGTGAGCAATATAGTACATTTGCTGATGCAGACACTGGACATTATCCGCCATGATTCCATCAACAGGGAACTCACAACCTATGCCGACCTGGTGCTCAGGCCGCCGCTGGCAGGTATCGGCCCGTTAGATTTTCACCGTATCCCCTATGCCATATCCCAGGGTGAAGCAGCAGCAAGGGAAATGCTGCCGGAAATAAGAAAACTGTTTGCTGAGTAAACTATCAAAACCCGCCTTGGCCGGGTTTTGATAGTTTATCCATTTTTAAACATTACTTTTATGATATAATATTTAAAATTTTTTATTAGAGAGCGTGGTGGAAAACAAGAAATGGAATTTCTATTTTTTGTTTTTATTGCCGGAATGATTTATTTTCTGGTACAGAGAAAGAGAAAATTAAGTTTCAAATCTGAACAAATGGAAAAGAATTTATTTAAGAAGCAGCTGCAAAGTTCAGCATTGAGCGGTATTGCCGGCGGTTTGGCAGCCATGTTCTTAATTAATCAAATTCAAAATAACAATCACTTGGACCAGGAAACCATTGAAAAGATGCAGGATATGGACTTGAATGAACTGCAGGAATTTGCTCTGCAAAATGACCTGATGCAGCAGCAGGAATTAAATGAATTAGTTAATTATATGCAGGATCCCTACCAAAATCCCGGTATGGACGGGGTAATAGATGAATATTACCACGGCCTTGACCGGGGATTGGGTTATGCTGATGCTGGTTATTTTGATAGTGGAATGGGTAATGGCCTAGATGCCGGTTTAGGGATGGATAGCGATTTTGGCCTGGATGATTATTTTGGCGGAATGGATGATTTTTAGCTGGATAGGTAAGTAATGGGTAAATGAAGGTGATAATTTTGCTTGTTGATTACCATTGGCACACTGCCCGCTGCGGCCATGCCAGCGGTACAATGCAGCAGTATGTTGATGCCGGCCGCCGGTTGGGATTGACAGAAGTGGGATTTGCCGACCACATCCCCATGTACTGGCTTCCGCCGGATGAAAGGGACCCGGAAGCGGCCATGAAACAGGAAGAATTGGAAGACTATATTAAAGATGTACATTACCTGCAGCGGGCTAATCCCGGTATAAGCATTAGGTTGGGACTGGAAGTGGACTATATACCGGGGCATGAAACCACAGCGAAAAAAATATTATCTTCGCTGCCGTTGGATTATGTTTTAGGGTCGGTGCATTACTTAGAAGGTTGGGGCTTTGACAACCCAGACTATATACACCGCTATAAAGACTGGGATTTATATGAACTTTACCGGCGGTATTTTGATACCGTTTGTGATGCTGCCGCCAGCGGTTTGTTTGATATCATGGCCCACACCGATTTAATTAAGAAATTTGGTTATCGCCCCCGGGGAAACCTGGCACCGCTGTTTCAAAAAGTAGCCCGCACCTTTGCAGAAAGCGGGGTTTGTGTGGAAGTTAACACCGCTGGTTTAAGGGCCGCTGCCCGGGAAATGTATCCGGCGGCGGAGTTATTAAAAATGCTGCATAAACATGGTGTACCGGTTACCATGGGGTCAGATGCCCATAAACCGCAGCAAGTGGGGCAGGGATTAAAAAGTGCACTGCAGTTAATAAAAGCAGTGGGGTATGATAAAATTGTAACCTTTAAAAACAAAAAAAGAAGATACCTGAGGATATAGGACCCGGCCAATAGGTTGTTGGTCCTATTTTTTTTCTTTTTCTTCCAGTTGTGGGAGGATTTTTACTATTGGCGTGGAATAAAAGTGGTGTAAAGTGGGAGGAAGTGGTATAATAAACCCTCCCAGTGGGGTGACCGGGCATGTTCATGGGGGAATACGCGCATACAATTGATGCCAAGGGAAGACTGATTATTCCTGCCCGCTTCCGCGAAGGCTTGGGGGACCGGTTTGTTGTTACCAAAGGGCTGGATAACTGCCTTTTTGTTTATCCGCAGCATGAGTGGGCCGCTTTGGAGCAGAAACTCAAGTCGCTGCCCTTTACACGGGCAGATGCCCGGGCCTTCGTTAGGTTTTTCTTTTCCGGTGCCAGTGAGTGCGAACTGGATAAACAGGGGCGGATATTAATCCCGGCAAATTTACGTGAGTATGCCCGGTTGTCTAAAGAAGTAATGGTTTTGGGAGTATCATCCCGGGTGGAAATATGGTCCCGTGAGCGTTGGGATGAATACAACGCCACCGCTGAAGAAAATTTTGAAGAGATTGCCGAAAAGATTGTCGACCTGCTTTAAGGGTAAAACTAAAAATGAACATTTTAGTTTTATTCTAACCTGTACATGCATCTTCTCCATAACTAACCCTATTGGCAGGTGAAAGAGAAATGAATTTTTACCACGTACCGGTATTACTGGAAGAAGTAATGGCAGGCTTAAACTTAAAACCCGGTGGAATATATGTGGACTGTACGCTGGGTGGGGCCGGTCACAGTGCTGAAATACTGCGGCGTACCGGTCCCAACGGTAAATTAATTGGATTGGATCAAGATCCCCATGCTTTAAAAGCTGCAGAACAGAGGCTTAAGGAATTTGGCAGCCGGGTAATTACGGTGCGATCAAATTTCAGCCGTTTATCTGCAGTGTTGAAAGAATTAGCAGTAGGGCCGGTGGACGGAATTTTGTTTGACTTAGGTGTGTCATCAGCCCAGTTGGATAACCCCGAAAGAGGCTTTTCATACATGCATGATGCCCCGTTGGACATGCGAATGAGCCCTGATAACCCGTATACTGCCAAAGAACTGGTAAATGAACTTTCCGCTGAAGAACTTACCCGGATTATTAGTGAGTACGGTGAAGAAAAGTGGGCCAAGCGAATTGCCCGTTTCATAGTTGAAGAGCGAAACAGAAATCCCATTTCCACAACCTTTGAACTGGTGGAGATAATAAAAAGGGCTATTCCCGCTGGTGCCAGGCGCAGCGGGCCCCACCCAGCCAAGCGTACTTTCCAGGCACTGCGCATAGCGGTAAATGATGAACTTAATATTCTCGAAAGTGCTTTTATCCAGGCAGTGAATGCTTTAAAGCCGGGTGGGCGGTTGTGTGTTATTACCTTTCACTCATTAGAGGACCGCATTACTAAAGACCTGTTCAAATACCTGGCTAAGGACTGTGTGTGTCCGCCGGAGCTGCCTGTCTGCAGCTGCGATAAAGAAAGGGAAATAAAAATTATTACCAGGAAACCGGTAACCGCTTCAAAACAGGAATTGGAGCAAAATCCCAGATCCCGCAGTGCAAAATTACGTGTGGCTGAAAAAACGGTTGAGTTCTAAACCGCGGGGAGAGTGAATAAATTTTGGTACTAGCAAGGGAAAAGTTGGACTATAATTTACCACCGGAGCAGCCGCCGGAGCGGCTGCCGAAAGCACCGGGCCGGAAACTGCCCCGGAGGGACCCGGTGCGAAGAAAACTGGCCTTGACTTTTATGGTGCTGTGCTGCTTTGTAATGGGTGTCATGGTGGCTTTTTACTATGCCCAGATTGCCTATGTGGGATACAAAATTGAATTATTGCAGCACAAATTGGCAGAACTGCGGCTGGAAAGCCACAATTTGGACCAAAAGGTCAGTAAAGTAGTATCTATGAAACATATTGAGGCCATTGCCACCAGTGAACTGGGCATGGTTAAACCCAACAGTGAAAACGTGGTGCCGGTATCTTCTGCTTCAATTGTACCGGACGGTGGGGAACAATTGCCGCCGGGTGAGCAGGAGAAACAGCTGGCACGGCGGGAAAGTATAACTTTGCCGGAAAACCCTGAACCTGTGCCGCCAAACAGATTTATTCAGGCCTTTGCTGAAATGGTGGAACGTTGGGATTCTTAGTACAGATTGCTGGATAAACGGTGGCAGGGCCCAGTGGGAGGAACTTATGAGGACTACTAACATTATCATTCGCAAACGAATTGCCCTGCTGTTTGTATGTGCAATTGGCCTTTTATTTCTATTGATAGTTAGATTGGCATATATTCAATTTGTTCGTGGTGAGGAACTGAGTAAAAAAGCGGCCACCTATCGAATGAGAGAAGTACCGGTGGAAGCCAAAAGGGGAACTATATATGACCGCAACATGAACGAGCTGGTGATCAGTATCAGTTCCGATTCGGTGTATGCCATTCCCTCACACATAAAAGATAAAGAAGGTACGGCACAAAAGCTGGCTGAAATTTTAAACATGGATGAAGAAACTATTCTGCAAAAACTAAAACGAAAGAGCTCTTTTGAATGGATTAAAAGAAAAATTGACTGGGACACCGCTCAGAAAATTAAAGCGCTTAAACTTAAAGGTATTGGCTTTGCTGAGGAGAGCAAGCGCTTTTATAAACAGGAGTCGCTGGCTCCCCACGTACTTGGCTTTACCGGTGTGGATAATCAGGGTTTAATTGGTATTGAAAAAGTATATGATGACCGGCTTAAAGGTGTGCCCGGAAAAATTGTAGTGGAATATGACGCTGCCGGAAGAGAAATCCCCCATGCCATGCATGAATACATTTCACCTCAACAGGGAAATAACCTGGTATTAACCATTGACCAAACCATCCAGTATTTTGTGGAACGGGAACTGGATAAAATTGTTGATAATTATAATCCCACCAGTGCAGTGATTATAGTAATGGATCCCAAAACAGGTGAAGTGCTGGCCATGGGAAACCGCCCCACTTTTAATCCCAACCACTGGCAGGATTATCAATCTTTCATTTGGGACCGCAACCCGGCAATTTGGTATAATTATGAACCGGGTTCAACATTTAAAATTATCACTGCCTCCGCTGCTTTGGAAGAAAATATTGTCAAAATGGATGACCATTTTTACTGTCCTGGTTATATAAAAGTGGCTGACCGGCGTATTCGCTGTTGGAAGCACGGCGGCCATGGCAGTGAAACCTTTGAAGAAGTGGTGCGGAACTCATGCAACCCGGGGTTTGTAGAAGTAGGTTTAAATTTGGGTGTGGAAAAGTTTTATAAGTACATTAGAGCTTTCGGCTTTGGCCAGTTGACTAATATTGAGCTGCCCGGTGAGGCCAGGGGTATTATCATTGACGAAAAGGATACCACCAATTTAAACATTGCCACCATGTCCATAGGTCATTCCATAGCGGTAACCCCTATCCAACTGGTTACTGCAGTTTCAGCAGCAATAAATGGCGGCCACCTGATGCAGCCGTACATTGTAAAAGAAATCAGGGATAAGGATAATAAGGTAATAGAAAAACATAAACCGAAAGAAATTCGCCGGGTTATTTCTGAAGACACTTCCCAGCGCCTGCGTAAGCTGCTGGAAAAAGTGGTAATGGAAGGTACGGGTAAAAATGCCTATGTAGAAGGTTACCCGGCGGGAGGGAAAACCGGTACTGCTCAAGTGGTGGGCGAAAGCGGCGGCTATGTAAGCGGCAAGTATGTGGCATCTTTTGCCGGCTTTGCCCCGGTGGATGACCCGCGTATAGCGGTGCTAATTATGATTAGAGAGCCCAAGGGCGGTGTTTATTACGGCGGCCAGGTGGCTGCCCCGGTTTTTGCGCCGCTGGCCAGGGATATACTGCGTTACATGGGTGTACCGGAAAAAAGAAATATGGAACGTCCTCAAAAGCCCTTTGAGATTTCCAAGCAAATAACGCAAATTGAAGTTCCAAACGTAGTAAATTTACCTTTAAATGAAGCGCAAAAAGAACTACGGGCTGCAGGGCTGGCTTTCCAAACCAGGGGAGAAGGACAGATGGTTTATAAGCAGATTCCCGAGGCGGGAGCGGTGGTTGAAAGCGGTACCACTGTACTGTTAGATCTCAACCGACCCAAAGATTTACCGGATGGAAAGGTAACAATGCCCGATTTAACAGGATGTACCATTAAAGAAGCCGGCGCGCTGCTGGAAAGCATAGGCCTGCACTTAGAAGCATCGGGCACCGGGTTGGCTGCCGGTCAAAGTGTTAAACCGGGCAGTAAAATTGACAAGGGAACTACGGTAAAAATAACATTTGAGCCCCCGGGAAAGCCCGGACACCAGTAAAATAACCAACTCAGGTTTAGCCGCAGGATACCTGTGGTTACCTGAGTTTTTTCAGGGCAGCCCCTCATGCCATAAACGGCACCAAAAGTAATGAAAAGCAGGCAGCCTTTTGTACAAGTGAACGTTTATGGATGAGCCGCAGCTAAAATAAGTGAAAAAAATTTCCATTTTTGGCAACAATAAAAATGAATATCTTCTTACTAAAGGAGGAAATATCTTGCTTTTTAACGAATTAGTGACGACACTTAAAATACGTCACAGTGAAGGCAGCCTGGCCGTACCCGTTACAGGTATTGCCTACGATTCCCGCAAAGTGCAGCCGGGATTTGTTTTTGTGGCCATACCCGGCTTTGTCACCGACGGACATAAATACATAAATAATGCCATAGAAAAAGGAGCGGCGGCATTAATTGTTGAAAAAAACATTTCTCTTTCCCAGAATATACCCCTGGTACAGGTAGAAGACAGCCGGGCGGCTTTAGCCCTGGTGGCAGATAAGTATTACAACCATCCGTCGCAAAAATTAACCATAACCGGTGTCACCGGGACCAACGGTAAAACCACTACCACCCACCTGGTGGCCGCCATCTATAAAGCTGCAGGCAACAAAACCGGGCTGGTTGGTACTATCCAGAACTTAATCGGGGGTAAGGAACTTCCTGCTTCCAACACCACACCGGAATCACTGGATTTGCAGCAGCTTTTTGACAGCATGGTGAAGAGTGGAGTTACCCATGCTGCCATGGAGGTTTCATCCCACGCTTTGGCACTAAACAGGACCACCGGTGTTGATTTCGATGCCGCTGTCTTTACCAATTTGTCCCAAGATCACCTGGATTTTCACAGCGATATGGACGATTATGCTGCAGCAAAGGCCAAACTTTTTGCCGCTGCACCGCTGTCCATCATCAATGCCGATGATTCCAGGGCCAAAGAGATGATAGAAGCCAGCAGCGGCACCGTTGTTACCTATGGGCTGCATCAACCATCCGATGTCAGTGCCAGGGATGTGCAGATAACTGCCCGGGGAGTGTCCTTTATTACTACCGGAAAATATGGGGAACACAGGCTTAATTTAAAATTAACCGGTGAATTTAATGTCTACAATGCTTTAGCGGCCTTCACTCTGGGTATGGCCCAAGGCTTTGCCGGTGAAACAGTAAAATCAGCCCTGGAAAACGTAACCGGGGTAGCGGGACGTTTTGAACCGGTGGACTGCGGCCAACCCTTTGCAGTGGTGGTAGACTACGCGCACACACCGGATGGACTGGAAAATATATTAAAAACTGCCAGGCAAATTACCAACAACCGCCTGATTACTGTTTTTGGCTGCGGCGGTGACCGGGATCGCAGTAAAAGACCTGTGATGGGAGAAATCGGTACCCGGTACAGTGACCTGGCGGTGATAACCTCTGACAATCCCCGCACCGAAGACCCGGGGAAAATAATAGATGATATTTTAGTGGGAGTAAAAAAGATAGCTGGTAACAAGCACAAGCATAAAGTAATACCGGAGCGGCGGGATGCCATAGCCTATGCCATCAAAGAGGCAGCAGCCGGTGACGTGGTGGTAATAGCGGGTAAAGGTCACGAAACGTACCAGATTATCGGTACAACCAAGTACCACTTTGATGACCGGGCGGTGGCAGCTGCTGTTTTAAAGGAACTGGGATACGGTGGAATGGGTGCTTTATAATGAAAAAATTTACTATTAAAGAAATAGCTTCCGCGGTTGATGGAAAATTAATACAGGGTGATCCCCAGCAGTTAATAGAAAATGTATGTACCGATACCAGGAAACTGCAGCGGGGGGATTTGTTTTTTGCCCTGGTGGGAGAAAAGCACGACGGCCATCACTATGCCCGCCAGGCAGCGGAATCCGGGGCCGGGGGATTGGTGCTGGGCAAACCGGTGGCGGGTATACCCACCGGGGTGCCGGTGATAATGGTACAGCACACCCTTACCGCGCTGCAGCAGCTGGCCGCTTACAACCGCAGCCAATTTAACATTCCCGTTATCGGTATTACCGGGAGCAACGGCAAAACCACCACCAAAGATTTGGTTGCTGCCGTGCTGGGCCAAAAATATCAAGTGCTGAAAACCAAGGGTAATTTCAATAATGAAATTGGATTACCCCTGACACTGCTGCAGCTGAACCAAAATTACAATGCGGCAGTGCTGGAAATGGGCATGCGCGGCCTGGGGCAGATTGATGAATTGTGCCGAATAGCCGGTATAACGGCGGCGGTAATTACAAATATCGGTGAAACCCACCTGGAACTGCTGGGATCGGTGGAAAATATAGCTAAAGCCAAAGGAGAAATATTAAAACATGTACCCGGGGAAGGTTTTGCATTAATTCCCGCTGCAAGTGACCTTGCCCGGGAGCAGGCCCGGCACTGTCCCGGCCGGGTGTATACCTTTGGGGTAAACACTAAAGGAGACTATACTGCCACCGCTGTAAAATGTAAAAACAGCGGCAGCAGTTTTACAGCCAATACACCGGGGGGGAAAATTACCGTTCAACTGCCCATTCCCGGCAGGCACAACGTTTCCAACGCCATGGCTGCCCTGGCGGTGGGGATGAATTTGGGTTTAACGCTGGATCAGTGTGCCGCCGGATTGGCAGAGGCAGAAATTTCAGCCATGAGGCTGCAAATTATACAATCGGGAGAGATTACAATTATTAATGATGCTTACAATGCCAACCCCGATTCAACCAGGGCCGCCCTTGCCGCTTTGAATGACCTGGCCGGCGGCCGGCGGCAGGTGGCGGTGCTGGGCAGCATGTTTGAATTGGGAACCAGGGAACGGCAGGGACACTATGAAACCGGAAAGGCGGCTTCGCAGGTGGATTTGCTGGTGACCGTTGGGGAACTGGCCCGGAATATAGCTGCCGGTGCCAGGGAAGCAGGCCTGCCTTCCAATCAAGTGCACTGGTTTGCAGATAACCGGTCGGCGGTGTCGTTCCTGAAGAAATTCCTGCTTCCCGGTGACATTGTACTGGTAAAAGGTTCCCGGGGTATGCATTTGGAAGAAGTTGTGGAAGCTATAGAGAACATAGAGAAGAATTAAAAACTGGATAATCATGCCGCTTTGCGGCACCATCAGGGAATGAAAAGCAGGCGGCCTTTTGTACAAGTGAGCGTTTATGGATGAGACGCAAGATAACTTTTCAGGGTAGAAGTTTTACATACGGAGGTTAACCAGTGAGCGAGATTTATAAGTATCTGGGCATTTCCTTTGCGCTGTCATTTTTAATAACATCAATATTAGGCCCGCTATTAATACCGCTGCTGAGAAAAATTAAGTTTGGCCAAAATATACGGGATGACGGGCCCGCTCGCCACTTACAAAAAGCTGGGACACCAACCATGGGCGGTTTGATGTTTCTAATTGGTATTGCGGTGGCCGGTTTCAGCTTACTGCGGGGCGGCATCCCACTGCCGGGAGCAAAGGATGGCTTAGTAGTGCTGGCTGTAACGCTGGGCTTTGGCATGGTGGGCTTTTTGGATGATTTTATAAAAATCGGCTTAAAGCGTTCTTTGGGATTGAAAGCCAGGGAAAAACTTTTAGGACAAATCATATTGGCCCTGGGCCTGGCGGTTATTGCGCTGACAGTGCTGGGAAGGGGCACTGATGTGGTGATACCGTTTTCCGGTTTTTTTGTTGACAACGGGTTAAGATATGATCTCGGGGTGGCGGGTTTTTTATTTTTTGTCACCCTGGTTGTGGTAGGTACCAGTAATGCCGTCAACTTAACAGATGGTTTAGACGGCCTGGCTGCCGGCACCACAGCATTGGCCGCTTTACCCTTTATAGCCATGGCGTTGATTAATGATAAAGCCGGTGTGGCACTGGTGCTGGCAGCGGTGGTGGGAGGCTGCCTGGGGTTTCTAATTTATAACCGCTATCCGGCCCAAGTATTTATGGGAGATACCGGCTCCCTGGCCCTGGGGGGCGGCCTGGGAGCGGCAGCGGTACTCACCCGCAGTGAAATATTTTTGGTAATTATCGGGGGCGTATTTGTTTTAGAAGCGCTGTCGGTGATTTTACAAGTGATATCCTTTAAAACCACCGGCAGGCGCATATTTAGAATGAGCCCGCTGCATCACCACTTTGAATTAACCGGCTGGTCAGAAAACAGGGTAGTGGTGACATTTTGGTTTGCCGGGGCTGTTTTTGGTGTGCTGGGGCTGTTGGGACTTTATAACTTGGTTTAATTGATTATTTTTTAATGATAGGAGATTGGGACCGATGCATTTGGATGATAAAAAAATACTGGTTGTAGGAGCGGCCCGCAGCGGAATAGCAGCGGCAGAGTTTTTGGTAGGCAAAGGGGCGGAAGTAACGCTGACCGATGCCAAACCTGCCGAAGAATTGGGAGAAAAGGTACAAAAGTTAGCAGGGCAGGGAGTAAATTTGGCCCTGGGGGGGCAGTATCCTGATCCGGCGGCCGGGGGCTATCACATGGTGGTGGTCAGTCCCGGGGTGCCCCTTACCTTTCCACCGGTGGCCCAGGCCCACCGGGCTGATATACCGGTAATTGGGGAACTGGAACTGGCCTTTCGGTTTGCCGAAGCGCCGGTAGTTGCTGTAACCGGAACCAACGGCAAGACCACTACTACCTCGCTGGTGGGAGAAATATTTAAAAACTCCGGCATTAACACTTTAGTAGCTGGGAACATCGGCTTACCGTTAATCAGTGCAGTGGAAAATTACGGTGAAGACGATGTTATTGTAGTAGAAGTTTCCAGTTTCCAGCTGGAAACCATTCAAACCTTTCGCCCCCATGTGGCAGTGATTTTGAATATTACTCCCGATCACTTGGACAGGCACGGCTCTATGGATAATTATATTGCTGCCAAAGCTAAAATATTCTCCAACCAAGTTCCCTTAGACTATACAGTTTTAAATTACGATCAGCCGAATACCGCTGCGCTGGCACAACAATCCATGGGACGGGTTATATTTTTCAGCCGCCAGCATACTTTAGATACAGGGGTATATATCCAAAAAGGGAATATAGTGGTAACCATGGACGGCGTTACCACAGAAATACTTCCCGTGAATAAATTAAGTATGCCCGGAGGGCACAACCTGGAAAATGCCCTGGCAGCGGTTGCCTGTGCTGCTGCCATGGGGGTTAAGGTTGAACAAATCCAACAAACCTTGAGTACCTTTCCCGGGGTTGCACACCGGTTGGAGACGGTGGCTGAAATAAACGGCGTGCGCTATGTAAATGATTCCAAGGCCACTAATCCCGATGCGGCAGTTAAGGCACTGGAGGCATTTAACCAGCCCATTGTTCTTATTGCCGGCGGCCTGAATAAAGGCAGCAGCTTTACAGAGCTGGCCCGGAAAATTAAAGAAAAAGTACGGGTATTAATATTACTGGGAGAACACGGTGACGAAATAAAGAGGGCAGTACAGGAACAGAATTTTGATACCTTTGTAGAAGTAGAAGACTACTTGGAAGCGGTTAAGGTGGCCCACCGGGTGGCCGAACCGGGAGAGGTGGTGCTGCTTTCACCGGCCTGTGCCAGTTGGGATATGTTTCGAAATTATGAACAGAGGGGTAATCTTTTCCGGGAGCTGGTGCTCAAACTAAGGGGGTAATGCTTTGCGGTTAAAGAAAAAGTCGCCTGATTTTATCCTTTTTCTTACCGTGCTGATGTTATTGAGCATAGGAATTGTAATGGTATTCAGTGCCAGCCAGTATGTGACCATTATTCGTTACCATAATGCCTTTTACTTTTTTGAACGGCAGATGCTGTGGGCGTTAATTGGTGTGACAGCAATGATTTTTACCATGAATTTTGACTACTACAAGATTAAGCGGTGGATATTACCCATAGTTGTGTTGGGGGTTATTTTACTGCTGCTGGTACTGATACCCGGGATAGGAAAGGAAGTAAATGGCTCCAGGCGTTGGATAGATTTAGGTTTTATTTCCTTTGCCCCGGCTGAACTGGTGAAACTTTGTTTGATTATCTTTGTTGCCTTTGGATTATCTAAAAACCCCAATAGGGTACAGGATTTTAAAAAGGGGCTGTTACCCTATTTAATATTGATGGGAATAACTGCCGGTTTAATTCTCAAGCAGCCCGACCTGGGTACAGCAGTAACCCTTTGTGGAACTATTATAGTGATGTTTTTAGCGGCCGGTGCCCGGATGATTCACTTATACGGTTTAGGTGCCCTGGGCCTGGCGGCGGTGGCCCTGGCCATTTATTTTGAACCTTACCGCATGAAACGTTTTTTAGCCTTTTTAGACCCGGAAGCAGACCCGCAGGGTTCCGGTTATCACATTATTCAATCCCTTTATGCCCTTGGCTCCGGTGGGCTTTTTGGCCTGGGATTGGGACAGAGCAAGCAGAAATTTTTATACCTGCCGGAGAACCATACAGACTTTATATTTGCCATTATAGGTGAAGAATTGGGCTTTATCGGAGCATCCCTGGTGGTAATGCTGTTTATACTGCTGGCCTGGCGGGGGTTTAAAATTGCCATTACCTCACCCGATCCCTTTGCCAGCCTGCTGGCCACAGGTATTACCAGCGCCATTGTACTGCAGGCCATTATCAACATGGCGGTGGTTACCGGTTCAATGCCTGTTACCGGGGTGCCGTTACCGTTTATCAGTTTCGGCGGCACGTCCCTTTTATTTACGTTAATAGGTGTGGGCATACTGCTTAACATATCAAAGTACACCACGCCGCGGTAAAAAACTGGAAATTTTAAAATCAGCTGTAATAAAGAAGGTGTTATTTTTTGCGTGTGATTGTTACCGGCGGGGGAACCGGCGGACATATTTACCCGGCGCTGGCCATAGCCAAGGGTATTAAAAGCCGCCACCCCGGGGCGGAACTGCTTTACGTGGGTACAAACCGGGGGCTGGAATCAGATATTGTTCCCAAAGAGGGATATGCTTTTAAAACAATAAAGGTTTCCGGTTTCCAGCGCCAATTAACCCTTAAAAATTTAAAAGTATTGTGGCAGGCAGGCCAGGGTATGTGGCAGGCAGTGAATTTAGTGCGCCGGTTTAAGCCGGATATTGTTATCGGCACCGGTGGTTATGTTTGCGGCCCGGTGGTTATGGCCGGGGTATTACACAGGATTCCCACTTTAATACATGAACAAAACGCGCTGCCTGGAATGACCAACCGGATCCTTTCCAGGTTTGTATCTTCAGTAGCTGTTACCTTTGAAGATTCAATCAAGCGTTTTCCCAGTAAGGCCCGGATTAAATTAACGGGTCTTCCGGTGCGTCCGGAGATTTTTTCATGTGATAAAGATAAAGCCTATTCTGAATTCGGGTTAGACCGAAACAAGCCGGTGGTACTGGTTTTTGGGGGCAGCAGGGGGGCCAGAAGTATTAACATGGCCATGGTTAAAGTGGTGCAGGAACTGCAAAATCAGAGGGGGATTCAGGTGCTGCATGCTACCGGCCGGGCAGGTTACGACGAATATATCAAGACATTAAGCTCTAAAGGTATATCGCTGGTTAATACTGGGAACATTACCACTGTACCATATTTATACAATATGCAAAATGCCCTGGCAGTGGCGTCTTTAGTTGTCTGCCGGGCCGGTGCGGCCACGTTGGCGGAATTGACAGCGCTGGGATTACCGAGCATACTGATACCCTATCCCTATGCTGCGGAGAATCACCAGGAGTACAACGCCCGTGCCCTGGCAGAGCGCGGGGCGGCGATAATGATCCGGGATGCGGAATTAACCGGCGAGCTGCTGCTTGAATACATCAACCGGCTGCTGTCTTCACCGGGTGAGCTTGCAGGTATGGCCCGGGAAAGCTCACTGCTGGGTCGTCCCAAAGCATTGGAAGATATTTTAGATCTGATTGATGCTGCTGTAGACAAGTCATGTAACAAATAAAGTTGCTTATGCATATTATATTTCAACCTATATACCAGGCAGATTTTTATAAGGGATGCCCTGCTTTGGAAAGGAGATGAAAGCATAGTGAAAGACATCCCCCAAAAGGTGCACTTTATAGGTATAGGCGGTGCCGGTATGAGCGGCATTGCCCGCATATTGGCAGGTTTGGGTTACCAGGTAACCGGCTCCGATATAAATGAATCCGAGACGGTGAAAAAGCTGGAAGCAATGGGTATCAGGTGTTTTATCGGGCATGATGCCCAAAATGTAGAAAAGGCGGAAATGGTGGTTGTATCCACCGCTATACCCCCCAATAATCCCGAGCTGCTGCGGGCCAGGGAAAGGGGTATACCTGTAATTCACCGTGGAGAAATGTTGGCCCGGCTGATGAAACGTCAAAAGGGTATTGCCGTTGCCGGTTCCCACGGTAAAACCACAACCACATCAATGATGGCGCTGGTTTTGGAAAAGGCAGGCTGTGACCCCACTATCGTTGTAGGTGGCGAACTAAACGATATTGGGGGGAACGCTAAACTGGGTCGCGGGGAATACCTGGTGGCTGAAGCGGATGAAAGTGACGGCTCCTTTTTGCTGTTATCTCCCCATATGGTTATTATTACAAATATAGAAGATGACCACCTGGATTATTACGGTTCTGTGGAAAAAGTTTTGGAATCTTTTCAAAAATTTTTAGCCGGGGTTGATCCCGGCGGCCTGGCTGTATTGTGCTATGATGACCCCAATGTTCGAGCCATTTTAGGCAGTGCCCGGGCGGAGGTAATTACTTACGGTATTAATCCGGGGGCGGATTATACCATAAAAAATTTAAAGTTGAACGGCAGTGTTAATGATGCTGATATTTACCACCGCGATAAATATATCGGCCGGTTAAAACTATCGGTGCCCGGCCAGCATAATATGTTAAATGCCCTGGCGGTGGTGGTGATGGCGCTGCATATTGGTTTAGATTTTCAAACGGTGGCCGGGGCTCTGAAAACATTCCGGGGGGTACATCGCCGTTATCAGCTGCTGGGGGAAGTAAACGGTATAAAAGTAATTGATGACTATGCTCATCACCCCACAGAAATCAAAGCCACTTTAAAGGCTGCCCGCCAAGCCGGCAGCGGCAGGGTGATAAGCGTGTTTCAGCCCCATCGTTACTCCAGGACCAAACACCTGCATGAACAGTTGGGTGCAGCCTTTAAAGATGCGGACATGGTGGTTATTAACGATATTTACAGTGCCGGGGAAGCGCCTATTGAAGGGGTAACGGCCCAATTAATTGTTGATGCTGCCAGGCGTAATAACGTGGGCAAGGTAACTTATATAGGAAATCTGGCCGATGTTGCTGATTATTTAGTAAATATAGCCAGGCCGGGGGATATTATTTTGACCATGGGGGCCGGTAATGTTTGGAGCAGCGGTGTAGAACTGGTGAAAAAACTTGAGGAGCGTTGTTAATGACAAACCGGACACTGGAGGACAAACTGCGCTCTAATTTAAAGACCGGATTGCTAATTAATGAACCAATGGCTAAACACACCAGTTGGCAGATAGGTGGGCCGGCACAATATTTCATTGAACCGGAAGATATTGAAGATTTACAAAAATGCATATTACTGGCTAAAGAATACGGTGTGCCGCTGACTGTGGTGGGAAACGGTACCAATTTGCTGGTGAAGGACAGCGGTATACCGGGGATGGTAGTAAAGATAGGAAAGGGATTCAATTACCTGCAGGTTGAAGGCACCACTGTAAAAGCCGGTGCCGGGTCGATGCTGCCTGTTGTGGCCCGGGGAGTGATGGAAAAGGGGTTGGCGGGTTTTGCCTGGTCCGCCGGCATACCCGGAACTATCGGCGGTGCGGTGGTAATGAACGCCGGGGCCAACGGTTCCTGTATTGGTGATATCATACAATCGGTTAAAGTAATTGACAGCAGTGCCGAGATATTAGATTTAACAAAGCGGCAGCTGGGTTTTGATTACCGTACCAGTATTCTGCAGGGCAGCTCACTGGTGGTGGTGGAAGCGGTGTTTAACTGCCATCACAGCGACAGGAAAATAATAAAAGAGCAAATGGACAAATATATGGCCAAGCGTAAAGCCGTTCAGCCCCAGGGCTTTCCCAATGCAGGCAGTGTATTTAAAAACCCCCCGGGGGATTCTGCGGGCAGGTTAATTGATCTTGCCGGTTGTAAAGGTTTAAGAGTTGGTAAGGCAGAAGTATCTACAGTGCATGCCAATTGGATTATCAATTTGGGCGGGGCCACCGCCAATGATGTGATAAAACTGATAGATATTATAAAAGAAAAAGTTAAAAACAAAACCGGCGTTGCCCTCCAACTGGAGGTACGTGTGCTGGGCTAGCATACGTGGTGGAGGTGCTGCAACGTGGAACGGTCCAATCAGAAGTTCCTGATTGTAGGAGGCAGCTCTTTAAGGGGGACGGTGAAAGTAAACGGTAGTAAAAATGCTTCCCTTCCCATACTGGCTGGCACGCTGTTGTGTGCCGGAACTGTAAAGATTAAGGATGTTCCTCATTTACAAGACATTAAAAATATGAAGGATGTTCTCACCTACCTGGGTGCCCGTGTAGAGTGTGACGGTAAAGATATTACCGTTGACGGAAGTCAAGTTCAATCGCTGGAGATTTCCGAAGAGCTTATGCGGCGAATGAGGGCTTCCAACCTGGTTTTAGGCTCCCTTTTGGCCCGTTTTGGATATGTAAAAATGAGCTATCCCGGCGGGTGCAACATAGGCAGCAGGCCCATGAACCTGCATTTTAAAGGTCTTAAAGCCATGGGAGCGGTGATAAGGGAGAAATTTGGCTACATCACTGCTGAAGCACCATCCGGTTTGCAGGGGGCGGAAATCCATTTGGATGTTCCCAGCGTGGGAGCTACTGAAAACTTGATGATGGCGGCAGCACTGGCCCAGGGGGTTACTGTTATTCGCAATGCGGCTAAAGAACCGGAAATTGAAGATTTACAGAAATTCCTTAATTCTATGGGGGCCAAAATTAACGGTGCCGGTACTGATACCATCAAAATTGAGGGAGTAAGTGAACTGCGGCCAACGGAGCACACTGTGATACCGGATCGCATTGAGGCGGGTACCTATATGGTGGCAGCGGCGATTACAAAAAGTGATATTACGCTGACCAATGTTATTCCCGCCCATTTAGATCCCCTGGTTGCTAAATTGAGAGAAGCGGGAGTAAAGGTGACGGTGGGTGAAGAATCTGTCCGGGTACAGGGGGCCGGTCGTCCCAAAGCGGTGGATATAAAAACCATGCCCTATCCCGGCTTTCCCACCGATATGCAGCCTCAAATGATGGCCCTGCTGACACTGGCGGAGGGAACCAGCGTAATTACCGAAACTATTTTTGAAAACAGGTTTAAGCATGTACCCGAGCTGAGGCGCATGGGAGCAGATATTTATTTAGAGGGGAATACCGCCGTTGTCCGGGGGGTACCCAGCCTATCCGGTGCTTATGTGGAAGCATCGGACCTGCGGGCGGGTGCCGCGCTGGTGCTGGCGGCCATGGCTGCCGAGGACGGCACGGTTTTGGATGGCATAGAACATATAGACCGCGGTTATGAAAGAATAGAAAAAAAATATAACGCTTTAGGGGCCAGAATTATTCGGGTGAGCAGCTGAGATTAAGCCTTGAATTTGTATTCAAGGCTCTAATTTTATGTGTGCCCGGCATGGGCAATGTCTATAGGGTGAAAGTCCCGAACGTTGAAGGTAGCAGTAAACGTTAGCTTAAGGCAAGGGTGTCCGCG
>NZ_JAFBCW010000034.1 GCF_016907915.1 Desulforadius tongensis
CGGACACCCTTGCCTTAAGCTAACGTTTACTGCTACCTTCAACGTTCGGGACTTTCACCCTATAGACATTGCCCATGCCGGGCACACATAAAAAGTCAGGCAATGGTATTACCGTACCATTGCCTGACTTATTTATACCACTTTATACCACCGGCCAGCCCGCCTCCGGCAGGATATCCAGTTCTATTCCCATCAGCACCACCGCATCATCAAACAGCTTGCTTGACTCTTCTTTGTGCTTCAATACCAGGGTAAATACCCTCGTCCCTCCCTCCACCAGGGCTTGCAGTATCTGCCCGGCGGCATCTTTGGGAAATTGCACTGCAAATTCCACTTTTCCTTGATAAAAGTTTACAACCAGCAGGTACGACTCCTCTTCCTTTATGTACTCCCAGCGGTAATCAAACTTCCCGGTCATGGCACCGACAATGCGATCACTTTCGTGCAGCTGGTGGTAAGGTTGTGCAAAGTCCGGGCTAAACAATGTCACCCCGGTGGTTTTAGCCGCATGGGGTGCTTTAATAATTCCAATACTGCCCGATTTAGGTGTTACCTTAATCATAAAAATATGCCTCCTTAATTAATTTGAAGTTCTTGCTTCCAATTAAACAGTGCGATAAACTACATTAAGTGTAGAGGTGAGATTATTGATTCTACTGCAAGCATCCCAGATAACAAAATCATACGGTGCCAACACCATTTTATCCGGTGTTACACTGACAGTGCAATCCGGCCAGCGTATTGGCCTGGTAGGGGTTAACGGCGCGGGCAAGTCCACACTGTTGAAAATATTGGCCGGAGAACTGCACCCCGATGCCGGGGAAATTATCAAACCGAAAGATATTACAGTGGGCTACCTTTCCCAGGACGGCGGTTTAGATTCTAAAAACAGTATTTATCAAGAACTGCTGTCAGCATTCCAACCTTTAATACAGATGGAAGCAAAGCTTAGGGAAATGGAAACCGATCTCAGCAGCCCGGCGGTTATATCCGATGATAAGAAGTACCGGCGGCTGCTGGACCATTACTCCAACCTATCTGAAACTTTTAAAGAAAAAGGCGGTTACAGCTACCGCGCCGCCATCCGTAATGTAATGCACGGGTTGAATTTAAATAAGCTGGGCGCCGATACCAAGATACAAACATTAAGCGGCGGTCAAAAAACCCTGGTGGCTCTGGCCAAGCTTCTGCTGCAGTCCCCGGATGTTTTAATGCTGGACGAACCCACCAACTATTTGGATATTAACACACTTAACTGGCTGGAACAATATCTAAAATCATACCCCGGAGCACTGCTGATAGTTTCCCACGACCGCTACATGTTAGATGCAGTGGCCAACTTCATTTATGAATTAGAATATTCCAAAGGTACCGTTTACCGGGGTAATTATTCTCAATACCTGGAACAAAAGTCAGAACAGATTAAACTGCGCTTAAAGCAGCACAAAGAACAAATGGACGAAATTGCCCGTTTAAGGGATTTTGTGCAAAAAAACATCGTCAGGGCCGCTACCTCCAAAAGAGCCCAGAGCCGCCGGCGGCAGCTGGAAAAAATGGAAGTTACAGATAAGCCCCGGGAGATAAAAAAAGCCAGTTTTAAATTTAATATTAAGCACCAGAGCGGTAGAGAAGTAATTAAAGCCCGTAATTTAACCATCGGCTACCGGGATAAAATCCTCTCTTCCGGTATCGATTTTCTAATAGAACGGGAAGAACGTGTCGCTCTCATGGGGCCAAACGGTGTGGGCAAGTCCACTTTGTTAAAAACACTAATCGGGCAGCTGGAACCCCTGTCCGGTGATATTAAATACGGTACTAAAGTAAAAATCGCCTATTACGAGCAGGAGCAGGCAAAGTTAACGGCAAACAAGCAGGTACTGCATGAATTGTGGGATGCATACCCGCAAATGACTGAAAAGGACATCCGCACGGCACTGGGCAATTTTTTATTCAGCGGCGAAGACGTTAAAAAAATGGTCAGCGATTTAAGCGGCGGTGAAAAGGCCCGCCTGGCACTGGCCAAAGTTATGCTCAGCCAGGCAAATTTTTTAATACTGGACGAACCCACCAACCACCTGGATATTTACAGCCGGGAAGTGCTGGAAAACGCGTTAATTGACTTTCCCGGCACCATATTATTTGTCAGCCACGACAGGTACTTTGTAAACAAAATTGCCACCAGGGTGCTGGAGTTAAACCGGGACGGGGTTACCGGTTACCTGGGCAATTACGATTATTATGTATTTAAAAAACAGCAGCTGCAGCCGTACCAACGGGAAATGGCGGAAACTAAAAAGGAAAATAAGAAACAAAAAGATAAACAAAAATACCTGCAGAATAAAGAAATACAGCGCCGGGAAAGAAAGCGGCAGCGCAGGATCAAGGAATTGGAGCAGTATATAAAGGATTGTGAAGAACAGATAGCAAAACTGGAAAAAGACCTTTTAAGCCCTGAGGTTTATCAAGATCACAACAGGTGTTTAGAGGTAAATAACCGGTTGGACGAGTTAAAAACAAAATTGGATGATTATCTTTCAGAATGGGTGGAACTGGAGGAACAGGCCGGAACCAATTAACGGTTTCGGCTTTAATTTTTTTGCGCCGGATAAATAATGTAAAAAATGCTGACAATACTGATAACAGTTTTCTTTAAAGAGGTGACCTTTTTGAATCCCAATGAATTTGCCCACCGTTTACTGGTTAGTTTGGCCCGGCAGATAAAAGAAGGACAATCCATGGACCGGGACAGGATAGTAAACCGCATAATGAAAGACACCGGTATCGAAAAAGATGACCCCCAGTATGAGTTCTGGCGGAAACGGGTGAAAAAGCGGCTTTCATTACTGCTGGATGAAGACCAGGGAGAAAACACGCTGCTGGTACAGCTAATAGAGGGGGCCTGTAACCACTGCCGGGATAACCAGCCCTGTGTAGAAGTGTGCCCCACCGGGGCCATCGGCAGGGATGAACAGGGCAAATATAAAATTGACCCCCAAAAATGTGTGGAATGCACCTGGTGCGTTGATAACTGTATCACCGGGTCAATTGTTCACCGCTCAGAATTTGCCCAGGTGGCCAGCATGATAATGCAGCGCAGTAAGTACCCGGTATATGCCATTTTGGCTCCTTCCTTTGTCGGCCAGTTTGGTGATCACGTTACTCCGGAAATTTTTAAGGGAGCATTAAAAGCCATCGGTTTTAGCGACGTTTACGAAGTGGCCATGGCTGCAGATGTGATTACCGCCCATGAAGCTCAATTCTTCGTTGAGCGCATGAAAAGCGGCGAAAAATTTGTTATTACCTCCTGCTGCTGCCCGGCCTTTATTAAATTGGTGGAAAAAATTCGCCCCACAGTTAAAAACCTGGTGTCTCCATCGGTTTCTCCCATGATTGCCATGGGTAAAATGCTGAAAAACAGCACGCCCAACTGCCGGGTGGTATTTATCGGCCCCTGTATTGCCAAAAAAGCGGAAGCTAAAAGGCCAGATTTACAGCCGGCGGTGGACTGCGTGTTAACCTATAAAGAAACCAAAGCCCTTTTAGAAGCCGCAGGGGTGCCTTTGGACGGCTCACTGGGCAAACCGAAAATGGAGGATGCTTCCCATGACGGGCGTATTTACGCCCATACCGGCGGGGTAACAGAGGCCATTGTCCGGGCGGTAAAAAGAATAGATCCCCGGTATGAAATAAGGCCGGTGCAGGGTAACGGGCTAAAGGAATGCAACCAACTGCTGAAGCAGGTTGAAGAAGGCACCCTGGACGCCAACTTTATGGAAGGTATGGGCTGCCCCGGCGGTTGTGTGGGCGGGCCGGGCACTATAATAGACAGTAAAAGAGGAGCGGAAATGGTAGACAGGCACGCTGATCAGGCCCAGGTTTTTGAAGCGCTGGACAATGAGCAGGCCAAGATATGGAACCAGCGGTACGGTAAACACTCGGATCTGCACTCCCAAAAAGAAAATATGACCGGACATGTTTATTCCCCCGAGAACGGCCCGGCTTAGAACCGCAGTATTTTTCAGGGCAGACAAACAAACGCATCCCCCGGGAATAAAAATTGGTATAGGTATTGACAAGTAAAAAGGATTGGGGTATCATATGCTCAGTTATCTTATTGATAATGATTATCATTATTAATTATGGGGGGATAGCTTTTGTCTATATTTGTGGTCGGCGGAGACAGACTGGGAAATATTAATCAAAACCTCTCTGAAATGGGATTTGACAACATCATTCACACCAGCGGCCGGAAGAAAAAACATTACACTTTAGAACTGCCGGAAAAAGCTGACTGTGTTTTGGTTTTTACAGATTACATATGCCACAATACCTGCAAAAAAATTAAAAAAGCCGCCAAATCCAAAGGGGTGCCGATATTTTTCTGCAGAAGGTCGTGGAGTCATATAAAGAAACATTTTTGTGACAAGTGTTTTCAAAATTGCTGTAAAAATTAAAGATGCCGGTAAGTAAATATACTCCCGGCATCTCATCTTTACTTGAGCAGAGTTTCTTTGCGCAGTTCCCGGCACCCGCAGGACCAATCATCTTCATCAGCCTCGGCAATGGCCTCCAGCACGATGGTTCCTATTCTTTCCGCTTCATTATAAAAAATATCTTTCAGTTCCCTGTGCTCCCATTGTTGAACCACTCCCTCGGCATAGTTTACCACCATGTCGATGCGGGCGTAACAGGCACCGATTTCACGAGCCAAGTACACCTCAGGACACATGCTCTGGCCAACTATATCGGCACCCATGCGGCTCATCATCTGCACTTCCGCTTCGCTTTCAAAATGGCGTCCATCGGTAACTGCATATACGCCGCGGTCAAAGACCCGGCCCACCGAGTGATTTTCTGCTGCTACCACCAGTTTATCACGCAGAAGCGGACACACCGGTTGACGCATGGTCAAAAGGTATGCTCCATCCAGCGAAACATCCTTACGCATGGAAAAATCAAGGTAGTCGGTGGCCACCAAAAGATCCCGGGGCTTTAACAGGTGGTTAATACTGCCCACTCCGCCCTCGGCAATTATTTTTTTTACACCGGCCTGTTTAAACACCCAAAATACCTGGCGGGAAGCATCTGCTCTGGCCACTCCCGGCCGCCAGCCGTGCATTTTAAGGGTTAATACCCGTTTGTCACCCAGGGCAAAAAGTTTAAAAGGAGGACTTTCTCCCCAGGGAGTATTAAAAACCAGATCTTTTTCTAAAACTTTAACATACCTGTTAATATCTTCGGGGAAATTTATTGAGTATGTACTGGAACCACCAATAATGGCATAACTGGAACTTGGTATTTTAACCGCTCCCACACCGCCTACCTCCCTTAAATTTGTAATTCATGGACATACCTTATGGTATCACTTACCACCCAAGCCTTCAAGGGCCGTTTTTAATATTAAAGACACCCTAAATTGGCATAGGGTGTCTTTAAACACTGCGGTTATTTAACTGCGGCCAGAATGTCCTCCAGTACTTTGTTAATTTCCTGGTCACCGTTGATGTTCTTCAGGTTGCCTTGTTTTTTATAATAATCAATCAGCGGCTGGGTTTTTTCCATGTAGGCATTGAGGCGGGTACCCACGGATTCTTCGTTATCATCGCTGCGCTGGTACAGCTCGCCACCGCAGGCATCGCACTTACCTTCTTCTTTGGGTGGGTTAAATATTACGTGGAAGGAAGCACCGCATTGTTTACATACCCGGCGCCCGGTCAAGCGGGCCATTAATTTTTCCATGGGAACTTCGATGTTGATCACACCATCTAATTCAATGTTCAGTTCCTTTAATGTTTCGTCCAGGGCTTTGGCCTGTTCTACGGTGCGGGGGAAACCGTCCAACAGGAAGCCTTTTTTGCAGTCCTCTTCCTGCAGGCGATCTTTAACCATGCCGATAACAACTTCATCCGGTACTAAGGCTCCCTTGTCCATGTATTCTTTGGCCTTTAAACCCATTTCGGTACCGTTGGCAATGGCAGCACGGAACATATCGCCGGTGGAAATGTGGGTAATGTTCAGTTCTTTAACCAGTCTTTCAGCCTGGGTACCTTTACCTGCTCCAGGCGGTCCCATGATAAGTAAATTCACAAAAATCCCTCCTGAACATAAATATTCCTAGTTTACAACTATGTGTATTATATCACAATCCTGTCCCCTGTGAATATCCGATTTTACCTGCTCTGAAAAAGTTGTCCCGCTCCAGCCGGTGTTACTTCATACTAAGTGCCACCCGCCGGCGCTGGTGGTCAACCTCCAGCACCCGCACTGTCACAATATCCCCCACCGAAACCACTTCTAGGGGATGTTTGATATATTTATCCGCCATTTGCGATATGTGTACCAAACCATCCACCTTAACACCGATGTCTACAAAGGCCCCGAAATCCACCACGTTGCGCACCGTACCCTTTAACTCCATACCGGGCTTTAAATCTTCCAGGCTCAGCACATCTGTACGCAGTATGGGCCCGGGCAGTTCTTCCCGGGGATCACGGCCCGGCTTCATCAATGCTTCTACGATATCTTTTAATGTGGGCACTCCGGCGTTCAGTTTCTCTGCCATTTCTTCTATATTTATTTCAGACAGCTTGTCCCTCATTTTTTCACTGCCCACTTCTTCCAGCCTGCAGTCAATCTGCTGCAGTAACTTTTTTACAATATCGTAAGACTCCGGGTGTATGGGGGTTTTATCCAGCGGGTTCTCACCGTCAAATACCCTTAAAAAACCTACACACTGTTCATAGGTTTTGGGGCCCAAACGGGGTACTTTTTTCAGCTGGTTCCGGCTGTTAAACCGGCCCGTTTCTTCCCGGAATTTTACCACATTTTTAGCCACTGTGGCATTTATTCCGGCCACGTAAGATAATAAGGAGGGGGAAGCGGTGTTTAAATCTACCCCCACATGGTTAACCGCCGACTCCACCACACTGCTCAGGTTTTCCTGCAGTTTTTTACCATTGACATCGTGCTGGTACTGCCCCACCCCCAGGGATTTGGGGTCTATTTTTACCAGTTCAGCCAGGGGATCCTGCAGCCGCCGGGCAATGGAAACCGCACTGCGCTGGGCAGCATCCAGGGTGGGAAACTCTTTGGCAGCCAAATCTGAGGCAGAGTATACACTGGCCCCGGCCTCGCTGACAATAATGTAGCGAATTTGTTTTTTAGTATATTCCTTGATAAAATCGGCCACAAACTGCTCTGTCTCCCGGGAAGCGGTGCCGTTTCCAATGGCTATAATGTCTACACTGTATTTATCAGCCAGGTTTTTAAAGATTTCCTTGGCCTGCTCTACTTTATTCTGCGGCGGTGTGGGATAAACCACTCCCACTTCCAACAGCTTTCCCGTTTCATCCACCACCGCCCATTTGCATCCCGTACGGTATGCCGGGTCAACCCCCAGTACGATGCTGCCCCGCACCGGCGGTTGAAGCAGCAGCTGCTGCAGGTTTTTACTAAATACTTTAATGGCCTGCTTTTCAGCGGTTTCGGTGAGTTCACTGCGCACTTCACGTTCCACCGCCGGCAGTACCAGGCGGTTTAATGCATCTTTAACGGCTTTTTTTACGTAATCGGTGGTAACAGAGGTCTCTTTTACCCATCTCTTATATAAGTGCTTCAAAATGCGCTCTTCCTCCACCGTTACCTTCACTTTAAGAAACCCTTCCCGTTCCCCGCGGTTAATGGCCAGAATGCGATGGGGCGGCAATTTTTTTACGGGCTGGCTGAATTGATAGTACATTTCGTACACCGACCGGGCTTCACTATCCTTAGCAGATGTCACCATTATGCCCTGCTCAGTGATAAATTTACGTACCCACCCCCGCACTTCGGGATGGTCCACCACAAGTTCTGCCACAATATCCAGGGCACCCTGCAGGGCATCCTCTGCGGATTCCACCCCTTTTTCTTCAGAAATATAGCCGGAGGCTGCAGCCATTACATCCCCTTCCCCGGGGAAAGACATTAAGTAATCTGCCAGGGGTTCCAAGCCCTTTTCCTTGGCCACCGACGCCCTGGTACGCCGCTTTGGCCTGTAGGGCCGGTATAAATCCTCCACTTCGGTAATTTTGGCAGCACTCTCTATCTGCCGCTGCAGTTCCGGGGTCAGTTTACCCTGTTCATCTATCAAACGCAGCACTTCTTCCTTGCGCTGGGCCAAATTGCGGAAGAACTTTAACTTTTCTTCTATTTCTCTTACTTGTATCTCGTTCAGTTCACCGGTAACCTCTTTGCGATAACGGGAAATAAAGGGCACTGTGTTTCCTTTATCCAGCAGTTTTACCGTTTGTGTCACCTGTCTGCTGCTGATACCGGTGGCCTCTGCCACCTGCTCTATTATCAACCGGTTGTCCATCTTACCCCTCCATTCCTACAGTAAAGTGTCATGCGGCTTGTCCATTATATGTTAAAACTTCAGCTTGTATCAATAAAAAATTTCCCTATTAGGCAGCAGATTAAATTGCCGGGACAAACCCGGCAATTTAATCTGCTGCTGGCTTTTACCCGCGCGGCCTAACCCCCGGTCTAACCGGCGGTTTAAAGAGCGTTTTTGGTTTTACCATTCCGTCTATAGTTTTTACAACATCGCTTGTGGGCACACCACCGTAAAAACGGGGTTCACCGTCTATTAATACTACCGGCAGCCCGGATCTGACGATGGTGGGCCACAGGTGTATAAATTTATTTAGCTCCTTGTTCAGTATGTTTATAAACTCAACTTCCACCATGTCTCCGAAACGTTTTTTAAGTTCATGGGCAAGGGTCTCTGCCAGTTCCCTGTGGTTGTCAGTAAATAAAACGGGCAGTTCTGTACCCAGCACGGTAACATAATGTCTGCTCACAGTTACACCTCCTTGCTATCCTACCCTGGAAAATGGTATCCTACTTAGCCGGTGGCTTTTGTATTACAAGTGAGTGTTCGAAATTGCAGCGGCGCGAACTTTTCGAACATCCTCTATCTAAATCATTGTATGATAAAGAGAAAGACCTTGTGATTACAAAATAGAAAAACCCTGCCGCAGCGGCAGGGTAAAACATTCACAAATCCAGTTTCATATCTCCCTCTCTTATTAATCCCCAGCGGCGCATGTATGCGGCCGCTGCTAAAGACAGCAGGGCCGGGGCAATAAAGTGCAGCATTAATATTTTCATCAAAACAGTGCCGTTAAAGCCCATGGCGGTAACAGTGGTAAACTGCCCCACCAAACCGGCTGTGCCCATTCCCGCTCCTAAATGTATATTGCTCATTTTAAACACCGCAGTGGCCAGTGGACCCAACAGCGCCCCGGCTATTGTGGGTGGTAGTATTATCCATGGGTTTTTTACTATGTTAGGTATCTGCAGCATTGATGTGCCCAACCCCTGGGCCAGCAAACCGCCTACACCGTTTTCCCGGTAACTGATTACAGCAAAGCCGATCATTTGAGCCGCGCATCCCACAGTGGCCGCTCCGGCGGCCAAACCGCTCAGTTCCATCATAATGGCCAGGGCCGCGCTGCTGATGGGCGCAGTAAGAGATAAACCCATTACCACAGCCACCAGAATTCCCATCGGAACGGGGTGCAGTTCCGTGGCCCATTCAATAAAATTACCCAACTGCTTCATACCCGAACCTATCACCGGTCCCACTGTACCGGCGGCGGCAAAACCGGCCAGTATTGTCACCACCGGGGTAACTATGATATCCACCGGCGTTTCTCTGCTCACCATTTTACCGAATTCCGCCCCAATTACCCCGGAAACAAAACTGCCCGCAGGGCCTCCCAGCAGGTACCCGGCAGCACCGGTAACCGCTGACGCAAACAGCACCAGCGGCGGGGCCTGCAGCCCGTGAGCCACAGCAACGCCAATGGCCGCTCCCACCACATTTTTATCCATGGCCAGCGACCCGGCCTGCACCAAAAAGTCCACGTTCAGCTTTTGACCAAAGGTTTTAATAATTAAGCCTATGATAAGCGACGCAAAAAGCCCCAGCGCCATGAAACCCATAGCCTGTACCAGGTATCTCTGCACCGATATTTGCACATTTTTTCTTTTAAAAAAAGATATCTGCTCAGCCACTTTTTCTCCTACCTTTTTCAGTATCAGGTACGGCACAAAACTTAGCTGCAGTTAATTTGCCGTTATCCATCAGCCTGACAGCCACTTCCACCAGCTGGGGATCAAATTGTTTACCGCGATTAAATAACAGCTTCTCCCTCACCTGTTCCAGCGTAAAGGCTTCGTGATCAGGACGGTAAGATGTCATAACATCAAAGGCATCGGCTAAAGTAATGATGCGGGACAATAACGGTATCTCATCACCTTTTAATTTACCCGGGTACCCCGTACCGTCATACCTTTCATGGTGATGCCGGACAATGGGTGCCAGTTCATAAAATACAGCAAATTCTTCCAATATATCAGCACCGACCACCGGGTGAATTTGCAGCTCCCGCTCTTCTTCCGGGGTTAAACCGCTGTTTTTATGCAGTATCTCCGGTGATACCGCCAGTTTACCGATATCATGAAGCATAGAGGCAGTATAAAGCATCTCCAGCCCTTGATCATCCAGCCCCATTTCCATACCCAGCAGGGCAGCGTATTCGGCCACCTGCATACAATGCCCCCTGGTATACACATCTAACCCGGCAATGTATTTAGCAAAATAGGTTAATATTTCCGGGCTGTCTGAAAACATTTCATTGTACATGCGCAGTATTTCCCGGTCAAAACTGCCCGCTGAAAACTCGTTAAATATCACCACGGCAAAATATATTTTACCCTTCTCTTTAATTACCTTGGTACTGATTTCCGCCGGAATGGGATTGGTGAGCAGGGTGGTGGTTACATAACTTTTTTCTAAAAATACTTCTTTATTTTTTACTATAACTTCAATAATGGGGCTTAGAAATCGGTTTTTATTGTTATTTCGACGCCGGTCATAAATTAAGTCGCCAATAAATTCATTTTCCACCGCGTAAAAATTTTTACCCATCCAAGCCAGGGCACTTTCATTGGCCGATACCACACTGCCTTCTTCATCCAAAACCAGAACCGGCCCGGGGAAAAGTTCCACCAGCCGGTGGTCTGAAGCAGTCTTTTGCACCGCTTTAAAATGCAGTTCATCCAAATCTAAATTCGGCAACCTGGACTGGTCAATTCGCTTACTCAACGGTTCCCAAGGATTAACAGACATTTTTTCCCTAACAATCTCGTGTAAGAGAACAGACAGCTGGTTATCGAGCACAGTTACTCCCTTCTCTCCTTAAAATTTTAATAATTAAAATAATTTGTTCATTTGTGTAATTTAACAGTTCTATATTAAAGACCAAATTCCTCCTCAAAACTCATCTTTTATATTTATTGATATAATTTTTATGATGTTTTTTATGTCGAATTATTTTACTTATTGTCGTAAACAGTTTTAATACCCGGTGCAGGATATCAAATGCCCGGTGTTAAAAATTAATATGTACTAACGCATCATTACAACTATTAAGAGGTGAATGTTTTGAAAAGAACAATTATTCTTCTAGCACTGTTATTAACGCTTACCACCGCCGGTTGTGGTTTTAATCAAAAGGCAGAGGTTGAATCACTGGATAAAATAATCATCCAAGCCCCTGCCGCTCCCCCCACTGCACCGTTATTAAAAATGATAGAAAGCAAGCCCTTTGGTGAAAAAACAGCGGTGGAATTGATATTTTACAAATCGGTGGATGAAGCCATCACCAGGGTGGTGAAAAAAGAAGCAGATTTCACCGTGCTGCCGGTAAATGTGGCCGCTAAATTGTACAGCAAAGGAATAGACATTAAACTGGCCAATGTCAGCACCTGGGGCATTCTTTACCTGCTTTCTGCAGATGAAAGCATTACCGGGTGGGCTGATCTAAAGGGTAAGGAGATATATGTGGGTGCCCAGGGAGCCAGCCCGGATATTATCACCCGCTATTTAATGGAAAAAAACAATCTGCCGGTGAAAGATGGTACATTAAAGTACGCCAGTTCCCCGGAAATTGCCCAGATGATGATTCAGGGCCTGGTAAAAACAGCGGTTTTGCCGGAACCACTGGTTACTAAAGTTTTAAGCAAAAATCCGGCGGTAAAAGTAATTAAAAGCTATCATCAAGAATGGCAGTTGGTGGAGGGGAAAGATTCCAGCCTGCCCCAGGCCGGCATGGTGGTACAAAAAAGTTTTGCTGAAAACCATCCCCGGGCACTGGAAACCATCCAGCAGGCTTACCGGGAGGCTTTAGAACAAACTGTGGCTGATCCGTCAGCTGTTTCAAGTTTAGTAGAAAATAATTTTAATATCCCGGCACCGTTTTTTGAAAAGGCCATGGCCAGAATAAACCTAAAATTTGCAGCGGCCCAGGAAGCCAAAGAAGATGTGAGCAATTATCTATCTAAATTACTTCAATTTTCACCGGATATGGTAGGAGGAAAATTACCTGATGAAGAATTCTACCTGGCTGAGTAGGGGCACCCCCCTGCTTGGCCTGTTGTTTTTACTCATTGCCTGGCAGCTGCTTGCAAATTTATATAATCCCGTTATTGTTCCTTCCCCCGCAGAAACCGCCCGCGCCCTTACAGATTTGCTCATTACCGGCAGAATGTGGGAGCACGCCGGCACTACCATTGCCAGGGGGTTAATGGGTTTTGCCATGTCAGTAATTATTGGTACCCCGGTGGGACTGTTAATGGGATTAAACCCCGTTATACGGCGCCTGCTGCAGCCCCATGTGGTAACCATCCAGGTAACACCCATCATTTCATGGCTGGTGCTGGCCATGATTTGGTTTGGCTTTGATAAAGTGCCGGTATTCGTGGTTTTCATAACCACCGTTCCGCTGGTAATAATCAATATTATCCAGGGAATAGAAAATATAGATCCCCAGCTGGTTGAAATGGCCAAAACCTTTCAGGTGGACAAAAAGAGCCTGTTAATGGAAGTATACATACCTCAGATTACCCCTTACCTTTTTGCCGCCATGTCGGTGGCACTGGGCACCACCTGGAAGGCGGTGGCCATGGCTGAGTTTTTAAGTACCAGCATCGGCATTGGTGCAGGTATGCACCAGGCCAAAATTAATTTAGAAACAGCCGAAGTATTTGCCTGGACTTTTTTATTAATAATACTGGGTTTAACAACAGACCGGGGGCTGCAGTACATTAACAGGCGCCTGTCCGGTTGGAGGGAAGACTAATGATAGTGCTGAAGAAAGTAAATAAATCCCTGGGCGGTATTAAGGTATTACAAAACCTATCCTTTACCGTGGAAAGGGGAAAAATAACCTGTATACTGGGCCCCTCCGGCTGCGGAAAAACAACAACTCTACAAATGCTCGCCGGTTTGGAAAAACCGGATTCAGGTACCATTGAAGGGCTGTCCGGTGTACAAATAAGTTATGCTTTTCAAGAACCCCGCCTGCTGCCCTGGAAAACGGTGGAAGACAACCTGCACTTTGTATTAAAGGGTCCCATACCAATGCCCGAAAGGCAAAAAGTGATTGACCGTTATTTAAAATTAATGGGTTTATCGGCATACAAAAATTATTACCCCCGGGCATTAAGCGGTGGAATGAAACAGCGCCTGTCACTGTGCAGAGCCTTTGCTTTTCCCCACCAGCTGCTGCTGATGGATGAACCTTTCAAATCGCTGGATGCACCTTTAAGATTGACAATGATTAAAGAAGTAACCAAAATGTGGGATATTAATAAAAATACCATTGTTTTTATCACCCATGACGTGCCAGAAGCGCTGCTTTTAGGACACAAACTGCTGGTTTATTCCGCCAAACCCGCTTCCGTGCAAAAAGAATTAACTATAGATATTCCCCACGGACAAAGGGACTTGGGCAGTAAAAAACTGGCCGCAATGTACGGACAGCTGATATCGCTATTGGAAAAAGAGTATTAAACTTGACCCGCCGGCTATTCAGCCCCGGTATTCCTACCGCTCTTAAAAACACCTATTTTACCGCCATAATACTGACCTGCCGCCGCTGAGCAAATGGTTAACGGCATCAGCATCACAGGCAAACCCATTTTGATGCGCAAAAAAATGATAAAAGGCACAGATAAATGTACCGACAAAAACCAGGCCGGTCCAAATTTTTTAACCGAGGCTCTCCATAAACCAAGCGGTATATTAATCATAAAGGCAGCTGTCACTAGTATAATAGGTAATATTAACTTCAAAAGCAGCAACTCCCTCTTTAATTCCTTCTTTAATCAGGTTAACACCAGCAAAGGCAGCAATCAATGACCAATATTATCTATTTATCATTAAATCATTGTTAAAAAAAAACAGGAAATTAGTAAATTGGAGGCGAATGATTGTGTTAGGAGGTTGTGCATATTTTTATGTACCATAAAGCGGGCTTTTATAATGGCCGGAACTACCCGGGCTGGAAAGAATTTTTAGAAGAACTTATCGGTGAAGAAACAACCGGTGTTATTTTATTTGTGGGCGAAAAAACCCCTTTTGACTATCAACAAGTACAATCCCACCTGCGTGAATTCACCATCCCCATCTGCGGGGGCATTTTTCCCGGTGTAATTTACAGGGGGAATATCGCCACAGCCGGTGTGCTGGGAATAAGTTTCAATAAACCCTTTAAGCTAAGTATCATTGATAAGCTGGCAGGTTTAAGGGACTTTCAGCTCTCCTTTGAAAATCAAAAGCAGCTGCAGACCTGTTTGGTGCTTGTTGATGGTTGGGCCTCCGGGATAGATGATTTTTTATATAAATTATTCGCTTCCAGCACCCATAATATCAAGTTCATTGGCGGGGGAGCCGGTAGATTAGCGCTGCAGCAGCACCCATCACTGTTTACCCGGGATAATTTTTGGGCCGACGGGGGTATTGTTGTCAGCATTGACAGTGCCATCGGCATAGGGGTGGCACACGGCTGGCAGTTCCTGCACGGTCCAATAGTGGCAAACAAGGTAGCCGACCAGTATTTGCAGGAAATTGATTGGCAGCCGGCCTTTGATTATTATAGAAAAATTATTAAAAATAAAACCGGGTTAAAAATCAATGCCGATAATTTTCCAGATATCGCTAAAGGTTACCCTTTCGGTATGGTAAAAACAGACGGCTCCCTGGTAGTGCGGGATGCCGTCAGCGTTAAAGACGGTACCATAAGATTAATTGGCACCATCCCCCAAAACTCGGTACTTACTATTTTACAAAGCAGCAGCCAAAGTTTAATTACCGCTGCGGGCAGGGCAGTAAATCAGGCTTATACCGATTATAAAAATGACACCCCTTATAAAAATGACACCCCCAATAACAAACCAACGGGTATGTTTGTTATCAGCTGCATTTCCAGGTCTATTTACTTGGAAAACCAAGTCAATGACGAGCTGCGTGAAATTCAAACCAACAATTTAGAAAACCTGCCCCTGGCGGGATTCTTTAGTATCGGTGAGATTGCCTCGCTGGGTGACAGGTATATTGAATTATTTAACAAAACAGTAGTGGTGGGAGTTGGGTAGCATGCTGAACAACCCGGTGATGAAATTAGTACAGCACCTATCACTGTCATATGAAATATCCCTGGCCATTGGTCAAAGCCTGGATCTTAAAGAAATGCTCGGTAATATAATCAAAACCATCGTCCGCAAGACATCGGCCCATCGCGGCTTTGTTTGGATTGTAAAAGAAAATATAGAATATGTCACCGGGGCCGGTTTTGGGGTTAAAAATTATAAACCTAACAACACTGCTGCGGTTCTAGCTGAAAACCTGCCGGAAATATTACAGCAGGAAATAACTGTTATCGGTGATGACAATCCCAAATTCGGACCCCTCTGCTATTACAGAACGGGCCGGGAAAAGGAGATTATACTGATCTCGATAAATAACTCTATTATCTTTCACCTGGTTTTCGGCCGGCAGGGGGTCGCTGGCGAAGGAGTGGCCAATGTAATTAAAGGTCTTGGCCCGCAAATTGCCAACGCGGTATCGGCCTGCATCAATTACCAAAAGGTTTTAGCATTTGAACAGAAAGAAAAGAACCGGCTGAAGGATGCCCTTTATCATTCGGAAAAACGGTACCGGTTATTGACTGAAAAGGCCCTGGTGGGGATATTTCTTATCCAGGATAAAAAATTACGGTATGTCAACCCTAAACTGGCGCAAATTTTCGGCTATACAGTTGACGAAATGGTTAATAAAATGGACTTTGATAAGCTGATAACGGAAAAAGATAAACCGGTAGTTAATAACAAGCTGGAAAATATTATGGCCGGTAAAGAATTAGATGCCTCCATCGTCTTTTCAGCCTATCGCAAGGATGGCTGTGTTGTATTTTGCGAATGCATGGGCACTAAAACAGAACACAACGGCCGCCCGGCCATAGTGGGTACTTTAACAGATATTACCAAGCGCAGGCAGGCAGAGGAAAAACTGCGGCACCTGGCCACACACGACAGCTTAACCGGTATTCATAACCGTGCATACGCGGTATCGGCCTGCATCAATTACCAAAAGGTTTTAGCATTTGAACAGAAAGAAAAGAACCGGCTGAAGGATGCCCTTTATCATTCGGAAAAACGGTACCGGTTATTGACTGAAAAGGCCCTGGTGGGGATATTTCTTATCCAGGATAAAAAATTACGGTATGTCAACCCTAAACTGGCGCAAATTTTCGGCTATACAGTTGACGAAATGGTTAATAAAATGGACTTTGATAAGCTGATAACGGAAAAAGATAAACCGGTAGTTAATAACAAGCTGGAAAATATTATGGCCGGTAAAGAATTAGATGCCTCCATCGTCTTTTCAGCCTATCGCAAGGATGGCTGTGTTGTATTTTGCGAATGCATGGGCACTAAAACAGAACACAACGGCCGCCCGGCCATAGTGGGTACTTTAACAGATATTACCAAGCGCAGGCAGGCAGAGGAAAAACTGCGGCACCTGGCCACACACGACAGCTTAACCGGTATTCATAACCGTGCATACTTGGAACAGGTACTGAATTCATTGAAAGATGACAGCAAATCATTTCCTCTAGCAATAATCTTTTGTGATGTGGATCGTTTAAAAAGTATCAACGACAGTTACGGCCATAAAATGGGCGATAAAGTGTTAAAACAGGCAGCGGCAATTTTACAGCGGTGTTTGCGTAAAGATGATATCTTAACCAGGTACGGTGGAGACGAGTTTGTGGCCATACTGCCCAACACCACAGGTGAAACGGTAGAAACACTAATACAAAAAATTAATGAAGCGGTAAATCGCTATAACGAAACCGGCACTGAAGTACCCATTTCTTTATCGGTGGGATGGGAGATGGCCGAAAGTTTCCAGCGGTTAAAAGATGCCTTTACCACTGCCGACTACAATATGTATGCGTGTAAATCCGGTACTAAAAAACCGAAGCATGTTTAACCCATGCTTCGGTTTTTCAATTACCCTACCCCGAAAAATGCTATCCTGCCTCACCCTGTCTTCACCGTTATCCCTTGTATGAAAAAATTATTTGTTCCGCAAATATTCATCAATGGCCCGGGCTGCTTTTTTACCTGCCCCCATGGCCATAATTACCGTGGCCGCGCCGGTTACAATGTCACCGCCGGCAAAAACTCCCGCTTTGGATGTGGCACCGGTTTCTTCATCGGCTGCTATATTGCCCCTCTTGGTCAGTTCCAAACCGGCGGTGGTTGCGGGCACCAGTGGATTGGGACCCTGGCCCAGGGCCAGCACCACGTTGTCTACCTTCATCTCGTACTCAGAGCCTTCCACCGGCACCGGGCGGCGGCGGCCGGAGGCATCCGGCTCTCCCAGTTCATACTTAATACAGGTCATGGCGGTTAAACTGCCGTTTTCATCACCGTGAAATTCCACCGGACTGGTGAGCAGGGCAAATTTTACCCCTTCTTCCGCGGCATGCTCTATTTCTTCCCGGCGTGCCGGCATTTCTTTTTCCGAGCGCCGGTATACAATATAAGATTCTTTAGCCCCCAAGCGCAGGGCGGTACGGGCTGCATCCATGGCCACGTTGCCGGCACCGATCACCGCCACCCTTTCACCCACTTTAATGGGGGTTAAGTATTCAGGAAACCGGTATGCTTTCATCAGGTTGGTTCTGGTTAGAAATTCATTGGCTGAATAGATACCGTTCAGGTTTTCACCGGGAATATTCATAAAATAAGGCAGTCCCGCCCCGGTGCCGATGAACACCGCGTCGTACCCTTCTGCCAATAATTCATCTATGGAATCCAACTTGCCGATAACATAATTAGTCTTTATTTCTACACCCAAATCTTTAATCTTTTCAATTTCCCCTTGCACTATATCCTTGGGCAGGCGGAACTCGGGGATACCGTACATCAGCACGCCCCCGGGCACATGCAGGGCTTCAAATATCGTAACCCGGTGTCCCATTTTAGCCAAGTCGCCGGCAGCGGTCAAGCCCGCCGGTCCTGAACCTACCACCGCCACCCGTTTTCCGGTGGGAGCCTGTTTTTCTGCCGGTTCACCGCCATGGGCCATTTCATAATCTGCCACAAACCGTTCCAAACGGCCGATTGCCACCGGTTCTCCCTTTTTACCCAAAATACAGTGCTTTTCACACTGGTTTTCCTGGGGACAAACCCGGCCGCAAACCGCCGGTAAACTGTTTTTAGTTTTAATTTTCTTAATTGCTCCCTTGAAATCCCGCTTTTTCACCAAGCTGATAAATTCAGGAATGGGGACTTCCACCGGGCAGCCTTCCATACATTTTGGTTTTTTACAGTTCAAGCAGCGGTTGGCTTCAGCCACTGCAGTTTCTTCGTCGTAACCCAGTGCCACTTCTTTAAAATTATTTATTCGTTCCCTGGCATCCTGGGTAGGCATTTCATGTCTTGTTGTTACTTGTGGCATCCGCAAGCACCTCCGTTTCCGCAGCTTCCCGCCGCTTCCGCCCTCTTTTCTTCATCTTTGTAATATGCCAGGCGGCGCATGGCCAGGTCAAAATCCACTAAATGGGCATCAAACTCCGGCCCGTCTACACAGGCAAACTTGGTTTCGCCACCCACACTGACACGGCAGGCACCGCACATACCGGTACCATCAACCATGATGGGGTTTAAACTAACTATTGTTTTAATACCCAACGGCCTGGTTGTTTCCGCCATGGCCCGCATCATCGGCATGGGTCCGATGGCCCAAACACGGTTGATCTCACATTCTTCTGCCACCTGCTTCACCGCATCGGTAACAAAGCCCTTTTGACCATAGCTGCCGTCGTCGGTGCAGACAATCAGCCTGTCACTGACCGCAGCCATTTTGTCCTCCCAGAACAGCAGTTCTTTGCTGCGGGCACCGATAATGGAAATAACCTCGTTACCCGCCTCCTTCAAGGCCCGAGCTATGGGGTATATGGGCGCCACACCTACCCCGCCGCCAACACATATCACCCGGCCGAAATTTTTCACTGTGGTGGGCTCACCCAGCGGGCCAACCACATCGGCCAGACAATCCCCCACATTGAGCCTGCCCATATCTTTGGTGGTGCGTCCCACCTCTTGAAAAATGGTAGTTATCGTTCCCGCTTCCCGGTTAAAATCGGCAATGGTCAGCGGAATACGCTCGCCTTTTTCATTCACCCGGAGTATAAAAAACTGGCCCGCCCTGGCTTTGGCCGCAATCTTTGGGGCCTCTACCTCAAATAATTTAATTGCCGGGGAAAACACTTCCTTGCGAACAATTTTGTACATACATCAACCTCCCAATAACAACAGATATACAGCAAGCACTTAATAAACTGATTAAATAATTCAGCCATATCATGGTATGATGGACATACCTCTCATTTTATCAGATATTTAATAAAATTTAAACTATACAGCGGAATATAATTTATTATAACATTACCCGGAATGAATTTCCATTATATTCAGAATTATATACAAATATCACCGCCGGGAAAAGAAGTTTCCTTTCTCCCATAAATGCAGTATCTTCCGATAATCTTCCCTGGTATCAATGTCCATGGATAATAACCGTGGAAACAGCGGTACATGGGTTACTTTGGTCCTGTACTTTTCTATCACCTGCCGCCCCCCCACATCCCCGGACAACTGCATTAATTCCCGCCTCAGTTTAATGTCGAAGACGGTGGGATTACCCGCCCCCCGGGGCCTTAAAATTAACGGCCTGGTATTAATAAAGCAATCTATTAAGTAATTAATCACCCCGCTGGAAATTAATGGCTGATCGCCCATTAAAAACATGATTCCCCGAGACCAGGCACTGGCGGCAGACGCCCCGGCAGCAACCGATGTCCCCTGACCGGCGGAATAGCGGGGATTATATATCAGCTTGACATCATATTTAGATAACAGTTCGCTGATCTGCCCTCTTTCAGCCCCCAATACAGCAATTACCTCCGAAACCCCTGCCCCGGTTACATTATCCATAACATGCTCAATAATGGTTTTGGAACCCAACTTCAACAGCAGCTTTGGTTCTCCCATGCGGCGGGACATACCGGCAGCCAGCACCACTGCTGATATCACTGCATCACCTCCCCCAGGTAATAAGGGGGTAAAACTGAAGTTACCAGTACCTTTTTTATTTTTTCATTTAACAAGGGCACTGCCGTTTGGACAGCGCGTTTAATAAGTTCACTGCTGTCAGCTTTGTTTATAACAGGCACGATCTTACTTCTGCCGGATACAGAGCTAATGATGCTTATATAGTGCCAAATAATCTTTTGTACCGTTCTTTCGGTTATCACACTGCCCGTGTTTTGGCCGGCAATTTCAGCTGCCAGGTGAGAGCGGTGCACGTACTCTTCCGCCAGCGGGCAGCCCAAGATATCAACACCGGTGACGGGAATAACAGTTGTACTTGCGGAAGGCAGTACCGGCTCATGTTTCCCCGGTGCTTTTAGGGATTTTCCCCTGGCACCGTCAGCTTCCACCAATATATAATCAAATAATCCCCTGCGGTATATGAAATCCAGCCTGTCGCCGGACAGTCCAATAACTTTATCATCTTCCGCCAAAGCAGCAGCGGCGGCAGCAGTGCTGCCGGTGGACAATAAGGCCTTCAGTCTTCCCAGCAGCATGTTTTTATCCCGCTCCACTACCGGCTCGGCAAGGGCGCTCAGCTGCCGGCGGTACATTTTGGTGCTGGTGGTTATCAGTACTTTTTTACCGCTGCCGGCACATTCCCGGGCTAATTTAAGCATTAAACTGGTTTTTCCGCCGCCGCCCACAAAGCAAACCATTTCTTTACCGGTCAGTGCCAACGCTTTCATTAACTGCATATTTCATACCCTACCCTAAAAAATGTTATCCTGCTGAACCCGGCAGATCACCGGTTTGGCATCTGTCCCGCTGTAAATGTAAAACAGCTTCCAGCACTCCGCCGGCAACGGCCCGGGCTTTATCCGATATGGTATAACAGTATTCCGGCACACCCCTGGGATCTATGTCACCTATTTTCATTCCCCGGCGAACCCATACGCTTCCTTTGATTAAACCTCTCAGTATACCCGTTATTCCAGCCGTCACCGGGTGTTTATCAACAAACCCCAAAACATCCCCCTTTTTCACTTTACTGTTTATGGAAACGCAGGGAACAAATACTCCCTCCGCCGGGGCCTTTAACAACCGCTCCCAGGTATAACCCTTCACCGCTCCGGGAATCCCGGTATCCGGTTGGGCGGAACCGGATAAAATAACCCTCCCCAGGTGGTGACCGCGGTTTGTTTCTACAACGGCATGGACATCCACGCCGGCGGTAAACCCCGGTCCCAGGCCGATAACAATGGGAGCGGCAGATATTTCAGTGCCTGTATTGCGTTTGGCCATGATGGCATCAACTATGATACCCGGGTTTAACCGGCACCCCTGTTCCGCCCCGGGGTCAATTAAAACGGGAATTTGTTTTTGTTTTAATAATTCCCCGGCTTCAAAAGCACTGTCTGCCAACCTGGCTGTCACTCCTTCCACGGTATGGCTTCCCTTATATACTGCCTCGGCAAAGGATACAGTGCGGCGAACAACGGTGGGCCGGTAAGTTTCCGTCATTATCACCCGCATACCGCATTTAAACAGCCGGTGGGCCACCCCGGTGGCCAGATCCCCCGCCCCTTTAATAAGTACAATATTATTCATTGATACCAACTCCTTAATTACCAAACGCGCCGTAAAGCCCCCGGATTCATCCGTGGGGATATAAGGCGCACCACCGCCTCCTGCACTTTAATTGTTTCTTTCCGCACGGTGATATCTCCCTTCTATAAATTTGGAAAGGAAGCACCTCCGTGGCGGAGGTGCCGGTATAAATTGTTTAATCATTCTTTTAAAGCTCTGTATACCTTTTCCGCTGTAATGGGAAGTTCAAAGAATCTTACCCCAATGGCGTTATATATGGCATTGGCAATGGCCGGAGCGGTGGCCACCAATCCCGTTTCCCCAACCCCTTTAACTCCGTAGGGATGGCTGGGTTCTTCTGCTTCTACAATAATAGCTTTCAGTTCCGGTATATCCACTGCTGTGGGCAGCATATACTTGTGGAAGCCGTCATTTAGCTGGCGCCCCTTGTCATTGTATTTAATTTCTTCACCGAGGGCGTAACCAATGCCCTGGGCCAGGCCGCCGTGCAGCTGTCCTTCCACAATTTGGGGATGGATGGCTTTACCCACGTCATGGGCAGCCACCATTTTCAGAATTTTCACCTGCCCTGTCTCGGTATCTACTTCCACTTCGGCAAAGTGGGCCAACCAGGGCGGGGCATTTTCCGGAATAATTTTACCTACCCCGATAAACTGGCGTCCCTTCAGGTGGGCCTGCACCGCCACTTCACTTAAAGGAGCCTTTATTTCCGGATTACTGGTAGAAACAACAGTGTCGTTCTCAATGTCCAGGTCACCGGCTTCTACTTCCAGCATTTCAGCCGCATAATCTAAAATTTGTTTTTTAGCATCTCTGGCCGCCGCCACCACCGCCATTCCGGAGGCATAACAGGTGCGGCTGGCGTGGCTGCCAATTTCAAAGGGAGTGGATTCTGTATCCGCAAAGGTTACTCCAATTTTTTCATAACTGATGCCCAGTACCTCTGCTGTAATTTGGGCCAGGGTGGTGACGGTACCTGTGCCCATATCCGGCACACCGGCTGCCAAATGGGCGGAACCGTCCTGCTGGATGGTAACATAAGCATTGGAATAGTCCCCACAGAAGGGCCAGGCGTTGGATACGTGGGTTCCTATACCCACCCCAAGTCCCCTTCTTTTGGTGCCGGTTTTATCGAATTTCCCCCTGCGCTGCCAGTTGATAGCTGCGGCCCCCTTCTTGATACACTCTGCAAGGCCGGAACTCCGGCAGGGATAAGGTAAAACCCACTTGTCGCCGGGCTGCATAATGTTTTTCAGTCTAATTTCCAACGGGTCGATACCCAGTTTTTCTGCTATAATGTCTATTTGCGACTCAATGGCAAACATGGCCTGGGGATTGCCAAAACCTCTCATCGCACCGGCCGGGGTGGTATTGGTATATACACTGTGCCCGTCGTACATCTGGTTCGGGCAGCGGTAAACGGACAATCCCATGGCCCCAAGAACGCCCGGGGTTTCGGCACTCCAGCTGCAGTAGGCACCGGCATTTAAAATACCTTCCATCTGGCGGGCGGTAAACGTGCCGTCCTTTTTCACGCCGGTCTTTACCGTAACGTATCCCGAGTGCCGGGTGTCTGACGCTATAAAATCCTCTCGACGGCTGTAAACCACCTTAACCGGTTTTTTCGCCTGCATGGCCAGGGCCACTGCAATGGGTTCCGCTTTGGCCGACAGGCCGATTCTCACTCCAAAGCCGCCGCCAATATAAGGTGGGTTTAACACCCGCACTTTACTGTAAGGAAGTCCAAAAATGGTGGCTATAATACGTCTTGAAGGGTGAGGTGTTTGGGTTGTTGACCATACGGTAACCCTCCCGTCCGCTGTCACCTGAGCTACCGCTGCCTGGGTTTCCATTTGGGCCTGTTTTTGTACCGGCAGCTTAAATGTATGTTCAAAGATTTCATCCGCCTCTGCAAACCCCTTTTCAATATCTCCCAATTCTAGGTGTATTTTTTCCCCGGGAATATTTTTCCCCGCCCTGCACGGGCCGTGCAGGTCCGGTGCCCCCGGTTCCATTGCCTCCAGCGGATCAAATACCGCCGGCAGTTCTTCATACTCCACTTCAATAAGTTTTAATGCCTGTTCCGCAATTTTTTCAGAAACAGCGGCCACCGCCGCCACCTCATCGCCCACGTAGCGCACCACAGAATCAAAAATATACTGGTCTTCCACCGGCTCCAGGGGTGGTATGGTAAAGGTTGAAGTGGCAGAGGTATTAAATTTAACTCGAGGGGTATTTTTATAACATACCACCGCTTCTACGCCGGGCAGTTTTTCAGCCTTACCGGTATCAATATTGATAATTTTGGCATGGGGGTATGGGCTGCGCAGCACTTTACCGTACAGCATTCCCGGCAGGCTTATATCGGTGGTGAAAGTGGCAGTACCCATGGCCTTCTCCAGCGCATCCAACTTCCGAACATTTTTACCGATTACAGCGGGCTTTTTCACTTTAACGCCTCCCTTCTATTTGCGCCGTTCCCTTTTAATCATTTCCGCCGCCATCATAATGGCCTCTTCAATTTTGACATAGCCGGTGCAGCGGCAGATGTTTCCGGCCACCGCCTCTTTTATTTCCTCCCGGGTAGGATTGGAGTTCTTATCCAACAGGGCCTTGGCCGACATAATCATACCGGGAGTACAAAAACCGCACTGGATAGCCCCGCAGTGAATAAAGGTCTCCTGCAGCGGGTGCAGTTTCTCCACAGTGCCGATACCTTCAATCGTTTCTATACGGGCATTCATAGCCCGGGGAGCTGGAACGATACACGAGTTTACCGCCTTACCGTTCATAATTACCGTGCAGGCACCGCATTCTCCCCTGCCACAGCCTTTTTTCGTTCCGCTCAGGCCCAGGTCACCGCGCAGCACATCCAGCAAGGTATCGCCGGGAGAAATCCGCCTTTCCACCGGTTTCCCGTTTAATATCATCTTTAAAATCATTTGGGCCATTATGTTCCCTCCTTTTTCATACTAATAGCCGGCCCGGGTTACCCTTGAGCTTTATTAAAAGCTTCAGACAGGCCGCGCTTAACCAGCGTCTCCAGCACCGATTTACGGTATTGGCCGGACCCCCTTAACGCGCTGTCCCTGGGATTGGCCCGGGCGGCAGCAGCCTTGGCGGCTTCTAATATATTTTGCTCGTTCACTTCCCTGCCCCGCAGCATGTTCTCTGCCTCCACTGCCCGTAAAGGCCGCGGTGCCACCGGAGCCATTACTATTCTCACCCATTCCACTTTGTGATTCACCAGCGATGCCACCACGGCCACATTTAACACCGGCAGGGCCAATGCTCCCCGCTGGGCCAGGCGGATAAAGGCAGAACCCTGGTTAGGCAGCAGGGCGGGAAATTGAACGGCGGTAACCAGCTGTTTGGTACTGTCAATCTTACTTTTGCCCACCCCGGTATACAAATCTTCAACGGGTTGATAGGCGGTACCGTTTTCAGTCTTAATTTCCGCCACCGCTCCCAGGGCCACCAATGCCACGGCGGCATCCGCAGCCGGTTGGGCATTGATAACGTTGCCCACCACCGTTCCGGTGTTGCGAATCTGCAGTGAGCCAACGGAACGGCAGGCTTCGGCCAGGACCGGTGCACTATCCAAAACAAGCTGCGATTCAGCTGCCTGCTGGTGGGTTACAGCAGCACCGATGCGTATTTGCCCATCCACCAGTTCAATATTTTGCAGATCATCAATGCTGTTAATGTCAACCAGTATTTCAGCACTAACTTTCTCCGCCTGCAGGTCCAATATCAGGTCGGTTCCCCCGGCTATTACCCTGGCATCACCTTTCTGCAGGGCGGCCAAAACCTCATCCACCGTTTGGGCTCGCACGTAATCTTTAAGCATCCCTTAACCTCCTTTTATTATTCTGAAAGGGTTATCTTCCTTAGCTTGGCAGCAGCTGTCCATAAACACATGCAAACAGCATGCCAGTTAAAATACCGGCTTTGACAGCGGTTTTAAAGCCCGTTTACCACTTTTCCAGCCAACAAAAAAACGGCAGCCTGCCGCTTTTTCGGCAGGCCGCCTTATTTTTCGTTTTGTAAATACCGCAGCATGCGGGGGGTGGCATTTAATATTTTGGCTGCTTTAGATCGGTCTCCACCGGTGTAATTCAATACCTTTTCTATAACCTGCTTGGCTATGTAACCCTGGGCTGCTTTTAATTCGTTTAGCAGCTCTTTAATGTCCACTTTCAAGGGGTTTATCTGGCTGATCAGCCCGTGGGACCACTGGGCTACAGCTTCCTTGATACTGCTGCTGTCACCGGCCGGCAGCCTCTCTTCTAACCGGCCGCTAAAGCCCCGGTTTTTTATTTTATCCGGCAGGTGTTTTACTTTTATTTCTTCCCCGTCACACAGTGCCGCCGCCTGGGTGACAACATTGGCCAGTTCCCTTACATTACCCGGCCAGTGATAATTTATTAACATTTCCATGGCTTCGGCATCAACGGTAACAGGCGTATTATTATCATTACAGCGGTTGCGTTTAATAAAGTGATTTACCAGCAGGGGGATATCACACCTGCGCCGGCGCAGGGGAGGTATTTCCAACGTCACCACTTCCAGGCGATAAAAAAGGTCTTCACGAAATCTGTTAGTTCTAACTGCTTCGGCCAGGTTAACGTTAGTGGCCGCAATAACTCTTACATCGACGCTTAAAGTTTTTTCCCCGCCCACAGGTATAAACTCCCCGGTTTCCAACACCCGCAGCAGTTTAACCTGGATAGCCAAACTGGCATCACCAATTTCATCCAGAAATAACGTTCCGCCATCCGCTATCTGAAAAATTCCTTTTCTAGCCCCCTGGGCCCCGGTAAAAGCCCCCTTTTCATGACCAAACAGTTCACTCTCCAGCAGGTTTTCGGTAAATGCGCCGCAGTTAACAGATATAAAGGGCTGTTCAGCCCGGTGGCTTTGCGAATGAACAAACCTGGCCACCACTTCTTTACCTACACCGGTTTCCCCTTGGATGAGCACGTTAACATCCTTGCCCGCTATTTTGCCGGCCAGTGTTAAAACCGGTATCAGCGGACTTTCCTCAGCAGCTATGATGCCGTAATCTTTTGTTAAATCAAACCGCCTGCCGGCAGTTAGTTTCCAGCCGGTGGAATTTGACAGCGCCCGGTCTATTTTTTGCTCCAGTTCGTTTAGATCCTCAAAGGGTTTTTCAATATAATCAAAGGCACCTAATTTTATAGCCTCCACAGCACTTTTAACCGTGCTGTAACCGGTCATAATTATTACTTCGCAGCGGGGCAGAACTTGTTTGATATCCGCCAGCAGTTTAATGCCGTCGGTGTCCGGCAGCTTCAAGTCCACCATGGCCAGGTCAAAGGGCAGCTGTGCCAAAATCTGTTTTGCTTTCTCACCGCTGTGAGCCAAATAAACATCAAACCCTTTCTCCTGCAGCAGGAAATCAAAAAAGGTGCAAACCTCCACTTCGTCGTCTATCACCAGTACCCTGGGGGGTTTTTTCATTTCACCTCACCTCCGTTTTCTTCCCGGGGAAGCACCAGTCGAAAAACACTTCCCACACCAATTTTACTCTCTACCTCAATCCTGCCGCCATGACTTTCAGCGATACCTATGCTGACAGAAAGACCCAGCCCTGTACCTTTACGGCCTTCCTTAGTGGTAAAAAAGGGGTTAAATATTTGTTCAATGTTTTCCGCAGAAATTCCGCAGCCGTTATCTTCCACAGCCAAAAATATTTCTTTGTTTTTGATCATTCCGGTGGTAATTTTAATTACTTTGTTATCCTTTTCTTCCACCGCATCTTTGGCATTTAATAAAAAGTTTAATACCACCTGTTCCAGCTGCTGGCTGCTGCCCCGCACTTCAGGCAGCCGGTTATTCAAATCAGTTACCAGTTCAATATTGTTTTTTTCAATTTGATAGCGAATTAAAGAAAGGGATCTTTCCACCACCCGGTTGATACTGACCATTTGATTGGTATGCAGCTTATCCCGGCGGGAAAAAGTCAATAAATTCTGAATAATCCTTTTGCACCGGGAACCGCAGTTCTTTATGTCCTCCAGCATTTTATACCGGGGTTCAGTATTTGGGGTTTTGCGCAGCAGCAGTTGAGCATTGCCCAAAATAGCGGTTAAGGGACTGTTTAATTCGTGAGCCACTCCGGCGGCCATTTCTCCTATGGCGGCTAATTTGGCCGATTGAAATAGTTGGGCTTCCATCCGCAGTTTTTCCGTTACATCCTGCACGTAACAGACAATTTCTATCACTTCACCTTTACTGCCTATCACCGGAAAGGCAGAGGTATGATAAATTTTCCCCGACGGCCTGCTTAATTCGGCAGAGGCCGGCTTACCGGTATCAAAGGCCTTTACAGCGGGGCACAAGCTGCACCTGACACCGTCGTTAAACAGGTGATAACACTTTTGCCCCAGTACACTTTCCGCCGGTGATGATTTAACGATATTTCTATTGATGCTTATTATTTCATAATGACCATTAATGACAAAAAGCAGGTCAGGAACGGCTCTAAAGGTTGACTCCCAAATCTTTTTACTGTTTAAAATTTCATTGTATAAATTTAAGTTGGCCAAGCAAACCGCCAGTTGGTCAGCCAGCTGCTGTACAAATATAAAATCACTTTCGGAATAGGCAAAGGGATGCCTACTGCCAAAATTTAAGGTGCCAATTACTTCTTCCCTTACCAGCAGCGGCGCCATAATGGCCGATTGAATACCAATTATCTTTAATGCTTTATCCTCTTGATACTGCTTTTTATCATTCCAAATATCCGGCCGTAAAAAGCAGCGTTTATCTTTCATTGCTTTCCACGGCGCTGAGTTTTCTTCCGGTAAAACCGTTCCCACTCCCAATATTTTTTGATCCTTTGGTATGCCGGATTTTATTACCAGTTTCCCTTTGTCCAGCAGGCAAAAGCTTAACAGGTCATAGGACATCACCTGGCGCAGCGGTTCTGCCACCCGCTCGATAATTTCATCGTAGCTCATATCCACGTTAATACTGCGGGCTATTTGGTTAATAATTTCTAAACGCTTATTTTGTTTGGACATTTCTTCAATGGTTTCTTTCAGTTCCACATAACAGCTCTGCCTGGCTGATTGGACACCTGTCAGTTTGGCCAGAATGTGTGGATCAACTTTTTTCACATGCGTCACCTGCCACTAATAAGCACTTTTTAATATTTCAATTACACCCGTGGGTTGGTTACCAGGTATATATCTTTAATGACACTGCCTCATGGCAAATTGGGATACTTTACTATTTACCATTATATAACATAAATTTCCATTGCAGCTATAATTAATAGTTATGCCAAAAGGAATAAAAATCGAGTAGGGTAACGCCGCAGTAATTTGCTACGGCGTTATCCCTCTCACAGAACCGTACGTACGGGCCTCGTATACGGCTCCTGATAAACCTCA
>NZ_JAFBCW010000035.1 GCF_016907915.1 Desulforadius tongensis
TTTCTAACCTACCTATAAGGAATTGAAACCCCTCTGCCTGCACTATAAACCATGAACCAAAGGGTTTCTAACCTACCTATAAGGAATTGAAACCCGCTTAAAACATCACCAGGCTCAGCGTTTCCGGTGTTTCTAACCTACCTATAAGGAATTGAACCCCCCCATAAAAAGGCACATCATCAGGTACAGCAAAGTTTCTAACCTACCTATAAGGAATTGAAACCTGTCTGGAGAATCCCAGTATGGATAAAAGCGTAGTAGTTTCTAGTCTACCTATGAGGAATTGTTCTTTTCCCGGTTTAATGGACAGCCGGTAAAGGATGCATAGTATAAATAATTAAGGGTGTTGAAAATGGTGGGGATGCCGGTTACCTGGGAGCACACGGAGTAATTCCGTCATCACCGGGCTGTATGAGCCCAGAAATTATAAAAACAAAGAAAAGCGGCTTAACTTATTGTCTAATTTATCAAGGAAAGATCAGATATACTAAAAAATGTCGTCGATCCCCGGTAGTGTAATTTTTCCGGGGGATCGACGACATTTATTAATAGCTCCAATGTATTGATTTAACTGGTATGTTGGAAAAACCGAAGATGAAATGCTTGTTTTTGGAATTAGTATTGTGTAAACTAAAATGCAGATATTAAGCGCTTTTTAATGGGTTTGTAGCCTACCTATGAGGAATTGAAACACTGATACTGTGACGGTTAATCCTGACTTTAGTAGTGAGTTTGTAGCCTACCTATGAGGAATTGAAACAACCAAGCGTTTCCTGGATGGCCTCGTCGGTGCCGGTTTGTAGCCTACCTATGAGGAATTGAAACAAAATATACTTTGATAAATTACCTGATACCAAAAAGAAGGTTTGTAGCCTACCTATGAGGAATTGAAACAGACAAGTATAACACTATATGTAAATTGTTGGTACGACGTTTGTAGCCTACCTATGAGGAATTGAAACCAAAAAATGTTGCAATACGTAAAGTAATACGCTACGTTTGTAGCCTACCTATGAGGAATTGAAACACACTTTTTTTGTTTTGTTATATCATGTTGTATGGGTGGTTTGTAGCCTACCTATGAGGAATTGAAACATGCGGGTATCGAGCGCGGCCTTCTCGGTGGATATTTGTTTGTAGCCTACCTATGAGGAATTGAAACCTGTGGAGAGGAGGTGACGTAAATGCTGACACAAGGTTTGTAGCCTACCTATGAGGAATTGAAACCTAATCTCAGTGATTCGTGCACTGTTCGGCTGGATGGTTTGTAGCCTACCTATGAGGAATTGAAACATACCAGTAACATCGTTGATTAGGATTTCAAGCATGTTTGTAGCCTACCTATGAGGAATTGAAACCCGGCAAACCAAACTGAATGCCCTCATTGCCATGGGTTTGTAGCCTACCTATGAGGAATTGAAACATAAACACCATTGTATCAGATAAGAAATTTTTTTTAGTTTCTAGCCTACCTATGAGGAATTGAAACTTGAATCTGCTAAATGTCCAACACTTAATACTATCGTTTCTAGCCTACCTATGAGGAATTGAAACGTGGCAAGATACGCGTTGTTGGCGTGAAGGCTGTTCGTTTCTAGCCTACCTATGAGGAATTGAAACTGTGGAATGGCTGGTAGAAAGGGCGAACGACCAAGTTTTTAGTCTACCTATGAGGAATTGAAACTCCCAACTTCATGTTCATTATCCAGCTCTTCATTAAGTTTCTAGTCTACCTATGAGGAATTGAAACCCACCCCTGTTAGGCCATCAACTGTTGAACTAAAGAGTTTCTAGTCTACCTATGAGGAATTGAAACACCGGTCAACTATCCTATTACCCCAGCTCCCATACCTTTGTTTCTAGTCTACCTATGAGGAATTGAAACAGCGAATCTGTAAGCAGCCTGTCTTTCTGCCACAAGAGTTTCTAGTCTACCTATGAGGAATTGAAACTTAGTACCGGGAATAACTCCGTAGTCTTGCTCTTTTACGTTTGTATCCTGCCTATGAGGGATTGTCCTTCTTTAAGAGTGTATAGCATAAATAACTGGGGACGCTGAAAACGGTGGGGGAGGCGATGAATTATTATTGCCTGGTATAGACGTTCTAAAAGCCAGCGAAGCCAATATGGTGGGGCAATTTTAGAAAAGATTAAAATTATCCACCAAAAGAGCTGAGAATTTACCAACAACTTGCCGGCAGGGGTATTGAAGCGTTGAGCGTATTATGAGATCAGCAGGCATTAGCCATTTAAAAGGGCAGGTATAAAGCAGCAGTAAACCCGGGACATACCATATCGGCTGCTGAAAATAAGCTGGCCTGCCGGTTTAATACGCCAGCCCCTTCGTGACGTGATGGTGTAATTGAAGAATGACAGGGGTTTATCAGCTGTATACGAGGCCTGTACAGTGCGGTTCTGTGAGGGGGATAACGCTGCAGCAAATTACTGCGGCGCTGCCCTGCACGGTAATACCGGTGAATGGCTGGCGCATATAATGGTAAAAATAAATACTGGGCTGAAGGTGCCATGGGGCAACATGCCTTGACTATACATAAGCGGTAAGATATAATGAATCTTACATCAAAATATTGGAAAAACATGTTATAAAGGAGAGTGACAGGGCTTTGGCGGCTGCTAAAGCTCTTTTTGTGATGGATAAAATTAATCAACAGCAATTAACAGGACTGCTGAGACCGCTGGCAGATACAGCTGAGTTTCAAAACCTGGTTAAAAGTTTGCAGAAAGGTTTCGACCAGCAGGTGGTGTTCGGCTTGGCCGGTTCACAGCGGGCGCTGGTAATGGCGGGGTTGATTTCCGCCCGGCCCGGCCCGGCGCTGGTGATTGTGCCGGCAGAGGCTGAAGCCGCTGCGCTGGCAGATGACCTGCAGTTTCTTTTGCCGGATAGGGAAGTGGTTATTTTTCCCGTCTGGCAGTCGATGCCCCTGGAAGTGTTATCCAGCAGCAATGAGGTTATAATTCAGCGTCTTAAAGTTTTAAACGGGCTGGTTATGGGTAAGCCCCTGGTGGTGGTGGCACCGGGGGAAGCGATTATGCGCCGGCTGGTGCCGCCGGAGATTTTTAAATCGGGGCACAGAAAAATTGAAGTGGGGCAGCGGGTTGACCTGGAAGACTTAGAAAAATTTTTGGTTCGCCAGGGTTACGAGCGGGTAGATTTGATTCAAGGGGTGGGCCAGTTTTCTGTTCGCGGCGGCATACTGGATATTTACCCTGTAATGGCCGATAAACCGGTGCGCTTAGAACTGTGGGATGATGAAGTGGAATCAATCCGCACCTTTAATGTTCATTCCCAGCGTTCAGAAGAGGAGCTGCCGCTGGTGGAAATAACGCCGGCCGGGGAAATGGTGGTATGTGAGGAAAAATGGCCCGAGGGACGGCAGAAATTACTTAAGGAGTATCGTGCCCAGCTGAAGAATTTAGATCAAAACGCCACTTTAGATGCCCGGCATCAACTGGCGGCCCAGGTGGAATCGTGGTTAACCAGGTTGGAGCAGCCGGTGTATTTTGCCGGTGTGGAGCAGTTATTGCCCTTTTTTTACCCCCGCCCGGTGAGTTTAATGAATTACCTGCCGGCAGAGGCGGTTGTACTGGTTGACGATCCCCTGCGGGTAAAAGAAATGGTGGAAATAATTCAAAGGGAGCGGGGCGAAACCCATACAGAACTGCTGTCAAAGGGTAAGGTGCTGCCTTCTCAGTATGGTATTTACCTGGAATGGCGGCAGTTTTTAGCAGCATTGACCCGCCGGCAGAGTGTTGCTTTTTCCTTTTTACCCCGGAACCCGCAGTTTTTAAATCCTAAGAATATTGTTAATTTTACTGCTAAAACCATGCACCCGTTCCTGGGCAATACCGGTGTGCTGGTTGATGAAATAAAGCAGTGGAAGAGAAAAAAGAACTCTGTGGTGCTGCTGGTAAGTAATAGGGAACGGGCGCAGAATTTACTGCAGTCTTTAAAAGAAAATAAAGTGGATGCCTTTTATATGTCCCGGGTTAAAAATGAAGTGGTGCCGGGTAACGTGGTAATCACGGAGGGGAATCTTTCCGCCGGCTTTGAGCTGGTGTCTGCCCGTGCTGTGGTGATCACAGAAAAAGAGATTTTCGGCCAGCGTAAAAAACCAAAGCGCAGGCGGGATAAAACAGAACCCCGCTTAGCCCCCTTTGAAGATTTAAAGATTAATGATTATGTGGTACATGTTAACCACGGGATTGGACGCTATAAAGGTATAACCACACTGGACATCGGTGGTGTACAAAGGGATTATCTTCTTGTGGAATATGCCGGGGATGACAAGGTTTATGTACCCACCGATCAAGTGGGCTTACTGCAGCGTTATAGCGGTAACGAGGGAGCTGCTCCCAAGCTGTCCAAGCTGGGCGGTAGTGAATGGACCAGGGCTAAAAACAAGGTTAGACAGGCGGTAAAGGAAATTGCCCGGGATCTGGTGGTGCTGTATGCAGCTCGGCAAACAGCCAAAGGTTACGCTTTCAGCAGGGATACGGAATGGCAAAAGGAATTTGAAATGGCCTTTCCCTATGAAGAAACAAAGGACCAGTTAAAAGCGATAGCGGAAGTGAAAAAGGATATGGAAAAACCGCGCCCCATGGACAGACTTCTCTGTGGGGATGTGGGCTACGGCAAAACAGAAGTGGCGCTGAGGGCGGCCTTTAAAGCGGTTAGCGATGGAAAGCAGGTGGCGGTGCTGGTGCCCACCACCATTTTGGCCCAGCAGCATTACAATACCTTTAGAGAGAGATTTGCCCACTACCCGGTGACAATTGAAATGTTATCCCGTTTTAGAACCCTTAAAGAACAGCGTGCGGTAATAAAGGGGCTGGAAGAAGGAACCGTTGATGTGGTGATTGGAACGCACCGGTTGGTACAGTCGGATGTAAAATTTAAGGACCTGGGGCTGGTGGTGATAGATGAAGAACAGCGGTTTGGTGTTGCCCACAAGGAAAGATTAAAGAAACTTCGTACCACGGTGGATGTGTTGACGCTCACTGCCACACCGATACCGCGCACGCTGCACATGTCACTGGTGGGAGTGAGGGACACCAGCCTGCTTGAAACACCGCCGGAGGAACGTTTTCCCGTACAAACCTATGTGCTGGAAGAGGACCCGGTGATGATTAGAGAGGCCATTCGGAGAGAAATAAACCGCGGTGGCCAGGTGTTTTTTGTGCACAACCGGGTGGCGGAATTGGATACAGTGGCTGAATGGCTTAGCGGCTTAGTTCCGGAAGCAAGACTGGTGGTGGCCCACGGTCAAATGAGAGAAGAGCGCCTGGAAAAGGTAATGCTGGAATTTATGGCCGGTAACCACGATGTGCTGGTATGTACCACCATTATAGAAACGGGTTTGGACATACCAAATGTTAACACGCTGATAGTAAAAGATGCCGACAGGTTCGGCCTGGCCCAGCTTTACCAGCTGCGGGGCAGGGTGGGAAGATCCAATCGCCTGGCCTATGCATATTTTACCTTCCGGCGGGATAAAGTGCTAACTGAGGAAGCAGAAAAGCGACTATCGGCCATCAGGGACTTTACCGAACTGGGTTCGGGGTATAAAATTGCCATGCGGGACTTGGAAATAAGAGGAGCCGGTAACATATTAGGTGCGGAACAGCACGGCCACATTGCGGAAGTGGGATTTGATCTATACTGCAAAATGCTGGAAGATGCCATTAGAGAGATCAAGGGAGAAGAGAAAGAGGAACCGGTAGAGACAGCGGTGGAACTGCCGGTAAACGCTTATATACCCGACCGGTATATTAATGACCAATCTCAAAAGGTGGAATTATACCGCCGCATTGCCCGGTTTACCCAGTGCGAGCAGGTTGAGGACTTAAGGGAAGAACTGCTGGACCGCTACGGCGAACTGCCGGAACCGGTACAGCGGCTGCTGCTGGTGGCAGAAATAAAAATTAAGGGTGGAAAGTTAAAAATCAAGTCTATTAATTATCAAAGGAGAATGTTTAAACTGGTTTTTGCCCCCAACCCGCCTGTTAATGTCGAGAAGCTGGTTCAACTGGGGCAGAGATACAGGAACAGGATTAAATTTAACAATACCAGTGAAGAATTTGAAATTAAACTTAAAACCAGGGACATAACGGAGATGAGTACCGGCGGCCTGAAGGAACTATCCGGGTTCATAGATCAACTGCAGTAACCGCCATGCCGTCTTGCGGCACCGAGGACATGAAAGGCAGGCGGCCCTTTGTGCAGGTGAGTGTTTATGGATGAGCCGCTGCCGAACTGAGCGGGGGATGCTGGTGGAGGCGGGGTGCCGCACAGGAAGTGCAGCACCGGTATCTGAGCCGGCTTAGTAAGATAACCTTTTCAGAGTTGTGTAAATGATATTTTTTGAAGGGAGAACAATATGAATTTAAAAACTGCAAAATTACCGGTACTAATGTGCTTGCTGCTGATGATGATTCTCGCTGCAGGGTGTGTAAAAAACAACCTGGCGGCGGAGGTTAATGGCGAAAAGATTACCATGGAGCAGTATAATAGGCGTGTTGACGGTGTAAAAGCCAATTTCGAACAGCAGGGAGTGGACTTTGAGTCAGAAAAAGAACTGGCGGACAATATAAAAGAGCGGGTACTGGATGAAATGATTGAGGAAATTCTGGTGCGCCAGCAGGCAAAGAAAAAGGGTGTGGAGCCTTCTAAAGAAGAGATTGATAAAAAAATAAAAGAAATCAAAGATTCTTATCAAACAGAAGCAGAATACAAAAAAGCACTAAAAGAAAACAAAATAAGTGAAAGGGAATTACGGGATATTATATATAATGAACTGGCTGCCAATAACCTTTATCAAAAGGTGACAGCAGGTGTTAAAGAAGCCACCGATGAACAAGCGGAGGATTACTACCGGCAGAATAAAGACCGGTTTAAAATACCCGAAAGACTGAATACCCGGCACATTCTTTTCTTTGTCAACGAAGACAACCAAAAAAATATACCTGTAAAGCGGAGCGATGAAGAAGCCAGAAAACTGGCCCAGCAGGTAATTGACAGTTTAAACCGGGGGGCTGATTTTGCAGAATTGGCCAAGGAAAAGTCAGAAGACCTAGGTACTAAAGATAAAGGTGGTTTTTACTCCTTTGTTCCGGAACTAGGGATGACTGATCCCGGGTATACCAAAGCAGCTCAAGCCCTTGCAGAAGGAGAATACACTAAAGAACCGGTAAGGAGCCGTTATGGATATCATGTTATCAAGCTGGAAAAGAGAATACCGGCCCAAGTAAGATCTTTTAATGAAGTGCAGGGCTTTATAAAAGAGCAGTTAACGCGGGAAGCGAAAATGGAATACTACCGCAGCTTTATGGCCGATGTTAGAGAAAAGGCGGATATAAAAAAATATATTAACGAGTAGGTCCAAAACCGCGGGACGGGTGCCCGCGGTTTTGGCTATCAAAAAATAACTGATATTGTAAAAAAGATTATTTATGAGTAAGTCAGGGTATACTACCAACAATCAAAATTACTAAAAACAAGAATGGGCTATAAATCTATCTTTTTAAAGACGAAGGGAGGGGACACCGGGTAAGGACGGCAGCCGGGTTAAAGATAAATTTACAGGAAGGAGGGAGAATACATACCGGATCCGGTTACGGGTTTGCCGTTGGGGGCGCTGTTAAAGGATAAGTAAGGGTGATGGGCACTAATAAAATGTAACAGACAGTTCGGCAAAAAGTTAGACAAACTCCTAAAAGCCGAAATTAATTTTTCGGGCACTGGTAAAATATGAATAATTGCAAACCTCCTGTTATATACTATCACAGAAAGTTATTTTGCGTAGATCAAGCAGAAAAAAGGAGGGAAGGAAACTTCATGAAAGCAACGGGTATAGTACGTCGTATAGATGATTTGGGAAGAGTTGTTATACCAAAAGAGATTCGCAGGACCCTGAGAATTAGAGAGGGAGATCCTTTAGAAATTTTTGTAGATAGGGAAGGCGAAGTTATACTAAAAAAATATTCTCCTATCGGTGAATTAGGTGATTTTGCTAAAGAATATGCAGACTCCCTGCACGAAGCGTTGGGGCATATTGCTTGTATAGCTGACAGAGACGTAATCATTGCGGTATCGGGGGCGCCAAAAAAAGAACTGCTCAATAAACCCATCGGCCCTTTGGTGGAAAGGGTTATGGAGGAGCGAAAAGCAATTATTATTAACAACCCGGAGGATGATCCTGCCGCCAGGGAAGGATCAATTATTGACGACGGTAACCTGAAATACACCTGTGAAGTAATTGCTCCCATTATAGCCGAAGGGGATCCCATTGGTGCAGTTATTTTAGCTTCCAAGGAAAGTGATGTTAAAATGGGTGAGTTGGAATTGAAATTAGCAGAAACGGCAGCAGGTTTTTTGGCAAAGCAGATGGAACAATAAGAAAGGAGGCCGGAGGGCCTCCTTATTTATGTGCTGTAAAGAGGTGGAGGGTTATGCAAAATAAAAGTATTATCATTGCCGGTTTGGGACCTGGTGCTAAAGAAACATTAACTTTCGGGGTTATGGAAGCTTTAAAAAAAGCCCCCCGGGTGCTGCTGCGCACCAAAATACATCCGGTGGTTTCATGGTTGGATGAACAGGGGGTTGTTTATCAATCCTTTGACCGCTATTACGAGGAATGTGATAATTTTCAGCAGCTTTACCGGCGTATAGCCGCTGAGGTTTTAGCTGAGGCCGAAAAACAGCAGCTTTTATATGCCGTGCCGGGGCACCCGCTGGTGGCGGAGGAAACTGTGCAGTTGATTTTAAATGGAGCCAGGGAACGGGGGTTGACGGTGGAAATCTTACCTGCGGCCAGCTTTTTAGATGCCATTTTCAGCCGGGTAGGCTATGACCCCAACGACGGGCTGCAGGTACTGGACGGGCTGTCATTAAGACAGCGGCCGCCGGTTCCTGCCATGGCGGCAGTAATTACACAAGTTTATTCCCGGTTTGTGGCCGGTGACGTAAAACTAACTTTAATGGAATATTACGATGATCATCATCCAATTAAAGTAATCCGGGCTGCCGGTGTGCCGGGGGAAGAAAAAATTGTGGAAATACCCCTTTACCAGCTGGACAGGCTGGACTGGATAGACCATTTAACCAGCGTCTTTGTACCGGCTAAAAGCGGGGCGGTGGGCAATAACCGGTGTAATTATCCCCTGGATGCCCTGGTGGATGTAATGGCCACCCTGCGGGGGGATAACGGCTGCCCGTGGGATAAAGAGCAGACCCATGAAACTCTTAAGCAGTACCTGCTGGAGGAAACTTATGAAGTGTTAGAGGCTTTAGATTCAGGTGACGCGCATAAAATTTGTGATGAATTGGGAGACTTACTGTTACAGGTTGTATTTCACGCTCAAATAGCGGCAGAGGATAACAGGTTTGATATTAATGATGTAATTAATGCCATTACAGAAAAAATGGTCCGGCGCCACCCGCACGTATTCGGTGATACAACGGTAAAAAACAGTGATGAGGTGCTGGTTAACTGGGACAAAATAAAGGCTGAAGAACAAAACCGCCGGCATGAGCCGCAGTCCCTGCTGTCCGGTGTTTCTGCTGCTTTGCCCGCTTTGGTTAGAGCGGCTAAGCTGCAGGCCAAAGCGGCCCGGGTGGGATTCGACTGGCCGGACTATAAAGGAGCGGTGAAGAAAGTAAAAGAGGAACTGGAGGAGCTGTACACGGTTATTGAAACCGGGGAGCGGGAAAAAATAAGGATGGAGTTGGGAGATGTACTATTTGCGGTGGTTAATATGGCCCGGTTGTTAAAGGTTGATGCCGAAGGGGCGCTGACCGGTGCCAACGGGAAGTTTATGCGCCGGTTTCAGTACATAGAAAAAAAGGCCTATCAAAGGGGTAAGGAACTGTCTGAAATGACACTGGAAGAAATGGATTGCCTGTGGGAAGAAGCTAAAGGTTTGGAAAGATGAAAATATGGAAAAAATAATCTTAAATAACAGGAAAAATTATCTTTTTAGAAGGAAATGACACCGTTTTATCGAATGCTTAGAAGGCCAGAAAGAAAAAAACAGGGGAGGTTTTTTGGTGAATAAAGCAGAGCTGATTTCCAGCGTTGCAGAAAAGACTGAACTAACCAAAAAGGATGCCGAAAAGGCGGTAAATGCGCTTTTAGAAAGCATTTCTGAGGCACTGGCATCGGGTGATAAAGTTCAACTGGTGGGATTTGGTACCTTTGATGTCAGCGAACGCAAAGAGCGTAAGGGCCGCAATCCTCAAACCGGTGAAGAAATTATTATTCCGGCCACAAAGGTTCCCACCTTTAAAGCAGGTAAGGCGCTAAAAGAAATGGTAGCCAAGTAATAAAAATAATCAGGCCGTTAGGTCTGGTTATTTTTTTAGTTTCCCATATACGTGTGCAAGAGGTGTTTGGTTATGCGGTTGGATAAATTTTTAAAAGTGTCCAGGATTGTCAAAAGACGCCCGGTGGCGAAAGAAGTATGTGCCAGCGGCCAGGTAAAATTGAATAACCGGGTGGCCAAGGCCGGCAGTGAGGTGAAACCGGGGGATGTGCTGGAAATAGAACTGGGTAGGAAAATGCTGAAAGTGAGGGTATTGGAAGTTAAAGATACCGTGCCGGCCAAAGAAGCGGCATCCCTGTATGAGATTGTGGAAGAGATAAACCGCCCGCCGGAGGATTGGCTGTAAAAAAGTATAGATCGGTCATATTTTGCCGCCCCGCTGCGAAAAATAAAACAAATAATATTGTGGGGTGGTAAGATGAAAGGTGTTAGATTATTAAAAATAACATTGGCAGTGGCACTGCTGGCGGTAATTTTCAGTGCCTGTGTCAAACCGGAAAAAAAGCCCGGGCAGGTAGTGGGAGGAGAACCGACAATTACCCTTTATGTTAATGAGACCGGGGAAAAGAAAAAAATTAAACTGGAGGAATACCTGGCCGGTGTGGTGGTAGCGGAAATGGAGCCCACATGGCCGCAAAATGCCCTGGCTGCCCAAGCGATATTGGCCCGTACGTTTACAATGGAAAACATAGAAAGCGGGCGGGTGAAAAAGATTCATGGTACCGATGTATCCACCGATGTGGAAGAGTCTCAAGCTTATGATCCGTCCAGAATTAACGAGCGTGTTAAAAAAGCGATCAATGATACCAGGGGGCAGGTAATTAAATATAAAGGACGGTATGTAAAGGGGTGGTTTTCGGCCTGCTGTGGTGGTGTAACCGCCGGGGCCGAAGAGGGTTTAGACTGGAAGAAGACAAAAACTCCTTACATAAAAGCCGGTTTAAAGGACGGCTGTATGGAAATAACCAATGATGAGAACAGGGATTGGTGGGTGCAGTTTCCAATCAGTACAGTGCGGCAGGCCGTTAAGAATAAAACGGGCCAGGACCCCGGTGACATTACCGGGGTGGAAATAGTGAAAAGGGGCCCGTCGGGCAGGGCCGAAGAAATTAAATTGGGGCGCATTACAATAAGCGGCCCGGCGCTGCGGTTGGCCCTGGGCAGTGAAAAAATGCGTTCCACATTAATTAAAGAGATCAAGGTGAAAGGCGATAACCTGGTGATTAACGGAAACGGCTTTGGCCACGGTGTGGGTTTGTGCCAGTGGGGGGCTTACAAAATGGCCCAAGAAGGAAAATCTCCCGAGGAAATAATTAAGTTTTATTATCAAAACGTAACCATTGATAAACTGTGGAAATAAGAAGGACCGGGGTTGGACCCCGGTTTTTTCTATGTCAGAAAGTATGGGGTTAGCGGCAGAATGGGGGTTTATCCTGTCATAATTAGCTAACAATGGAATAAATATTAACATGAATTTAGTGCGTTTTTGAAACGGGGGGTGTCATATGGAAGTTCAGGGAAGGCACAAACTGGAAATGCTGGATAGAAAGCAATTATCATTAAAAGGTGTGCAGCAGGTGGGCGCCTTTGATGAAAATGAAATTACGCTGGATACAAATATGGGTTGTGTTTCATTGAGAGGGGAAGGGCTGCATATCACGCAATTGAATCTTGAACAGGGTGAATTAACGGTGGAGGGATATATAAGCTGTATTGAATACGTTGAAGGTAAGGCTGCCAAGGGAGGTAGAAACAAGGGCAGGGGTATTTTAAACCGGTTGTTGAAGTAAGCCCGGTGGAAGGGGTGTGGCTGGCTGATACCGTTAGAAAATCAAGTGTATGCCTTTTTTATTACCATTGCCATCGGGATGCTGGCCGGGTTTATGTTTGACCTGTACCGCGTGGTGGGCCGGCTTCTTAAATTAAAAAAGTGGGGAACAATGCTGGGTGATCTGCTGTACTGGTTGATATTAACCCCGGTGGTATTTGTGATTTTGCTCTGGGGTAATTGGGGAGAAGTGCGGCTGTACGTTATAATTGGACTTTCTTTAGGGGCGGTGCTGTACCTGCAGTACCCCAGCAAATATATTGTTCCCTTGATCGGTAAACTAATAGACGGCATTAAAGGGTTGATCAAACTGGTTGTCAAGATGTTAAGGTTTTTGTGCTGCGCGGTGGGCATGCCGTTCCGGGTGCTGCTGTTGATTGTTGGAGTACCGCTGGCTTGGATATCTAAAATTACCGGTAAAATATGGCGGGGTATCAAACGGTTAATTAACCTAACAATTGGTAAGTTAAAATTAATATTTCGATCTAAGGACTAACTTTTAATGGGTGGGGGGATGATTAAATGCCGGATGCCGGTATCATAGAATTGATTAAGTCATATATGAATGATCCGTGGTTAGAAATACTGATCGTTATTTGGGCGCTGGGTTGGGTGGCTAAAACTACACCTTTTATTAAAAATAATTATGTGCCGCTGGTGCTGGTGGTGCTGGGGATGCTTTTGGGGGCCCTGCTGATAGAATTTAGTCTTAACGGTGTTTTGGCCGGTTTAGTGCTGGCTGTATTTGCCATTGGCAGTCATTCCACTGTAAAGAACACTGTTCAGAGAAGAGTATAGCCGGTTTCAGCCCTACCGCTGGTAGGGTTTAAAATTTGCCTGCTGTGGATAATTTTAACCAAGGGGAACAAATTATTGGCCGGCAGAAGGATTTTTACTGCTAATGTAGTAATAACGTACTTAATATGTAGTTAAAATATACACAGTCTGTGGATAAAACGGTGGATAACCCGTGGATAAAGTAGTGGATATTTGCGTGCTGTTACAGCCGGAGGTGGCCCCGGTTGCAAATTGAAATTAGAGGAGCGGAAAAACTGAGCTTCCGGGAAAAACAAGTGGTAACACTAAAAGAAATAGGTTACAGCAATGAACGTATTGCCAGAAAACTAAATCTTTCTACCAGTACCGTGGCCACGCTTTTTAACCGTGCCAAAGGCAAAGGGTACCAGGTGGTAATTGTGATACCAGGGGATGCTATGGGTTTGTTCGGCCCGGATGAAGATGAGGAGGTATAGCATTGATATCTTCAACCAACAGGCGAGGGAAGGGTGTGCCATTTAAAAGTACGGGAAAAATTCAACACAAGCCTAAACTGCCCCGGTCTAAAACCAGGTTGAGAATTAATTTTCCCATGCTGGTATTTGTGCTGGTATTTAGCTACCTGCTGGTGTCATTAAGTGGTGAAATAGAAAGGTTAAATGCCATGCGGCACAGTGTTACCGAACTGGAGCAGGAAATAGAGCAGCTGCAGAATAGAAATGCAGAACTGTATAAAATGCTGGAGGACATTGAGTCTGAAGAGTACGTGGAACAGGTGGCCCGGGAAAAATTGGGGTTAGTGAAGCCCGGTGAAAGCTTGATTGTGCCCGTTGAACAGGATGGGGAGACTTCCGAAGCTGGAGATCCCGGTACAAAGAATTAGTTAGACTTCCATTCTTTCATTTTTGTATACAGCTGCTGCCCGGCATCATTATTATTTTTTGCCTGTTATTTTCAGGGATGATAGCATAAAATAATATTTAAATGCCGTATTTCTAAGCCCCGGTATCCTTTCCGGGGATTTTGTTTGGCCGGCATGAGTGTGTCTTCATTAATTATACAGGGGGGCTGGCAGATGAGAGTTGCTGCGGTGGATGTGGGTACCAACTCCACAAGACTGCTGGTGGCCCGGGTTGACCGGGAACATAAAGTACAGGTTTTACAAAGTGATTTAAAAACAACCCGCCTGGGGGAGGGGATTAGCTCCGGGTATCTTGACCCGCTGGCCATGGAGCGCACGCTGACGGCGGTGCGGCAGTTTGTAGAACAAGCCCGGGAAAGCGGGGCCGAGAATATTGTACTGGCTGCCACCAGTGCGGTGCGGGATGCGGTTAACGGCCGGCAGTTTGCGGATATGATTCGGCAGCAGACCGGCTGCCCGCTGCTGATATTACCGGGTGAGATGGAGGCAGAACTGAGCTACCGGGGGGTGCTGGCGGGGATGCCCGGTGAAAGTGACGGTGTAACAGTGGTTGATATCGGCGGCGGCAGCACGGAATTTTCTTGGCAAGAAGCAGGTTCCGTACACTATCACAGCGTCAATGTAGGTGCGGTGCGCATGACCGAGGGCGGTCACAGCGATGAGCAGATTGCAGAGCTGCTGCAGCCGGTGCTGGCCAGGGTAAAGGGCAGTGCCGGTAAACTGGTGGCGGTGGGGGGCACGGCCACAACCATTGCGGCGATGATACAAAAATTAACCACCTATGATTGGCAGAAGGTGCACGGCTTTCCGGTCAGCCTGCGGCAGGTGGAAGATTTACTGCAAAAATTAAATGCGGCAGCGTTGGAAGAGAGGCGTTCCATGCCGGGCCTACAGCCGGAGCGGGCGGACATTATTCCGGCGGGGGTAAGGATAATCCGGGCGGTGCTGAAGGGCTTGGGTGTTTCCGGCTTTGTGGCCAGCGAGGCGGACATTCTCTGGGGTTTGGTCATTAATGCTGCGATAGATGTCGAAAGAAAAAGTGGTACAGCTTACTAATAATGACAAATATTTCCTGTCCCTTATACTATAATGTGCATAATGCAGCATTGTAGTATAAGGGAGTGAAGACGGTGTATAATGACTTCGAAATTTATCCCTACCGCCGCGGTGAAAGCCTGAAGGAAGCGGGCGGCTCTGCCGGGATGGGTTCGGGCTCTAAAAAAAGAAAATTAAACCTGAAAAATGACGTGTCCTGGTCATCGGTTGGACAGGCTTTTGCCGGGCGGTGGCTGCTTTTGTATTTGGCCGCTTTTTTTCTGGGTCGGGCGGTACTGCTGGGGGAATTAATGCCTTTTGGGGTGGCCTTTGTGGCTGCGGTGGCCAGGGTGATAAGTATCAGAAACCTGGGGGCGCTGTTTTTTGCCGCTGCAGGTATGGCCACGGTAACCGGCGGCGCGGCATTGGCCGGTGGTGTGACAACTATGCTGGCGGCATACCTGATTTTGCGTTTGTTACCTTCAATGCAGGAACGGGAGTGGTATATAGTACCCGGTGCGGTGTTAATCACCGTGCTGGTGGTTAAATGTTCCTTTGTTACCTACAGCTCCGGGATCCTTTACAGTTATATCAGTGTGCTTTTTGACGCGGTGTTTGCTTGTGTACTAACCATAGCTTTTATGCATGCCCTGCCTCCCCTGTGGCAGCAGACTGTACCCGGGCGCATCAGCGGGGAAGCGGTTTTTTGCATGCTGCTGCTGTTTGGCGGTGTGGTGGCCGGTACCGGAGAAATCGGTTGGGAAATGGTTACTTTACGCGGTGTGGTAAGCAAATTTATTGTGCTGCTGTCTGCCCTGGTGGGGGGAGTGGGGTTGGGAGCCTCTGCGGGAGCGGTGGTTGGTGTGATACCCGGCTTGTCCTATGTGGTAACGCCGGTAATAGTGGGCGCTTACTCCTTTGCCGGGCTGGTAGCCGGCTTTTTCAGGGGATTTGGTCGCATTGGTATATCCATGGGCTTTCTGCTGGGCAATATACTCCTCTCCATATACATAACCCATTACGGCAGTATGCTGGAAGTGATGACGGAATCGGCGGTGGCCATGCTGCTTTTCTGCCTCATGCCGGCATGCTGGATAGAAAATATCACCAAGATGCTGCCTGTTTCCCGGGGTATTAAATTCAGCCGCCCCACCGTGTCGCAGTCCAGAATAAAGGAAATAACTGCCGGGCGGATGCGCGATTGGAGCGCTGTATTTAACGAGTTATCCAACAGCTTTAAACAGGTATCATCAACAGTGGAACAATCTCAAGAAGAACAGGGTTTGGAACAGCTGTTCGTGGAAGTGGGGAAAAAAGTGTGTGCTGGATGTGCCCTCTACCGCACCTGTTGGGAACGGGAGTTTTACCGTACATATCAACAGCTGCTTGATTTACTGGCCATTGTGGAAACCTACGGCAAGCTGGATATAGATGATCTGCCCGACGGCATTAAAAAGCGCTGTGCCCGGTTGAAGGAAATGACAGTTACCCTAACCTGCCTGTACGACACTTTTAAATTAAATAATTACTGGCAGAAGAAATTACTGGACAGCAGGCAGCTGGTGTCTGAACAGCTTAAAGGGGTGGCGGAAATTCTCATCAACATGGCCGATGAAATGGAAAAGGACGTGGAAATGACCGGGGAACTGGAAGAAGCCATTGTCAAACGCTTGAAACGAGAAGGGATTCCTGTTACTGACGTATTTACCTTTTATCACCGTGATGGCGGGTTGGAAGTGGGGTTAACCCGTCCCGCCTGTGGAGGCCGGATGGAGTGCCACCATAAGGTAACGCCGGTGGTGTCGGCGGCCACTGGCCAAAACCTGGTGCCGGCCAGCACCGGGTGCAGTTTAAAAGAAGGGCAGGAGGAATGTACCTTTAAATTATATTCATCACTGTCATACACATTATCAGTGGGCAGTGCCGGTGCGGCCGGGGGCGGCGGGGTATCCGGGGACAGTTACACGACTATACAGCTGCGGAACGGTAAATATGCCCTGGTGCTGTCAGACGGTATGGGAACGGGTTATAAAGCGCACCTGGAAAGTTCTGCCACGGTAAACCTGCTGCAAAAACTGCTGGAGTGCGGTTTTGAAAAAGACATCGCTGTGAAAACCGTCAACTCCATTCTCGTACTGCGCTCACCCAACGAAAGCTTTGCTACAGTGGATATGGCGGTGGTTGACCTTTACAGCGGAAGAACTGATTTTATCAAGACCTGCGCGGCACCATCTTTTTTGATAAGCAAAAATAAAGTTTCGGTAATTAAATCCAACTCCCTGCCGGTGGGTATAATGGAAAACATAGAAGTTACGTCACAAACCAGGAGTTTAGAAAGCGGAGACATTCTGGTAATGGTAACGGACGGTGTACTGGATGCATACCGGGGGTCAGGTGACCGGGAGGAATGGTTTATTGAAGTGCTGCAGGATCTTACCTCGCTGCCACCCCAAGAAATAGCTGCCGTTTTGTTACAGGTAATGGAAACCACCGTGGGAGGAAAACAGAATATCAGCGACGATATGACTGTACTGGTAGCCAAATTGGAGAGTGCCCGGTAATAGGCGGTCCTTTGCGGCCGCTTATTGCTGTATTGGGATATATTTTACCGGGCTCAAAAAATATTAAAATTTGCAGAAGGAAATCCTTTATTAGTGTGGAAAAATAGCTACTGTTGCCCTTTGGCAAACAATTAAGGTGATGCTATGAATACAAGGGAACGCGTTTTAAACTTCATTCAATCCCACCAAATGATTAATCCCGGTGAACTGGTGCTGGTAGCGGTTTCCGGCGGAGCCGATTCCGTGGCCCTGCTGCACATGTTATGCAATTTAAAGGAAAAACTGAACATTTCCTTACATGTGGCCCATTTAAACCACATGTTTCGCGGGGAAGAGTCCAGGGAGGATGCCCGTTTTGTTAAAGCCCTCTGCCAAGCATGGCAGGTGCCGTGTACCGTTGCAGAAAAGGATGTGTCCCAGTACCGGAAAAAACATAGATTATCCAGTCAGGTTGCAGCCAGGGAAGTGCGCTATAATTTTCTGGAACAGGTGGCACAGCAGCAGGGGGCCGGTGTTATAGCCCTGGCCCATCATGCCGACGACCAGGCGGAAACGGTAATGCTGAACCTAATTAGGGGGGCCGGCTTAAGCGGCCTGGCAGGAATACTGCCGGTGCGCGACAGCCGTTATCGTTATATACGCCCTCTGCTGGAGATCAGGCGGCGGGATATCGAACGTTACTGTAAAGAAAACGGGCTGAAGTACCGGACGGACAGCTCTAATAAAAAAACCATCTACCTGCGCAACAAGGTGCGGATGCATTTAATGAGTATTTTAGAAAAAGAATATAACCCGGAAATCGTTAGCAGCCTGGGGAGAATGGCCGAACTGTGCAGGGAAGAAGACCGGTATATAGATCAGCAGGTTCTAAAGTTATGGGAATCGGTGGTATGTGGTATCAATAAAAACAGGGTAGAACTGGACCTCAAAAAATTTAACCGGCTGCACCTGGCAGTACAGCGCCGGGTAATTCGATATGCTTGGATTAAACTAACCGGCGGTCAAAAAGACTTATCCTTTTATCACGTGGAAGCAGTTATTAAACAATGTAAAAATTTAAATTTAGCCACCGTGGAACTGCCGGGGGGTTATAAATGTAAGGTAACTTATTCTAAAATACAGTTAGAACTCCAGCATGATAAAAAGGATATACCGTACTATTGTTATCCCCTAAAAATACCGGGGAAAACTATAATTGATGAAATTGGTAAAGTGATTACGGCGCAGCTTTACCAGGCCGGTGAATTTCATCGTGATCCCGCTAAACTGCCCGGCAATGAAGCGGCATTGGATTACGACCGAACTGGTGCGGAAATTTTTGTAAGAAAACGCCGCCAGGGAGATGTCTTTAAACCCCAGGGAACGGGGGGGACGGTAAAACTGAAAAAATTTTTTATAGATCAAAAAGTGCCCCGGGAAAAACGAGATCTTATTCCCATCGTCTGCAGCAGCAGCGAAATTATATGGGTAAGCGGACTGCGTGTTGGGGAATACTGGAAGATAACAGGAAACACCCGCACCATTCTGCATTTAAAAATGGATGAACTGATGAGCGAAGAATAAATGATGTTTGCAGTAAATTGAAAATGGGTAAAAAACATGGTAAAATACCCATATTGTTTAGGCTAAGTTTTGAGGGGAGTGGCTTTGTTGAATAAGGTTATTAAAAACCTTATGATCTACCTGTTAATTGTTCTGGTAATTATAGCGCTGATTCAATACACATCGCCCAATCAAGATGATATTAAAACGCTGCGTTACGATCAATTGGTATCCAGCATTGAGCAGAATAAAATAAAAGAGATCACTTTCCAGATTGAAGATAATACCAACAATATAACAGGTAAGTTGAAAAGGAACGACCAAAAGTTTGTATCCAAGGGCCCGTGGCCCGATGAAGGACTGCTGCAGCTTGTTAAGGAAAAAGGAGTGAGCTTCACCCAAAAGCCGCCGGAAAAGCCCGGTTGGTGGGTAGGGGTGCTTACATCGCTGCTGCCGATTTTGCTGTTTGTATTCCTATTTTTCTTTTTAATGCAGCAAACCCAGGGCGGCGGCAGTAAGGTAATGTCTTTTGGGAAAAGCAAGGCCAAGCTGCACAGCGATGAAAAGCCCAAGGTAACCTTTGACGATGTGGCCGGAGCCGATGAAGAAAAGGCGGAGCTGGCCGAGGTGGTGGACTTTTTAAAGAATCCGAAAAAATTTAATGAACTGGGAGCCAGAATACCAAAGGGTATTCTGCTTTTCGGACCTCCCGGTACCGGTAAAACGCTGCTGGCTAAAGCGGTGGCCGGTGAAGCGGGAGTGCCCTTCTTTACCATCAGCGGTTCAGACTTTGTGGAAATGTTTGTAGGTGTTGGTGCGTCAAGGGTGCGTGACCTTTTCGACCAGGCCAAAAAGAATTCCCCCTGCATTGTGTTTATCGATGAGATAGACGCGGTGGGCAGGCAGCGGGGGGCCGGTTTGGGCGGCGGTCACGACGAGCGCGAGCAAACCCTGAACCAGCTGCTGGTGGAAATGGACGGTTTTGAACCCAATGAAGGGATTATTATCATAGCGGCTACCAACCGGCCGGATATTTTGGACCCGGCTCTCCTGAGACCGGGGCGTTTTGACCGCCAGGTTGTGGTGGATGCTCCCGATGTGGCCGGCCGGGAAGAGATATTAAAGGTGCACACCAGGGGCAAACCGTTGGAAGATGACGTGGACCTGGGGGTTTTGGCCCGCCGTACGCCGGGCTTTACCGGGGCGGACCTGGCTAACCTGGTAAACGAAGCGGCGCTTTTGGCTGCCAGGCATGATAAAAAGAAAATAGGCCAAAAAGAGCTGGAAGACAGTATTGAACGGGTTATCGCCGGGCCGGAGAAAAAATCGAAGGTTATCAGCGATAAAGAAAAGCGGCTGGTTTCATACCACGAGGCCGGTCATGCCCTGGTGGGATACCTGCTGCCCAATACCGACCCGGTGCATAAAGTTTCCATTATCCCCCGGGGAAGGGCGGGGGGTTATACACTGCTGCTGCCCAAAGAAGAGCGCTATTATATAACCCGCTCTATGCTCATTGACCAGATCACCATGCTGTTGGGCGGCCGGGTGGCAGAGGACGTGGTGCTGAAAGAAATCAGTACCGGTGCCCAAAACGACCTGGAACGGGCCACTGAAACAGCCCGTAAAATGATTATGGAATACGGTATGAGCGACAGGCTTGGACCGCTGACGCTGGGCAGAAAACAGGAGGCTGTGTTCCTGGGCCGGGATATAGCCCGGGACCGCAACTACAGTGAGGAAATTGCCTCGGCCATTGATGAAGAGGTAAGAAGAATTATAGATGAGAGTTATGAAACCGCCAAAAAGCTGCTGCAAAAATACAATGAAGCCCTGCATGACATTGCCCGGGAACTGATGGAAAAAGAAACAATAGCGGCGGAAGAGTTTGCCGAGCTGATGAAAAAGCACGGTTTGGAAGCAAATCAGGGAATATAGCCATTATATTACAGGTAAGTGTGGGCTCAAAAACCCATACTTACCACTATTTTCAGGTAGATTATTCTCAATTTTCAGCATAGTCCCGCGCCGCTCTGCGGTACCGGCAGGGGGTAAAAGGTAAAAACGGCGGTTTTAATTTAAGTGAGTGTTCGAAAAGGAGCACGAGAGACGCGCACACTTTTCGAACATCCTCTTTAAGATAATATTTTTAGGGAGGAGGCTGAAACCCAAAATGGAGCGCACTTTTTTGATGATTAAACCCGACGGGGTACAAAGGGGTTTAATTGGAGAAATAATTACCCGTTTTGAAAAAAAAGGGTACAAGCTGGTGGCAATGAAGCTGATGCAGGTAACCAGGGAACTGGCGGAAACCCATTATGGCGAGCATAAGGGAAAACCATTCTTTGAGCCGTTGGTAGCTTATATTACATCTGCCCCGGTGGTGGCCATGGTATGGGAAGGAAAAGAAATTATCGCTGCTGCCCGGGAAATGATGGGGGCCACCAACCCTTTAAAGGCTGCCCCGGGAACCATTCGCGGAACCTATGGGGTAGATGTGGGTAGAAATATTATTCACGGCTCCGATTCTCCGCAAAGCGCCCAGCGGGAAATAAAGCTGTTCTTTAAACCGGAAGAACTGTTGGATTACCCCCGCGCTCTGGAGAGCTGGATTTACGAATAAAGAAGAAAATTTCTCCGGTGAAAAGCTGGAGAAATTTATTTTTCTAACCTTAATAAGAGGTGATAAATAAGCATGAAACACGTTCCCAGCGATTTGGAAATTGCCCAGGCCCACAAAATGAAACCCATTGTGGAAATTGCCGAAAAAATGGGCTTAACCGAAGATGAGATTGACACCTACGGCAAATACAAGGCCAAAATTAAACTGGAGGTGCTGGAAAGACTGGCGGACCGCCCCCGGGGTAAACTAATTGACGTTACCGCCATTACTCCCACCCCCCTGGGAGAAGGAAAAACCGTAACCACCATCGGTTTAACCCAGGGGCTGGGTAAAATCGGTAAAAACGTTATTGCCACCCTGCGCCAGCCATCCATGGGCCCGGTGTTTGGCATTAAAGGGGGGGCTGCCGGCGGCGGCTATTCCCAGGTGGTGCCCATGGAGGACATCAACATCCATTTTACCGGTGACATTCATGCCGTGGCCGCTGCCAACAACCTGCTGGCAGCAATGATTGATACATCCATATTACTGAAAAATCCGCTGAATATAGATCCGCTCACTGTAATGTGGAACCGCGTGGTGGACATTAACGACCGGGCACTGAGGGATATCGTTATCGGCCTGGGAGGGGCCATGAATGGTTACCCCCGTCAAACCGGCTTTGACATGGCGGTGGCCTCGGAAGTAATGGCCATCCTAGCTCTGGCCAATGACCTGCAGGATTTGAGAAAACGTTTTGGCCGCATAGTGGTGGCCTACACTTATGATGGCCGGCCGGTTACTGCGGAAGATTTAAAAGCTGCCGGTTCCATGACGGTGATAATGAAAGAAGCTTTAAAACCGAATTTGATTCAAACACTGGAAGGGCAGCCGTGCATTATGCACGCCGGTCCCTTTGCTAATATTGCCCATGGCAATAACTCTGTACTGGCCGATCGCATCGCGCTTAAGTGTGCTGACTATGTGGTTACCGAAAGCGGTTTTGGTGCTGATTTAGGCATGGAAAAATTCATGGATATCAAGTGCCGCCAGTCCGGCCTGCGCCCGGATTGTGTGGTAATTACCTGTACCGTCAGGGCGCTGAAGATGCACGGCGGTCTGGGTAAGGTGGTGGCCGGTAAGCCGCTGCCCGAAGAGCTGACCCGGGAAAACATACCGGCGTTAGAAAAAGGGTGTGCCAACCTGGCCCATCAAATTAAAGTGGCCCGTTATTTCGGTGTGCCTGTGGTGGTATCGATAAACCGCTTTACACCGGATACCGATGCAGAGGTGGAAGTGGTGCGTCAAAAGGCACTGGAAGCAGGGGCAATGGGTGCGTACCCGATAACCGTTTGGCGGGATGGTGGCGAAGGTGCTGTGGATCTGGCCCGGGCGGTGGTGGAAGCATGTGAGCAGCCCAGCGACTTCAAGCTGCTCTACCCGGACGAGTTAAGTATTAAAGAAAAGATTGAAATACTAGCAGCAAAGGTTTATAATGCTGCCGGCGTCAGCTACGAACCGCTGGCCGAAAAGAAAATCAAGCAATTTGAAGAAATGGGATTGGGCCATCTGCCTATCTGTATGGCCAAAACACACCTGTCAATTTCCCACGATCCGGCGTTGAAGAATGTTCCTGCCGGTTATATATTCCCCATCAGGGACATTCGCGCTTCGGTGGGTGCCGGGTTCTTATACCCGCTGGCCGGAACCATGCGCACCATGCCCGGCTTGGGTTCAAAACCGGCGGCGCACAATGTGGATATTGATGAAAACGGCCGGACCATTGGTTTGTTCTAAATGGTTTTTCATGTTGTCTTTGCCGTGCCGACATCCATTTGTAAGGACCGGCGTGTTTAAATAAACGGTTGGCGAAGGGTCGTTTGCTGAATACTAAAAATACTAGGGAATGGATACAATACCTTATAAATTGTTGTAAGGGAGTGCTGCTATGTCTCTGCATAAAAAGGAACACACTCTGCAAAGTAAGAGAGTGCATGCAAACGACCTGTCCTTTAAAGGGGAATTGGTGGAGCATGAGTTTAGCGCGGAATTATCAGCCCGGGAGATGGCTCCCAATCAAAAGCAGCTGCAAAACAATCCCATGAAAACACCACCCAATAATTTAACCACTATTGATAAAGAGCAGAGAAAAGGATGACTCTCAAAGGCAAACCCGTTTAGGGTTTGTCTCTTTGTGGGGCGAAAATTAAAAAAAAATTAAAATTTATCAGTTTTTTAGAAGGAAAATATTTATTTGTATCGAATTATAAAAAAACACATTAGAAAAAATACCCAGCGGTAAAGGCACGTAAAACGGAACTGACAGTGCTTTTAACAGGCCAGGAGAAAGAAAAATAAGGATGGCTTGAATATACCTTGCCTACCCGGCGATACAGCGGGGGTCGTTGCTTTCATTTCCTCGGAACAGGATTAACAGCGAGCATCATATGCAGCACCGCTTGGAGGTAAGTTATGGAATTCTTAGAAAAATTGATGCAGCGGAAAAAAATCGGTGCGGCCATTAGACGCGTAACCGACCTGGAAGAAGCACTGCAGCATCCAAGCATCAGTACGGTGTTCTTGTTGGGTGGGGATATTAATTTTCTCCCGGCAATGGTAAAAAGGGCCCGGGCAGCAAATAAAAATTTCCTTGTACATGTGGATTTGGTAGAAGGGGTCGGCAAAGACCGGGCTGGTATACACCTGCTGGCCAGGTTTGGTATTAGCGGTATTGTGACCACTAAGTCAAGCCTGGTAAAATACGCCAAGGACGAAGGTCTTTGGACGGTGCAGCGCTTGTTTATTGTGGATTCAGAAGCCATTAAAACCGGCATTAAAGTGGTGGAAAGTATTAGGCCCAGTGCCATAGAAATACTGCCGGCAACGGTTCCCCAGTATGTTATTGAGGATATTAAAAGAAGGGTTGCCCTGCCTGTGCTGGGGGGAGGTCTGCTGAAAACCGAAGCTGATGTGGCAGAAGCGTTTGCAAAAGGTATTGACGCCATTTCCACCAGCCGTAGGGCTTTATGGAATATAAAATGCTTTTAATAATAACAAGTTGATAAGGGTTAGGAGTACCGGAGATAACCCCCTGATAGATGTTGGTGCAAACCGTCTTATTAGGGGGGTTTTTTAATTCTGAATAGGGCAGGAGAAGAGGAGACGGCCTGATATTGTACATTCTTAAAAGTGTGTACATATCGGCCGTTATTTTTTTGAAAGGAGGGGTTAAAAGCAGGGCGATATTTTTTATAAAGTCAAAAAAAGACAGAGTTTTTCAAAAATAAAAATTATTGAAGGAGGCTGCTTTGACGGTGAAAAGATTTTACCGGTATGTAATTCTGTCATTGGTTCTGCTGCTGGTAGCGTTTAGCGCCGTTGGCTGTGGTAACACAGCGGAGAAAGAAAAACAGCCCCAAGCAGAAGTGGGAGAAAAAATTGTAATCGGCCACCGGGGGGCATGTGGATACCTGCCGGAACATACCCTGGAATCTTATGCTCTGGCTTACGCTATGGGCGCTGATTACATCGAGCCTGATGTTGTAATGACCAAGGATGGCGTGCCTGTGGTGATGCATGACATTCACCTTGATGCCAACACTAACGTGGCAGAGGTTTTCCCGGACAGAAAGCGCTCTGACGGGAGATATTACGTGATAGATTTTACACTGGATGAAATTAAATCGCTTAGGGTTAATGAACGGGTAAACGTGGATACAAAAGAAGCTGTTTATCCCGGTCGTTTCCCGGTGGGGGATTCTAAATTTGAGGTGCCCACCTTGGAAGAAATGATCCAACTGGTACAGGGGCTCAATAAGAGTACGGGCCGCGATGTGGGAATATACCCGGAATTAAAAGAGCCAAAATTCCACCTGGAAAACGGGATTGATATGGGGCCGATTGTACTGGACCTGCTGGCTAAGTACGGTTATGACGGTCCCGAGGATAAGATATACCTGCAGTGCTTTGACCCGGATTATTTAAAACGGGTTAGAAATGAAATGGGGGCTAAAATAAAATTAGTCCAGCTGATTGATGAAGGAGATATTTATGAAAAAATGATGACTCCCGAGGGCTTGGACGAAGTGGCAAAATATGCTGATGGTATCGGCCCCTGGTATATGCAGATCCGGGATGCTAAGGGCAAAACAGATGAATACCCGGTTATTAACCCCAATTTAGTGGCAGATGCACACCAGCGCGGTCTTGTTGTTCACCCGTATACATTCCGCAAAGATCAACTGCCTGAATATGTTGATAGTGTAGAAGAATTAATGAAACTTTTCTACTACGATATTGGAGTGGACGGTGTTTTCACCGACTTTCCTGATCTGGGTGTAAAAGTTGTGCAGGAAGGACCGGATAAAAAATAACTTCGCCAGTAATTTAACTATATAATTGTAATTTAAGCAAATGATTAAGTTAATATTAAAAATAAGTTAAGAAAATATTAACTTGGGCAGGAGAACATAAAATTATTGTCGAACTGCCATGTAATTAAGTGTTTTAAATAATTTGATAGCGGGTATTAGAGATAACCTCTTATAAACAGCGGGAATAAATTGCTGGTTTAAGGGGTGTCTGTAAACAGCCGAGGAGAAAAGGAGACGGCCCAAAGATCCATTCTTTGCAGAATGGGTGTGGGGCTGTCTCTTTTTCTGAATTTTAAACGGAGGTGATGCAAGAATTTTTAAACAGTACATAAAAAAAGCGGTATAAAGACTAAGTTTTAACAGTAAGCGTGGAGTATGTAAAAAAGGAAGGAGAGATTGGAGAAAATGATAGGTATTTTTAAGCCTGCTCCCCATATCGAGCGGCTGCCTGCAGACCAAATTGATGCTGAGTACAAGAAACTGCGCCTGCAGGTATTTGCGGGAATATTTATCGGTTATGCCGGGTACTACCTGGTTAGAAAGAACTTTGCTTTGGCCATACCCTACCTGCAGCAGCAGGGTTTTTCCAAGGGAGAACTGGGTGTAGTTCTGTCTGCGCTGTCCATAGCGTATGGTATCAGTAAATTTGTGATGGGAAACGTTTCCGACCGGAGCAACCCGAGATACTTCATGGCTGCAGGTCTGCTGCTGTCTGCTGCCGTCAGCCTGATGTACGGTATTATCCCGGCGGTGACAGCCAGCATTCCGCTGATGTTTGTATTGATGTTTGCCAACGGCTGGTTCCAGGGTATGGGTTGGCCGCCCAGCGGTCGTACCATGACGCACTGGTTTTCCGTTACTGAACGGGGAACAAAGGTTGCCATTTGGAACGTTGCGCACAACATCGGCGGCGGTATTATAGCTCCCCTTGCTTCATTGGGTATTGCTATTTTTGCCACTTGGAAAAGTATATTTTTCTTCCCTGCAATGATCGCTATATTAGTAGCAATATTTATCCTGTTAACCCTGCGGGACACCCCGCAATCCTGCGGTTTGCCGCCGATTGAAGAATATAGAAACGATTATCCCAATGATAACGTGGAAGATAGGGAAACAGAACTTACCGCGAAAGAAATATTGTTCAAGTATGTATTGAACAACAAGTACGTGTGGTATATAGCTCTGGCCAACGTTTTTGTTTATTTAATTAGATACGGTGTGGTTGACTGGGCGCCCACCTATCTTACCGAGGTAAAGGGTTTCACTCATGACAGCTCAAGATGGTCATATTTCCTTTATGAGTATGCCGGTATTCCGGGAACGCTGCTCTGCGGGTGGTTAAGTGACAAGCTGTTTAAAGGCCGCCGGGCACCCATTGGAATTATTTACATGATCGGTGTAGCGGCTGCGGTGCTCATTTACTGGCTTAACCCCGCTGGCAACCCGATGATTGATAACATTGCCTTGATTATGATTGGCTTCCTGATTTATGGGCCGGTTATGCTCATTGGCCTCTTTGCTTTAGATTTGGTGCCCAAAAAAGCTGCCGGCACCGCTGCTGGCTTGACCGGATTATTTGGATATTTGGGCGGATCTGTAATTGCCAATGCGGCTATGGGTTACGTTGTAGACTTTTTCGGCTGGAACGGTGGTTTTGTGATGCTGCTGCTTTCCTGTGCCCTGGCCATATTCTTCCTGGCATTAACATGGAATGTGGGTAAAAAACCGAAAACTGCCTAGTGTGAGGAAATATTATTGATTATAAAAGGGCAAGCCTGCTGTTTCGGGTTTGCCTTTTTGTATACCGGAGAGGTGAAACCCTGCGCCATAGATTTGAATATAATATAGATATAGCATTATAAATATTATGAATAATAAGATAATTTATTTTTTTAAAATCCCGTTAAGAAGGAGATGGATTAAGTTTTGTCGAAGTACAATTTGGACGGAATGATTATCTTTAAATATAATTAATAGATTTTCTGGAGGTAGTGTATGGGTGTTTTGGAAAAGATTATGAAGGGAAAGAAGATTGGTGCCGCTATCCGCCGGGTGGCAGACCTGCCGGAGGCGCTGTGCCATTCCAATATTGGTACAATCTTTCTTTTAGGCGGGGATATAAACTACCTTCCTTCAATGATAAAAAAAGTGCGGGCGGCGGAAAAGGTGCTGCTGGTACACATGGATTTGATTGAAGGGGTTGGCAGGGACCGGGCGGGTATGCACCTGCTTAAACGCTTAAAAATCCATGGTATTGTTACGACTAAAACCAACCTGGTTAAATATGCCCGGGAGGAAGGGCTTTGGGTGATTCAGCGCTTTTTTATAGTGGATTCGGAATCCCTTAAAACAGCCATTAAAGTGGCCGGTAATGTTAAACCCACCGCAGTGGAAATTCTGCCCGCCACCGTGCCGCGGTATACCATTGAAGAAATGAAGAAAGCCCTCGGTGTGCCCGTGCTGGGGGGAGGATTGTTGAAAACAGAAGAAGATGTCAAGCAGGCGTTGGCCAAGGGGTTGGATGGCATATCCACCAGCCGCAGGCACCTGTGGAATATTGATGTGTAATGATAAAAATTTATTGTTAAAAAATTTTTATTATTGTTTGCCTGGCATGTCTGCCGAGCCGATGGGTTGAAAGAAACCCTGTCGCCTAACCAGCGGGAAGACAACCTGTAAGCAAGGGCGTCACT
>NZ_JAFBCW010000036.1 GCF_016907915.1 Desulforadius tongensis
TACCAGTGACGCCCTTGCTTACAGGTTGTCTTCCCGCTGGTTAGGCGACAGGGTTTCTTTCAACCCATCGGCTCGGCAGACATGCCAGGCAAACAATAAAAGAAGGCTTTAAGGCCTTCTTTTTATGCACTGGCAGTTTTAAAAAGAGAATTCAGTTCTTCATTTAAAACAGTTTCCTTTTGGAGTTCTTTGTCATCCGTAAGCACTAAATCAACGGCCCCTTCTATGGACACGTTGGACGGTGTAAATAAAAAAATTCCACTGCCCACCTTGCTGGCATTGCCACCAATGGCAAAAACCACACCACTTAAATAGTCCAGTACCCTCTGCGCCTGCTCAACATCCAATTCAGTTAAATCCACCACCACGGAATGCCTTTCCTTTAAATTATCCGCCACTTGGCGTATATCATTAAAATTATCAGGACGGCAGACAACCATTTTGGCACTATACCCACTGGGAACACTATTTAATTCGTCTTTCCACTGCCGCTTGGTAAATTTCTTCTCATATTTTTCGTACCAGTTAGGGTCTGGCTTTTCCTCGTTTTTTAAAACCGGCAGCAATTCCTGGGGTTCATCCTCTTCTTCAACTACCTCAAAACCCAATATGTTGAGAAATTTATCAAACACCTTACCCAAGGATACTTTCCCCCCATTTCCCAAATATTTTTTAATACCTGTACTAATAACTTTACACTTTTTGGTATCTAAATGCAATATTTTTACCTTAGGTCAAAAGACCTATTTTGTATTAAACATCGCCCGCTGCTATTTTTGCCACTTTAACAGCCTGCTCAATATCCGCCCGTGAAACATCCTTGTGAGTTACAAAACGTACCAACCGGGGGCCAAAAGTTACTGCCTTTACACCACGCTTTTGCATTTCTTCCACAAAGGTCGGGGCATCCATATCCACGGCAGTAATATTAACCAGTACAATATTAGTCTGTACTTGATGCAGTTCCACCTGCAATCCTTCAATTTCCGCCAATCCTTCTGCCAGTGCCATGGCATTGGCATGATCTTCCGCTAAACGATCAACCATGTTCAGCGCTACCAAACCTGCCGCCGCCAGTACGCCCGCCTGCCGCATGCCGCCGCCCAGCGCTTTACGGTATTTGCGGGCTTTAGCAATAAACTCACTGGTACCGGCTAGAACAGAGCCCACCGGGGCACATAAACCCTTGGAAAGGGAAAACATTACCGAATCACAATGCCTGGTAAACTCCTTGACATCACACCTGGCAGCAATGGCAGCATTAAATATCCTGGCCCCATCCAGATGAACAGCTAAATTCAATTCTTTGGCCAGATCATTAATGGCCTTCATTTCTTCCGGGGTCATAACGGTACCCCCACCCCGGTTAAATGTGTTCTCCAGGCACAGCAAACGGCTGGTGGGAAAATGAATATCCGGTTGACGGTAGGCCTGGCGCAGCTTGTCCAACGCATTTCTACCCAACAAGCCGGGAACAGGCCTAAGCTGTACCCCGGCCAACATGGCCGGGGACCCTACCTCATAACAGATAATGTGGGCTTCCGCATCTAAGATCACTTCATCCCCCCGTTCGGTATGGGCCAGCACAGCCAACTGGTTACCCATGGTGCCGGTGGGTACAAATAAAGCCTCCTCCTTACCCATTAAATCGGCTGCTGCTTCTTCCAGCTTCTTTACCGTGGGGTCTTCTCCAAAAACATCATCCCCCACCTCAGCATTAGCCATAGCTTCACGCATTTCTATAGTAGGCTGTGTTACAGTATCACTTCTTAAATCAATCATATCTAATTCACTCCCTGCAAGAAACTGGCTGTCTAATACTATTATATCCTCAACTGGCATTCAATACCAAGTATTCTTTTAAAAAGTGGAAACAACAAAAAAGAAGGCGCAGCTGCACCCTCTAACCTCACCGAAGATATATATGATTGGTGTATATCCAAGGTATTAAACACTTCCCTCGCCGGCGAAACACTTCCATCCGGTACACACCGGGTTCAGCGGCGGGAATATCGATTTTGCTATCACCGGTTTTATAAATCACTTTACCATCCTTAATTATTTTAGCACAAGCACCCCGGGGAATTTTCCCGATTAAATTAATCCCTTTGAACCAGTTAACTTCATCCCCCATATGCCATCTTTTATCTTTATATTTGGCCATAAAACCAAAAAACTCTGCGTGCCCGGCGGTATAATTCAGCAAATAACTGCGTCCGTTACGCAGGGCATTTAATATCAGCCTGCGGTCGTACTTTTCATCGCCGGTTAGTTGTTTAGCTGTTAAAACATGGGTACGCAGGGTACTAAACTGTTTTACGTAACTGCAGAGAATAGAAGGTATCCAGCCAAGCTGCCTGCCGCCGTGGGCATCTACCCCGGCAATAACAGGTACCCGGCGTTTTTGAGCCATTTTATCCCAGCGAGCCATTAATTTAGCACAGGGCTCCTGCAGGCACCAGGTAGGATTTATCACTGCACGGATAAGGTTAATAATACCGGATGCCCTGTTTGTCCACTGAGAAAAGTAATTCCACAGCTCAATACCAAAGGGATGGGGTATATCCCACTCCTTCCACCCCATGCCCCGGGGTTTAAAATATTTGTTCGGCTTATGGTCAGGATGAGCTAAAAAACCAACCCCCCCTGATCGTAAACATCCCTAATATACTCCTGCGGCGGCAGCTTGTTATCCGGCAGGATACCCACATCACAGCAAATAAAATGGTTAGCCGGTGGAGATATTTCAGCCCCAATGAGCATCAAAACACCTTCTATATAGCATTCACCCTCATTATGCAAACCACCCAGGGTATCATGATCGTTTATAATCAGAAATTTAACCCCAGCTTTAGCTGCTGCCCTGGCTATACCCTTATAACAAGCAGAACCATCCGAATATGTAGAGTGTACATGTATAACCCCAGGGTAATCAAACATATCCGCACCTCAGCCTTCTATGTCGAATTCACTCAAAAATACAACTTTAATTGTAGCGTATATCAGCCAGGTTTGGACATGTAATATATAGTATTTAGGTTATATTATGTTAATTATCATCTGTTTTTGTTATCCTTTGATAACAGCCATGGTTTTTAACTTTTTTACCGGTTCAATTAAATCTAACTCTTGACCAATTACAAAATCTATGTCTTTATAAGCCCACCTGCATTCATCGCTAACATCGCTTTTTTTATTTTTTCCCAACACAACACCCTGCTTTTTTAAATCATTGATGGTTTCCTGTACGGAATAATTTTCCCTTGCTTTTTTCCGGCTCATTTTTCTGCCGGCACCATGGGAACAAGAATAAAAGCTTTCTTTATTTCCTTTGCCCTTAACAATATAGGAATAACTACCCATGGCACCGGGTATTATACCTAATTCCCCTTCTCTTACTCTAATGGCTCCCTTTCTGTGCACCCATACATCTCTGCCGTAATGCCTTTCAAAACTGGCATAGTTATGGTGAGCATTTACTTCGCCGGTGAATTTAACATGGGGAAACAATTTTGTTAATTCATCCTTAACTACATTTAACATCTTTTGCCTATTTTCCCGGGCAAAGTTTAATGCCAGATTCATCCATTGAATATAGCTTTTGCCTTCCTTTGAATCTGCAGATAAAAAGGACAGCTGAACCTGCCTGAACCACCGATCATTTAACTGACTGGCAAGATTGTTAAAATATTTGGCTATCTTAAGGCCAAAATTCCTGCTGCCGCTGTGCAGCATGATATTAACCATGCCCTGTTCATCCTCTTGTATCTCTATAAAATGATTTCCTCCACCCAAAGTACCAATTTGATAATAACCCCTTTCAATCTCATTAACCAGTTCCCTAGGTTGGCTCTCATATCTGCACCGATCAATAAATTCATCAAGAACACGGCAGGGTTGTTTTTGTTTATGATGATCAAACCCGGTGGGTATATTCCTCATTATCTGGCCGATCAGAAAGTTTAACTTGGGGCCTTGAAGCTCAGATTTATGAATATTAGTTTCTGCAAAGGCCATGCCGCAGCCAATATCCACCCCCACTGCATTAGGTATCACCACCCCTTCCGTGGCTATAACTCCACCTATGGGCATGCCATAGCCGGAGTGGGTATCGGGCATTAACGCCACCCACCGGTGAATAAATGGCAAATTAGACAAATTAATGGCCTGCTGTAAGCAGCTTTTTTCAATTTGTTCTCTGTTTTCCAACCAAACCTTAATGGGATATTTCTGTTTTTCTTTATCATAAATTGTAAACATTTGTTCTTTCCTTCCTTCGACTTTTTTGTTACCCGCCATATAATTCGTTAATTAAGTTATTAATCCTCTGGATAAAAATAGATTATTGTTGTATACTCGCTGTTATAAAACAGTGCTGCAAGATATCTTACAGGGGAGAAAGTTAGTTTTGTATTTTCTATTTTCATCCATGAACTAGGTCATATGGTGGCTGCTAAAAAAGTCGGTCTAAATGTATCTGCTCCCATGTTTATTCCCTTTTTAGGTGCCTTTATTTCCATGAAAGACCTGCCTAAAAGCGTTAAACAAGAGGCCATTTCAGCCATTGGGGGCCGGCAGCGGGAACACTGGCAGCTATTTGCTGCTTAATTCTCTGGCAGTAGACCAACTGCGGGGATGACATATGTAACGGCGTTTTTAAATCTATTTAACCTGCTTCCCCCGGGCTCGCTGGACGGCGGCAGGGTAACAAAGGCATTATCACCGGTTATATGGGTTTTGGGCATAATCGGAGCAGTAATTCTGATTTGGAAGCTGCGGGCTTACATTTTGGTTCTTATCTTGGTACTTGGTTTGATAGAGGTTGTCAGCATGATTAAAAACAGGCAAAAAATGGCTGATTATTTGGATGTGGAGCCGCGGTTTCGCTTGTTAATTGGGGTATCATATATAATTTTAGTAGGGGTATTGGCTGTTATAATGATGTACTCCCTGGAGATTTCGGCGGAGTTTGCACGTTCAATGAGAAAATAGGGCTGCAGAGATGCCGGGCAAACCATAAAAAAACCTTGTACATGATGTACAAGGTTTTTCTTCTTTGATATGCCCCACTCTGCCGTCACCTTAACGTTTTTACACACCCGCATCTCGCAGGGGGGTGCTCTGTCCCTAACTTCTGCCTTCCGTCCTGTAAACGGCCTGACATAGATTAGAGAACACAAGCTCCCGTTTTCACTCTGTGGGGTAAAAACTGATAAGGCAACTAACACAGCAGGAATTTAAATACTGGTCGGGACGACAGGACTTGAACCTGCGACCTCTACCACCCCAAGGTAGCGCGCTAGCCAAACTGCGCCACGTCCCGACGTGTTTCGCTGCAAGAATTATTATAACTACTTGCCTTTAAAATGTCAACCTTTGTTTTTTAACTTAAGCAGTTCTTTTTTCCGGTGACGGTTTTGTATTATACCAGCATTTATCCTCAATGGCAATAGGTATGATAACAAATAAAAAGCGGCAAATTTAAGAACAGCTCTTGCAGGGAAAACCTTCCTGACACCGAATGAAAAAATAAAGAGCTGATTAATAAATTAGCCGTTTAAACAATATACTTTAGTTAAGGAGATGATGTTAATTGCACATTCCAAACGGCTTTTTAGATCCGGTAACCGCCTCTACAACAGCAGCATTGAGCAGCGGCACACTGGTATATGGCTGGAATCGCCTGCGCCGGGAGATCAGCCAGCAGCCGCCAACCACTTTAGGCCTGGTGGCAGCCTTTATTTTTGCCGCTCAAATGATTAATTATGCCATAGGGCATCACACCAGCGGGCACATGATAGGTGCCATGGTAGCAGTGGTAGTTTGCGGCCCTTGGGCTGCAGGTTTGGTAATGGCCGCAGTGATCTCCATACAAAGTTTATTTTTCCATGACGGTGGAACCATAGCTTTGGGAGCTAATATTCTCAACATGGCCGTTATCGCCACAGCAGTAAGTTACACAGTTTATCGCACCGCAGCAAAAAAGACCAATAACCGGCAGTTAGCTATGGCCGCAGGGGCCTGGTTATCAGTGGTGATCGCATCGGCGGCAGCGGCAATAGAGTTGGCAGTGTCCGGCACTGCCCCGCTGGCAGCAGTGCTGCCGGCCATGTTGAAGTGGCACAGTTTAATAGGCATTGGAGAAGCCGGGATTACGCTGTTCAGTGCCCATTATTTGATCAAATACACTAAACAAAAGGAAATGCAAATGCAGGTGAATGGTTATGTTCAAAAGTAAAAACCAGCTAATTTCCCTAGCTTTGATTTTATTAATCGCAGGATTTTTATCTAACTTTGCTTCCTCCCATCCCGATGGTTTGGAGCGGGTGGCAGAGGATTTAGGTTTTATCTCTCAAGCCGCAGGTCACACCTCGGTTTTAGAAGATTACAGCCTGCCGGGCATCCCCCATTCAGGCTTGGCCGGAGGTTTGGCCGGTATTTTAGGCTGTACCCTGGTATTTGCACTGGTATTCAGCCTCAGCACTGTAATTAAACGATTAAAGTAAACAAAAAAATTATCCCCCTTAAACAAAAAACAAGGGGGATAATTTCATAATTTTGAAATATTTGTTAATAATATAATAAATATTCTTAATACAGAAAATTAAAACTTTTATTATTTAACAGGAAAATTAAGATTTTGCAAAGAATATGTAAAGTATAGGTAATAATAATAAACAAAAATGAGAATTGGAGGGGATAACAATGCCCACTGTTTGCTTCAACCAGGAGGCAGTAAAGGAACTTAAAGCTCGATTGAAATGGATCTTAAAACTGGGCTCTGAAAAAAAGGTCTTCCTGGCTTTATCAAGCGACAACCCTGAAGAAGAAGTTTTTAGACCCGTCAAAGCAGTTACAGTACTGGAATATGAACAGGAAAACTGCAAAGTACTGGATATAGGTTTTCAATATAAAGGCTCCGGTAAAACCCTCTCAATTAGAAATGTCTGCGCCTTCAACTGGTCCGTCCTAAATTATTCCCATGAAAAAGTTCCCGAAAAAGTAAAATTAACTCTCTTTTGTTTGGTAGATAAGGCATCTCCCGAGTCCATTGTTCCCAAAACTTATACTATAAAATTTACAGACTGCCCTCAAGATCAGTATGTTTCCGAAAATTATGTAATGATATCTTAAACTAAAACGGTAGAACCCGGTAAAGGGCGCTCCCGCGCCCTTTACCGACCATAGCACAAACATAATTATAACAATATAATAAAACAAATTCAATGCTTCAAGCTTGTTTTTTAAATTATATTTTCACTTTCCGCAGCCTGAGACCATTGGCAATTACCGCCAGCGCCGCTCCGGTATCGGCTAAAATTGCCAACCACAGGTTTAATATGCCCGGAAATACCAGCATTACTGCTGCTATTTTTACTACTAAAGCAAAAACAATATTTTGTCTTATAATTTCTAACGTTTTCTTGCTTAGTTTAATTAAAAAGACCACTTTAGATGGGTCATCGGACATTATGGCAACATCCGCCGTTTCCAGTGCTGCATCGGTACCCGCCCCACCCATGGCTATGCCTAAATTGGCAGTGGCCAGTGCCGGGGCGTCGTTAATCCCATCTCCCACCATAGCTACCGAATCATAATTTTCCTGCAGTTCCTTAACGGCCTGTACTTTATCCCCAGGCAGCAGGTTGGATTTTACTTTATCAATTCCCACCTGCCCTGCTATGGCCCGGGCGGTACCCTCATTGTCCCCTGTTAACATAACAGATTGAATGCCCATTTTTTGTAATTTATTTATGGCTTCATAACTGCTTTCCCGCACCCGGTCGGCAACTGCTATTATTCCCCAAATTCCAGCTTTACTTCCCACCAGCACCGGTGTTTTCCCTTCCCTTTGTAACTGTAGTAATATTTCAGCAGCATCTTTTATGTCCAGCTTTAGGTCATCTTGAAATAATTTCAGGTTTCCAATGTAAATTTTTCTCCCGTCTACTTTGGCCTTAGCCCCTTTACCGGGCAGTGAAACAAAATTCTCCCCCACCGAAAAATGAACATCTAATTTTTCAGCTTCTTTTAACACCGCCTCCGCAATGGGATGTTCAGAGCGCACTTCCACCGCTGCCGCCGCAGCTAAAACCTGTTCTTTTGTATAACCGGGCATGGTAACAACGTCAGTTACCTGCGGGCAGCCCACAGTTAACGTGCCGGTTTTGTCAAAGGCTGCCACTTTTACTTTCCCCGCCCCTTCCAGGTATGCTCCACCTTTTATTAATACACCCTGTTTAGCGGCATTGCCTATGGCCGACACCACTGAAACCGGTGTGGAAATAACCAGGGCGCAGGGGCAGGAAACCACCAGCAGCGTCAGTGCCCGGTAAAACCAGGGAGCAAAGGACTGTCCCATAAACAAAGGGGGTACCACTGCCAGCAAAAGAGCCAATCCAATCACCGCCGGGGTATAGTAACGGGCAAAAACATCCACAAATCTTTGGGATGGAGCCCTTTGCTCCTGGGCTTTCTCCACCATTTTTATAATGCGGGCCAGGGTTGTGTCCTGTACCAATTTAGTCACCTGTATTTCCAACGCCCCGCTGCCGTTGATGGTGCCGGCAAACACCTCATCCCCCACTTTTTTATCCACCGGCACAGATTCCCCAGTAATGGGGGCCTGGTTAATTGCCGATTGGCCGTAAATTATTTTGCCATCCATGGGAATACGCTCCCCCGGGCGAACAATCACTACATCTCCCACCGTTATCTCCGATACCGGTAATGTTTCTTCCCTACCTTCCCGCCTGACCACCGCCTCTTCCGGGGCCAAATCCATCAAATCCCGGATGGAATTTCTGGTTTTCTCCATGCTGTAGGCTTCCAAAGCGTTACCCAGCGAGAACAAGAAAACCACAGTGGCCGCTTCTTCCCACTGACCAATGGCCATGGCTCCCACCACCGCAATGGTCATAAGTACATTCATATCCATACTGAACCCGCGCCTGAGGGAGTAAAACCCCGCCTTAGCCGGAAAGTATCCACCTGTCACCACAGCCAGGCTGAAAAGGGTAATAACCAGGTTTTCCGGCGCATTAAACCAGCCGGATATGAAACCGGCCCCAGCAAAAATTCCGGAAACAACGGTGGTTAAAGCCCGGCGATTTTTTACCCAAAAAGAAGGGACAGCACCTTCTGCCGCTCCTTCTTCCCGGGCTTGATAGCCCATTTGCTGTATCGTTTTAATTATGGATTGTATATTTGTACTGTGTTCAACAGTTAAGGTTGCCGCTGCAAAATTTATATTTGCCTTATCCACCCCGGGCATTTTTTCCACCGCTTTCTGCAGTTTAGCTGCACAATCGGCACAATCTAAACCGCTTAAACGCAGGACAGTTTCTTGCTTATTTCCCGGCCCGCCCGCTGCAGCAATATCGTAGCCCATCTTTTTAATTTGGCTAATTATATCTCCGCGGTGCAGTTTAGCTGGATCATATTCCACTTTCAGTTTGGCAGTGGCAAAGTTAACTGCAGAGCGCATCACCCCGTCTAAGCTGGCCACTGCTTTTTCTAACCTGGCAGCACAATCGGCACAGTCCAAACCGGTTAAAACCAGCGTATCGCTTATAATAACTGCTTCCCGGCAGTTACAGCTTTCACCTCAGGTAAATTTTTGTTTAATTGCCTTTTCCATCAGTGCCCCTCCTGCTTTCTTTATAAATGTCTGTCCTAAATAGTTTTTGTTTTATATTTTATTTAAATGCTGCACGTGTTCTAAGCCTTCAGTGAATAAGTTCATCACATGCCGGTCATCCAGTGCGTAGTACACTACTTTACCCTCCCTACGGCAGCGCACCAGGCTGGCACTTCTAAGCAGGCGCAGGTGATGAGATACATTGGAAACAGTGCTGCCCAGTATGGCCGCAATATCACAAACACACATTTCTTCCTTGGCCAGTATATACAGTATTTTGGTACGGGTTTCGTCACCTAAAACTTTAAACAATTTTGCCAACTGGGATAAATCGGGTAAATTTCCCTGCAGTTTAGCTACTTTTTCAGCATGAATACAATAGGTTTCACATACATCTTTAGCTGTTTTTTCCATATCAGCACCTTCATTTCAACATTTGTTCAATTGTTTAAATGAAGTATACCATTTAATAAATTAACATTCAATAATTATTTTTAGCAGGAAAAATAAATTAATTGTAGAAACGTTGAAAAATTCAAATAATGTTGGGAGGTTGTTGCAGTGCCAGAATTGAAAATAACTACATTATCAGAGGATACATCAAACCACCGGGGATTATTAGCCGAACACGGGTTGTCACTTTTAATTGAATACAAAGGTTATAAAGTATTATTTGACACCGGCCAGGGCCCATCTATAATTGCCAATGCCAAAACCATGAACATCGATTTAAGTAAAATTAACTTTATCGTTTTAAGCCATGGTCATTATGATCACACCGGCGGGCTTTACAATGTACTGCGCAAAACCGGGAAAATAAATGTTTATGCTCACCCCGATGCTTTAAAGCCAAAATATAAATTAATGCCTCCCAAAGGCTACCGGGCCACCGGCCTGCCTAATTCCCTGCAGGAGTTAAAAAGTGCCGGTGCGCAGTTTAATTTAAACACCGGGGTTGTTGAGCTGGTTCCCGGGTTGATTCTTACCGGTGAAATACCGAGGATAACCGAATATGAAACAGTCAATCCTTCACACTATATGGAAGTAAACGGTCAATATGTGCTGGATCCCATGCCCGATGACCAGGCACTGGTGGCCGTTACCGAAAAAGGACCCGTGGTGATCACAGGATGCGCCCATGCCGGTGTGGTAAACACTTTACACTACGCAGCAAAATTAACCGGCAGCAGTTTTATTTACGGTTTGGTTGGTGGTACGCACTTGTTTGAAGCCAGCTCAGAAAGGGTGGCCTGTACTATTAACGAATTAAAAATGCTTAACCCCCAAAAAATAGCCGTCAGCCACTGTACGGGATTTAAACCGCAAATGGAATTTTATAAAGCCTTCGGAAATAAATTTATTTTAAACAATACTGGTAATGTACTGGTATTTTAACCCCTCTAACCAACTAAAAAAGGCACCTTAAGAAAGGCACCTTTATTCATACACCTTAATTTCAATCACACGAATTTTGATTACAATTTTGGGGAAAACATACAACGTTTTTACCGCTATTTTTAGCCAAATATAATGCCCGGTCGGCACATTCCACCAACCGGTTAAGTTGTTGAGCATGCCGGGGAAATTCTGCCACCCCGATACTTACTGTTATTTGCCGGTATTTAAAATCATAGCCGGCAATATTTTGTCTTATTTTTTCGGCAATTTTACAGCCGTGCTTTAATGTATTATCGGGAAGCAGTACAGCAAACTCCTCTCCCCCGTACCTATAAACTATTCCCTGCTTATTTACTGAATTTTTCATAATGACAGCCAGGGTTTTCAAGACGTAATCCCCCGCCGGGTGGCCAAAACTGTCATTGTACTTTTTAAAATCATCAATATCCAACAGCATTAAACAGCAGGAAGATTTTTTCTTTTCACTGCGCAGGATAACTCTCTCCAAATCATACATTAAGCACCTGTGATTGTACAGGCCGGTTAAACCATCTTTAATAGCCAGATCCCTCAGCTGGGAGTTCAGTATGGCATTTTCCAGGGCTAGGCTTACCTGCAGGGTATATAATTCAAGTATTTTTATCCACTCGTCATTGAATTGATCGTTACTAAAATCATAAGCAACCAGCAATCCTTTCGGTGTTCCATCCCGGCTGTACAGGGCACATATTTGCAGGCGCATACTGCCGCACTTTTCTTTGCAGGTGCCGCAATACCGTTGATCCAACGTAATTACGGCCACCCGTTCCCTCAGCACCCGGCGAAACACAGACATCACCCCGGAACACAGCCAAAATGGTTCCGAGCTGCCTTTTTCCCGGGTATTAAGCTCTTTAAATTGTAAATTTTCATCAACTAAATAAAAACCGCATTTTGGTACCCCGGTAATTTCGCTGAACCCGTTAATAATCAGGTTGTACATGGTATTGATATCTTGTTCAGCAGCAATTTGGGCAGATATCCAATGCAGAGCAGTTAGCTTGTTATTAATTTCCAACAGCTGCTGAACTTTATCCATAATCTTTTGGCTGTAATTATTAACTTTATCATCCATGGGATCACCCGTAACAGTAGCTTTTAGATATCATTTCACCAGGATAGGACTAAAGTCCTGCAAATTGTGGGAAAATTGTAGGTAATTCTTCTTTTAATGATGTTTAAAGTCCCTTGGTTTGCAAATTATTTCCCGTACCTTAGTATCAAAGAAGTGATTGGAGTGGGCGGGGGTTAATACTAACGCGGTATCTGCCCCGTTGGCACTGCCGGCCACAGCTATAATTTCCTCCCCGTAAGGTATTAACCCGGCATCCAGGGCCATACCGGCCACCTCAACACACACTTTGGTTCCCTGGCCAAACATGCGCAGTGTGCTGGCAATAATTTCCGCAGGATACACGCCGCCAAACTTGGTACGGCAGGCTCTGTCCAGCCCGGCCATCAGGTGGGTGGTAACCAGCACCGGTATACCTTTTTGCTCTAATTCCCGGCGCCTTTCAGGGGTTAGTGACCCTTCACCGGGGCCGAAAAATCCAACATGGTAGGATACACATACTACTTTAAAATGGTGTCCCAATAATTGTTCCGCAGTATTACCTGTTTTGGATGCCACCACCACATATTTAATATTATGCTCTTTAGCATACTCTATCACCGCTTTTACAGTCCCCTGGGTATTATGTTTACCTGCTTTTTCCCAATACATATACAATCACCTTCCTAGAATAAAACTTTTACTTGATCCCGGTCCAGCGTGCGCCTGATACCCTGAAGTTTTGCCAGCAGCACATGGTTTTCTGCCGCCGCCTTTTCCATTTGCCGCAGCAAATCAATTTCCCGCCGGATGACGGAAACCAGGTCACCTTCCTGCAGATTACTGTTTTGCAGCAGGTGTTCAAAATCTTCCCCGTTATACCAGGCATAAGCAATGTAACCAGGCACAGGTGACCAAACCAGGTGCTCACCCGGTACTCCCAGCTGCATTAACTCAGCCCGCAGTTTATTAATAGGTTCAATATCGTAAGGAGGTGCCTGTACATATTCCCTTCTGCCCGGTGTATAGTCCACCCCGGCCAGTATACCAGCCACCACATCACCGGGCAGCTCTTCAATCAGCCCGGAAAATACCAGCTCGGTAACAAATATTTCTTGAATGTGTAAATACAAGGCAAACCTTCCCCGGGGGAAAAATTCACGTCCCTTTACATAACCCAATCGTTCCAGCAGATCGCGCATGTTGTAAAAATCGGTAGTATATCGATTGGCTTCGGCAATAAGCTGCTTTCTCTTATATTGTAAAAAATCCAGTTTATTGCTAGTATCCCTAATCGTTCTGGCCGCGTCGAAGCAGCTTACTTTTTTACATTTTTTCTTTTTTAAGGAGGTAAGCAGTTCTTCAATTTCTCTTATCCTGGTTTGTGAACCGGGCCGCTGTCTATATCTGCGGCTTTTCAGTTTTTTCAATTCTCGTTTTAGTTTTTTACGGGTTAACGGGCAGGAAACGCTCTCCCGTTGGGCACAAAAGTGTTTGTTTAAACCGTCAATGGTATTTTTATACTCACTTATTTTTTGGTTTGTTTCCTGTAAACGACGGCGTTTTTGAAAGGCGGAAAAGTTGCTTTCCAGGAAATGTTCTATTTCATGATCGGATTTCCACATCAGCAAACTTAGTACTGTGTTTGGAGATACGGTAAGTCTTCCCTGTACCATTTCCACTTTTTTCTCACTAAAGAAGCCCGTATCTTCAGGAAAGTCGCTGTTAATCAGTATAAAAACATATCCCTGCTCATCGAACCCCCTGCGGCCGGCACGGCCGGCCATTTGAAAAAACTCTCTGTTCAACAGCTGGCGAAATTCCCGGCCGTCCCATTTGCGGCAGGAGTCAAACACCGCGCTGGCAGCGGGAAAATTCACCCCAGCAGCAAATGTCTCGGTACAAAACAGCACCCAAATCAACCTGGACTCGTATAAATGTTCTACAATGCGTTTCAACGCCGGCGACAGCCCGGCATGATGATATCCAATACCCTGCTCCAGCAGTTTTCTCAGTACTGCCCGGTCACGGTGTATAAACATATCAGGGTATTCCGCTTCAGCCTCTTTTATAATTTGTCGTACCTGCTGTTTCTCATCATAATTAAGAAAGTCCCACTGTTTGCCAAGTTCAACAGCCAATTCCTCGGTTTTAGCCCGGCCAAAGACAAAATAAAGTACCGGCAGATGTTCTTGTATTACGTCAATTATTTCGGATGGATCTTTAAAAGCCCGTGCCATAGACAACCTCCCGTACAGCTTTATTTACTTCGATAATTATAAAATTTCTTTTTGTCTTTCGATTTATGCTGCTCCATTTCACTATCAAACCGAGCACTCAGCTTTTCAACTTTACGCTTGGCCTGGGATTTACTCAGCAGTTCGTTATCAGGACTAATCCACATTATCTCCAACGGAACTGCCCGTTTTCGTTCTTCTACCACCAGCACTTCACAGGCACGCACTTCCCCAATCCAGGCAGCCATTTCTTTTACGTTGGGAACGGTGGCTGACAATCCCAGTATTTTAACATGCGGGGGGGCAAATAGTATTGCTTCTTCCCACGCGGTACCCCGGTGCGGGTCATCCAGGTAATGAATTTCATCAAACACAACATAAGCAATGTTGGCCAAATCTTCCATGTCTTCGAAACACTTGTTGCGAAATATTTCGGTGGTCATCACAGTGAGCGGGGCATCGCCGTTAATGGTAATATCACCGGTAACCAGGCCGACCTGCTGTTCGCCAAACATTTTTTTAAAATCAGAGTATTTCTGGTTAGACAGTGCCTTAAGGGGAGATGTGTATACCAAACCCCTTCCTTCCCGCAAAACCTTTTCTGCTAATCTTTCGGCAATCAGTGTTTTCCCGGTGCCGGTGGGAGCTGCCACCAGCACATTGCGACCGTCAAGCACAGCCTCAATTGCTTCAGCTTGAAATTTATCCAGTTTCACCGGTTCCGGGGAAAGCGTTTTCAGCGCCGGTTTGCGAACCGGGCGCTTTTTGTGAACATATGTTCTAGAACTGCGGCCCCTTATTTTTTTTCTTTGTTTAGACTTCATCTCTTTCATATCAACAACATTTTCCTTACCGGCCTGAGGCAAAAAGATAGTCCTCCTCTCAAAATTACTTGTATGTTTTTTTTCAGCTTAACATTAGTTTATCCAAAATGATACATTTTCCCTGCATAGTCACTTAAAAACACTGTCATTAAATTTGCCGCCAGGGCAAACTTAAAAGCCATGCTCACCGAATATCACCGGTTACAGCATGGCTTTTTTATAATTGAGTTCCCCGGTATGTTATTTTTTACGCAGCGGATTCAACCTGTACCCGCTCCACACCAGCAGCAGCACTCCCACTCCCAGGTAGAAAAGTGCATAAACCGCCCAGTAAGGCAGTATCCAATCTGCTTCAGGGCCAAAGGCAGGGCCACCACCCAATATGTGTGCTAACACCAGCACAGGGTTGATATCCTGTAAAAACTGGACGGAGAACGGAATAACTTCGGGCTGGGGGTATACTGCATCATCCCTGGCAGCATCATTGATAAACGCTGCTAAAAATGCAGTGCCCGCACCTAAGAAGGCCATAATACCGTAAGAAGTAATGGTACTGATACTGGCACGCTGGAAAAAGGTAGAGCAGGCCATGCCCACAGCTCCAAACAAAAACATGGTTACCAGGTAAAAAGCAAATACGCCCCATAATTGGGTAGGAGAAATCCCCCCGTATATCAGTATGACGCTGTATAACGGCAGCGCGGCAATTAGCAGCAGCAGTGTAAAGGCACATGACGATATCATCTTACTAATTACTATACCCGCAGGTTTCAATTCAGTGGTCAACAGCACGTTAAGTGTTTGGCGTTCCCTCTCTCCGCTGATGGTACTGGCAGTAAGACCGGGAGTAACAAAAGCCAGTAATATTAACTGCAGTACACTGAGCATGGCAAATATTCCCATGGACTCGGAAGGATCAAAAGATAGCAGGCGATCCCTTATTAAGTACATATATCCCAGAATGAAACCACCCAGTACCATCAGGTAGATAAACAATATCAGTGGTGCTTTAATACCGCGAAAGCGCTGCCGCATTTCCTTCAGCAGCACCGGATTGGCAATTATCATTTGTCTTTTCCCTCCCCTGTTACAGCCATAAAGGCATCCTCCAGGCTGCCTGTTTGCTCGGCAAATTGCAGCACCGGATAACCCTGTTCTATCAGCTCTTTCAGCAGGGCACTCTGAGCCCTGCGCTCTCCTCTAAATATCAGCCGGGCACCGCTGCCTTTCCTATCAACCCGCACCACTCCGGAACAGGTAGACAGGAACTGCAGCATCTCTTCCAGGCGCTGATCCACTTCCACATTTATAACCCGGGTACTCTGGTTCCCGTTAATTATTTCTGCCACCGAACCGCCGGCCACCAGCCGGCCGTTTTCCAGTATGCCCACCTGATCGCATATTTCCGCCAGTTCCGGCAGAATGTGTGAACTGATGAGCACCGTTTTTCCCATGGATTTCAGCTGGCGGATAATTTCTTTTACTTCTGCCCTGGCCCTGGGATCCAAGCCTGAAGCCGGTTCATCAAGAATCAGCACCTGGGGATCATGTACCAAGCACCTGGCCAGAGCCAAACGCTGTTTCATACCCCGGGATAAATTATCCACAAAGGAATCAGCCTTATCCTGCAGATTTACCAGTTCCAACAAATCATTTATTAACCGGTCATGTTTATTCTCCGGTATATAATAGGCGGAGGCAAAGAAACTCAAGTATTCCCAGGTGGTTAATCCATCATAAACCCCGAAAAAATCCGGCATGTAACCGATTATTTTTCTTACCTGCATTGGCTGAGCAGAAACGTCCAAACCGTTAACCAGAGCGGTACCGCTGTCCGCGGGCAGCAGCGTGGCCAAAATACTCATGGCTGTTGTTTTTCCCGCCCCGTTGGGTCCGATAAGCCCGTATACCTGCCCATCCGAAATGCTGAGGGTTAAGTTTTTTAACGCCTCTGTTTTGCCAAATGTCTTACACAGGTTTTTAATTTCGATCATTTTATCACCCCTTCCACCGCCAGATCGGGCAGCGGCATGACATCCCTGTCTGTTAAGGAACGTTTTTTAATTTTTAACCGGAAACGATTGTCCTCCGACAAGTACGGTTTTAATTCTGCACCTTCCAAACGCTTACCCATGATTTTTAAATTTACCCACTGCTCATCTGCCCAGTTGTATATTTTAGTTTCATACAGGGTATTTTGAATAACACTGCTTAATTCCACAGCCCGGATATCAAACTGGTATCGTTCCGGTAAGGTAAGGTTATATTCCAATGTCACCTGTCCTTCCTGTATTTGAGGTCCTTCCGGCGTATACTCGATTTTACTGCCATCAATTATATGTGGGGTAACAAACCCCGGCGGCAGCCGGAACGCCCCGGTTTCCGGTAAAGTTAACGGCAGATCCTGCAGCACTAAAATCGAATAATAATTTTGAGCACCGCTGCCGTTTAATGTCATTAAGCCGGGAATATTTTTGCTGTAACCAATCAGTTTTACCCCCAGGCCGGGATAACTGCTGCCCATAAACCCGTTTAGGCCATCTTCTACCTGGTAAGTCATTCGGCCAAACTTTTCTTGATGGGCCGTTCTCATATTGTTAAACCACTTATTCACGTCATATTCCCAGGAGAAAAACTTAACCCCTTTAACAGGTTGATTTATTTTTACACTGTCTCCCGCCGGCAATTCTCCAATCTCAATCACTTTGTCTCCTATCACCGCTATACACTTAACCAAATCCAATGCTGAGTTATTCTTCAGCGTACCTGTAATCCTATCCCCGGTTAATTTTAAACTTCCATCTATTTTACCGATATTCTCCGCCACTTTATAAGCATCAGCCCGACGCATGGACCAAAACTCCACATCTTGGAAATATATTTCCTGTCCCTGGCCGGTATATTGCACCACCGCCGTGCTCCAGCGTTCTTTACCGTAATATTCACTTCTCGGCACTACCAAGCCCAAGCCGCTGTCTTTTAATGAAAGGCTCTCGCCCCGGGGGGATATAAACAAACCGGTGGCTTGAATTTCAGCCACGTGCTGATCCAGTATTTCTACAACTGTTAAATTATGACTTAACGGGCCGTCCAAGCGGTGGAACGGACCCCGGTAGTAAATAATCGAGGCTGTGGCCAGCGCCAGAGCAGGAATAAAAAACCACGCCCAGTCCCGCTTTTTGTACCGCTTCAACAGCAGGTATATTACAGGAGACACCACCAGCATGTAAGCAACCCATACGCCAATCATCAGTTTTATAGATGGCATCTGCAGTTGAGGAAATATATTATCATCACCACGGAAAATTCTTTCATCTATGTCATATTTAATTGACTTGTTACCGTTAAACTGTTGAAAAAGTAATTTCCAGAACTCTTTATCCTTAGCTTGTAAATTCTCAAAACCAGCGGCACAGTAAATTACTCTGCCGCGCCCCATGATATGGCTTGCCACCAGTGGTATATCCCCTTGACTTAATATATTCTTCCCCTGGATCAAGGTACCCCTGGCCACTGGAATGGACGCGGTGCCGGACCGCATACCGTTCCAGTCCCCGCTCAAAGTTGTTTCCCCGGTTACCAATACCGGTGAAATATCGGCAAAGGGCTGACCTGCTGCCGCCCCTGCTCCACCGGAAAGCACCAGGTTGCCACCCAGTGTCACCCACTGTCGAACAGCCTTTACTTGGGCCGGAGTAAGTTTCTCCACCTTTTCCTTTTCCATCACTATCACATCTGCCAGGTCCAAAGCCACCGGATTGGTAGGAATGTCATCGGGAGACAAGTATTTTACTGTAACGTACTCCATTTCACTATCCAACCAGGAAGGTAACCCACCGGAAAGGGGCTTTTCTCCCACACTGACCACCACAGAATCGCTGCCCACCGCCATCCCCTGCAGCACTGTACTGGCCAGCACCTTATCACCGGCCACAACAGATACCACAGGTTTAGTTTTGGCCAACTGCCCCGGTATAATCATGGTGGTTTCTATACGCTGGTTGGCGGGGATATCTACTACCCGCCGGTAAACGACTTTATCATTTGCAGCATATGCTTTATCTTCATCCACTTTAACCACTAACACAGCATCTTCCACCGCTTCACCGTTATTGGCAATGCTGACGGTGAGCTGTACCGGCCGATAATCTTTATAAAGCCCATTCAGTCCCGGTCTGGCCTGCACACTGACACCGGCAAGGGCAGTACCGGGAATCAACAAGATCATTAAAAATATAAAGGCTATCAATATTTTCTTTTTATTCATATCCTATTCCTCTCCTCTACTAAACAATCGTTCTTCCAAATCAACCCGCATCAACGCCGCTGATATGTCTTTTTGACAGAGATAGTACAAGGCTTTTTCACTGCTTTGAAGTACCGGATTATGACACCTGTTCACCGTATCCAGCAGCAGTACCCTGGGCTCTCTGATACCCTGTATTTCCAATTGATGCAGCCATTCCATTTCTTCTCTGGTATTTCCGCCATCGGGACTTACCAGCAGCGTACTGGATGCCAGATAACTATGATTATCATTTAACTTTTCCTGCAGTTCTTCTCCACTGTCTCCTGCATATACCGAGCGGATTTCTCCCACTCTCTGCCGTACAGTAAACTGGGGCGAACCGTCAGGCATAAAAGTCAGCACCTTTTCCTGCTGGCGGGTGGATACAAAGGCCAGATGTCCACTGCTCCCCCAAATCGGTTGTTCACCCTGACCCAGCATAACTTCAAGGTGGTTCTCCAGGTCAATTAAGTATAACGCGTCATTATATCCTGCCATGGGACGCTGCACAACCAGCTTGGTGCCATCCGGTGACCAGGTGGGATGCATACCAGCGGTTAATAATTGAGGATTATTATCATTATCCACCACCCACACCCTGGCGGTGTCAAAACGGTCAATTTCCGTATAAGCCAGCTTGGAACCATCCGGTGACCAGGTGAGATCTGTCAATTGAGAACTGTCCCTACCGGTAACCAACACTTTAAATTTCCCGCCATCATCTCCCACCGCACCAATTAATACAGCAGCGGGAACAACAACAATTTGCTTAAACCCTTCCTTATTCTGCCGTACCATTGCCACCCTGGCCCCATCCGGTGAAAAGGCCGGCGAATGGTACAGGTAATCCGGCGGCAAATTCAACACTCTGTAGCGTTTTTCAATCTTATCCACCAGCAATAACTGCCCGTGTCGGGCTACAAGAATATTATTGGTATTTGGTGACACTGTAAAAGAAATATTAACATCGCCGTTCCAAAACCTGGCCACTTCTTTGGGACCGCCCACCGGCTGTAAAATGGTTCCCGCTGAGTGGTGCCATAAAGCCAGTACCAAAACCACCAGCAGCACAACGGGTAAAATAACCCATGCGTACGGCGGCACCTTCCTGCCGACATGCTGCCTTTCAACAGGGCGGTCAGAAGGTCCTTTCCGTGCAGTGCCCTGCATTTGGCTAATCAACTTTTGCCGCAGCTCTTCCTGCAGTTGATAATTAACCGGTACACTTTCACGTACCCGGCGCATGTGTTTTAACAGCTGGTGTATTGATTTTTCTGTTGTCACTGTATTATCATCTTCCTCATGGCGGCGGTAATTATCTATCGGCAAAATTTTGCCCCCCCCTTGCCGCCATTCTTTATTTTCTTTCATTTTCGTTCTCCCCTAACCGGTTTTATTCATTCTGCCGCGCAGCATTTTTATGGCCCGGTGATGCATCATCCTCACTGCCACTTCCGACTTACCCAATACTTCACCAATCTGCTTGAAACGCAGTTCGCCAGCATATCTCAGTGCTATTACATCCCGGTAATCGGGAGGTAATTCATTCATAAAAGAGCGCAGTTCATCCACTTCCTCATTTAACAACATTTCTTCCTCAGGAGCACCTTCCACCACCTGCCGGTGCAGTTTTTCCTCGGGAGTGGCCACTTCCCTATCTTTACGCACATAATCCACGTAAACATTATGAGCTATACGCAGTATCCAAGCGGAAAAGGAACTTTCCCCCCGGTAAGTATGAAACTTTTCCAGTGCCTTCATAAACACCAGGGCAGTTAAATCGTCAGCATCCCAGGTGTTTATTACCCGGTAGCGCAAATAACGGTTAACCCGGGCAAAATTTTCATTATAAAGTTCCTCGAAATTTTTTTCGGCATCAAGGTGCCGGTGAACTGCACTTTTCATTATTAACCTCCAATTCATTCTCCTCTACCACTTAGACGGTGCAGGCAGAGGTTTTGTAACCGCTGATACAGAAAAAAGGCCCTAAAGAGCCTTTTTTATTCTTTCTTTTCTATTCTCTTTTGTTCATTTTTTAATTTGTATTTAATGTACTCCAACCCATCTGCATACCTGGTGGGAGTAAATCCAAAGTGCTTTTTTACCGCGTGAATATCAGTAATGTTGTCCGTATCCAGCTGTGCCAATTCCACCGTTGTAACCGGAGGGTCCTCCATAAAATACTGCATGAACTTGGCAGCAATATGAACCAGCGGCATAGGAACGGGAATCTTGGCCTTTTTAATACCGGTTACTTCCATTAAGATGTCCAACATTTGCTCATAAGTTAGGTGCTCCGGCCCGCCAATATCAATAATTTTGTTTTTATAACGTTCTTGATTTTCAATTACCCGCACAATACATTCAGCAACGTCTTTAACCCAAATAGGTTGGAATTTCACCGAACCATCCCCGGGCAGCGCTACAACGGTGGGCATCATGCGCAGCGTCTGAAGCAGCCGGTCAACAAACCCAAAACCGGGACCAAATATCACCGACGGTCGCAAAACGGTATATTTCAACCCGCTGTTAACTACCTCTACCTCAGCAACACCCTTGGAATAAGCATATTTATATTTTGGATTTGTATTAGCCCCCAAGGCACTGATATGTACAAAGTGTTTTACTTTACTTTCCTTTGCAGCACTTAATAGGTTCTGCGTACCCTTAATGTTAATATCTTCAAAGGTGATACCTTTTCCTTCACGGATGATGGCCACTAGGTGGATAACTGTGTCCACCCCGGTACAGGCAACTGCCAGCGATACCTGGTCAGTAACGTCACCATGAACCAGCTCCACACCGGGCAGATTCGCATCCTTTGTGTTACGAACCAGGCACCTCACTTTTTCACCGGTGTCTGCCAGCGCCTTAACCACATGGCGCCCAACATAACCGGTGGCACCGGTAACCAATATCATTTTATCACCCCGCTCAAACCATTATATACCTAATTCTTCAATAGCAATAGGGGTAATTTTCATTTTTAAGAATGTGAAATTTTTCTTTATCTTTACTTTTATTGATTTTTACCAGTTCCATAATGTAAAATATTGTTAAAATAAATCTTAATATAATGTCACAGTCCGACGCTCGATGAAGTTATTGAGCCCGGGCTGCTTTTTTGTGATTTTATTTTTACACTTAAAGAGGATGTTCGAAAAATCCGCGCCAGATTCACTTCGAATTTCTACGTTGGCTCGGCTTTTGCGGTGCTCACGTATTTTCGTATACGCTCCGCTCCTCAAAGCCTTCGCCGCCTTGAACTTCTCGTGTCTCTTGTGCTCCTTTTCGAACACTCACTTAAAGCATGTTAAACAGCAGTTCTCACAATGCCAGGGCCACTATCAATTGACCCAGCAGCACCATGGCCAAGCCGGCCAAACCGGTTTTTATCAACCAATTGACTGCCGCATCCCCCTTTGGCCAGCCGCCGCGGTTAACAATACGATAAAAAACTGTAATTAAGGATACCATAAATGCAGCTGCACCCAGCATTATTAAAAAAAAACTTAAATAAATCATCTTTATTCCCCCAAGGAGGTTTCCAGTCATGATCTATTCATACGGAAAATATCATCCCAAAGTACATCCATCCGCTTACATAGCCCCCGGTGCCGCAGTTGTCGGCCGTGTTACACTAGAGGAAAACGTAAGCATTTGGTTTAACGCGGTGGTGCGCGGCGATGTAGATGAAGTGATAGTGGGAGCCAACAGCAATATTCAGGATTGCTGTGTTCTGCACCAGGAAACAGGTTACCCCTGTATAGTGGGGAAAAATGTAACCGTTGGCCACGGTGCAGTGCTGCACGGATGCACCATTGAAGATAATGCGCTAATCGGTATGGGAGCAGTGGTATTAAACGGTGCCCGGGTGGGTGCCGGGGCGGTTATTGGTGCCGGAGCACTGGTAACCCAAAACCAAGTAATTCCCCCCAACACATTGGCACTGGGCTCACCGGCTAAAGTGGTGCGGGAATTAAGACCAGAAGAAATTGAAGAATTCAGTCAATCGGCCGGCCGCTACCATAAAATCGCCTGTGTATATAAAAACGAAGAATAACCCTCGCCCCGCTGGCTTCACCATTTGCAGACCGCCCGCCGGTCTGCAAATGGTGACTATCTCTGCCTTACTTGAACAAAATCCACCAAATCATCACTGCCGGTAGGAATGTCCTCTTCAGAGTACAGCTTCACCCCGTTTCGGGTTAACAAAGCCGCCAGCACACCCTGGCCAGAAATTTTGCCCCCTTGAAAAGTGCCGTCATATATAAAATGCACGCCACAGGAGGGGCTGCGTTCTTTTAAAATGGCCATTTTGGTATTGTGCTTCAATGCCTCTGTCAACGCCTTCTCTGCACCGTCAATAAACTGCCCGGTTACATCCTTCCCGTTTATATTTTCCACCCTGGCACCACCGGCCAGCACCCGGCAGCCGTCACCGCCCTTAATTTCACAGGCCGGACGGGGCGTCGGCAGCCCTCCCAGCTGCTCTGGGCAGACCGGTACAGCCACCCCTTTTTCCACCAGCTCAGCTATACCGGGGTGAAAATTATTCCCACCATCATATCTGCAGTTGTACCCCGCCAGACAGGCACTGACCAATATTTTATCATCCATAATTTTTCATCTCCCGACAATAGTAATTCTGGACAATACGCAGTTTAAGTGATATGTTAACTCTAATTAATTTAAAATTACCATGAGGGGATAAGGCATGAAAAAAGGTTATATCATGATTGCGGCAGGAGCGGCATGCTGGGGCAGTCTCGGTGCTTTTAGCACAGTTCTTTTTGAACAGGGCTTGTCTTCACTGACGGTGGCCAACTTCCGGGTATTGTTAACCACATTAATCATGGGGCTTTACCTGGCAATTTTTCACCGCCATCTTTTACAGGTAGCCAAAAAAGACTTGTCATTCTTTGCCGCAGCAGGGTTTATATCGGTGTGCATATTTAATTTTACATATATAACAGCCATCAGCTTAACTAACATCGTAACTGCTGTTATCCTGCTTTACACTGCACCGGTATTTGTAACAATATTATCACGGTTTATATTTAAAGAGCAAGTAACACCACAAAAAACACTGGCCTTATTATTAACATTGATCGGCTGTGCACTGGTAGTTGAAGCCTATGATTTAAGCAGCTTAAAACTTAACTTTAAAGGCATACTTACCGGTTTAAGTGCCGGTTTTACTTACGGGTTATACAGTATTTTCAGCAAAAAAGCACTGGAAACTTATTCACCCTGGACCACCGTTTTTTATTCTTTTGTTTTCGGCTCTTTATTTATATCATTGTTTGGCCGCCCGTGGGAAAAAATATCGCTAGTTGGCAGCTTCAATACAGGCATATATTTATTACTTATTGCCTTGATACCCACCGTTTTGGCTTATACCCTTTATACAGCCGGTTTAAAATATGTAGAATCCAGCAAAGCCTCTATCATAGCCACAGTGGAGCCCGTAGTGGCAGTCATATTGGCAGCGTTTATTTTCCATGCACAAATCAGTATTTTCCAATTTGCAGGCATATTACTTGTCTTGGGCAGTGTAATTCTTATTCAAATACCTACAGCCGGCAGCAGTAAAAAACAGGAAATAAAGCAAAATCAATAAGTACATAAAAAGATAAGCTGTTTTATACTACTGCGGGTTATCCCGAAGGCGCGGTTTTTCCTTTATCGCTTTTACCGCCAATTCATCGGCACGGTTATTTAATTCATTATCGGCATGTCCTTTAACCCATACCCATTCTAATTGGTGTACCTTAACCAGTTCCAATAGTTTTACCCACAGGTCAACGTTTTTAGCCCGCTCGGTTTTGTTGCGCATCCAATTGCGGGCCTGCCATCTTTCCACCCATCCTTTGGTCATGGCATCCACCAGGTAGCGGCTGTCGGTGTACAAAGTAACCCTGCAGGGACGTTTTAATGCTTCCAGTGCTTTAATTACAGCCATAATTTCCATCCGATTATTCGTAGTATTATCGTAAGCCCCGGAAATCTCCTTTACATGCTCCTCATATATCATCACCACACCGTAACCCCCGGGGCCCGGGTTGCCGGAACATGCACCGTCTGTGTATATTTCCACGTGCTGCAAGATATTCAACCACCTTAAAGTTACTGTGTCATTATATTTTACCATAATATAATTCTCTCTAGAAAAATAATCGCTAACGGGAACAGCAGCCGGTATCCCGGGGATTAGGCTCCGGGCCCGGCTGAAAACCAACGGTATGAATTTTTGGTACCCAGGCAAATATTTTTAATGGCATTAATCACCAGTTAACTGTTTTAAACATAACATATTGTAGAATTTTATAATAGGAGTTGATCAATACATGAAACCCCGTCAGCCCATCTGCCCGGGTGGCATGCTCTACACCATTAAAGCCGGCGACACTTTTTATTCCATTGCCCGTCGCTATGATGTATCGCTGGATGACCTGCTCGCAGCCAATCCAGGCATTGACCCGGATAATTTAAGAGTAGGTCAGGTTATTTGCATTCCAGGAATTAAACCGGAGGAATGTCCACCGGGAACTTTCCCGTATAAAATTAAAGCCGGCGACACCTACTATAAACTGGCACAAAAATACAATACCACTGTAGAGGCCATAATGAACGCCAACCCCGGTGTCGACCCCAACAAC
>NZ_JAFBCW010000037.1 GCF_016907915.1 Desulforadius tongensis
ATCTGCGGGCCGCCGGTGATGATCAAATTTACCCAGCCGGTGCTGGAGGAACTGGGCTTTACCCCGGAACAAATTATCATGAGCTTGGAGATGCGCATGAAGTGCGGGTTGGGGATGTGCGGGCGCTGCAACATCGGCAGCAAGTATGTCTGCAAGGACGGCCCGGTATTCACCCTGGCCCAGCTGAAAAAGCTGCCTAACGAGTACTAAAAACGGGTAATGAAGCGGGCGGTCTTACAGCAAAATGCAGTACACGGGGCTTGCTTAAAAAACAAGCCCCTTTTTTTAAAAATAATATAGTACTTTAGTCCCTTTTTTGTATAGGTCCAATTATCTATGTTCCCATTAAGTAAATATTGTTAAAATTTACATAGAGTACAAACTAATTTGTTGTTTTGGAAATGCTGCTGCAGATAAACTATAACAAATGGGGGACTAACTAGATGGATGTTAACTATATCAATTCCTTTGTACTAGGTGCCGAAGATATATTTAGTCAAGTGGCTGCCGGGATAGATTTAAGCCGCCAAAAACCTTATGCTAAAAAGACTCCTTTTTATGCCAACTCGGTGGTATCCATCGTTGGTTTTAACGGTGATATTAAGGGACAAGTTGTTTTCGTGTTTACCCGTGAATTTGCTTTAGAGCTGTCCAGTGCCATGTGCGGTATGGAAATGCAGGAAATTGACGAATTGGCATTGTCGGCACTGGGGGAAATATCAAATATGATTTCCGGCCGGGCGGTAATTAAACTTGATGAACTGGTACAAGAGAAAGCTAATATTACACCACCCACAGTGCTGCATGCGGAAGATAAAATAAATATCAGCGTTGAGCCTCCTATAATATGCATTCCTTACAGCAGCAACGGTAAAGCTTGTTTTGAAATAAATTTTGCCCTTAACAGTAAAAAAGGAGACGCCTAATATTTTATTTCCAGATTGTATAGTGGGCCACATGCTGCTTTGCGGCACCGGTTAACAATTATCCCCAGGGTATTAACCCTGGGGATAATTGTTCTTGATAATTACGGTTTTGTCACTATATACTAATAGTATACATTTTGTATACATTTTCCAGGAAGGTGACAAAATTGCAGATTATCCGCTGTATAGAGATAAATAACATATCTGAAGCTAAAAAAGAACTGGCTGCCATTGGGTGTGATCCCTGGGGGATTGAACACATGGCTGACAAGGCTGTTTTTCGGGTGTTAAAACTAAAAAACATTACCTTTACCCAGGCAAATATTATCAAGCAGGAGATGCTTTCCTGTGGAGGGGAAGCGGCAGTAACCAGGGGTGTGGTAAATCACTCGGTGGAACAAACGGATATACTGCTCATGGCCACTGAAGCCCAGTATAGAAGAGTATGTAATAAATTAAAAATACAGCCCTTTAAATTAAAACCGTTGGCGGAAAAAATAGAACAGACCTTGGACAATTTAATGCCGGTGGAGCCGAGAATAATAGACTGCCGGGGTAAAACTATAGAGCTGGGAAAAGGCACGCTGGTAATGGGTATATTAAACATTACCCCGGATTCCTTTTCGGATGGTGGGAAGTTTGACACTGTGGATAATGCGTTAAGACATGCCCTGCGCTTGGTGGAAGAAGGGGCAGATATAATAGATGTGGGCGGTGAATCCACCAGGCCGGGACATCAACCGGTGTCGGTGGAGGAAGAACTGAAAAGGGTTATCCCGGTTTTGGAGAGGCTGGTAAAAGAGGTGGATGTACCAATATCTGTGGACACCTCCAAAGCAGAGGTAGCCAGGCAGTCGCTGGAAGCGGGAGCCCACATCATCAATGATGTGTGGGCCGGCCAGGCTGACCCGGAAATGTTTGCAGTGGTGGCCGATTATGATGCCCCGGTGGTTTTAATGCACAACCAGAACAGCACGGAGTATGGCGAGTTAATGTCTGATATTGTGCATTTTTTAGAGCAAGCGGCGGATCAGGCCGTAAAGGCCGGCATACCCGGGGAAAAAATAATTGTTGACCCAGGTATCGGTTTTGGTAAGAATTATGAACAAAATTTAGAAGTAATGGCCAGGCTGCAGGAGTTAAAATCACTGGGCTACCCGGTGCTGCTTGGTACCAGCCGCAAGTCGATGATCGGTAATACTTTAGATCTACCGGTGGACCAGCGGGTGGAAGGCACCGCTGCAACGATAGCTTTTGGAATAACCAAAGGTGTTGATATTGTACGGGTGCACGATGTTAAAGAAATGGTCCGGGTGTGCCGTATGACCGATGCCATGGTTAGGGGAAAGCTGTATGGATAAGATTATAATGAAAGGTATGCGTTTTTACGCCTACCACGGGGCATTACCCCAGGAACAGCAGTTGGGACAACAATTTGAAGTGGATTTGGAATTGTTTCTAGATTTGAAAGCTGCCGGAAAGACGGATGACTTAAATAAAACGGTTAGTTATGCAGACGTGTACAGGCTGGTACAAGAAATAATAACGGGGCAGAAATTTAAACTCATTGAGTCCCTCGCTGAAACCATTGCTGCACGGGTAATTGCTGACTTTAACGTTGAGCAGGTAAATGTGCAGGTAAGAAAACCCCAGGCACCGGTACCGGGAATCTTTGCCTATATGGCGGTGGAAATTACCCGTACACGACAGCAGGAAAAGGAGAACAGCTAAATGGTCACAGCATATATAGGTATTGGCAGCAACATGGGGGATAAGAGCTTTTATATTAACAAGGCACTAGATCTGCTGCACTCTCCGCCGGAGATCAAAGTGGTAAAAGTGGCTCCCCTGTACCGCACTGCTCCGGTGGGTTATACCGAGCAGGATTGGTTTCTAAATACCGTGGCTCAGTTGGAAACGGTTATTTCACCCCAGAAATTATTACATCAGCTGCAGCAGATAGAAAATAAGTTGGGGCGGGAGAGAAAGATACGCTGGGGGCCGAGGACCATTGATTTGGACCTGCTTATATACGGAGATGTCACATTAACCACACCGGATTTAACTCTGCCGCACCCCAGAATGACTGAGCGGGCCTTTGTAATGGTTCCCCTGGCGGATATAAGCCCCACCATGGCCATGATAGGCGGAAAAACGGCAGAGGAATTGGCGGGAGAGCTGATGTTAGTGCAGGAGATTTACAGGGCAGCTGCAGACGTCATGATGCATATGGCACCTAATAAGGATGATGCGCTATGATGGCAAAACAGGCTTACCCCACCGCTGCCAGTATAGCGGTGGCGGTTATTTTTGGACTTTCATTTCTTTTTGTTAAAGATGCGCTGCTGTATCTGCATCCTTTCCAGCTGCTGGGCCTGCGCTTTGCCTTAGCCGCGCTGTTTCTTACGCTGCTGGCGGTATGCGGTGTGATAAAACTGCAGGTTAAAGTTTCCCACCTGCCTGACCTGTTAAAAATTGCTATTTGGCAGCCGGTTTTGTATTTCTTATGTGAAACATACGGGATAAAATTTACATCAGCTGCAGAAGCCGGTATTATCATCTCTTTAGTACCAATGGTAGTAACGGTGCTGGCCATTTTCATACTGGGTGAAAAAATCACCGTTAGACAGGGTGCCTGTGTTAGTGCCGCGGTGGCGGGGGTTATACTGATGGTGTTGGGTGGTTCTGCCGGAGAGACAGCTCAGTCTCAGGGACATTTAATGGGTATTTTCTTTCTTTTTGGAGCTGTACTGGCTGGTGGTTTTTTTAATGTTTTTTCCAGAAAAGCTGCTGGCGAATACAGCCCGGTGGATATAACCTTTATAATGATGTGGCTGGGTGCCCTGGTTTTTAACGCTATCGGGCTGGTACAAAGTTACCTTACCGGCCAGTTGGCTGATTACTTTAAAGCAGTACAGCATCTGCCGGTGATTGCGGATTTGTTATACTTAGGTGTTTTATCCTCTGTTTTGGGATTCTTTTTACTTAACTATTCTTTGTCTCACTTACCGGCTGCACGGGTTGCTGTATTTTTAAATCTTATACCGGTGGTTGCGGTGCTGGCTGCCGTTTTGTTTTGCGGCGAACAGTTAGGTATCCGGCAGATGGCAGGCGGGATATTGATTTTGTTTGGCGTATGGGGAACGAACTGCTTTGCCGAGAAAACAGAAAAAGCGCTCTAATGATTTGGCCTTGGTTACAAAATCGGTGGATTATGGATCAGAACAGCTGGAGAATATTAGGCGCCACTGCCCCTTGGAGCCTAAAGTATAAAAGTTAATTGATTACAAAGAAAAGGAGGATGAGATGGCAGATGGCTGAAAAAAAGATTCTCATGCTTGTGGGAGATTATGTGGAAGATTATGAGGCCATGGTGCCTTTTCAAATGCTGACTATGGTGGGGCATACAGTACATGCAGTTTGCCCCGGTAAAAAAGCAGGCGAGACGGTGGCCACGGCAATCCATGATTTTGAGGGAGAACAAACTTATAGTGAGAAGCGGGGTCATAACTTCGCTATCAACGCCACCTTTGATGAGATTAAACCGGAGGATTACGATGCTTTGGTGATTCCCGGGGGACGGGCACCGGAATACATCCGCTTGAACACAAAGGTATTGGAGATTGTGCGGCACTTTGCAGAAAATAACAAACCCATCGCTTCCATATGTCATGGACAGCAGGTGCTGGCTGCCGCCGGTGTAGTAAAAGGCAGGCTTTGTACTGCTTACCCGGCCTGCATGCCGGATATGGTGGGGGCCGGTGCCAAATGGGTGGATGCCAACGAAACATTTACCAATGCTTACGTAGATGGCAACCTTGTTACAGCGGCGGCCTGGCCGGGACATCCCCAGTGGATGCGCAAATTCCTGGAACTGCTGGGCAGTAAAATTGAACCTTAGAAATAACCATGCTGTACAGCCGCATTATTAGAGTATAAAAACAGGCACCTTATGCATAAGCCAGCGGGTTGTGGTGAGCGCTGCATAAGGTGTTGAATTTACAGCAGGCAGCACAAACCGGGCTTTTCCAAGGGGTAATGGGCCTAATATTAAACTTTGTTTAATGAGCGTTAAAAGCACAGTCGGATGGATAAGCTTAGTGAAATTATACTGTTGAAAATAGGGGGTGGAGAAATAATGCTTGATAGGATAGAAGTTATCCAAGGTGATATTACCAAGCAAAAGGTTGATGCCATTGTCAACGCAGCCAACAACACCCTGCTGGGCGGCGGGGGCGTGGACGGGGCCATTCACCGGGCGGCGGGCCCGGAACTTCTGCAGGAATGTAAAAAGCTAAACGGCTGTGCCACCGGCCAGGCTAAAATTACCAGCGGTTATAAGCTGCCGGCCCGGTGGGTTATTCACACGGTGGGCCCGGTCTGGAGGGGCGGCGGCAGCCAGGAAGACCAGCTGCTGGCCAGCTGCTATAGAAACAGTTTGGCACTGGCCGAACGGCAGAACATAAAAACCATTGCCTTCCCGTCGATAAGCACCGGCGTGTACAGGTTTCCGGTGGAACGGGCAGCCAAAATCGCCATTGCGGAAATAAAGGAATTTTTGCAAAGGAATCATTCGGTGGAAAAAGTGATTATGGTTTGTTTTGACCGGCAGACATATAACTGCTATCGTAATACTGTTAAAGAATTATTTGAAGTAAGGGAAAAATGACCGGTTTAAAAGCTGCTATTTTGAAGGAAAGCGCCAGCAAGCATTATTTTTTTCTGAATATTGCTGACTTAGTAAATTTCATTGCCGCCGTTAATTGAGTATGCTAAAATACCCAGTTAGAGGGTGGTATCAGAATTTCTGAGCTGCACCTCGTTGTTAAACAGCGGCAGTTGAATAGCATTGAGCATAATTAACCCGCTTGGAGCCGGTTGGACCGAGACGGAAGCCTAATATGACTTATTAACGACCTTTCAGGTTTCCCCGGGGGTCGTTTTTTGTTTTTCGGAGGTGTTATGATGAGCAAACCTGCTGTGGCCGTTGTAGGGGCCGGGAAGGTTGGTTCGGCACTGGCGGTGGTTTTGCAAAAAGCTGGTTATCCCATCGTTGGGGTGGCCAGCGGCAGCCTGAAATCTGCCCGGGCACTGGGGCGGCGCCTGGGGGTAAGGTATTCAGAGCACCCGGCGGAGATTACCATTCAAGCGCAGGTTGTCTTTATTACCACGCCGGACCGGGAAATAAAAAGCGCGGCCGCTGCCATTGCCGCTGCCGGGGGGTTTAAAAAGGGGCAAATTGTGGTCCATACCAGTGGATCACTGCCATCCGTGGCCATTGAGGTGGTTAAGGAATATGGTGCCGTACCGGCTGTTTTCCACCCCCTGCAGTCCTTTGCCGACATAGAAACGGCCGTATCCAATTTACCCGGTTCCTTTTTTGCCCTGGAGGGTGAACCACCGGCATTAGAAATACTGCAGCAAATGCTGGCCGATTTACAGGGGCGGGGTATAACCATTAAGACCGGAGATAAGCCGCTGTATCACGCCGCTGCTGTGGTGGCTTCAAATTACCTGGTGACAATAATTCACCTGGCCACCGAAATGCTGGGCAGGCTGGGAATGGAGCAGAAACAGGCGGTGGAAGCGTTGCTTCCGCTAATTCAGGGTACACTAAACAACATTAAAAATAAAGGAACCACCGCAGCGCTGACCGGGCCGGTGGAACGAGGGGACAGCGTTACTTTACATAACCACCTGAAAGCTTTATCTGTGCTGGGCCCGGTGGAACAGCGGGTGTACAAAGTTCTGGGGGCGCTAACTGTGGAAATAGCACTGCAAAAGGGCTCAATAAGTGAGCAGGTGGCCCAAAACTTAATTCAAACATTGGAGGGAAATAAAGATGACTAAACCGGTAACTACACTGGAACTGCTGAAAATGAAGGAAGAAAAACAACCCATCACCATGCTTACCGCTTATGACTACCCCACCGCGGTGATGGTGGATTCTGCCGGTATTGACGTCATACTGGTAGGGGATTCACTGGGCAACGTGGTTTTAGGTTACGATACCACTGTGCCGGTAACCATGGATCACATGGTGCATCACGTTCAGGCGGTAACCAGGGGCGTGAAACGGGCGCTGGTGGTGGCGGATATGCCCTTTATGTCATATCACATTTCTGCGGAAGAAACCATGCGCAATGCCGCCCGCTTATTACAGGAAGGTGGGGCCAAAGCGGTTAAAATTGAAGGTGGGCACCAGGTGGCGGATAAAATCAGCAAACTTACCGGGGCGGGAATACCGGTGATGGGGCACCTGGGATTAACTCCCCAATCGGTGCATCAAATGGGCGGCTACCGGGTTCAGGCTAAAACCGCCGAAGCGGCCAACAAATTGTTGGAAGATGCCAGGGTGCTGCAGCAGGCCGGGGTATTTGCGCTGGTGCTGGAGTGCATTCCTGCCCAACTGGCCAAGCAGGTTAGTGAGGAGTTAACTATTCCCACCATCGGCATAGGAGCCGGGGCTGATTGTGACGGTCAGGTGCTGGTGACCCACGACATGCTGGGTATAAATGCCCAATTTAAGCCCAAGTTTGTTAAACGTTATGCCAACCTGCACCAGGACATTATGCAGGCCCTGGAAACCTACCGGGATGAGGTGAAGCAGCGTCAATTCCCTGCGGCGGAACACAGTTTTTCCATGCCCGGTGAAGAACTGAAGAAGTTGTATTAAATACTGGTGTTAGTACGGCGGCATTTTCAACATCGAGGTGAGTAAAACTTGCTGATTATCAAAACTATTGCTGAAATGCGTCAGTTTGTGAGTGAGGCCAGAAAGAATAACCGCAGTGTGGGTTTGGTTCCCACCATGGGCTATTTTCACCGGGGCCACCTGGCACTGATGGAAAAGGCGGTACAGCAGTGCGATGTGGTGGTTACCAGCCTGTATGTCAATCCCCTGCAGTTTGGCCCGGCGGAAGATTTTGCTGCTTATCCCAAAGACCTGGAGCGGGATGCCAAGCTGGCTGAAAGCGTGGGTGTAGATGTCATATTTGCTCCCACCGACCGGGAAATGTACCCTGCGGGGTTTGATACCACTGTGTCGGTGGGTGATACCATCACCGGTAAATTATGCGGTTTAAGCCGTCCCGGTCACTTTACCGGGGTGGCCACAGTGGTAACTAAATTATTTAACATTGTCCAACCGGATAAGGCTTTTTTCGGGCAGAAGGATGCCCAGCAGGTGCTGGTTATTAAAAGAATGGTACAGGATTTGAACATGAATGTAGAAATTGTTCCTGTGCCCATAGTGCGGGAGAAGGACGGCCTGGCCATGAGCTCAAGGAATGTTTACTTAACCCCGGAACAAAGGCAGGCTGCCACCGTACTGTACAAAAGCCTGCAGCTGGCCCAAGAACAGGTTAAAAAGGGTCAGAGGGACGGGGCTGAAATTTGCCGGCTGGTAAAAGAAAAAATTAACAGTGAGCCGCTGGCGGAGCTGGACTATGTGGAAATTTATTCCTACCCGGAATTGAAATCCATTGATAAAATTAACGGTGCTGCCTTATTGGCGGTGGCTGCTAAATTTGGTTTGGCGCGTTTGATTGATAACATAATTTTGGAGGCGTAGAGAATGCTGGTAACAATGTTTAAAAGCAAAATTCACCGGGCTACGGTAACAGAGGCCAATTTGAATTATATGGGCAGTATCACGGTGGACAGTGAACTGTTGAAAGCTTCGGATATACTGGTGCACGAAAAGGTACAGGTGGTAAACCTAAATAACGGCAGCCGTTTGGAAACATATGTTATTCCCGGCGCGCCCAATTCCGGTGTGGTATGTTTAAACGGTGCTGCCGCCAGGTTGGCTCAACCGGGGGACAAAGTGATTATTATTTCCTATGCCCTGATGGAAAGGGAAAAGGCTGAGCAGTACAAACCGCTGGTGGTAATGGTGGATGACCAAAACTGCATAACCGAGATTCGTAAGGCGGAACTGCCCGGCCGGGAGAGTTAAAAATATTGACAATTTGTACAATTTAATAATACAATGCTTAGTAGCTTAATATAAATTGCCCGGCGGTACAATCGATAACAAGGAGTTGGCTGTATGCATTTTGATGCTCAGGTACACCAAATGTGGGAAGATATTAAGCAGCTGAAGAAAGAACGCAACGCGGTGATATTGGCACACTATTACCAAAGGCCTGAAGTACAAGAAATTGCCGATTATGTGGGTGACTCGCTGGAGTTATCCCGTCAGGCGGCCAACACAAATGCGGACGTAATAGTCTTTTGCGGCGTACATTTCATGGCTGAAAGTGCAGCAATTTTATCTCCGGATAAAACTGTTATCCTGCCGGTGGAGAAGGCCGGCTGTGCCATGGCAGATATGGTAACAGCGGAGTCACTGCGGGCCAAGAAAAAGGAAATGCCCGGTGCGGTGGTGGTTACCTATGTTAACTCTTCGGCAGAAGTTAAGGCGGAAAGTGATATCTGCTGCACCTCTGCCAATGCGGTTAAAATTATTCAATCCATTCCCGAAGACAGGGAGATACTGTTTGTACCGGATCGCAACCTGGGCCGGTACGCTGCCAAGCAGGCCAACAGGGAAGTGGTGGTATGGGCGGGGCAGTGTCCCGTCCATGATGAAATTACAATCGAAGATGTTGTGAAGGCAAAGGAGCAGCATCCCGGGGCTAAGCTGATTGTGCACCCGGAGTGCCCTCCGGAGGTTGCGGACTTGGCGGATTTTGTTTCCAGCACTTCGGGGCTGCTGCGCTTTGCCCGGGAAAGTGAACACCGGGAGTTTATTGTGGGCACTGAAGAAGGAATTTTACACCAGTTAGTTAAAGAAAATCCTCATAAAAAGTTTTATATTCTGCACCAAAGGAAAATGGTTTGCCCGGATATGAAGTACACAACATTACCCAAGCTGAAAGAATCACTGGAAAATATGAACCCGCAGGTGTCAGTGCCGGAGGGGATAAGGGCCAAAGCGCTTAAATGTTTGGAAAGAATGTTAAATGTTAAGTAGTTAAGGTTATGGAGGCCAACAGTGGAAGGTCGTTATCTGGTAAATTTTAATACTAAAGAGCTGCCTCAATTGGAAACGGAACTGTTAATTATTGGCGGGGGGATTGCCGGCTTATACACAGCCTGGCAGGCCGACCGGACCGGTATACGGGTGACCGTTTTAACCAAGGGTACCATAGCAGACAGCAACTCTGGCCGTGCCCAGGGGGGGATAGCTGCGGCGCTGGGGAAAACTGATTCCCCTGAACTGCACTACAAAGACTCCATTTTGGCCGGTGCGGGTTTGTGCGATGCCAATGCGGTTAAAATATTGGTTAATGAAGGTCCTGCCCGGGTGCGGGAACTGATCAGCATGGGGGCCAACTTTGACCGCCATGATGGCCAACTGGCCATGACCAAAGAAGGTGCCCACAGCAAAAGGCGCATACTGCACGCCCAGGGAGATGCCACCGGGGCAGAGATTATGCGTACCCTAGCCAGCCAGATAAAAGAGAAAAGCAGGGTGGAAATTTTAGAGCAGCACTTTGCGGTGGACCTGCTGGTTGAGGAGAATGTCTGCCGCGGTGTACTGGCCTTTGATGAAGAATCCGGCAGCTATCGGGTTTTTTGGGCCAAGGCTGTGGTGCTGGCCAGCGGCGGTGCCGGGCAGCTTTATAAATATACCACCAACCCGGAGGTGGCCACCGGAGATGGCATAGCCATGGCTTACCGGGCCGGGGCGGAGGTAATGGATATGGAGTTTGTCCAGTTTCATCCCACCACCCTGGTGCTGCCGGGGGTGCCGCGGTTTTTGATTTCTGAAGCTGTGCGGGGCGAGGGGGGCCTGCTGCGCAACAGCAACGGTGAAAGATTCATGCCCCGTTATCACGGTATGGCGGAACTGGCCCCCAGGGACATTGTTTCCCGGGCGATACTTTCGGAAATGGCCAAAACAGGCCAAAAATTTGTTTACCTGGATTTAACCCATCTGGCGAAGGAAAAAATAAAAAAACGTTTTCCCACCATTACCGGTACCTGTGCCCGCTATGGGCTGGACATTACCCGGGATTTGATACCTGTGGCACCTGCCGCCCATTATATTATGGGTGGTGTGAAAACTAACTATAATGGTGAAACTTCAATTCAAGGGTTATATGCCTGCGGGGAAACGGCCTGCCAGGGGGTGCACGGCGCAAACCGGCTGGCCAGCAACTCTCTTTTAGATGGGCTGGTATTTGGCAGGCGGATTGTTGAAGCGGTAAAGAAATATCTGCCCTATTCCACCGGGGTGCGTTCTCACTTTACCTGTGAAAGTTTATCCCCACCGGCGGGGGATTTTACCGCCGTTAAAAAAGAACTGCAGGGAACAATGGGGGAAAATGTCGGCCCGCTGCGCACCGTTCAAAGGCTGACTCAAGCCCTGACTTTTTTTGATCAAAACAGCTGGTTAAAGAAACATTTATGCTGTACTCCCCGGGAAATGGAACTGCGCAACATGCTGGAGGTGGGCAGGCTGATTGCCGAGGCGGCCATGATGCGCACCGAAAGCAGGGGCGGTCATTTCAGGCTGGATTTTCCGGAAACCGTGTCCCGTTGGAAAAAACATATTATCATCAGGCGTTAGGAGAGAGCCAAATGGAATTAAATTCGCTGCTTTTAGATGAAATAATTCGCCGCTGCCTGGTAGAGGATATCGGCACCGGGGACATCACAACCAATAGCCTGGTGCCTGCCGGTGCAGTGACAACAGGGCTTATACAGGCCAAAGGTAGTGGGGTTATAGCCGGTATGGCGGTGGCGGAAAGGGTATTTAAAAATCTGGATCCGGAAATTGTATTTGAACATAAAGTTAGTGATGGTACAAAAGTGGAACCAAGGACAGTGCTGGCCGAAGTAAAGGGCAGTGCCCGGGCGGTGCTGACGGGGGAAAGGCTGGCTTTAAATTTTTTACAGCGGTTATCCGGCATAGCTACTAAAACGGCCGAGTTGGTGGAATTAATTTCCATGTACCCGGTAAAAATAGTAGATACAAGGAAAACAACTCCCGGCATTCGTATGCTGGAGAAATATGCCGTGCGTGTAGGCGGTGGGTACAATCACCGGTTTGGACTTTATGATGCTGTGCTGATTAAGGATAATCATATTAAAATAGCCGGGGGAATAACCCGGGCGGTAAACACGGCCCGCCGCCAAAACCCGCACACCGTAAAGATAGAAGTGGAAGTGCAGGATCTGGAAGGAGTACAGGAAGCCCTTTCGGTTAATGTAGATATCATTATGCTGGATAACATGGAGCCGTCTTTGATGCGGGAAGCGGTGGAAATGGTAAACGGCAGGGCACTGGTGGAAGCATCCGGGGGAATTACGAAAGAAAATATTGTACCGGTGGCCAAAAGTGGTGTAGACTTAATTTCAATCGGTGCCCTCACCCATTCCGTTACAGCACTGGATATTAGTTTAGATGTGGAAGAGATTAAATAAGTTTTTATTGCAGGTTCACCTTGCAATAAAAGTTTTGCCATCAAAGTTAACCCAGCTGAATAACACGGTTAACTGTTTAGGGGTGTTGTGATGAAAAAAGAGGTGCTGAACATTTTAAAATCAAATCATTCCCAGTGGGTATCGGGGGAAGACATGTGCCGCCGGTTGGGTATTTCCCGCACTGCGGTGTGGAAACATATTAGAAATTTAAAACAGGATGGATACCGTATTGAAACCCAGCCCAGAATGGGGTACCGGCTGGTTGGCGTTCCGGACCTGCTGTACCCGGCTGAGGTTGTTGAGGGGCTGAATACAAAATATTTTGGACAAAAAATAATTCATTATCAGCAGGTAGAATCCACCAATGAAGAGGCTAAAAAACTGGCTGTAAGAGGTGTGGAGCAGGGAACGGTGGTAATTGCCGAACAGCAGGCGGGCGGCAGGGGCAGGTTGGGCCGCCGGTGGCATTCTGCCTTTGGCAAAGAAATTATGTTTTCTGTGGTGCTGTACCCCAACATCAACCCGGCGGAAACCCCCCAGGTCAGTATGCTGGCAGCGGTGGCGGTGGCCAGGGCAATAGAAAAGACATGCGCTGTCCGAGCCGGTATCAAGTGGCCCAACGATTTGCTGGTCAGCGATAAGAAAGTGTGCGGAATACTGGTGGAAATCGGGGCCGAGGTAGACCGGGTGAAATATGTGGTGCTGGGGATTGGAATAAATGTCAACTCCACAAAACAGGATTGGCCGGTGGAAATAGAGCATAAAGCCACCTCCCTGCGGGAAGAAAGGGGTACGGCAGTTTCCCGGTTAAAATTAATGCGCTCTGTGCTGGAAGAACTGGAGCAGCTGTATGAAGTGTGGCAGCAGCAGGGTTTTGCCCCCATATTAAGGCAGTGGCGGGCCTGGTGTGTTTCCCAGCACTGCCGGGCCAGGGTAGAAACAATTCGCGGCAGTTACAGCGGCTGGATAGAAGGGGTAAACAACAACGGTGAACTGCTGCTGAGGCTCAGTGACGGCAGTATACACACATTTAATTCCGGTGATGTATCCCTTAGAATGTGAAAAGCAGCGAATATGCCGGGAATCATAGACTGTGCCGCAATGGTTAACCCGAATTGGAAATAAAGTTAACAATAATACGAGGGGGTATTTTATGAAACTGCAAACAAAAGAAATGGCCTTGGTTGGCACCATGGCTGCATTTATGGCTGTGGTGTCGGTGGTGTTTAGATTTTATCCCATTGCCTTTGGTGCAGTACCCTTCAGCTTATTACCGTTTATAGTGATATTAACGGGCGGCATCCTGGGGGCCAGGCTGGGGGCGTGGAGCATGGCGGTATATATAATGATGGGCTTGGCCGGGCTGCCGGTATTTGCCACAGAACCCTTTGGCGGTGTTACCTATGTTTTAAAACCCACCTTTGGTTTTGTTCTCGCCTACGTGCCGGCGGCCTTTGTTACCGGCTTTATTATCGGGAAAAGGAAAAATGCTGGTTGGTTAACCTATGGACTGGCCATGCTGCTGGGCATGTTTGTTATCTACCTTTTCGGCCTGCCCTATCTTTACTACATAACCAATATATACCTGGGCAAAGCGCTGACCGTTAAAATGATGCTGGCAGGTATGAAACCCTTTATGGTTTTGGATGTACTTAAAGCGGCAGCTGCGGCAGTGGTGGCCAAATTGGTAGTTCGCCGCCTGTCAGGGGTATTAGAAAATAATAATTCAAAAAGCATTTAACGGGTACATTCTTAAATTATTCGTTTTTTATGTTAGTTGCGTTGGCTGACCTACTTTGATAAAATCTTTATGTCAATTTACGAACATGGAGGCATAGTTCTGTGATACTGGTTTTTGATGTGGGAAATACCAATACCGTACTGGGTGTTTATAAGGGCGAAAATTTGGTTGCCCACTGGCGCGTATCCACCGATTGCAACCGTACCGCCGATGAATACGGCATGCTGTTGAACAGCCTTTTTCAATATGCCGGTTTGGATATAAATAAAATTAACGCGGTGGTTATTTCATCGGTGGTGCCGCCGATGATGCACAGTTTAGAGCGTATGAGCAAAAGGTACTTTAATGTATCTCCCATGGTGGTTGGTCCCGGGGTAAAAACCGGTATGCCCATTAAAATGGACAACCCCCGTGAAGTTGGAGCGGATCGTATTGTTAATGCTGTGGCCGGTTACAGTTTATACGGGGGGCCGTTAATTATTGTTGATTTTGGCACTGCCACTACCTTTTGCGCGGTAAATAAAAAGGGTGAGTATGTGGGGGGAGTTATTGCCCCCGGCATAGGGATATCTACCGAGGCGCTGTTTGCCCATGCGGCCAAGCTGCCCCGGGTAGAACTGAAACGTCCCCCCTCCGTTCTGGGTAAAAACACGGTTCATGGTATGCAGTCCGGCATAGTTTTTGGGTACGCCGGCTTGGTGGATGAAATAGTGAGAAGAATAAAAAAAGAACTGGGAGAATGTACAGTTATTGCCACCGGTGGACTGGCGGAGTTAATAGCTAAAGAAACCGGCACAATAGACAAAGTGGAACCTTTCTTAACATTGACCGGTCTTCGCTTGATATACCAGCGCAATAAGGGTTGAGATAAATGCACATAGGAACGGTAAAAATAGCCAACAGGGTAATATCCGCCCCCATGGCCGGGGTGACCGACCGTGCTTTCCGTGTACTGGCCAGGGAAGCCGGGTGCGGTTTGGTTTGCACCGAAATGGTCAGCGACCAGGCGTTGATATACAGCAACCCCAAAACCATGCACATGGTTGATTTCAGGGGAGAACCAGGGCCCCTCAGTGTCCAGATTTTCGGCTCCCACGTGGAGTATATGTCCCAAGCAGCTAAAATAGTTCAGCAGCGAGGGGCAGACATTATTGACATAAATATGGGATGCCCGGCCCCGAAAATTGTTAAGAACAACGAGGGATGTGCGCTGATGAAAGACCCCGATTTGGCCGGGCGAATTGTGGAAGCGGTGGTTAAAAGTGTTAGTGTGCCGGTAACGGTTAAAATGCGCAAGGGCTGGGATGAAGACAGCGTCAACGCTGTGGAACTGGCCCGGAGGGTGGTGTGTGCCGGGGCCTCTGCCGTTACGGTGCACGGGCGCACCAGGGATCAGTTCTATAGTGGTGAAGCAGACTGGAGTATTATTCGGCAGGTGAAAGAAGCTGTTGATGTGCCGGTAATCGGAAACGGTGACATCTGGCATCCACAGGATGCAGTGCGGATGATGGAAGAAACGGGATGCGATGCGGTAATGATCGGCCGGGCCGCCATGGGTAACCCGTGGATATTCAAGCAGACCATACACTATCTGAAAACCGGTGAACTGCTGCCCGGCCCCCGGCCGGAAGAGCGCATTAAAACAGCCATTCGTCACTTGGAATTGATAGTTGAAGACAAGGGAGAAAAGATTGGAGTGGCAGAAATGCGCAAGCATGCGGCCTGGTATACAAAGGGTTTGCCGGGGGCGGCCCGCCTGCGCCGGCACATTAACCAGGCCCAGACACCGGAAGAATTAAGAGAAATTCTAATGTCTATCTGTATAATTTCCGACCGCTAAAAGACCCGCCTTTTTTATGCTGTGCCGTATAGGCGGGTTTTTTGGTGTTATTTTTTAGGCTTGTATCCCAGATGCATTGCCGCAACCCCTCCGGTATAGGCCTTAACTTCTATATCCACCAGTCCTGCTTGACGAAACATATCTGCCAACTGCTGCCTGTCTGGGAAATCTTTTGCTGACTCCTGCAGCCACGAATACTGCTTATAACTGTTTGCCAGCAGTTTTCCCAGCACGGGCATGACATAACTGAAATAGGCGTAATACAGCTGTCTAAACACCGGAATTGTGGGTTGCGACGTTTCTAAACAGACCACCTTTCCCCCGGGTTTAACAACCCGCTGCATTTCCCGCAGTACTTTCATATAGTCAGGCACATTGCGCAATCCAAAGCCTATGGTTGCATAATCAAATGTGTTTTCTGCAAAGGGCAGATCCATGGCATTTCCCTGCACCAACTTAACTTGATTTAACCCCCGGGCGGCCACTTTTTCCCGCCCCACTTTTAACATATTTTTGCTGAAGTCCAGTCCATAAACCATTCCATTGGGGCCAACGGCTTCAGCAAGGGCGATTGTCCAATCTGCAGTTCCGCAGCAGACGTCAAGGGCTGTTTGCCCCTTTTGAACCTTCATTCGCTTCATGGTATCCTTCCGCCATGCTTTGTGGCGCTGGAAACTAATGACGGAGTTCATAAAATCATATCTATCGGAGATGGTTTCAAACACCCTGTGTACGCGCTCTTCTTTAGACTGCTTCATTTTGACCCTTCTTCCGCAAATAGTTTATTAACATTATAGCATTTTATTCCGAAGTCGGAATGTACTACCCCGAAAAATGTTATCTTACTGAGCCCGGCATATTTGCCTTTCTGGCCCAGATGCCGGTGCCGCACCTAAAAACATATCGAAATATGTTAAATACTGCGGTTTGAATTATCAGGAAATATTTGTTAATATATATATGTATACAATTTTGTGCACATATTTTTCCTTCGTTCTGAGTAATATTTAATAGCGTGGGGTCAAAAATGAGTTTGATTCGCATTGGGAACAAAATAATAAGCAAACAAAAAATAAATCAAACAATTAATAGGCTGCTGCATCTGCGTGAATGCGGTTTATCTCAAACGGAAGCTGCCTCCCGCCTGGGCATAGACAGAACCTTTGTTTCGCGTTTGGAAAACCTGGGAGAAATACGCAAGGGTAAAAGTATTGCCGTGATCGGGTTTCCCATTTCCAACAAGGAAGAACTGGAATCAATACTTTTAAAAGAAGGAGTAGACCTGGTGTACTTGTTCACCGAGCAGGAGAGATGGGACTTTGTAAAAAATAGTACCGGGCTGGATTTATTTAATACCGTAATGGATATCATTGCCAAAGTACAGTCCTGTGAGCAGGTTGTTGTAATCGGGTCTAATAAAAGAATAAAGCTGGTGGAGGCGGTTTTAGACAAAGAAGTTATTCCGCTGGTTTTGGGCAAATCACCCATTAAAGAAAATAGATACATAGAACCGAATTCCGTTTTGGAGATAGTTAGAGCTGTCAAGCGGGGGTAAAGGAAGATAATAAATGGGAGGAGTAACCATGAAACGTTTTGCCTTTATTATTCACCCGTTAGATGTTTCAGATGTAGCCCGAAAATTTAGCATTGCCAAGTATATGCCCGCAGCGGTGGTGGAAAAAGCACTGCGGTTGATGCCCTCATTCACCACTTCCCATATTACAGGTGTTAAATCTCTGCAAAATAAAGAGGCAGAAGGATGGTTTATCACTTGTCCTCTTACGGCAAAACAAATGTTATCCTTACCCCGGGAGATGGTAATTAAAAAAATAATTCAAGCCGGTAAAGTGGCGGAAAAACTGGGTGCCGGTATTGTTGGCCTGGGTGCATTTACGTCGGTGGTTGGTGACGCTGGAGTTACAGTAGCTAAAAATTTAAACATCGCTGTAACCACCGGCAACAGCTATACAGTGGCCACTGCCATTGAAGCAACCCAAAAAGCGGTAAAAATGCTGGGGCGGAAGCTATCTGATTGTCACCTGGTGGTGGTGGGGGCCACCGGCTCTATAGGGCAGGTTTGTTCAATAATAATGGCCAGGCATGTTAAGCACTTAACTTTAGTAGGCAGGAATACCGGTAATTTAAAGGCTTTGGCCGCTAAAATACTTTATGAAACCGGATTGGCCTGTACGGTTAGCTCCGATGTAAAAAGGGCAGTACCTTTGGCCGACATTGTAATTACAGTTACCAGCAGTGTAGATACTGTTATCGAACCGGAGGATTTAAAAACCGGCGCAGTGGTTTGTGATGTGGCCCGGCCCAGGGATGTTTCCAGACGCGTGGCAAAGGAACGAAAAGATGTGCTGGTGATCGAAGGAGGAGTTGTAGAGGTGCCCGGCAGCGTGAATTTTAACCTGGACTTCGGGTTTCCCCGCGGCACGGCTTACGCGTGTATGGCTGAAACTATGATACTGGCGCTGGAAGGGCTTCATCAAAATTACTCACTGGGACGAAACTTAACGGTACAGCAGGTGGAACGGATTTCCGCCCTGGCTGAGAAACACGGTTTTAAATTGGCCGGTTTTCGCAGTTTTGAAAGGGTTTTACCGGCGGGAGAAATACAAAGAGTAAAAAAACAGGCCGAAAAACAAGCTTCATAACTGGTAATACTTCAATTCATCATCTTGACAAAATTAACCTCGCTATTTATAATGTCATAGACAACTAGGGAAGAACGGCGGGCACTGCAAAAGGTTTTCCTTTTTGCAGTGCTTTCGGCATACTATGGGGTTTTTTGGTGCGAATAATAAGAACAAAAACACATATATTGATTGTAATATAATTACCAAATAAATAGAGATGGGAGCAGAGATGTAATGAAAGAAAAAGAAACGATTTTAACATCCGATGGCTTAAAGAAATTGGAAGAAGAGTTGGAAAACTTAAAAACGGTAAAGCGGAGAGAAGTAGCCCAGCGGATAAAACAAGCCATTGAATTTGGAGATATAAGTGAAAACTCTGAGTATGAAGATGCAAAAAATGAGCAGGCATTTATAGAAGGCCGTATTATTACGCTGGAAAAAATGCTGCGCAATGCCAAGGTAATTGAAAATGAAGACGTGGGTAAAGATACTGTGACGCTGGGTTCCACCGTGGTATTAAAGGACCTGGAATTTGGTGATGAATTTAAGTACACCATTGTTGGCTCTGTGGAGGCAGATCCGGATGCCAATAAAATTTCTAACGAATCTCCGGTGGGAAAAGCGATTATAGGTCATAAAAAGGGAGAAGTGGTGGAAGTAGAAGTACCGGCAGGGAAACTGGAATACAAGATTGTTGATATACTTTAAACAAAAGAAATAGAAATTTCGGAGGTTTATTGTATGGCAAACGTTGAAGAACTGAACGAATTAATGCGGGTGCGCAGGGAAAAATTAAATGAACTGCGCCAAAAAGGGATAGAACCCTATGGAGAAAAGTTTGAACGTTCCAATTATGCCCAAGAAATAGTTGATAACTTTGAAAAATACGATGGCCAGCAGGTAAAACTGGCCGGCCGGATAATGGCAAAGCGCGGCCATGGCAAAGCCTGTTTTGCCAACCTGCAGGATGTATCCGGAACCATTCAAATTTATGGACGATTAAATGACTTGGGCGAAGAAGCCTATAGTATGTTTGAAAAGCTGGATATAGGTGACATCATTGGTTTGGAAGGAACGGTGTTTAAAACCCGGCGCGGCGAGGTTACGGTATCCCTCACGGGCTTTGTTATACTTTCCAAATCGCTGCGCCCGCTTCCGGAAAAATGGCATGGTTTAAAAGATGTTGATTTGCGCTACCGCCAAAGGTATGTAGATTTAACTGTTAACCCGGAAGTGCGCAGCACGTTTGTTATAAGAAGCCGTATCGTGCGTGAAATTAGAAATTACTTGGACAAGCTGGGCTTTTTAGAAGTTGAAACTCCCATGATGCATCCCATAGCCGGTGGGGCGGCGGCAAGGCCCTTTATTACCCATCATAATGCATTAGATATGGACCTGTTCCTGCGCATTGCGCCGGAACTGTACTTGAAGAGACTGCTGGTGGGGGGCTTCGACAAGGTATATGAAATAAACCGCAATTTCAGAAACGAAGGTATTTCTACCAAACACAACCCGGAGTTTACAATGCTGGAACTGTACCAGGCCTATGGCGATGTTGAAGACATGATGGAGATAACTGAAAACCTAATCAGCTCGGTGGCCCAAAAAGTGTTAGGTACCACTAAAATTCGTTATCAAGAACAAGAAATTGATTTAACCCCACCGTGGAAAAGATTGCCCATGCTGGAGGCAGTAAAACAATACAGCGGGTTAGATTTTAACAGCATTACCTCTGCTGAAGAAGCCAGGAATAAAGCCAAAGAACTGGGTTTAGAGATTGAAGGCCATGAATCCTGGGGCGATGTACTGAATATAGTCTTTGAAGAGTTTGTTGAACCCAAATTAATTCAACCGACATTTGTGCTGGATTATCCTGTGGAAATTTCACCTCTGGCCAAACGTAAAAAAGATAACCCCGGTCTTACACACCGGTTTGAACTGTTTATATATGGGCGTGAAATGGCCAATGCCTTTTCTGAGCTGAATGATCCCATTGACCAAAAACAGCGCTTTGAAAAACAACTGGAGAAGAGAAATGCCGGTGATGATGAAGCACACATGATGGATGAAGATTATATACAAGCCTTAGAATATGGTATGCCGCCGGCCGGGGGGTTGGGTATCGGCATTGACCGCCTGGTGATGCTGTTAACCGATTCTCCTTCTATAAGAGACGTAATACTGTTTCCGCTGATGAGACCCCGGGATTAAATACCGGGGTTATTTTTTAATTTTTATGTTGACAGGCCGCTAAACCTGTGCTAAGATTTATTTCGTGGTTGAACGACATAATATTTAAAACAGGCAGCAAAAACATCTTGACATAATTCGCAATATGTGATAACATTTCTTCTTGAGATTACAAATTGATCTTTGAAAACTAAACAGTGAGAGATGGATGTCAAGGGCGATAAAGCCAATGGATATTTTATATTGAACAGGAGAGCTGGAAGAGCTTATCCATAGAT
>NZ_JAFBCW010000038.1 GCF_016907915.1 Desulforadius tongensis
ACCAGTGACGCCCTTGCTTACAGGTTGTCTTCCCGCTGGTTAGGCGACAGGGTTTCTTTCAACCCATCGGCTCGGCAGACATGCCAGGCAAACAAAAAAAGCCGCTTTTAAAGCCAGCGGCTTTTTAGCATAAGCATAAGTTAATAAGTTAGGTGCCTTAAGTTAGGTGCCTGGCACTAGACACTAGACATATATGCTAGACATATAAATCCAGTTTGTTTCCTATATGAGGTAAATTGTTCCTGCTTTCAGTTCTTCCCTCCGCCATTTTATCCAGCATTTGATTTACCAAACTGCCCTTCTGTTCTGCCGCCCCCATAGCTTTTTTCATTACCGCCATACCTACATCCTGCTTCAGCTGCACTTGATTTTTAATCACCGCCAATGCCGCTATATCCATTTAGAGTCCCCCTTTTTTAGCTAGGAAATTAAAAACGGTATTAAACACCTGTCCAGTTCCCCATGCCATCTTTTATAGTCGGGCAGCAGCTTCAGCTCCATAACTTCTGCCGCTTTCACTATCTCTCCCCGTTCATAAAAAGAGACAATTAAATCAAAATCATCCCGTAATGTTTTTTCTAACTTTTCCAATTGATTGGGAAGAATATGGGATCGAATGGGCTGAATGGACTTTTCCATTACAAAATAACTATTCAATACATCCCTCAACAGGGTAACGGTGGTTTCAATATTCCCTTCCTTCAGCTTTAACTTAATATGCTCCAGCCCTTCCAGGCAGGTTTCCGCCAGTTCTATAGTCCGTTTCATTATCTCATGGTATCTGCCGTCCATATGAGCTCCTCTTTTCAAATACTTAAGTTAATAAGTTAGGTGCCTGGCACTGATAAATAAGTTAGGTGCCTGGCACTGATAAAAAGAGGCCCTGGAATTTCCAGAGCCTCTATAAAAATTGTATTTATTATCTGAGCAGCTGCAGTACACCCTGGGGCTGCTGGTTGGCTTGAGCCAGCATGGCCTGGGCAGCCTGAGCAAGGATGTTGTTCTTGGTAAACTGCATCATTTCCTTAGCCATATCCACGTCACGGATGCGGGATTCAGCTGCGGTTAGGTTTTCAGCAGCGGTTCCCAGGTTATTGATGGTGTGTTCCAAACGGTTTTGAACAGCACCCAGCTTAGCCCGTTCATTGGATACCGATCTAATGGCATTATCTAATTTGTCCAGTGCTGCGGAGGCACCAGCTTGAGTGGAAAGATCAATACCTGCAATGCCCAAGGCTTGAGTACGCATATCATTTATACCAAATGTTATTGATTGACCCTTGTTGGCACCGATTTGGAAGGTCATGCCGCCGTTGCCGCCGGCTTCCGTTTGAGCCTGGGTAAGCCCTAAATCTTCAATAATGCTTTCCCCTTCCTGCTCATAGAAGGTAATTGCCCCGCTTCCGCTGGTAACAACAAAGTGTCCATCCTTTGCATCAACAAAAACGCTGGCCGAATCAATGTATCCATCCATTCCGTTACTTAAGCCCGCAGCGGTATTGTAATTGTCAATGGCAGTACGGAGCTTGGCTTGAATATCAGCGGCCACGGTATCGGCTGAAGTACCAGCGGCAGCAGCAGCTAATGCCCCAGTTTGCAGCTTCACACCGTTAATTTCAAAAGATAGCTTCTCGCTGACGGTAAGCGCCTTCTGAATTTGGTTGTCACCGGTTTGAGAAACACTACCCGCTCCACTATTATCAAAATAATCTGCCAAAACAGAGCCAGCAACAGAAGTCCATTCAATCTGTGAGCCTTCCCCGGCCTTTCCGCTCTTCATTGTGAGTTTCCCTGCAGAATCCTCATAAATGGACACGTGATCTAAACTTGCACCGTTTGCAGCATTGTACTCATCAATGGTTTCATTGATAACCCTTTCCAGCGCCGCCTTAATATCAGCCCTTTGGCTGTCTGACATAGCAGTACTACTGTAATCTGCATCAATAAGGGCTTTCTCAGCAGCCGTCAGCTTTTGATCCCAATCAATTGTAATTTCAGTTTTATCAATGGTGATGGTTTCGGTTGGGTTTGCCGACAAATCAACATCTGAATAATCCCCGGCCTTAAAAGATGCAACATCAGAAGTTAAAGTAGCATATGTTTGCTTTAACACATCTGCCCCGGTGGTAGCGTTAGTACCGGTAACTGCACCGGCAGACTGCAAACTACCATTTAACAGTTTCTTAGTGTTAAATTCAGTGGTGTTACCAATACGGTCAATTTCTTCTTTTAACTGTTTAATTTCATCTTGAATAGCAGCCCGGTCATCATCTGTATTGGTTCCGTTAGCTGATTGATCAGCCAGCTCACGCATCCGCTGGAGAATAGAGTGTACCTCGTTTAATCCACCCTCGGCGGTTTGAATCATTGAAATACCGTCCTGGGCGTTTCTGGAAGCCTGCTCCAGGCCCCGGATCTGAGCCCGCATTTTTTCGGAAATGGCCAAACCTGCAGCGTCATCACCGGCACGGTTGATGCGCAGGCCGGATGACAGCTTCTCCAGGGACTTCTGCCCGTTAACGGTGTTGATGCTCAACTGGCGATAGGTGTTTAGAGCAGCAATGTTGTGATTAATACGCATGATTTCTTCCTCCTTGAATTTATTTTTCCACCGCTTCCCTGCGGTTAATGCTTAACCCGGTCGGCCGCCCCGGGTCTGCCTTCTAATTATTATTTCGGCAGTATCGCTTAGAAGTTTAGAGCTGGTTTAAAAATTTTTTCCATCTTTTTCACCGGGCGTCGGCTTGTCCCGGATTAATTTAAAAACTTCCCCCTTTGCTATGGCGTTAAGGTTTTCTTTTTGAATGGCGGTATAAATCTCCCCCCGGTAAACATCCACATCCCTTGGCGCTTCAATGCCGATGCGTATATGATCCTTTTGTACATCCACCACCACTATCTTTATATGGTGACCGATGTTGATGGCCTGGCCTTTCTTCCTGGATAACACCAGCACAGGTTACCCCTCCTTACCTTCCGCAGCCTGCGGCAGCGGGTGCCGCACGGTGTACCGCCTGTCGCTGAGCACCACCTGCCTGGCAGAGCCGGTGGCGGTATTGACAACCACCGGGGCCAGCAGATTGACGGTGGCTTTTTTCAGCCCTTTACTGGCATTAACAATGGAAAACACCGCCACATCCCTTATATCCTCTATTTCCAGTTTATTTTTATCCTCCTCGGGCAGATCAAATTCATACCCGGGAAAAAAACAAAGGGGTTAATTAAAATAAAATTTACTTGCTTATTCTGGAGAGACTGCAGTAAATAGAACGGAGAGTCTTTTTGCAGCGGCATAAATTGAAACTGCTTAAATTCCCCCGGAAGACCGGGCAAACCGGATTTAAATGTAAAGATGGTCTGTACACCCGCCACATTTATCACCCCTTATGTAATTAGGGCCCGCTGAATCACACGAGCCCCTGTAAAAAGAACACCGCACTGTGAAATTGAACCGCCGCAGCGGAGGTTAAGCGTAATCATCAAATTTTTTTCCCGTGGTGGTTTCCCTTTCTTTAGAAAACTTAACCGCCTGTTCCGGTTCCAGCAGCTGGGTTTCACCGGTTTTTTTGTTGTATACCCGCACCTTCAGCTTATTATTCTTATCTTTAATTATTTTAAATTGAAAGGGATAGTTGAACATCTGGGCCGCCTTGTTCAACCGGTCCACCGCTTTAAACAAATCTGCCTGGTTAATGGGTTTTTGAGCCAGGTTTTGGTTCTGCAGCTGCTGCTCATCGGGAACCGCCCTGCCCCTACCGGGTTCAACCTGTTTTACAATTACATTGTCATGGTTTAAAAGGGACTGCAGACCCCCGGCACCTATTTTCACGGCGCGCCACCTCCCTGCCGGTTATCTACTTCAAAAAGTTCAGCAGGCTGGTATTCATGATATTGGCACCCACCGCCAGGGAAGCGTTGTAAGCCAGCTGCTGCTGTTTATATTCTATGGAAAGCTTGGCCACATCGGCACCTTCAATATTTTCCAGGCTTTGAGTGAGTTTAACTTCCTGGTCCAGCAGCTGGGTTTTCAAAGATTCAAAATGCCGGCTGCGGGCACCCACAGCCACACGGTGCCGCAGTAAATGATTAATTTTTTGATCCAAATCGCCAATGCTTTCCTGCAGCCCTTGGGCATCGTTGTTTCTCAGCCTGTTCCTCAGGTCAAACAGCGTTTTGAAGATGCCTTCACCCACGGTATACGTCCCGTCGCCGTTGTCAGCGGCGGTACCGAAAACCCCGGGTTCACCGCTGGTGGTTACCCCCGGCGCGTCAATACGGTAATCGGTACCGGCCAGCACCTCCCGGTACACACCGTTTAAGTCGCCCTTGTAGATAATTGTATCGCCGCTGCGCTCAAAGGGGGGATTATCACTTTTGGTGCCGGCATAGATATACTTGCCGCCCACGGTGGAGTTGCCCAAATCCACCACCTGGTCTATCATCTTGTCTATCTGCTCCGCCACCGCCTTTCTATCCTCGGCATCATAGGTATCGTTAGCCGCCTGAATGGCATATTCCTTCGCCTTGGATAAAACATCACCCAATGTGCCCATGGCGGTATCATTCATTTCCAGATAGCTTAAACCGTCGTCTATGTTCCGGCCGTACTGCTGGTTATAAGAAAGGGTGGCTTTGATGCTCATAAACTGGCCCATAACGTTGGGATCGTCACTGGGGCGCAGCAGCCGCTTGCTGGTGGCAAGCTGCTCCTGGCTGCGGGCCAGTTTGCTTAAATTACCCTGTATGCTGTTTAAAATGGCATTGGCCATGTAGCGGTTAGTTATTCTCATATTTTACCCCTCCCAACCTAAAACAGGCGGTTGATAATTACATCCAGCATTCCGTCCAAAGTATTAATCATCCTGGCAGATGCCTGGAACCCGTACTGGAACTGGATCATTCTGGTCAGCTCTTCATCTATGGCCACGCCGGAAACGGAATCCCGCAGGGCGGTAATCTGCTGGCTGATGGCCAGCTGGCTGTCTGCTATACCGCCGGCAGCTTTTACACTGCCCCCCACTTCGGTTACCAGCCGGCTGTAATACTCTTCAAAGGTAAAGGGTTTTGTCACCGGGTCAATATCTTCATCCCGCAGGTTGGCAATGTCTTTGGCCTTGGTTCCGTCAATGAGCTCCGGGCTGTCAACCAGGGCACTGTTCACCCCGAAATCACCGAAATCATCGGACTGTAAATCACCAACAAAGAAAGGGGGACTGCTTACAGCGGCTATCTTATCCCGCATGGAGGTGGCGATGTCATTCAGCTTTTCTTTAAAGCCCATTAACTGCTGCCGGGCCCGTTCCAAACCCAGCAGGGAACCGCCCCGGCTGCTGTCATAGCAGCTGTCCGTCAGGTTAACAGTTTCAGAGCCGTATTCTAAAACCATTTCTTCCCCGCCGCTGCTGTTATCCACTGCCAGTTCCAACTTATTGTTCAGGCTTGTTATGTCCATACCTAAAAATTTAAGTTCCGTTATTTCCCCGGTGGGCTTCCCGTTTGCCGTTTCAAAGGTTACTTCCACCGGGCCGTATCCGCTCAGTTCCTCCAGCAGCCGATCCCGTTTATCCAGCAGGTCATTGGGCTGCTGCCCCGCAGCATATATTTTAACAATGGCGGTGTTTAAGTTGTTGATCTGCCCCAGCAGATCATTAACCTGATTTACCTGGTCTGCCAATTTACCACCGGTAACCTGCGGCGGTGTCACGGCGGAGTTAACTGCCGCCACACTTTTTTCCACATCGTCCAGCTGCTTATAGGCAGCAGACATAAGCGATGCCAGTTCTTCACCCACCTGCACCACCGATGCCTTGGTGCCCGGGTCCTGGGGGGTATTGTTTAAATCCATCCAGCTCTTAAAAAAATCAACTATCCGCTGCCCGATACCCGCCGACGCCGGCTCGGCAAAACAGGCCTCTGCCCGCTGCAGAACGGAAATTTGATCCTCCCAGTAGTAGTGGGCTGTGGCAGCATTGCGCACGCTGTTGTCCAGGTACTCGTCCCGCACCCGGCGAATCATGGTTACTTCTGCACCGGTACCAAACTGGCCGGGGGTAACAGAGCTGTCCAAAGTGGGATTTGCATAGGGATCTGCGGCCGTTATCACCGCTTCCTGGCGGGAGTAACCGGGGGTGCTGGCATTGGCCAGGTTGTGACCGGTTATGTCCAGCGCGTTTTGGTGTACATTCATGCCCCGCCGGGCAGTTTCTATACCAAAAAATGTTCCGGGCATTTGTTATTCACCGCTTTCTGGTTTACTTAATTTTGGGCATTTATTAAAATTGCGCTACACCGTCTTGTTTAGTACCGCCTGCGGTCTTCCTTCATTTTTTATCGTTCCGCTGTTTTGATAGGTTTGACCGCTCCTGGGGTTAAATATTTTTAACATGGCGCTGTTTACCTGCAGCGCTCTCTTGGTCAGTACGTCATTTAAGGCATTAATTTCCTGCAGCTGCTGAAAACCTTTTTTCAGCTCCAGCTGTATCTGCTTCAGCTCAATTTTCATTTCCACCGGCGCTTTATCCAGCAGGTCGCTTATCGCTGCCCCCTGCTTCAACCGGAGATCTTTTTCCAGTCTCAGCTGAATTTCTTCCCGCTGGGAATCCAGCCCGGCCATCTGCCGGGCTAACAGCGTTAACCGCTTAACAGCATCATTCAGCCCGTCAATGTCTGCTTGGCGCAGCGCTTGGTTTTGAGCCTCCGACGCTTTAATCATTTCCGCCACTGCTTTTCTCTGCTCTTTTAATACCTCTATCAGTTTAAAAAAAAGAGGCTCCATGGAATCACTCCCTATACAAGTTCGTCCAGGCGCCTTTCTCTTAAAATCCCTTGGGCAATTTTTTCCGCACAGGGTTTATAGGTTTGATTATTAATGCGCTGCTTTAAATCCTGCACCTTTTCTTCTCTCACAGCGGGTATTTTTTTCAACCGGGCACTAAACTGGGATATTTCCTTGGCCCGCTGGGAAAATTCCACATTTACACCTGGGGATTTCTCGCTTTCACTTTTAGCACCGGCATTATTTTTGGCCTGGAATTTATATGCTTTTACTGCACTAGGGCCGTTAAATGGGGTGATTTTCATTATCTCACCCACCTTCCTTCCCATATGAAACTGTACCTACTGCATATTATCGTCATTCCAGGCGGTAACTTTACACCATTTGCATAATTTGCTCTGCAATTTTGGGCAGCGGCACAACTTTTTCCGCCGCACCCAAATCTATGGCCGCCTTGGGCATGCCAAACACCACGCAGCTGCTTTCATCCTCGGCAATGGTGCGCCCGCCTAACTTTTTAATCTGCAGCATACCCTGGGCACCGTCCTTACCCATCCCGGTGAGCAGCACCCCTAAGATGCTGCCTCCATATACATCTGCAGCCGCCTTCATCACCTGGTCCACCGACGGGCGGAAGGTGGCCGGTGGTACCGGTTCGCCGCACTTGACCGTCTTAACGGTTACCCTGCTGCCCCTTCTTTCAAAATGCATCTCACAACCGGCCGGGGCCACTATCACCCTGCCGGGGCGCACCTCATCCCCGCCGCTGCCGTGAATCACCTCTATGGCACTGCGCCGGTTCAGGTGTTCGGCCAGCGATTGGGAAAATCCCACCGGTATATGCTGTACTACAACTACCCCCACCGGAAAGCCGGCCGGCAGCTTGGGAATGATATTCTGCAGCGCCGCCGGCCCCCCGGTGGAACAGCCGATAACCACTATTTCTATTTTACCGGTTTTTCTCACCGGTGTAATTACCGCCGGTTTGGATGGAACGGTCCTTGGGACCGGAGCAGCAGCTGCGCTTCCCAGTTTGGGCCGTACCGGGGACGGGGCGGACCTGGCCACTTTGTGCAGGGACACGCCGGCAGCAACCCTTATTTTAGCACTGAGCTCGGCAATCATCGGACCCAGCTGACCCGCCCTCATCGGTTTGGGCACAAAGTCAACCGCCCCGCCGGCCAGCGCCTGCATGGTTGCCCTGGCCCCCTCGGTGGTAAGGGCACTTAACATAATTACCGGCACCGGGTTTTCCTTCATTATCCGGCGCAGCGCGGCAATGCCGTCCAGCTTGGGCATCTCCACATCCATGGTTACAACCTGGGGACGAAGTTTTTTAACCTGCTCAACAGCCTCCAGGCCATCAGCCGCCTGGCCGATGACCTGGATGTCCTTATTTTCTTCCAGCATGCGGGTAACTAATCTTCTAATTAATGAAGAGTCATCAACTACCAGTACCTTAATTGCCACGTTATCTTAAGCCTCCTCGCACATACCGGCATCTTTTATAATGCTGCGGGAGTCTATAATTAACGCCACGCGACCGTCACCCAGAATTGTAGCCCCGGAAAGTCCCGGCACTTCTCCCAGGTATTCACCCAGGGATTTAATAACGATCTCCTGTTCACCCAGCAGTTTATCCACAACCACTGCCACCCGTTTTTCAGCGGAAGCAATTACCACCACAAACAAATTCTCTCCTTCACTGCTGCCCATGCCAAAGCGTTCTGACAGCCGCAGCAGCGGCAGAATGCGTTCCCGCACCACTATAACCTCGTTGTTACCCACCCGGCGAATTTCACCGGCATTAATGCGCAGGGTTTCCGACACGTTGGACAGCGGGAAGGCGTAAACCTGTTCCCCCAGGGTTACCATCAGCGAACGAATAATAGCCAGCGTCAGCGGCAGGCGAATGGTAAAGGTGGTGCCCACACCAACCTCGGTATGCAGTTCCACCATACCGTTAATTTGTTCAATGGCGGTGCGTACCACATCCATGCCCACACCCCGGCCGGATAAATCACTTACTTCTTTGGCGGTGGAGAAACCGGCCTTAAATATCAGCTCCAGCGCTTCGCGATCGGTGAGTCTGGAGGCACTTTCACGGTCATATAAGCCCTTTTCCACCGCTTTTTGTCTTAATTTATCCGCGTCTATACCCCTGCCGTCATCTGAAATGGTGATCACAATATGGCTTTCATGATAGGAAGCCTTCAAATGCAGCTTACCCACCCTGGGTTTGCCCAGGCGTTCCCGCTCCTCCGGGGGCTCTATGCCGTGGTCAATGGAATTTCTAATCAAATGAATCAGCGGGTCACCTATTACCTCAATTACGTTGCGGTCCAGTTCCGTTTCTTTACCTTCAACAATAAAATCGATTTCCTTGCCCAGTTTTTGGGCGGTATCCCGCACCATGCGGGGGAAACGATTAAATATCTGCGCTATGGGCAGCATCCGGGCTTTCATAATCTGCTCCTGCAGATCCCCGGTTACCTGTCCCAGGTGGTTGGCTATTTCGTTAATGGATTCCACCAGTTCATCGGACCCGTACTTGTCTTCAAAAATCTCGGCAAACCTGTTTAGACGGGTACGGTCAATCACCAGCTCGCCCACCAGGTTCATCAAATTATCCAGCTTCTGCACATCCACCCGCACCGTTTTGGCTGTTTTAACCGCCGGCTGCTCTTTACCCGCCCCGGCAGACTTTTTAGCCGCTGGGGCAGCGGTTTTAGCCCCCACCTTTGTTTTAGCCTGCCCGTTGGGTGTCTGCAGGGTGGATACCGGGCGCAGTTCCACCCTGTTTACTTCAGCAATACTCATGATGGTATTTTGTATTTTATCTTGGTCCTCCTGGGTTAACAGCACTACCTCAAAGCCGCGGTCAAAGTTACCCTCCTGCAGTTCCTCCGCCGGCGGAGTGCTCTTTATCACTTCACCCATCTGCTGCAGGGTTTCAAAAACCAAAAAGGCCCGCACACTCTTCATCTGGGTGCCTTCATCCAATATTACCGCCACTTGATAGGCTTGAAAGCCCCTTACTTCGGCCTCGCGAATAACATTGAGCACATTGTCATCTAAAATCTGCCACTGGTGTCCGGCAGCATTTTCCGCTTCCTCCGCCGGGGTTACCGGGCGGATTTCTACCTTATCTACCTCAGCAACATTCATTAAAGCGCTTTGAACTTTTTCGGTACTTTCTTTGGTTAACAGCACCACTTCAAAACCGAGGTCAAAACTGCCCTGCTGCAGTTCGTCGGCGGGAGGATTACTGCTTATTACTTCACCCATCTGCTGCAGTATCTCAAAGACCAAAAAGGCCCTTACACTCTTCATCTGGGTATCTTCAGCCAGTGTCACGGCAATTTGGTAGGCCTTTAAACCCCCAGCTTGGGCTTCACGGACCACTGCCAGCACATTGTCATCCAAAACCTGCCGCCGCTCGCTGCCGGCAGCCGGGCTCTCGACCGCCGCCGCAGCTTCATTTTGCGCCTTTGCAGAGCTGTCAGCAGAGCATAACTCCCCGCCCATACAACCGGATATTTTGTTCAGTATGTCCGAAATGTCTACATCTACACTTTCACCGGTTACCTCTTTTTTCAGCAGGTTTAAGGTATCCAGCGCTTCAAAGAGAACATTTATCATTTCGGTGGTCACAGTGAGCTTGCCCTGACGAATCATATCAAACAGGTTCTCAATGTTATGGGTGAGGGAGGCCATCTTTTCATAGCCCATTACCCCTGAAGAACCTTTAATGGTGTGAGCAGCACGAAAAATTTCGTTTAATACATCCTGGTTATCCGGTTCATTTTCTAAAATCAGTAAATTATCGTTAATTACCTGCAGTTTTTCTTCCAGTTCATCTAAAAAAACGCCAATTTCAATGTCTGAAAACACAGGCGCACCCTCCTAGTTTATTTGTTTAATTCCTTTTCCAGCTGCTGCAGTTCTTCCTGCTCGCTGTCATATAAAATCTTATTGTGATCCAGCAAAATTATCAACCGCTCTTCAAGCAGGGCAACACCTTTTAAATAAGACACATTCACCCCGCCTGCCATTGGCGGCGGGGGTTCTATGCTTGATGACGGAATACGCAGTACCTCCTGTACCGCATCCACAATCATACCAAAGGTGGTATTATTAACCTGTACGATAATAATGCGGCTTTGAGATGTTCTTTCGCCGCTAATAAGTCCAAAGCGCCGGCATAAATCTATTACCGGTATTACACCGCCCCGCAGCTTGATAATTCCCTCCATAAAATCCGGCGCACCCGGTATTTTTGTTATCTCCTCCATCCGGATGATTTCCCTTACTGACACTATATCTATACCATATGTTTGATCATTCAGCTGAAAAACCACCACTTGCTCTTCATTCTGACTGGACATAGCTATCACTCCTCAAGGGTAGTAGTTTGTGATTTAATTACCTGCTGCACTGACAGTTTTTTACCCGGTTCAACCTCATCAAACCTGTTTCTTAACACCACTATATCCACCCGCCGGTTATGACGGCGGTTCTCCGCCGTATCATTGGGTCTCCGGGGCCGGTATTCACCGTACCCGGTGGCTGAAAGCCGCTCCGGCGGCAGGCGGTGGGTATTTATCAGTTCCTTCACCACCCTGGTGGCCCGGGCGGTTGATAATTCCCAGTTGGAGGGAAACCTTACTGTATTGATGGGCAGGTTGTCGGTATGGCCTTCAACCCGGATGTAATTGCTCACCTGGGATAAAATACCGCCAACCTTTTGTATTATCTCCACGGAATCAGCGTTCAGTTCCGCCGAACCCAGCGGAAACAGCACCACATCCATAAAACTTACCACTACACCCCGGTCTTCCAGTTCAACGGTCACTTTATCCTGCAGACCATTTTTTTCCAGGTAATCTTCTATCTGCTCTTTAATTTTTAGCAAACTCTGCGTTTCCTGCATTTCCAGGGTCTGCACGTCACCGGGATCGGTTTTTTCATAAGTGGCGGGGGTCAGGCCCGGGGCACCATCATACATAATGGCTCCCCTGCCGCCCATGGCTTTGTGCAGTGATTCCGCAATGGCTTGAAAGCGGCTGGCATCAATTTTACTCATGGTATACATAACTATAAAAAATATCATCAGCAGGGTTATCATATCGGCATAGGTAATCAGCCACCGCTCGTGATTTTCTTTTTCTTTTCCCTTAAGCAGCCGGTCCCGTTTACTCATATTTACTCTTCCTCTTCGGTTCTTTCGGACTTACTTGAATTTCTCAAAAAAGCATTTAACCGTTCACGAATAAGAATGGGGTTGTATCCCGCCTGCAGAGACAAAACGCCTTCAATCTGCAGCTCTTTTAAAAGCAGTTCCTTTTTATTTAAATTTTTAAGCCTGGCAGCCACAGGAAAATAAAGAACGTTGGCAGCGGCAACACCATAAAGCGTAGCGGCAAAGGCCATGGCAATGGCCGGCCCCAGAGAATCCGGGTCTTCTATGCTTCCCAGCACATGCACCAATCCCATAACGGTACCGATAATGCCAAAGGTGGGGCTGTATCCCCCCGCCGCTTCAAAAATGCTGGCCCCCACTTCGTGCCGCTCGTGGGCGGTATACATTTCGGTTTCCAAAATGCTGCGCACCATTTCCGGGTCGGTACCGTCCACCACCAGCTGCATTGCCTTGCGCAGAAAGGGGTCTTCGATGGTGTCCAACTGGTTATCTATATACAATAAACCCTCTTTTCTAGCCATGTCAGCCAGCCGTACCACCTGCTCAATGGCTTCATCGTAAGGGGGTATCTTTTTGGTTGCTATCATCATCAACAGCTGGGGAATATTTTTAATTTCATCCAAACTGTAGGCAACAACGGTGGCTCCAAAGGTGCCGCCAAAAACAATCAGCGCTGCTGAAGGAGCCAGTAAAGAAGCGAGATGCCCACCTTCCATAACAAAACCAACTATCAGCGATAAAACAGCCAGAATTATACCAAACGGACTTATCCAGTTCATAAGAACAAACCAGCTCCCCAAATTTTTTCAATTTTCCACTTATATTACCAATACGACTCCGGTAGGTATAATTCCTGCTTATACCTGTACAATTTAACAGGTTAAGACATAAAACACTTTTTAATGATTATGAAAATAATGGAAGAAATGTTTAATAATCCATTAAAATTATTATATAATATTAGTATGAAATTAACAGTTCTTCCAGAAAAAACGGGATTAAAAAAACTGAAAACCAGTTATACTGCCGCTGTGGTGCTGGATATTCTCCGGGCCACCACCACCATTACCACCGCCCTGGAAAACGGGTGCCGGGGGGTAATACCGGTTTCAGGGGTGGACGAAGCCCGGCAGCTGGCCGGATCCAACCCCAACCTTTTACTGGGCGGGGAGCGGTCTGCAGTAAAGGTACCCGGTTTTCACCTGGGAAACTCTCCCCTGGAGTACAGCGCGGGCACGGTGAGGGGAAAGGTGGTTGTTTTAACCACCACCAACGGCACCGGGGCCATTAAACTGGCAGCACAAAAAGCAGGCACCGTATTAATCGGCTGTTTGTTAAACGCCAGGGCGGTGGCAGAAAAATTATTAAACTTTAACGGCCAAATTTTACTGCTCTGCGCCGGAACCGGGGGTAACTTTTCCTTAGAGGATACCCTGGCCGCGGGATGGATAATAAAAGAGTTTTTAGCATTAAAGAATATCGATCAATACAGCGGCACGGCAGCGGCAGAATTACACCGGCAGGCAGATGATGTTTATAATGGCGTTATAATGGACGACATGGCAGTGGCATGTTACAGGTTAGCTCTTTATTACAATAATAAAACCCTGGATGCACTTTATGACTCTTTGCACGGGCAAAAATTAGCCCAACTTAATATGTACCGTGATTTAATTTATTGTTCTAAATTAAACACCAGCAGCATAGTTCCTATATATAGGGATGGTATTATCACAATATAACTTATTATGTTACTTAAATTCAAGTATGCATTATTAATGTATAGAATTTGACTTTAATCCAAATTATAGATATAATTTGATAAAAATTAATAAGGAGTGTTTTTATGGGAACTATAGAGTGGTATAGTCCTCGCAATACCTTTAATGCCATGATCAGTAAAAATCATATTACCCTGGGAGAACTGGCTGTTGATAAGTTAAACAGTGAGTATGCCATTCTGGGTTATGATAAGGAAACAAACTCCATTGCCATAAAAGCAGTTAATAAAGGTGAAGGTTTTAAAATAACCCGGCGAAAGATTAATGCCAAGAACTTTTTAAAACATTTTAACATTAATGTTAAAGGTACTTACCCGGTGGAATACGATGAAGAAAACGGCACACTTTTGGTTAAGTTGGATTAAGGGCGCGTAAAGCGCCCTTAAATTTTTTACATTGTTATTGAACCGCGTGACAGGCTACCCAGTGATTTGGTTTTACTTCTTTAAATTCCGGCTGCTGCCGGCTGCAGATGTCCAGGCATTTAAAACAGCGGGTGTGGAACCGGCAGCCGCTGGGCGGGTTCACCGGGCTGGGCACGTCACCCTTTAATATTATGCGCTTTTTCTTCACTTTCGGATCCGGCACCGGCACCGCCGACAGCAGCGCCTGGGTATAGGGGTGCAGCGGGGTGCTGTACAGCTCTTTGGCATCGGCCAGCTCCACCATCTGCCCCAGGTACATCACTCCCACCCGGTCGGACATATGCTTCACCACGTTCAGCCCGTGGGCAATAAACAGGTAGGCAAAGTTAAATTCCCTCTGCAAATCTTTCAGCAGGTTTAAAACCTGGGATTGAATGGACACATCCAGGGCTGAAACCGGCTCGTCACAGATTATCAGCTCGGGATTTAGGGCCAGCGCCCGGGCAATACCCACCCGCTGCCGCTGTCCGCCGCTGAACTCGTGGGGATAACGGCGGGCGTGATAACCGGCCAGTCCCACATATTCCAGCAGTTTTTGCACTCTCTTTTCCAGTTCTGCACCGCTGGCCAAACCAAACACTTTCAGCGGCTCTCCCACAATTTGTCCCACCGTCATCCTGGGGTTTAATGATGCGTAAGGATCCTGGAAAATAATCTGCATTTTTTGACGCAGCCTGCGCATCTCTTCGTTGGGCAGATTTAATATGTTTTTACCCTTAAAGTAAATCTCACCGGCTGTTGGTTCCAGCAGTCTTAAAATCACCCGGCCGGTGGTGGATTTGCCGCAGCCGCTTTCACCCACCAGCCCCATTGTTTCGCCGGGGTAGATTTTAAAATTCACCCCGTCCACTGCCTTGACCACGGAACCGGCCCTGCCGAACAAACCTTTCTTTACGGGAAAGTACTTGGTTAAATTCTTTACTTCTAACAAAGGCTGCACTAATCCACGCCCCCTTCCACCAGCCAGCAGCTCACCTTTCTGGTAGGTGATACCGGGGTCAATTGGGGCCTGGCACCCAGGCACCTGCTTCCGGCTTCGGGACAGCGGGGAGCAAAGGCACAGCCCCGGGGCAGGTGCATCAAGTTGGGAACGGTGCCTTCAATTTGGTATAATTTTTCCATTTCTTCCTCCACCCGGGGAATAGAAGCCAGCAGTCCCTTGGTGTACGGGTGCAGCGGTTTCTCAAACAATTCTTCCACCGGGGCTTCCTCCACTACTTTGCCGCAGTACATTACCACCGCCCGGTCGGCCATTTCCGCCACCACCGCCAGGTCGTGGGTAATCATGATAATGGCAGTGTTTAACTGTTCCTTCAGTTCCTGCATCAGTTCCAATATTTGAGCTTGAATGGTCACATCCAGCGCGGTGGTAGGCTCATCGGCAATTAACAATTCCGGCCTGCAGGCCAGCGCCATGGCAATCATCACCCGCTGGCGCATACCGCCGCTCATTTGATGGGGAAAATCATAGGCCCGTTTTTCCGGTGAGGGAATACCGGTAAGGCGCAGCATTTCAATGGCTTTTTCCATGGCCTCTTTTTTCTTGAGGCCCTGGTGATTAATTAATGCCTCTGATATTTGATCACCCACCCGGTACACGGGGTTTAGGGAGGTCATCGGTTCTTGAAAGATCATTGATATACGGTTGCCTCGTATTTCGCGCATTTCTTTCTCGGACAGCTTGAGCAGATTTTTGCCGGCAAATTGAATATTTCCGCCCACTATGCGGCCCGGCGGGTTGGGAATAAGACGCATGATGGAAAGAGAAGTGATGCTTTTTCCACTGCCGGACTCACCAACCACCGCCAAAGTTTCACCCCTGTTCAGGTGGAAACTTACGCCGTCCACTGCCGGTACCACTCCATCGTCCAGGAAAAAGTGTGTTTTTAGATTTTCTACCTTTAGCAATACATCGCTCATGTCTGTTTCCACCTCCTATTGTCTCAACCTTGGGTCAAGGGCATCTCTCAGCCCGTCTCCCAGCAGGTTAAAGGCCATAACCGTCAGAGTAATAGCTATACCGGGGAACATTACCAGGTGGGGAGCGTTAAACATGTAGCTGCGCCCGGCCCCCAGCATGGTACCCCACTCGGCATCCGGCGGCTGCACTCCCAGCCCCAAAAATCCCAGGGCAGCGGTTTCTAAAATGGCGGTGGAAATGCCCAGGGTGCCGCGCACAATAATGGGCGCTATTACGTTGGGTAAAATATGCTTTAAAATGATGGCCCCGTCCCTGTTGCCAATGGCCCGGGCGGCCTGCACATACTCGTTTTCTTTAACCGACAGCACCGAACCCCGCACAATACGGGCGTATTCCGGCATGGTTACAATACTGATGGCAATAACCGCGTTTTCCACCCCCCGGCCCAGCACGCTCATAAAAGCGATGGCCAGCAGCAGTGAGGGAAAGGACAGCATGACATCCATAAAGCGCATGATTAAGTTATCAATTCTGCCGCCAAAATAACCGGCAATGGAACCCAGTACGGTGCCGATGGACAGGGCTATGGCCACTGCCAGCAGCCCCACCCGCAGTGAAATGCGGGCACCGAAAATAATGCGGCTTAAAATATCCCGCCCCAGTTCATCGGTTCCCAGCAGGTGCTGGGCGCTTGGTTTTTGCAGGCTGTCTGCCATTACTCCGTTAGTTGGGTCGTAGGGAGCAATGTACGGTGCAAACACGGCTATTAAAGTAAGGGCTGCCAGAAATATTAAACTGGTCATGGCCAGTTTGTTCTTCTTCAGGCGGCGCCAAAACTCCCGCACCGGGGAGTATGTTTCCATGCTTTCCGGCACCGCCCCTGCAGCTGTAGCTTTAGCCAACTCAGACATCTTGACAACTCCTATCTTAAAGTAAAAAGTTTTATTTTTTAGTTAATACCGCTGCAGCGCTTGCTTTTTTACAGACTAAGAATACTTAATGCGCGGGTCCAGCCAGGCGTACAGCAGGTCAACCACCAGGTTAACCACCACAAAAACGGTGGCGGTGAAGATCACCGTACCCTGCACCATGGGATAATCCGAAGCCATGATGGCATCCACCAACCTGCCGCCTATGCCCGGCCAGCTGAATACCGTTTCGGTGAGTACAGCACCGCCCATCAGCACACCCATCTGCAGGCCAATTACCGTTATCACCGGTATCAGGGCATTTCTCAGGGCATGCTTATAAGTAACCACCGTTTCTTTTAAACCTTTGGCCCGGGCTGTGCGGATATAGTCCTGCCTGATTATTTCCAGCATTGTGGAACGGGTCATCCGGGCGATAATGGCCATGGAATAGGATGCCAGCGCAGTGGCCGGCATAACCAGGTGCTTTAAGGCGCTCTTTAATGACTCCCAGTCCTGGGTTAGTATGCTGTCCAGTACATATAACCCGGTGATGTGAACCGGCTCCATGCCGATATCTATCCGGCCGTTCACCGGTAACCAGTGCAGCGTCAGCGAGAAAATAATTATCATCATCAACCCCAGCCAAAAGATGGGCATGGATACCCCCAGCAGTGCTCCTATCATGCTCAGGTAGTCAAAAATAGAGTACTGTTTTACCGCTGAAATTACACCCACAGTCACCCCAACCACCGTGGCAATGAAAATGGCGGCCAATGCCAGTTCAACGGTAGCCGGGAAGCGGGCCAGGATTTCTTCCAGTACCGGGGCGCGGGTCATTAGAGAACGCCCAAAATCACCGTGCAAAAGATCCCAAACGAAGCGTCCAAACTGCACATATATGGGATCGTTTAAACCTAAACTTTCCCGCAGTGCTTCGGCCTGTTCGTTGGTACCGTGCTGTCCCAGCATCATCATGGCCGGGTCGGTGGTGAACAGGTGCAGCACCAAAAACACAAAAAGGCTAACTCCCAGTAAAACCGGGACCAGCATCAATATCCGTTTTAACATATAACGGAGCATAAATTTAGTACCTCCTACTTTGTAATGCCAAATTATTGCCGCCGGCTGATTGCACAGGTACCCGGCTGCCGCCCTAAAAAGGCTAACCTGCCGAGAAGGGCACAAATATGGCCCAAATTCAATTGGGCCATATTTGTCAGCGCGCTAAACGGGAAAAACATTATTTTTTATCTACCTTATGGAAGTAAATAACACCGGTTGGGTGCAGGTTGAAGTTTTCAACACTGCTGTTTTGGGCTGTCATTGCAGTGGCATGGGAAATAAATACCCACGGGGCATCTTTAACCAGAATCTGCTGCAGTTCACTGTAAATTTCAGCCCGTTTTGCCATGTCAAATTCCTTACGACCTTCAACCAGCAGCTTATCTACCTTTTCGTTGGCGTACTTGGCACTGTTCAAACTGCCGGCAATTTCCTTACTGTCCAACAGGGTAAGGAAGTTATCCGGGTCACCGTTGTCACCAATCCAACCGTAAATCATCATATCCCCCTCTTTTACAATTACGGGAGATACAACCTGTTTGTACTCCTTCCAGGGGTAAGCTCTAATTTCCACATCTATACCAACCTTTTTCAGGTCATTCTGAATGGCTTCAGCCAGTTTTTGGCCCACCGGGTTGTAAGGACGGGGATTGGTATAGGTTAACAGGGTAACCTTTAAGCCGTTGGGATAACCGGCTTCCGCCAGCAGCTGCTTTGCTTTTTCCGGGTTATATTCATAGGGCTTCAGCTCTTTATCGTAACCGGGTATAAAGGAGGGCAGCGGACCGTTGGCTTTGGTAGCTAAACCCTGGTACAGATGCTCAACAATGGCATCCCGGTTGATGGCATGGCTTACGGCCTGACGCAGTTTGGGATTGTTAAAGGGCTCTTTATTGCAGAAGAAAGCCAGGTAGTTAATGTTCATCCCGGGATTCTTGGTCACAATAACGCCGTTTTCTTCCAGCGTTTTAACATCGTTGGGGTCAACACCGTCCATGGCGTCGATGGAGCCGGTCATCAATTCACTGGCCCGCACTGAGTTTTCTTTTACAAACTTAAAGATCAGTTTGTCCAGTTTGGGCGGCCCGTCCCAGTAGTCTTTGTTGGCCACCAGTTCTATGGACTGGCCGCGCTCCCATTTAACAAATTTGAACGGGCCGGTGCCAACGGGATGGGAAATATAATCATCACCGTACTTCTTTACTGCTGTGGGGCTAACAATGGGTGCCGCCATGCACATGGCCATGTTGGCCAAAAATGGTGCATAGGGCTCTTTTAAAATAATTTTCACGGTGTACTCGTCCACCACTTCCACTGCCTTAACCGGCTCAAATACAAAGGAAGCATAAGGCATGGCGTCGGTGCGGTTAGGCGGCAGCTGACGCTCAATACTGAATTTTACAGCTTCAGCGTTGAAGGGTGTGCCGTCATGGAACTTAACACCTTTGCGCAGGTGGAATGTCCACTGGGTTTTATCTTCATTGGACTCCCAGCTTTCAGCCAGGGCCGGTTCAATTTCCGTGCTGTCCGGCTTATAACGAACCAGGTTGTCATAAATGTTAACCATAACTTTGGCCGACTCGCCATCATCAACAAATGCCGGGTCTAAACCGCGGGGGTCAGAACCCTGGGCAAATACAAATACTTTTTCTTTACCACCGGTGTCGGCAGACTGGGCATTTTCTCCCCCGCCGCCGCACCCGGCCAGCAGCAGCGCCAGCATGGCCACTGCCAGCACCAAAAACAGCGTTTTTTTATGCATAATCTTGTCCTCCCCAAATAATAATATAAATATCTTTATCTGCCGGTTCTCCCCTCCCCGTTTAACGCGCTTAATACCTAATTTTCCCTGTTTGTCCACCAGCGAAAGACAAAAGTGCGCTGCGCAATCGCAATTAACTTTATATTTTCTGCACAATTTACGAAATTCCTTTATGAATAAATTTACATTTAGGAAATATACTGCATAATTTTTCAGTTCCCATGAAAAACTACCCTGTGAAGGAGGTGATATTGGTGCCGCAAAACATTAAATGTAATGTCACCGAATGCCAGTACAACTCTAACGTTATGTGCGACGCCCCGATGGTTCAAGTGAATCGGAATAATGCCAGCCAGTCTTCAAAATCTGATGAAACTAAGTGTGAAACTTTTAAGCCCAGGGCATAACTTAAAAGCCGGCGCTTTGATAAGCGCCGGCTTTTATTGTTTGCCTGGCATGTCTGCCGAGCCGATGGGTTGAAAGAAACCCTGTCGCCTAACCAGCGGGAAGACAACCTGTAAGCAAGGGCGTC
>NZ_JAFBCW010000039.1 GCF_016907915.1 Desulforadius tongensis
TCTTTTTGAGAAGAAATAATTGTTTGGGCTTCATATACCGCATCGTTTGCTTGCCGGGAATTAAGATTGTATTTGTTTTGTACCAGTTTGCGGATTGATTGTATTTTAACGCCTTCAAGCAAACGGTTAAAACCAAATCTAACAGCAGTACAGTAGCGTTTCATAAGTTCATCAATATATTTTTTCTGTTCCTTGTCGAGGAAGAGTATCACGCCTCTAGTTGTCGTTTTCATTGGCGTTCAACTCCTGTCTAATATTTTCTTTCAGCTTTTTTGCTGCTCTAGCAACACGCCTGCCATATATCCTTACAGAATAGGTATAAATATATTTTTTTTAAAGCAGTTTCAACCTCCCGACGGAAGAAATGAATATTTTTACAGAATTAATTGTTTCCCACTGCAAATCTTGCTCTTACTGCCCTGCCGTTTAAGTAATTAAATTTCTTTCCCTGGTAAGTATCCAGTTCCTGCAGTCTTCTTTCTATGCCCTGTTTTATTAACCACCAGCTGGTTCCCCAATTGGAAAACAGCAGGTTTTCCTGGGGACCTTTGCCCACCAGACGCTGGATTACGATGGCCGGGTCTAAATATTCCAAAAAGGTAACTACCCGGTCAATGTATTCTTTTTGAGAGATAATGGTGAATTCGCCCCTTTGGTACATATCTCCCAGCACAGTGTTTTTTACCACATAAAGGGAATGAAGTTTAACATAGTGTACGCCGAGGGCCGACAGCAGCTTGGCATTTTCTTTAACATCATCCATGTCATCCCAGGGTAAGTTTAGTATCAGGTGTGCGCATATTTCAAATCCCCGGGCATGAATGCGCTGTACTGCATCCACAAATTCGGCCAGTGTATGACCGCGGTTAACTTTTTTTAATGTATGGTAGTTTACTGTTTGCAAACCCAACTCTATATTAATGTCCAGGGGTTGGTGGTGATTTTTTTGTAATTCCAGTAAAAAATCCAGGTACTGATCGTTAACACAGTCCGGCCTTGTGGATATGGAAATGCCCACCACATCTTTGTCTGCCACCGCGGCAGTGATGTTATCCTTAAACTGTTCCAACGGCAGGTAAGTATTGGTGAATGCTTGAAAGTAAGCGATGAACTTGTGGGCGTTAAAGCGCTGCTGAAAATATTCTTTATTAGAGCTTAACTGCTGCTGTACAGTAAAGGTATTAGGTAAGCATTGAAACCCGGCCCCTTCTTCATCGCAGAAGATGCACCCCCCGTGGCCCACTGTACCATCGCGGTTGGGGCAGCTGCCGGGCAGGTTAACCGGCAGTTTATAAACTTTTTCACCGAACTTTTCTTTTAGATGAGTGGAATAAACACGGTAACGTTGTTGTTCAGACATAGTACAACTCCTTTACGTTATAACATAATAACTTGTCCAACTTTTTATTTATTCAGCCTGTTCAAGTGGTTTTATAATGCCAAATTGATATCCCTGTGCTTTTAAATCTTTAATAATCTTGTCCAATGCCTGGGCGTTATCTGAAGATACGCTGTGCAGTAGTATTACCGCCCCGTTGTGAATGTTGGCCATCACGTGATTGTAGGCCCGCTGCCAACCCTGCTGTTCGTCCACCAGCCAATCCCGGTAAGCCATACTCCAAAATACCGTTTTATACCCTAAGTCTTCAGTAATTTTTAGTGTCCGCTCACTCCATTCGCCCCGGGGCGGTCGAAACAGGTACATGTCGTAGTTAATTAATTCTTTAACTTGGCTTTCTACCCCTAGTATTTCCTGTTTTACTTGTTCTGCTGTCAAACTGGGCAGGCTGGGGTGGGTTACACTGTGGTTACCCAGTACATGGCCTTCTTCAACAATGCGCCTTACAATTTCCGGGTGGTCTTTTACATAGGGTGCAGTAATGAAAAAGTGAGCTTTTACATTATTGGCCTTCAAGGTGTCTAAAATCTGGTTGGTGTAACCGTTTTCATAACCGGAGTCAAAGGTAAGGTAGATTTCTTTTTTATCAGTATTTCCAATATACATACCGCCGTATTTAGTTATAACCGGGCCCACCCAGCCCACCGCGGGGGGCTGGTGTTGGCTGTTGCGTGAAAAGCCCCAGCCGTGGCAGGTGTTATCATACTGGGAATAGTCATCCTTTATGTTTTTTTCACCTGTGCTGTTTACCGGCTTTTCAGCAGCTGTTTCTTTAGGTAATTCCTTTTCTGGGGAATTATTTAATTGACCCGCTGTTTTTTCTTTTTCAACTATTTCCTGAGATGCAGTATTTTTGCCCTCAGACTTTGGAATGGTATTATTATCTAATAATAATCCTTGATTTATAAGGGTCAGTACCGCTAACAGAGGGATGCAGAGTAAAAACATTAGTTTTTTCATGAATAATCACCTCGTAAATATATGCTCTACATTACATTATAACGGAAATAATTACAAAAATATTAGCGGGAGCAGTTTTTTACCCTGAAAATGTTAAAGAATTGGCCAGATTATTTTATTGGTTTTGTATGGCTTTTTCAATGGTTGTTGTGGTGGTGTATATCAGTCAAAAGGGTTATAATGGAACTGTGTAATAAATTTGGGAGGTTATAAAATGAAAAAGGCAAAAATTGAGACCGAACATGGGGAGATCATTATTGAACTGTTTGAAAAGGATGCACCGGGTACGGTGAAGAATTTTGAATCCCTGATTAAAAAAGGCTTTTATGACGGGTTGACCTTTCACCGGGTTATTCCCGGCTTTGTGGCCCAGGGAGGCTGCCCTTACGGAACCGGTACCGGCGGACCCGGTTATACCATCAAGTGTGAAACAGAAGGCAACCCAAACAAACATGTGAGAGGTGCAGTATCCATGGCCCATGCCGGTAAGGATACCGGGGGCAGCCAGTTTTTCATCTGCTACGAAGCGCAGCCCCATTTGGATGGCGTACACACTGTGTTTGGCCAGGTAGTTAAAGGAATGGAAGTGGTGGACAAGATTACACCGGGCACTAAAATGAATAAGGTAACTATGATTGAGGAATAAAATTAAGGGCTCGCCTGGTACGAGCCCTTGATTTCGCAGCAAAAAAGTTTTAATGCTCAAAATCACCTGATTTTTTATCTTCTGATGGAACTGCTTTTAACGGTATTTTGATCTAGGCGCAGTTGAATTTGCTCCCCGTCGGGATAAAACTTTCGCGAATAAGGCAAATACTCGCCCCGTTTTCCCATTGCCAAAACCCGTTTAAATTCCAACCCGGTTAAAGAACAAACTTCTGACAGAGTGTTATAGTCGTCCCCCCCATAAAAGGTAAATTGCATAGCCAGGATGCCGGTTTTTTTAACATGGCGATAGACTGTAACCAGTTTCACATTATTTAAGTTGTGTAATTGTTCGGCCACTGAACTGTCTTCGGTGTACACCGCCCAGTATCCTTGACCTAAGTACCAGATATCGTTTTTCATACTAAAACAATACGAGTTTTTTAAGCTATTTCCTTCTGAGAGATCTTACTTTTTTGGTCGCTTTATGTCAGCAGGCTTCTGGCCAACCTGGCACCTGCCTCATAGGCATTGTTTAATAACTGCTCATCCTTTAACACTGCAGCCTTTTCAAAAAAACCAGGGGCGGCAAACTCATCTATCACTTGATAACCTAAAGCCTGCAGCGGCAGACGCATGGCTTCCAGAACCACACCAAGATTTTCACGGTTGGGCTGCTCGCATACGGAGTATATTAATGCTTTTTTGCCCGGCGGCAGCAGGCTGTACCGGTAACGCCTGTTTTCTGGGTCAAAATAATAAAAAGGGTACAGCCGGTCAATAAAAATTTTCATTTTGGCGCTGACGTTGTAATTGTGGGTGGGGGAACCCAGCACCAATCCCTTGGCCGCCTTTATTTTAGAGTACAGTAACTGCATATCATCTCTATGGGCCCGGCATATTCTGGCGGTGCGGCAGCACTCGCAGCCGATACACTGTTTTATGCGCAGGCTGCGCAGATTTATAATCTCTACAATGGCTCCCTCGGACTTGGCCCCCTGCATTATCTTATCCATCAGCACTTCTGTATTTCCACCCCGGCGGGGACTGGCGCTGATACCCAATATGTAATATTCCTGCTCCACGGCGGAGACCTCCCAAATTGTTCTTTAACCCAATAATATACTATTTATTGATTTTTTTGTATAATTTTGTTATTATCTTGATGAAAAATTTGAAGGGGGATTGATTATGCCTAATAAAATTACCATTGAATACTGCATTGCTTGAGGTTATTTACCAAAGGCTGTCAGTTTGGCAGAAAAACTGTTGAGAATATACAAACATAACCTGGCCGGTTTAGAGCTTATTCCTTCCGGTGGGGGAGTATTTGAAGTGAAGCTGAATGAAAGGCTTATCTTCAGCAAGAAAAAATTAAGCCGTTTTCCCCACGATGGTGAAGTGGAAGAAAAAATAAGGGAAGAACTTTAGAAATAAAGGATAAAAATGCTATAAAGAAAGAAGCCAAAATCCCCAAAACCTGCCGCAATCGCCGGTAAAGGCACGCGGCGGGTTTAATTTTTGACCGATGCAGCCTAATAAATGAATGACTGTGATTTCTTTACCCTAAAATATTAATTTATCCAGGTAATTCAAAATATCATCATCAATGTCATTCACCAGCTGTTTAAGCCTGTCATATCCTTTATAACCATTTCCATTCATCTTATCCATTACATATTTTCCTTTTTTTATTGTTACATTGATTTTTTTGTTTTCCGGTCCAATGATTACTTCTTTGGATACCTGCAGCCTGTAATCGAGGTAAAGCAGCATTTTGATTTTCTTTCTGTTTTTAAACCTGGTTTTAATATGGGACAGTGTTATCACTCCAATGCAACGATATATTTTTGCTGTCTAAATAATAGTTTTCGACATATACTTATGAAATCCTTTTTTATACTTTAGAAAATACGAATTATTATGAAAATTTATCCGGTTTGCCGGTGGTGAAATTAAATGTAGAAATAATATGGTGCTAATGCATTGATAGGACATTATATTGACAAAATAGCATATAAATATGTGAAAACTTTTTGCCTGGAGGGTGGCGTTAATGTATTATTACAAAACGGTATCTGTAAATCCCAAAATACCGCAAAGAATTGGCCGGCTGCAGGAGTTGGCGTATAACCTTTGGTTTAGCTGGAATCCCGAAGCAACTGACCTTTTTGAAATGATTAACCCTGATTTATGGGAAGATGTTTATCACAACCCGGTTAAGTTCCTGCTTAATGTAAACCAAAGTGAATTGGACGCGGCAGCAGGTGATTCCGTTTACCTGGAGTATTATGACCGGGTTTTTAATAACCTTGACCGGTATATGGACGAAGAAAAATGGTTTCAAAAGCACTATCCCGACCATAACGGGCAGGTGATAGCATATTTTTCGGCGGAGTTTGGTTTACACGAGTCACTGCCCATATATTCCGGTGGTTTGGGATTGCTGGCCGGTGATCACACCAAAGCGGCCAGTGATTTAGGTCTGCCTTTTGTCGGTGTTGGCCTGCTGTACAAACACGGGTATTTTACCCAGCGGATAAACAGTGAAGGGTGGCAGCAGGCAGAGTATCCCGGTTTAAATTTTTCAGAAATGCCCATTAAACCTGTTAGCGGCGAAAATGGCAGGGAGGTTATCATCCCGCTGGAATTTCCCGGCCGTACTGTGTTTGTCAAGGTTTGGAAAGTTAATGTAGGCAGAGCGGTAATATACCTGCTGGATGCGGACATTGTGCTGAACAGCCGGGAGGATAGAATGCTTACCGGTCAGTTGTACGGCGGCGGTAACGACATGCGTATTTCCCAGGAGATAATTTTAGGCATTGGTGGAGTCAAGGCGCTGCGGGCTATGGGGATAACGCCCTTTGCCTGGCACATTAATGAAGGACACGCGGCATTTTTATGCCTGGAGCGGATGCGTGAGCTGGTATCCCAGGGGGTGCCTTTGGCCACTGCCAAAGAAGCTGTTAAGTCCAGCACTTTGTTTACCACTCATACACCTGTGCCCGCCGGGCACGATATTTTTGATTCCGGTATGGTGGAACGCTACCTGCAGCCCCTTTACAATGAAATCGGTATGAACCGGGATGACTTTATGAAACTGGGGCGCAATGAAGGCAGCGAAGGATTTAATATGACTGTGCTGGCCATGAATCTTTCCGGGTATACCAACGGGGTAAGTAAACTGCACGGCAGAGTAAGCCGGAAGATGTTTCATCATGTTTTTAAACCTATTCCGTTAGAAGAGGTACCCATTGATTACATAACCAACGGCGTGCATACTAAAAGCTGGTTGGCCCAGGATTTGGCAGATCTTTTTGCCCGCTATTTAGGTGAAGACTGGTATAAAAACATATCTAACGAACAAATGTGGGAACAAATAGAAAATATTCCCGACGATTTGTTGTGGGAGGTACATAAAAAACTAAAGGAGAGAACCATAACATATATTCGGGAAAACCTGAAAGAACAGCGTAGAAGCAACAAAGAATCTATTAAACAGATTATGGAAGTGGATAACTACCTGGACCCCGAGGCCCTTACCATTGGCTTTGCCCGGCGGTTTGCCACCTATAAGAGAGCAACCTTGTTATTTAGGGATAAACAGCGGCTGGCGCGGTTATTATGCAATCCCGAACGGCCGGTGCAAATAATATTTGCCGGCAAGGCCCACCCGGCTGACCAGCCCGGTAAGGAATTAATTAAACAAATTTATGATATTTCCAGCGAAGAACCGTTTAAGGGAAAAATAATATTTTTAGAGAACTATGATATCAACATGGCCAGGCACCTGGTACAGGGAGTGGATGTGTGGCTAAACACGCCCCGGTGGCCCATGGAAGCCAGCGGCACCAGCGGTATGAAAGCAGGACTTAATGGAGTATTGAATTGTAGCGTGCTGGATGGGTGGTGGCCGGAAGCATATAACGGCCAAAATGGATTTGCCGTTGGTGAGGATAAACAATATCACAGCGAAGAAGAGCAGGATAGGGACGATGCTTACTATCTTTATGCCGTGCTGGAAGAACAGGTTGTACCCAGTTATTATGAACGAAAAAACGGTTTATCGCCGGAGTGGATGATGCGTATGAAATCCTGCCTGTGCACCATAACCTGGGAGTTCAGCACCGAACGGATGGTAAAAGATTATGTTCAAAAGTTTTATGTAAACTGTATAAAACGGGGGATAGAATTCCAGCAAAACAACTATGAAATTGCTGCTCAAATTAAGGGCTTTAAGCAATTTATCCAGGAAAACTGGCACCACGTAACCATACAATCTGTCAATACCAACGGTAAAGACGAAATGCTGGTAGGAGATGAGCTGCAGTTAGAAGTACAGGTAAAATTAGGCCCCATTTGGTATGAAGATGTTAGTGTAGAAATTGTTTGCGGTGATGAAATAGACGGTACATTACAAAATATACGCACTTTCCCCATGGAGCACGTGGAACAGGTTTCTGAAGGAATTCACAACTTCCGGGGTGCTGTGAAACCGGAACAGGGTACGCTGGGATACACCGTAAGGGTACGCCCCAACAACCCGCACTTTGCTAACAAGTTTGAGGTACCGCTGGTGAGTTGGGCGCCGAACTTTTAAAAGAGGCGCAGGCGCGGCTTGGCCGCGCTTTTTACATTCAAATTATACAGTGATTAAATAGTTGTAGTTGGTGTAAAATGCTGGTATACTAGAGCGTGGTTTCTTGTACAGGGGAGGAACGTTTAAAATGCAAAAGAAACAGGATATTCGCAATATAGCCATTATTGCTCACGTTGATCATGGGAAAACCACGCTGGTGGATGGAATGCTTAAGCAGAGCGGTATTTTTAGAGAAAACCAGCAGGTAGAAGAACGGGTAATGGACTCCAATGAATTAGAGCGTGAGCGGGGTATTACAATTTTGGCTAAAAATACCTCTGTTCGCTATGGCAATGTCAAAATAAACATAGTGGATACCCCGGGGCACTCTGATTTTGGCGGTGAAGTGGAACGGGTATTAAAAATGGTAGATGGTGTTCTGCTGCTGGTGGATGCTTTCGAAGGACCGATGCCCCAAACCCGCTTTGTACTGCGCAAAGCACTGGAATTGAACTTGAAACCAATTGTGGTAGTAAATAAAATAGACCGTCCCGATGCCAGGGTGGAGCAGGTTGTGGACGAAGTGCTGGAACTATTTATTGACCTGGATGCATCCGACGAGCAGTTGGATTTTCCTGTGGTGTACACTTCAGCTAAAGATGGGGTGGCCACCATGGATATTTCAGAGCCGGGCCAAAATTTAAAACCGCTGTTTGAAACTATACTGGAGCATGTGCCGGAACCGGAGGGAGATGCCAACGGCCCGTTACAGCTGCTGGTTAACAACACAGAGTATGACCCTTATCAAGGGCGTATGGCGGTGGGGCGCATCAACCGGGGAAGTTTAAAATCCGGCCAACAGGTGGTGTTAATTCACCATGACGGCACCACAGTGCCTGCCCGGCTGGGGAGATTGTATGTTTTCGAAGGACTGAACCGAACAGAAACAAAAGAAGCGGGCTGCGGCGAAATTGTAACCTTTGCCGGGCTGGAGGATGTAAGGATTGGAGATACAGTGGCAGACCCGGAACACCCGGAGCAGCTGCCGCCCATTACAGTGGATGAGCCCACCTTAAAAATGAACTTTATTGTCAACGACAGTCCCTTTGCCGGCCGGGAAGGAAAATTTTTAACTTCCCGGGAACTGCGGGCCAGGCTGTATAAAGAAATGGAGAAAAACGTAAGCCTGCGGGTGCGCGACACCGAAAATCCCGAAGTTTTTGAAGTTTCCGGGCGGGGAGAACTGCACCTGTCTATTTTAATAGAAACAATGCGCCGGGAAGGATATGAACTGGCTGTATCCAAACCGGAGGTAATATATAAGAAAAAAGACAATGTGCTGCTGGAACCGGTGGAACTGCTGTATGTAGATATTCCCGAAGATAAAATGGGTGCGGTGATGGAAATACTGGGCAACCGCCGGGGAGAAATGCAGAACATGATCAACATGGGAGGCGGCCAGCTGCGCTTGGAATTTAAAGTGCCTGCCCGGGGCCTGATTGGTTTCCGCACCCAGCTGCTTACCGAAACCCGGGGCCAAGCGGTGATGAATCATGTTTTTTATGGCTATGAACCTTACAAAGGAGATATAAAAAGGCGTTATCACGGGGTTTTAATAGCCTCTGAATCAGGGGAAAGTACACTGTATGGCCTGCATTCAGTGCAGGATCGTGGTACTTTGTTTATCACACCAGGTACCGAGGTTTATGAGGGAATGATAGTGGGCGAAAACGCCCGGGAACAGGACCTGGAGGTAAACGTGTGTAAGAAAAAACATCTTACCAACATGCGTAACAGTACAGCGGAAGCGGCTTTGAGATTGGAAGAACCCCGTAAATTAAGCCTGGAAGAAGCTTTGGAATATCTTGGTGATGACGAGCTGCTGGAAATTACCCCTGCAAATTTGCGGATGCGCAAGAAGCTGCTGCAAAAGCACCAGCGGGAAAAAGCAGCCAAGAAGGCAAAAACCCAGTAACTGATATACAGGCAGAGAAACCGGTATCTGAAGACTGGAAACAGAATATACCGGGGACCTGCCGCTGCCGGCCCGCTGAGCAGTTTGCAGGTGGTGCCGGGCTGAATAAACCAGAGAGGTAAGGAACCTTGAAGATTATTGTAGATGCCGATGCCTGTCCTAAAAAGGTATTAAATATCTGCCAGAAAACTGCTGTTGAAAATGATATTGAGTTTTGGACGGTGGCCAGCTTTAACCATCATATAGAGTCCCCTCACCATATTATGGTGGGAAATAATTCCCAGGAGGCTGACATACGTATTGCCAACCTCTGCAGCGGAGGGGACATAGTTGTCACCCAGGACTGGGGCTTAGCGGCTGTGGTGCTGGGCAGAGGTGCCGCCGCCCTGTCACCGTGGGGGAAGATATTTCGAGCGGAAACGATAGATTTTTTATTGGAAGAGCGTGAAGTGAAGGCTAAACTGCGCCGGGCCGGGGGTAGAACGAAGGGGCCGGGTAAACGTACCAAAGAAGATGATAAACGCTTTGCCCGCAGCCTGCAAAAGTTAATTGAAGAACTTTCAGGCTAGTGGAGGCAGAGGGGCCGCACAAGAGGTGCGGCGCCTTGATCCAGTAACATTTCACTTAATCTAAGCCCAGGACAGTTCTAAGTGCTTTAATGTGGCGGCATTGAAAGTTGGGGTTTATGCGGGAACGGAATAAAAAGGTACAGCAGTCGCAGCTGGTAGTAGTGGTAGTCAGCTCATAACGGCAGTCATAATCAATAACATAGGCCAGGTCTTTATCCACCAAGTATACCACCAAGTCGCCTACTTCATAAGGGTGATTGAACTCTACTTTTTTTCCATCACTCATACTATTTCAACCCTTTCATTGTAGGAGTTGCATACGACAGATATTGTAACATAAATTTCCTAAAAACTCATTAACCGGCCAAGTGATTTTAATAAAATCCATTTTGCCATAAATTTACTGATATTAATGCTTGCAATGAATTTTAATTTATGCTATAATCTCAAAACAATTAAGTAAATATAATACAAAAACTGTGAAGGAGAAAAGTAAGTTAAGTCCAGCTTTACAGGGAGAAGGTGTCATCGACTGGAAGCACCTTTAAAGCATGGTTAACCGAAGTTCTCTCCGGAGTTGCCGGCTGAATCCCTAAAAGGGTAGTAGGTTAGGCCGTAAGCTTCCAACGTTACAAGGAAGGGGGTATCGGAACAGTGGTTCCCGTACCTTTAACGAGTGGGCCTGTTATAACAGGTCAACTAGGGTGGTAACGCGGTAAGCCAAGGCTTTTCGTCCCTTGAGGAGGAAAAGCTTTTTTTATTTTAGGGAACTATTGTATACCTGTACCTTTAATGAGCGGGCCTTTTTCACAGGTCAATTAGGGTGGTACCACGGAAGCCCATAGCTTTCGTCCCTTGCGGGCAACAGCTATGGGCTTTTAATTTTATATTTGTGCAGGAGGTTAGCATAATGATAGTGGTAATGAATATTGACTCCACAGCTAAACAAATTGAGGCGGTTAATAAGCAATTAGATAAATTGGGCTTTAAAACACACATAATTCGAGGGGTTAACAGGATTGTTATTGGAGCAGTGGGAGACCGGCAGGCCGTGGATTCAAGCCTTGAGCAAATGCCCGGGGTGGAAAGGGTAGTACCGATTATGAAACCTTTTAAATTAGTCAGCAGGGAACTTCAGGAAGAAAATTCCATAATTGATGTGCGGGGAATCAGTATTGGTGGAGACAGTATAGTGATTATATCCGGCCCCTGTGCCGTGGAAAGCAGGGAACAGTTACTGGCAGCTGCCCGTTTTGTAAAAAAAGCCGGGGCGCATATTTTAAGGGGTGGTGCTTATAAGCCCCGAACCTCACCTTACAGTTTCCAGGGTCTGGAGGAAAAAGGACTCCAACTATTAAAAGAAGTATCATTGGAAACCGGGCTGCCTACGATAACAGAAGTAATCGATGAATACAGCCTGGAGCGGGCTTTAAATTACGTAGATATACTCCAGATTGGGGCCAGAAACATGCAGAATTTCCGTTTGCTTAAGAAAGCCGGGCAGACCGGTAAACCCATTTTGTTAAAGCGGGGTATGTCTGCCACTATTGAAGAGTGGCTTATGGCGGCCGAATATATTATGTGTGAGGGTAATGATAAAATCATCCTCTGTGAGCGGGGAATTAGAACTTTTGAAACCTACACCCGCAATACGTTGGATTTAAGCGCTGTACCCCTGGTGAAAAGACTTAGCCACCTGCCGGTAATTGTTGATCCCAGTCATGCCACCGGTGACAGGCAGCTGGTTTTACCCATGTCGCAGGCCGCTATAGCAGCCGGGGCGGACGGCCTGATTTTAGAAATGCACCCGGAACCCGGTAAAGCCCTGTGTGACGGGGCGCAGTCTCTGGACCCGGGGGAACTGGTGCGGTTGATGGAACAGCTGCACAAAATGATGCCTGCGGTGGGCCGGTATATGGCACAGTAGAACTTGGGGGGAAGCTGTAAATGATTAAAAAAATGGGTTATCTTGGTCCGCGGGGTACCTTTTGCGAGGAAGCGGCACTGAAGTTTATGCGGGGAAAAGGCTGGGAACTGCTGCCCTATCCTTCAATAGCGGATATTTTTTCCGCTGTTGAAGGCGGGGAAGTGAAATTTGGAATAGTACCCATTGAAAACTCATGTGAAGGTGCAGTGAACGAAACTTTAGATTTACTGGCCTACCGGTATGATTTAAAGATAGCGGGAGAAATAGTTCTGCCGGTCAGCCACAGCTTGTTGGCCCGGCCCGGTGTAGATGCTGGAGAGATTTCCTGCATATTATCACATCCCCAGGCCCTGGCCCAATGCCGGAGATACCTGTCCGGCAATTATTCCCAAGCGCGCTTAGTAGATGTTTCAAGTACCGCTGAAGCGGCGCGGATGGCAGCACAATCTGCTGAGCCCTGGGCGGCAGTGGGGCCGGCGAGGGTTTCCCACCAGTACGGGCTTACAGTTGTGGCACCGAATATTAATGACCAACCTAATAATGAAACCAGGTTTGTGGTGTTATCCCGGGAGGACAGTGTCGATACCGGGGGATGCAAAACATCTCTTTTAGTTTATGTTCCAAACAAGCCAGGGGCGTTGTTTAAAGTGCTTGAAGAGTTTTCATTAAAAGGAGTTAACCTGACCAAGATAGAATCTCGACCTGCCAGAACTCAAATTGGTGAGTACCTGTTTTTTATTGATCTTGATGGGCACCGCCTGCAGTTTCCGGTTAAAGAGGCCTTGGAAGAACTTAAAACGGTGGCCCGGATTGTACGGGTCTTGGGTTCGTACCCGGCAGATAATGGAAAGTGCGGTAAAAATAGCTGCCATTCCCCGGCGATAGATAATCTAAGACATCAAATTGACCTCATTGATAGTCAGATCATTGAACTGTTAGGTAGGCGTACCAGGCTGGTTGAAAGGGTAGGTTGTTTTAAGCGATCTGTTCACAATGTACGTGACCCGGAGCGTGAGCGGTATATTCTGGGCAAGATTAAAACCCTGGCCAGGCAGAAGGGGTTCAGCCCGGCAGTGGCAGCCGAAATATACGAAATTCTTTTCAATCACTTTGTAAAACTACAGCAAAAAAAGTTAACTGAATTGGAAAAAACTTAAATCCATTCCTAAACCCACTAAGCCGGAGGTGGAAAATTTGAAAAAACCAAACCTCCGGCTTAGACATTTAGAAAAGTACGGGCAGACAATTTACTTACCTCCTATTTTTTTGTTTTTTTTCTTCAGCAGTCAAATCACGGTTTGGATCTTCCAACCGCTCTAAACCGATGCTGGTCAAAATTTCTTCAATTAAATCCTTACTCATAACATCACCTCCTTGTTTATATTCAGTTCATCATAACATAATATAATATATAGGTGTATTTTTTATTAAGTCAATGTTAATATTTGTTTAATTTGAGCGTGTTTAGCATTGATTTTTAATCTAATTGATTTGTTTCTAAATATTAGAGTAGGATATTGGGTAAACGGGCATGAACAAGTAATATGCAGCATAGGATAAATTTTGGGTTTTATAATTGCTTAACCGGTACAAACTAAATATGGTAATAAATACTTATGTTAGGAGGTAGCCATGCAGCAGCCACTAAGTTTTGATTACTCCAAAGCACTGAATTTTGTTCAAGAACACGAGCTTCTTTACCTTAAACAGGAAATAAAATTAGCCCATGATATGCTGCACAGCAAAATGGGGCCCGGCAACGACTATGTGGGCTGGTTGGATCTGCCCCAAAACTATGACCAGGCAGAATTTAACCGGATAAAAGAAACGGCAGAAAAAATAAAATCCCAGTACGATGCCCTGGTGGTGATAGGCATTGGCGGCTCGTACATTGGTGCCAAGGCAGCCATTGAAATGCTGGGTCATTCCTTTCACAACCTGCTGCCCAAAGAGAAAAGGAGCGGGGCGGAAATATATTTTGTGGGCAACAATTTAAGCCCTGTATATACCAGGCATTTACTGGAATTGCTGCAGGACAAAGAAATATGCCTCAATGTGATATCTAAATCCGGTACAACCACGGAAACAGCCATTGCCTTTCGCCTCCTTCGGGAATATGTGGAGCAAAAATACGGAAAGGATGAAGCCCGGAAACGTATTTATGTTACCACTGACAGCGAAAAGGGAGCGCTGAAAAAAATGGCCGATGCAGAGGGGTACGAAACCTTTGTCATTCCCGATGATGTGGGAGGCAGGTATTCGGTTTTAACGGCGGTGGGGCTGCTGCCCATTGCCGCCAGCGGTGCGGATATTGACCGGATTATGGCCGGGGCGGCAGAGGCGGTGGATGTTTATGCCAATCCCCAGCTGGCGGAGAATCCCGCCTACCAGTATGCGGCGGTGAGAAATGCCCTTTATCGCAAAGGCAAAACCATTGAACTGCTGGTAAATTATGAGCCGGCACTGCAGTTTTTTTCTGAATGGTGGAAACAGCTTTTTGGTGAAAGTGAAGGTAAGGATAATAAAGGTATTTTTCCGGCGGCGGTGAACTTTACCACTGACCTTCATTCCATCGGGCAGTATATCCAGGATGGCCTGCGCAATATATTTGAAACGGTAATACATATTGAAAGACCCAGGGAAGACATAACTATTAAAGAGGAACCGGAGAACATTGACGGCCTTAACTTTCTGGCCGGCAAAACCATGGACTTTGTAAACAAAAAAGCCTTTGAAGGCACCCTGCTGGCCCACAGTGACGGTAATGTGCCCAATTTAGTTATCCGCCTGCCGCAGATTTCTGAGTATCATTATGGTCATTTAGTATATTTCTTCGAAAAGGCCTGCGGCATCAGCGGTTACCTGCTGGGGGTAAACCCCTTTAACCAGCCCGGTGTGGAAGCCTACAAAAAGAATATGTTTGCCCTGCTGGGCAAACCGGGTTTTGAAGAACAAAAGGCCGAATTGGAAAAACGATTGTAAAAACAACATTAAGAAATTAACATTATTAATAATTGTTAGGGGTAAGATAGCAGTATATCTCACCCCTTTACTTTTAGTTGAAGTGTGCTGCATGCTCACAGCTTGTATTCTAAATATTCGTAATGGCATGGATTTCCGTATGATATATACATTGTTCTATCCTCGGGAACCATGATGAATGAAGCCAGTGTTTCAGAGTGGAATTCCGGCGGCTTTTCTTCATCAATATGCCTGCAGATGGAATGCGGATAGTTGTTGTGATCGGATAAAATTTCCATCATCAATTTTAAAGTTATGTTTCCGTAGTTTTGTTCTATCAGTTTTTGGATCCGGTTTACGCGCAGGTAGCTGTCCGGGAATAAAAAATAACCCCAGTCGCCTTTTTTGAATCTCTCGGTGAGGTAGTGATTGGAGTGAACGAGTATATCTTTTTCCGGCTGCAGGACATTAAAATCGTCGAAGACGCTTTCTATACCGGTGATGTTTCCCCCGGCATTGGCCAGATGATAATATCCAATACCACGTGCAGCTTGACAAAGAATTCCCAGGGCATCGCTTATTGACTTCTGCCTCATAACTTTAGGGAGATAGCATCCGATGGGGATATTGAGCTGGTAATTTTCCATGGGGGTAAGGGTCATATTTGCACACATGCCTAAGCCGGCAGAATTTAAGGTATATTCCAGAACTCCTCCTAAAGACAGGGCTAGCTGTTCCAACCCGTTGGCGTACCTTATTTTTAGCAGGTCCATTGGAAAACCGGGCGTCCAGTCGATATTTTGCCCGAGCATTGTTTTTCCATTTTTGGTTGCCGCGCCGGTAATGGCGAAGGAAGTGCATAGACCTGAGATTTTACCGTAAAATAAACCCACTTCAAAGGAAGACCGGAGATAAAAAGCCTCTTCAAAGCTAATTCCGGCGCCTTCCGATTCTCCCTTTAAAAATTCAATCAGTTGGGGATCAAAATTTTTCACCAAAGGAAGAAATTTATTGGCGTTAGCAATAATTTCTTCCTTACTGGTACTGCAGCGGTGTATTATTCCTTCCAAATTCATCTCTAAGGATTTAAGAATATTATCTTTACAGGCTTCCCCATACTGCCGGCCGATTTCATATGCAGTGCCCTTGCACTCTATTATTTTAAAGGCTTTGGCCTTTTTCATGGCTGTTCCTCCTGTTCCTAACGTTTTTTTATACCCATCCAGTAATCCTGCCAAGCAAATTTAATTTTTTGCTCTTTTAATTTTTCATTTAGCAGTGTTGAAAACAATAAAAACCCTTCCCTTATGGAATAATAGGACAAAAGCATAACTTCTACCGGGGCTTTGCGGATTACCCCTTGGTTCATTCCCTGCTGAAAAATTTTTTTAAATTCTTCTTTAAAGTAATTTTCATTACTAAATATTTTTAAATAGAGTTTGTCTTTTAAAGACGCTGGAGGAAAAAACAGGATTCGGTTCCAAAAGGCGGATACTTTTTTGGATTGAGCAAAATATAATATGTACTGTTCAAAAATGTAATACAGTTTTTGCTCGATCTCCTCGATATTTCGAGCAGTATCCAACACTTTTTCCATGTAGCTGCGGTAGTCCTTTTCCAGTTCTTCGTAAATGGATAGAAACAACTCCTCCTTTCCGTTGAAATAGGTATAAATTGCTGGTTTCTTAATGCCCACTCCCGCCGCAATTTGGTTCATGGTTGTTGCTTCATAACCATTGGAGGCGAAAAGAGAAAAGGCCACTTTTTTAATTTTTTCCTTGGTATTACTGCGCATCATTCATCTCCTACTCTGAAAAAGTTATCTTACTGAGCCCGGCAGCTGCTCACCGAAAAGCGTTCGCTCATGCAAGTGGTGCCGGGGGCTCATTACCTGTTGGTGCCACGTGCAGTATGGAAATTTACCCAATTTACTTAACGACCGGTAAGTAAATTATAACCTTAATTTTAATACAATTCAATATTTTTTTAATTTTAAGATTGTATTTTTCCAGCAGGCAGCTTATGGGGTGTTTAATCGAGTAGGAGGGAGTGATTAACTCCCGTCCTCTCACACCACCGTACGTACCGTTCGGTATACGGCGGTTCATGTTGTGGAACGAAGTTCATC
>NZ_JAFBCW010000040.1 GCF_016907915.1 Desulforadius tongensis
GGACACCCTTGCCTTAAGCTAACGTTTACTGCTACCTTCAACGTTCGGGACTTTCACCCTATAGACATTGCCCATGCCGGGCACACATAAAAAATCAGACCCCTTATCTGAGGTCTGATTTATGAAAACATGGACCAGTTTTTATCTAACCAATCATTCAGTTTATTTTCAAAGTCCGGCAGGTTCAGCCGGCATACCTTTTGTAATGCTTGATCTAATGCAGCGCCTTCGGCTAATAAATCCATAATTTCTACCAGTGAATCTTCACCATACCGGTGTACCAGGTAGTACACAGCGGCCAGCGACTGCCTGTAAGCCAGCGACTGGTTGGGCAGCCGGTCAAAATTGTCGCTTAACTGCTGCAGTGAATATCTATTATTTTCCAGGGAACCGGCGGGATCACGAAAACGAAAACCGGTCAGTTCCAATTCTACGTATTGGGCAACTCCTTCGGTAAACCAGCGGTTATAATTGCCCTTTGTTCGGTGGTCAACCACCAGGTGGGCAATTTCATGGGCCATGGGGCCGGAGTTTACAAATTTATTCCAGGCTTCCCGGCCGTCTTCTGTATCAACCCACTCCCTTGGTGCCAGCACTCTAATTGTACCGGCCCAGTATACGCCCATGGCACTTTCATCCGCCGGCCAGCCAAAATAGGCATTTAGTTTTTCCCTGGTGGGATATACTATTATTATTTCTTTTCCCCGGGGAGTGTATTTTAGTTTTTGTGAAACCGGTTGGATAAATTTTTCTGCCGCCTGCAGTACCATTTGGGCCTGTTCTTTATCGCCCGGGTAGTATTTTACTATAAAATAGCGGCCTTTAATTTCCGGCAAACCGGCTGTTTGCAGCATCGTCCCCGCTTTACCCATTTCTCTGCCTAAACTGTGCATATACAGCCGGTAACTGCATCCACCCCACATTATGACCGCAAAAACTAGTATTATAAATGCTAAAGCTATTGTTATTGCGGTTGGGTGTATGCTGCTGTTTTCCACCGGCACCACCCCCTGTCTAACCAACCAATTAAATTATAACTTTATTGGAAAGACCGATGCCAGTGGTAATATCAGTAAGCAAATATGCATTTATTCTTTAATTTTTTTCTGCCAATCTTTCTTTACTTCTTTTGCCTTGTCCACCAACGGGCCTTCTTTGGCCAGCTCAATAAATTTATCCAGTTCTTTTACCGCCGCTTTATAATCCTCTTTACCGTTGGCCAGTATATAAGCGTACAGCCGGTGCGCGGTGGCGTTGTTCTGCTGTTTATCCAGCACATGTTTTACCTGCTCTTCAGCTTGATCGTACTTATTGTTGTAGAAGTAAATGGTGGCCAGGTTCATCCGGGCGTTGATATTTTCCGGCTGTTTTTCCACCGCCAGTTCAATTTGCTCCTCCGCTTTGTCTATTTCATTATTATTGTAGTATACCGAAGCAAGATTTAACCTGGCATCAACGTTATCCGGCTGCAGGGCGATAATTTTTTGATATTGGGCTATGGCCTTTTTGCTTTCACCGGTTATTGTGTACAGCGAAGCCAGTTCCGACAGTGCCTTTGCATCTTTAGGATTATCTTTAACTTTCTTTTCCAGCTCATCAATTTTTTCCTGGAAGTATTTCTGCATTTCTTCCTGCGTTATTCCCTGCTGGGCACGGCTTATAGTTTTAGAGGGAGTACCAGCCCATTTTATTGAACTCATAATTAAACCTGCAGATAAAACAACCACCAGTACAATAAATATCACTCTGGCTTGTTTTTTCAGTCTCCTGCGATCGAAAAACAACTAAATCTCCTCCTCTACTAGTTCACGCTTTTTACATTATACCACCACGAACTAATCTACAAAAGACTCTTTATGCTGGAAATAACTAAATAACTGCTGTGATTATTTAACCGGCTGCAGCTGCTTAAACTGTAACTGTTTTGTTACTATTTTCAGCGGCATTTACAGTACAATAAGAATAAATAAAACCCCTGGCCTTTAAAGCACCAGGGGATAATGTTAAAGTTATATATAATTGGCGGGATTCTGCGGTACTCCGTTGATCCGAACTTCAAAGTGCAGGTGCGGCCCGGTGGTGCGGCCGGTGGTGCCCACATTGCCGATAACCTGCCGGCGCTGTACATACTGACCCACCGATACTTTAATTTTTGACAGGTGACCATACCGGGTAACCAAACCGTTTCCGTGGTCGATATCTATGCACTTTCCGTAACCCCCGTACCAACCGGCTCTAATCACCCTGCCTGCTTCAGCAGCTACCACGGGGCTGCCGTAAGGAGCACCCAAATCAACGCCGGTGTGACGGCGTCCCCAGCGCATTCCAAAAGCGGAAGAAATTCCCCCGCTGGATGGTTTGGCCAGCCTGCCGCCGCCAAAGTTACGAGAGGCAACCAGCATCCGGGTACCCTTTTCCACCACTTTGGCTTTAGGTTCCTTGATTACCTTTTCGGCTAAGACGATTTTTTCTGTTTCTACACCGTTTTGGGCAATAAATTTATACTTAACTTCCTTTAAGCCGTCTTCGCCTTCCTCCAGCACCTTGGTTTTACCCTGCAGCATTTTCGCATTGCGCTTAACTTTAACCGGGGCTTTAATTTTTTCCTCAACGGTTTTTTCATAAACTGACACCACATTTATTAAAGGCTTTTTATCCGATAATTTCAGCACCTGGCCGATTTGCATCAGCTCCGGTTTAAAGCCCGGGTTAGCCGCAATTAGTTTATCCACTGAAATCCCATTGCTGTAAGCAATGTCCCACAGGGTATCTCCTTCTTTTACGGTGTACTGGGGTATTTTACCGTTTTCTTTCACCCTGGCCAGCGCGGTTTTTACATCAACAACTTCATCAACCTGCACCGGCATTTCCACAACTTCCACTTTTTCCTCAAATTTTACCTTTGCATTGTCAGCGGTTTTATACTCTTTTTTGAGAGCAGCAAGGAATTCCTCAGCAGTTTTTTTGCCGGCAAAAACAAAACGCACTTCCCCGTCTACCTTTACCGCCGCACCGGGCAGCTGGTAAGTAAGCAAAGGCACCAGGCGCCGCTGCAGTTCATCCCTGCTCACCAGAGATTTACCTTCTTTATTTACTTTTTTAATGGAAATATCCTGCTTTATTTCCACCTGTTTACCAAATTTTTTCGCCTGCCGGTCAGTTAGTTCTTTAATAACCGCTTCGGCATCACTTTTACCGGCCACTGTGGCAATGGTTCTTCCATCCACCACAACAGCATAAGCTTTATCATAATTAACCATATAAACAACTGTCAGTATAATCAACAAAACAGCAGCTGCTGCCCAGCCCACCCGCTTTTTAAAGGGCAGCTGGCTAAAGGGAGGCAGTTTTTCCCCAGCGGTAAGATGCTTAGAAGACATCCGGTACAACCCCTCTCGCTTTATATGCCTGATAAAAACATTTGCTATTATTGGTATGCAGTGACTGCACTAGTAATTCTACCTAAAAAACACAGTTATTATAGCACACCTCTACCGCTTTAGTAAATTGATGAAAAGATATGAAAAACCGCCTTAAAATACCAATTTGATGAATCAAGCAGGATTATGGCTATTGACCGTCTAATTCATGCCATTTTGCCTGCAGGTACAGCGCGCATTCCAATCTGATTTTCGCCAGCTCGCACCCCAGCTGATGGGGTACCAGTATGTCATTGTTAAATAAGTGGGCGTTGGCGTGACAGCCGCCGCTGCAGTGATACTTGGCCCAACACTGGGCGCAGCCTTCTTTGTTGTAAATATGGGCCGATTTGAATTTTTGCATTATGTTCCGGTTTAAATTTTCTTCACTGACGTGGCCAATTTGAAACTCCGGCCGGCCCACAAACTGGTGACAGGGATACAGATACCCATCTGGTGTTACGGCCATATACTCATGTCCCGCCCCGCAGCCGGACAGGCGTTTGGCCAGGCAGGGGCCCCCTTGAAGATCTATGTTAAAGTGAAAGAAATTAATTTCTCTCCCCTGCCGTTTAAGCCGCAGTATCTCTCTGGTTAATTTTCGGTACTCTTCTTTTAACCTCGCCACATCTTCCATGCGCAGGGCAAAATCATCCTCCGGCGCGGCAATAACAGGCTCCACGGAAACCTCTACAAACCCCTGATCAACCATATGCAGTACGTCTTGGCTAAAATCCATGTTGTGCCTGGTGTACGTACCCCTTACATAGTAGCCACCGGGCGGGTTCTTACTTACTATGCGCTTAATATTTTTCAACACCCGCTGGTATGAACCGCTGCCCCTAGGGGTGGGACGCATTTTATCATGTACTTTTTGCCTCCCGTCCAGGCTTAACACTACGCTGATATTGTTATCCAGCAGGTACTGTTCCACTTTTTCATCCAGCAGCACTGCGTTGGTTGTAAGGGTAAATTTTATTACCTTTCCAGCCGCTGCTGCCTTCTCGCGTCCATACTCAACCAGTTGTTTTACCACCGAAAAATTCAACAGCGGTTCACCGCCGAAAAAGTCTACTTCCACATGTTTTCGACCGGCGCTTTGTTTTAATAAAAAGTCTATGGCCGCCCGGCCGATTTCAAAGCTCATCAAACTGCGGTCCCCGCCAAAGGGCCCCTGCCCTGCAAAACAATACCTGCAGCGCAGATTGCAGTCGTGGGCAATGTGCAGGCACAGAGCTTTAACAACACTGGGCTGCGGGTTATAGCCGTTTTCAAAGGGATCGGCACTGAAGAGCAGGCCCTGCTCAATCAGCTGGTATATTTCATCCAGCACCGCTTCCACTTCTTCCGGCTTATAACGGGCACTGTACCGGTTGATTATCTCTTCCCTGGAGTGCTGCTGACATTCATCCAGCACTTCCCAGGTTAAGTCGTCCACCTGGTGCAGAGCCCCGCTGTGTACATCTAAAACCAGCTTGGTATCATCAAATTCAAATTTATGTATCAATATAAAGGACCTCCTAAACAAAATTCAACCCAATCCGGTAAGGATCGGGTTCTGCAGAATGATTTATTTTGATTCTTTAGCGCAAACCTGGTTGCCTACGGTGCAGGAAGTTTTGCACGCTGATTGGCAGGATGTCTGACATTCACCGCATCCACCGGTTTTAACGGTGTCAGCCAGTGACTTGGTGTTTAATGTTTTGATATGCTTACCCATCATCTCATCCCCTTTCCACATTACATTATAATGTAAATATGAAAGAGCATCAATTGGATTTATATTTTTGATATATTAGAAAACCGCTCTTAATATTCGGGTGGAAGCTGCTTTAGGCAACCAAAAACGCCTCCCAAAAAATTGGGAGGCGTACCGGAAATGGTTTTTAAATCATCTAGGTATCTGGGAAGACTCCTTTACCGAAATGCCCAGCCATAGATTTGGCATTTGGGGTTTACCCCTTATAAATGATATAGCCCTGCTTACTTAATTAAAGCAACCAGGGCTATATCATTTAAAATAACCTTGCCAGTTTTTCTTGTGTTGCATTAAATTCGCGTAAGATTGCACGTCTCCTACGATCTCCTTCCTTGCTATTATTTCTTTTTTCTACATATTCTTCTACAGTTATTTTACCAGCAAAATAATCTTCCCTAAGAGATTGATGTTCCCTCCCTTTCTTCTCTTCTATCATCTGCAACCCTCCTTTTATATTTTCTTTTATATTCTAATGATACCATAACATCATGAAATTTTTCCAATTCAAAAATTTGTGCTATAAGGCCAGCAAAATAATTTAGACAATCAATATCATCTTCCCTAAAAGAATTTTTCTGTGTTCCATCTATACTTAAAACTCCTATATTTTTTCCTTTAACTTTTATTGGAACACATGCTAATGAGTTATAAACCTTTTTTGTCTTTGACAAACGGTGATATATTTTTTCGTTTTGCACATCACCAGAATATAAAGGTCTGCCAGTAATTAAGACATTGCCTGCAAATGATGTATTTATTGGCAGCTTTAACTCTTTTTCGATTTCTGCACTATATCCCATAGCTTTGTATATTTTAAGTTCATTTCCTTTTGGTACAAAAATTGCAACTCTATGATAATTGTCTTTTTTGTTTGTTATTACACCATTTATGCTATGCAAAATAAGTTCAAGTATTTTATTTTTTCTATGCCTAAACTCATGATTATCTTTAATACTGATTAGCTTTGTTATTTCCTCAGACACGTCATGAATTAGTTTTAAAATATTGTTTTTTTGTTCAGCTATTTCATTAATTTCTTTAAATTGTTTTTTTTGGTTTTCGCACAAATCCTTTAATTGTTTTATTTTGTCATGAGGTTTTATAGTATATAACCCCCACAAGAATGTACCTTCATTACCATCCTTTATTCTTTTATTTACAATAAATAGAGACATCAACAAGTAAATTGCCAAAAAAATTGCTAAAATATATTCTCCATTGGGTATTGATTCTACCAAACTCATTAAAGCATCTATATCCAACGGTAACCTCCAAAGGCAAACTTTTTCTTTGCAGAAATATTTCTGCAATATTTACAAAAATTCCTCTAAAATTATCTGAAAACTTTGCTGTATATTTCGACACTAGATAAAACTTCCGGCAATATGGCCTAAACTATATTAACAGGGGAAAGCAGCAGCAAATTCAGAGCATACCATGCCGATTGCTGAAAATAAATTGCCCACTATTGCCCATAATGCAGAAAAAAGCCGCTGCTATCATGGAAGGATATATTTAAAAAGTGGTTATCAAAATGTTAGCAAAAAGCCTTCCTATTTGCTAGGAAGGCTTTTTGCTAAGTTTAATTGGAGCGGGTGACGGGGATCGAACCCGCAACCCCCAGCTTGGGAAGCTGGTGCTCTACCATTGAGCTACACCCGCACGTATTTATTTATGTCTATATTATATACCATTACGCGCCAATTGAAAACATCATAGATTAAAAAATGAGCGCTATCAACGCTCATTTTTTAGTGGTGACCCCTACGGGATTCGAACCCGTGTTACCGCCGTGAAAGGGCGGTGTCTTAGACCACTTGACCAAGGGGCCTCATGCTGCAGCATTTTTAATTAAAATGGTGAGCCATCCAGGACTCGAACCTGGGACACCCTGATTAAAAGTCAGGTGCTCTGCCAACTGAGCTAATGGCTCATAAATGGTGACCCCTACGGGATTCGAACCCGTGTTACCGCCGTGAAAGGGCGGTGTCTTAGACCACTTGACCAAGGGGCCACTGCTGCAGCATTTTTAATTAAAATGGTGAGCCATCCAGGACTCGAACCTGGGACACCCTGATTAAAAGTCAGGTGCTCTGCCAACTGAGCTAATGGCTCACATTATACAGTCTGCCGTCGACAAATGATATGATAACATAACTAATTATATTATGCAACTAGTTCTTTAAAATTTTTTTATGCTATCATCTGTTAATTCTGCCAACGAAGGGACTCATTTTTTGAGTCCCTTCGCCGCAGATTATTTAAAAGATATTCTCTATAACGATGGTTTGAGAACGTTTTGGTCCCACGCTGACCATAGCCAGCGGTACCCCCACCAGCTGGGAAATACGCTGCAGGTAGCGCTGGGCATTTTCAGGCAGGTCCGCTATACTTTGGGCGCCGGAAATGTCTTCCTGCCATCCCGGCAGTGTTTCATAAACAGGTTCGCACCGGGCAAGGGTTTTTAAGCTGGCAGGGAATGATGTTGTTACTTTGCCGTCCAGTTTATAACCGGTACATATCTTTATTTCCGGCAGACCGCTCAGCACATCCAGTTTTGTAATGGCCAGGTAATTTAAACCGTTAATACGGGCAGAATAACGTCCAATTACCGCATCAAACCAGCCGCAGCGCCTGGGACGCCCGGTGGTGGTGCCAAACTCATGGCCCTGCCGGCGGATTTTTTCACCCAGTTCATCGTGCAGCTCAGTGGGGAACGGTCCCTCTCCAACCCTGGTGGTGTAGGCTTTAGCCACACCGATTACTTTATCAATGCTGGTAGGACCTACACCTGCACCCAGGCAGGCACCGGCAGCAATGGGGTGCGAAGATGTCACATAGGGATAGGTACCAAAGTCTAAATCCAGCAGAGTACCCTGGGCACCTTCAAACAGTATGTTGCTGCCCTTCTCAATGGCATCGTTAATTACTTCACTGCAGTCAGCGGCACATTCACGCAGCAGTTGAGCATAATTTTGATAGTCGTTATAAACTTCTTCATATTTCAGGCTTGGTTTGTTATAATACTTGTTAAATAATTTGTTTTTGGTATCCATGTTGTATACCAGCTTGGCTGCAAAGTCTTCGTCATCCAGTAAGTCTACAACACGCATACCCACCCGGGATGATTTATCACTGTAGGCCGGGCCAATTCCCCGCTTAGTGGTACCGATTTTGGCCTTACCTTTCTGCTCTTCTTCCGCTTCGTCTAAAAGACGGTGATAGGGCATTATAACGTGGGCCCGGTAATCAATTAACAGCTTGGCAACGGGTATACCCCGGTCTTTTAGTGACTGCAGTTCTTTTTGCAAAACAGCGGGGTCCACCACTACACCGTTGCCAATAATGCAAAGCTTTTCTTTATACAAAATTCCTGAAGGAATTAAATGCAGTTTAAACTCTTCATCATCCACGACAACGGTATGGCCGGCATTGTTGCCCCCTTGAAAGCGCACCACTATATCTGCTTTTTCCGCAAGAAAATCAGTAACCTTACCCTTTCCTTCATCTCCCCATTGAGCACCGACAAGAACCACGGTAGACAATAGCTTCAACCTCCTAAAAAGAGAACCTTTGAATTATCTATAAAGACTCTTTAATATTTCTCTGGCAGTTACCACACCGGCCACCGATGCCTGTACCAAGCCGCGGGTCACTCCTGCCCCGTCACCGGCAGCATATAAGTTTTGAATGTGGGTTTCTAAGTTGTTTTTCAAGGCCAGGCGGAAGGAGTAGAATTTAACTTCCACACCGTACAGTAAAGTGAAACGTGAAAATACCCCGGGGGCGATCTTATCCATAGCTTCCAGCATTTCTACAATAGCCATTAAGTGGCGGTACGGAAATACCAGACTCAAATCTCCCGGCACCGCTTCGGTTAGCGTGGGTTCAACCAAACCTTTTTTAATACGGCTCTCGGTGGAACGACGGCCGCTTAACAGGTCACCCAATCTTTGTACTATCACACCACCGCTTAATAAGTTAGCTAAGCTGGAAATATAACGGCCGTATTTAATGGGATCTTTAAACGGTTGGGTAAAGGTTTTGGTAACCAGCACGGCAAAATTGGTATTTTCGGTTTTTCTATAGGCGTGGCTGTGACCGTTTACAGTAATTAAACCATCATTGTTTTCGGTAACCACTTCGCCATAAGGATTCATACAAAACGTACGAACCTGGTCATCAAAGGTCTTAGAAGTATACAGAAACTTTGATTCATAAACCACCTTGGTAAGGTGTTCCATTACACTGGCCGGCAGCTCCACCCGTACACCGATGTCCACCGGGTTAACTGCTGTTGTAAGGTTCAGGCGTTTGGCTTCCTGCTGCAGCCAGTCTGCACCTTCCCGGCCGGGGGCCAGTATTACATTTTTACCGTAAAATTCTTCCCCGCCAGCGGTTTTTATTCCCACTGCCCGGTTATCTTTCACCAGCACCTGGTCCACAGCACAATCGGTGGCAATTTCCACCCCTTTTTCCGCCAGGTAATCCTGCATATTTTGCAGAATCTCCATACAACGCCCGGTTCCCAGGTGTCTAATGGGCATGGGCACTAATTTCAGCTCGGCTTCTAAAGCCTGTCGTTTTATTTTTTCAATTTCTTCTTCCTGGCCTAACCCGTATACTTTTTCCGGTGCTCCGAATTCCAGGTAAATATCGTCCACGTATTTGATATATTCTTCTAGTCTGGGTTTACCAATGTAGCTGTCAAGGTTTCCGCCCACCGCGCTGGACAGGGTTAATTTGCCGTCACTAAAGGCTCCGGCACCGCCCCAGCCGCAAACGGTGGAACAGGGATCACAGGAAACACAGGGCACCTTCTTTTCCCTGGAAGGGCAGATACGTTTGGCAATATCCCTACCTTTTTCTACTATCAGTACCTTAACACCCTGCTTGTTTTTTACCAGCTCCAGGGCAGAAAAAATTCCCGCCGGGCCGGCACCAACTATTATAACATCATACTGCTGGCGCACTTTTTTTACCTCCAATTCATTGAGTTAGTGTGCCCATTGACATAAAAATAACTCAAAAGCCGTTATGGTTTTTGAGTTGTATGGAACAAAGCTTGTGCAATGAGTATCAAGCATCTAACAAACATAATTATTTTAGCAAATAAAGTATCGTTAGTAAAGAAAATTTAATTAATTATGATCTTTATCTAAGTTAACGAACTTGGTGTACTCTTTAAAGAAACCCAATTCCACCGAGCCCACCGGGCCGTTGCGCTGCTTGGCAATTATTAATTCAGCTATGCCCTGCTTTTCTGATTCCGGGTTGTAGTAGTCATCGCGATATATAAACACTATCACATCGGCGTCCTGCTCAATGCTGCCGCTTTCACGCAGGTCTGACATGATCGGTCTTTTATCCTGCCTTTGTTCCACCGCCCTGCTGAGCTGTGACAGGGCCACCACCGGTATATTCAGTTCCTTGGCCAGTCCCTTCAATGACCGTGAAATTTCAGCTATTTCCTGCTGCCGGCTTTCGCTGTACCGGTCGCCCTGCATCAGCTGCAGGTAATCGATAACTATCAGGCCCAGCCCCTTTTCTCCCTGTAAACGCCGGGCCTTGGCCCGCATCTCTCTTACTGAAATGGCAGCGGTATCATCAATAAATATCGGTGCTTCGGCAAGGTAGCCGGCCACTTCGGTTAAACGTTCCCAATCTTCGGGCTGCAGCGTGCCGGTGCGCATTTTATGCTGGTCTACCATGGCTTCCGCACATAACATGCGCTGTACCAGCTGGTCTTTGGACATTTCTAAACTAAATATGGCCACGGGAATTTTGGCCCGGAGGGCGGCATTTAACGCCATCATCAAGCCCAGGGTGGTTTTACCCATGCTGGGCCGGGCAGCCAGGATGATTAAATCACTTTTTTGTAAACCGGTGGTCATGCGATCAAAGTCTATAAATCCCGTCGGCACACCGGTGAGTTCACCGTCGTTTTTCTGTATCTGCTCCATATAGTCAAATATGTTCAGCAGTATTTCGTTGATGGCGGTAAGGGATCCCGACTGCTGGCGGCTGCTCAATTCCGTCAGCGACTGTTCTACCTGGCTCATCAACCGCCGCACATCTTCGCCTTCATAGCCCATGGCAGAAACTTTATTGGACAGCTGAATCATCATGCGCAGCAGCGATTTCTCTTCTACTATGCGGGCGTAATACTCCACGTTGGCGGCGGTGGGTACCAGGCTGGCCAAAGAGGCCACGTATGATACCCCGCCCGCCTTTTCCAAGGTGCCGTTTTGGCGCAGTTCTTCGGACACCGTAATCATATCCACCGGGATATTTTTATCTACCAGGTTTAAAATTGCCTGGTATATTTCCCGGTGGCTGTCGCGGTAAAAATCCTCCGGTTTTATAATTCCCATTACTTTATATACTGCTTCTTTGTTCAGCAGCATTGCGCCCAAAACCGATTGTTCCGCATCTATATTTTGTGGTGGTACTTTATTAATCATGGTACCTCTCCCGAAACATTTTGTTTTTGATAAATGCAGTGGTGTTTTTAAGCAGTTAAAAGATTAAACCCCCGGCTCAGTAAAACAGCCTTTTTACAACGGGTTGATTTTATAAATCCATAAAGAAACCGGCTGTTATACCGCCGGTTACCTAGCTTACTAACGAGCTGCTTTCCCCGCTGAATACATGGGGCAGCATCTCTTCCACTTTGCTCACTGGTATCACTGTAATTCCTTTTAAATCCGCGGGTACATCCTGGGCATTTTCTTTGGGAATAAGAACTTTTTTAATTCCCGCCTGCCTGGCCCCGTATATTTTTTCAGTTATTCCGCCAACGGCACGTACCCTGCCCTGGATGGATATTTCCCCGGTAATGGCAATATCCTGTCTGACGGGGCGATTTTGCACTGCACTGAGCAGCACCATGGTGATGGCCGCACCGGCGGAAGGGCCGTCAATGCGCCCGCCTCCCACGATATTGATGTGCACATCATAATTGCTGATATCTTCACCGGTGAGCTTTCTAATTACAGAGGCAGCATTAAATACTGAATCTTTGGCCATGCTGCCGGCGGTGTCATTAAATCTGATGCTGCCCATACCTTCCTTGTGGGCGGGGAAGGATACCGCTTCTATTTCCAGCACCGACCCCAAAAAGCCCATTACTCCTAACCCAAATACCCTGCCCACTTCAAGCTCCGAGCTGGCCTTTTGGGTTACATTGGGTACTAACCGGCCGGTTTGAATCACTTCGTATATATCATTTTCGGTGACTATTATTTCATCCTTTTTCTGCTTCCGGTGGCGGTAGCATGCCATGGCATAGGCATCACACAAAATGTTGGTAGCTTTACGTCCTTCTGTGGTGTACTGGCTGATAATTTGAGCGCCTTTATCTTCTAGATTTACCTTTAGCTTTTCCGCCGCCCGGCGAACTATCTTTTCTATATCCCCCGGCGCCAGCGGCTCAAAGTATACCTCCGCACAGCGGGAGCGAATGGCCGGGTTAATATATTCCGGTTCCCGGGTGGTGGCACCTATCAGAATGAAGTCTGCCGGTGCCCCTTCTTCAAATAATTTTTTAATATATTTAGGTATATTGGGATCATCGGGATCATAGTAGGATGATTCGAAGTACACTCTTTTGTCTTCCAAAACCTTTAGTAATTTGTTTTGTAAGATCGGATCCAGTTCACCAATCTCGTCTATAAACAGTATGCCCCCGTGGGCCTCGGTAACCAGCCCCGGTTTCGGTTCCGGGATGCCTGTGTCGGCCAGATCCCGGCGGGCACCCTGGTAGATGGGATCATGAACTGATCCCAACAGGGGGTTGGTTATTTCCCTGGGGTCCCAACGCAGGGTTGAACCATCCACTTCTACAAATTTCCCTTCCCTGCTGAAGGGGCTTCCTGCTATTTTTTTAGCTGTTTCCAGCGCCAACCTGGCGGCAGTGGTTTTACCAACACCCGGCGGCCCGTAAATGATAATATGCTGGGGAAAGGGTGAGGCCAGTTTAGATACCAACGCTCTGATGGCTCTTTCCTGACCCACGATATCCGCAAATTTTTGCGGCCGCAAAACATCTATGGCTGATGTGGCCAGTTTGCTGCGCTCTAATTTTTCCAAAAGAGCCAGTTTTTTAAGGGTTTGGGCGTTTTCCGGACCGGCGGTTTCTTTTAATACCTGCATTTTTACTTCCCGTACATATTCCTCGTGGCGCTGCTGCATTTTTTCAGTGATTTTCTTTTCTATGTCTTCTTCCACCGTGCGCCGGGCAAGTATATCGGCAATTTCATCTTTAATTTTATCCAGTATCTCCGGTATTTCTTCTTCCTTCGGCAGGTCAGCCAATGTGGGATCTTCAAATATTAATCTTTGCAGCGCCAAAACCCTTTCTTCCGGTTTTTCAGAGCGCATTAACTGCAGTGCATCCAGCTTGCTGGCTTTAAGTACCAGCTTGTCCGATCCATAAATGTGGGCCAGCAGTTCATAAACAACTTTTATCTGCCTGCTGATCAGTTCTTTATTAGTTAGATACGGTTCATTTTCTTGAGTATTCGTTTTGATAAATTTTTCAATAAATTGCTTCACAGGCCTTTCCCCTTTCCAAGCACCTGAAAACCGCCAATTATGCTTTTTAACGGTGCTGTCATATTCCGAAGGTCATCAAGCCGGTGACTTGGGCTCTGCTCGTTTGTCACCTTTTTTATGCTTCTGAAATTGAAACTGCCAATTCCGCCTGTACCTTGGGATGCAGTTTAACGTTAACTGTATACTCCCCTAGACTTTTTATGGGAGACTTTAAAATAATTTTTTTCTTGTCTATATTAATACCGTGCTCTTTTTTCAGGCTGTCAGCTATGTCTTTGTTGCTGATGGCTCCAAATAGTTTACCACCTTCACCCACTTTAGCGGTCAGCTTTACTTTAATTTGTTCCAGTTTGGCCGCTGTTTCTTTGGCCTCTTGTAAAAGCTGTTCTTTTTTACGGTTTTCAGCTTTTTTAATTTGAGCCAGTTCATTAAGTTTCCCCTGGGATGCTTCACTGGCCAGGTTGCGGGGTATTAAGTAGTTCCTGCCGTAACCCTCGGCCACTTCTATTACATCACCTTTTTTTCCCAGTTTGGGCACATCTTGATTTAAAATTACTTTCATTGTTCTTACCTCCTTTTAACTGTGTCCTGCTGCCGGTTTATTCTGCGCATATCCAACAGGGGGTCAATTACGCCTATACCCAGTAAGACAGCCGGTGTAAAGGGCCATATTACAGCAAAAAACAGCAGCATTAATTTAATTGCCGGGTGCAGGGGTAATTTTTTATAGTAATAGGTGGCTACGGATATTCCTAAAACCATGAACAGCATACCTGAAACATACAAAATGTTTTTACCCGCTGTGGCCATGGTTTGCAGCTGGTATCTATCCCCGGCAATGGTTAGCGCCAATCCTATAACCAGCGCCCAAAGGGTGTACCAGGGAAATGTCCACCGGCTGAAGGCCGGCAGCGGTACCACGCTGTATTTTAACCGTTTTAACACTGCCCGGGATAATAGATAGGTTATTACCGAAGAAAACACAGCCCCAATAATTAAGATACCCGGTAAAAGAATGGTCATCAAGTGCAAAGTTTGCTTCATGCTTTTCTGCATTTCATCTGCATCTACATTTTTTAGTAATCCCGCATTATGGTAAAACTGCAAACTTTGCTCCACTGCCATTTGGGCCTGGTTTTCGATATCAGAAAGGCTGATGCCGGTAAGTAAGCCAATGAAAATTAATACTGTAAATGTTAAAACTGCCGATGCCGCGGTACAGGCAGCAATGCTTTTACCAGCGGATATTTTATTTTTAAATAACAACCCCAGCAGCAAACCCAGCGGGGCAGACTGCATTATCAGGGCGGTTACACTTAATGGTTCTGTAAACAGTATCAGCAGTAATATGTAGGCAGTCACCAGTGATAAAAAACCTTTCTTTAATCCCTGGCGGTATACCATTAACGTCAGCGGCAGGGGAATCAGTACGCCAACTACAACTAATAACGGCGGTATGAAAAAACCGGCAAGAGCAATAACTGCTGTAAGGGCTGCAAAAAGAGCTCCTTCTACTATTGAACGGCTTGAGTTGTTGCTTGTCAACAGGGTCACCTCTTTTGGGATAAGTAACGGTATCGTCTGTTATAACCTGAATTTACTGCTTTTAGAACCATGTTGATTTACACGGTATTGAAGTAATTCTGATAAATCACCGTACCATCGTTCCACTTCATGGTCATCATCTATACCTTGTCTCAGTTTGTGCTCAATTTTAAGATCCAGGCGGGAAAAGTTAATACCTAAACGCCGGCCTAAAATATAAGAGGTAATTACCAGGCTGGCCAGGGCGTCCAGCAGTCTTTCTTCACTACCTTTAACCATTGCTTTAAACAATGCCGAAAGCGATGTTAAGATATCTGCTTTCAACCACTCTATTATCCTTAGGTTTTTAGCAATTCCGCTATCATTACCGGGTGACGGGAACATTATATCCCTCCTTTTACCCCTAACAAATCCGCTATCTACCCTGAAAAAGTTATCCTGCTGAACCGGCGGTTTTCGTACCCTTCGCTAAAATTCCTCCGCCGGCTAAATTTAAGCACCTGGCCTGCCGGTTGCGCACGCGCGCCCGGAATATTCGCCGCCCGTGACCCAGGTGCCGTGTACAGCATAAATGTCTACCTTAAGGAAAGTATATCTTCTAGCAAAGAGAGAACTTTTCCTGCTCAATTTGCTTGTGATTTGTTGTCTGTACAGTAATTTTTTCCTAAAAATGTAAAACACTATCCCGGAAGACGGACCGTAACGCAGTATGCAAAAATATCTTGATAATCGAGTAGGAGGGAGTGATTAACTCCCGTCCTCTCACACCACCGTACGTACCGTTCGGTATACGGCGGTTCATGTTGTGGAACGAAGTTCAT
>NZ_JAFBCW010000041.1 GCF_016907915.1 Desulforadius tongensis
TCCACCAGCTTCGGCGACAATATGCACATGGAGCAGTCGTTGGTGGGAAAGGTTTTGTCCAGCGCGGGCATTACCCCGCCTATGGCCGGGCTGCTCTCCACCAGGTGCACGTAATATCCCGATTCCGCCAGGTCAAGCGATGCTTGTATACCTGCTATACCGGCTCCCACCACCAGTACGCTTCCTACTTTCTTTGCACTCATATTTTCATCACAACCGTTCCTCCTAATATCAACATGTCAAAGACGACATAACCCTAATAAAAAACGACAGCTTGTACAATAAAATTCACTCACCAGTCAACTAACAACTCCTAAGGCAAGGGTTTTAAGATACATTCCATAAAATTTCGATAATAACCTAAAACCACCCCCAAGATTTAAAAAATTTCGAATTATCAAATCGTTTGCGCTTAATCTTCTCGGTGCTGTCTTTAGTAACAACCCTGCCTCGGGTATACAGTATATTATATTATTAGATAAATATACCATTAACCCCACTGGATTTTGTAGTAAACCAGCGGGGTTAAATTTAAATTCCATGCATTTCTTCTATATAAATACGGCTGGTATAAGTATCTATATTACCGATTCAAAGTCAATTACAAGAATTTTGGTTCCATTCTAGTATAATATTTACTGAAATGACTGTCAATTTCTTTTGATAACCCAATCCCCTCACGCCCAGGTTGTTACAAAAATAACAATTTTATCGGTTATCAAAGAACCACCGTGTCAATATATTTAATACGTTACAAAGGATAAAATACCTGCCGATATTTTAAATTTTTTTAATTTTGGCGAACTTTTGTAAAATCATTGGCGAAAAATGTTACTTTAAGTTATAGAATACATCCTTTCCCCGGTAACCAGCCAGCGCACCCAGTTCTTCTTCAATACGCAGAAGCTGGTTGTACTTAGCTACCCTGTCGGTACGGGAGGGAGCCCCGGTTTTAATTTGTCCGGCATTAACAGCCACCGCTAAATCGGCAATGGTGGTATCATCCGTTTCACCGGAACGATGGGAAATCACCGCGGTGTAGCCGGCCCGCTTGGCCATTTCTATGGTGTCCAGGGTTTCGGTAAGGGTACCAATTTGGTTTAGTTTAATCAAAACGGAATTGGCCACATTACTGTTAATGCCCTGGGACAGGCGCCCGGTGTTGGTAACAAACAGATCGTCTCCCACCAGTTGAATTCTTTTGCCCAGGGCCTGGGTTAACTTGGCCCAACCTTCCCAGTCATCTTCAGCCAACCCGTCTTCAATGGAGATAATGGGGTAACGATCCACCAATTTGGTGTAAAACTCTATCATTTCATCACAGTTGTAGGTTACTCCCTCACCGGTTAACACGTATTTACCCTCTTTAAATATTTCGCTGGCAGCCACATCCAGTCCCAGGAAAATATCCTCACCGGGCTTATAACCGGCCTTTTCAATGGCTTCAATAATAACAGCCAGCGCTTCTTCATTGCTCTTTAAGTTTGGTGCAAAACCGCCTTCGTCTCCAACGGCGGTATTCAGCCCTTTGGATTTAAGCACCGCTTTTAAATTATGGAACACTTCAGCGCCCATGCGCAGCCCCTGAGAAAAGCTGTCAGCACCCACCGGCAGTATCATAAACTCCTGAATATCCACGTTGTTATCGGCATGGGCCCCACCGTTTAAAATATTCATCATCGGCACCGGCAGTTCTTTGGCATTTACCCCGCCGATATATTGATACAGCGGTAAACCAAAGAAGCTGGCCGCTGCCTTGGCGGCCGCCAGGGAAACACCCAGTACGGCATTGGCGCCCAATTTGCCCTTGTTGGCCGTGCCGTCCATTTCAATCATCAGCCGGTCAATACCGATTTGATCGCTGGCATCCATCCCCACCAGTTCCGGGGCTAAAACCTCATTTACATTTTTAACTGCTTTTAATACCCCTTTACCCAGGTAGCGTTCTTTATCACCGTCCCGCAGTTCAACCGCTTCATAGGCTCCGGTGGAAGCGCCGGAGGGAACTGCCGCCCTGCCCATGGCACCGCTTTCCAGCCAAACCTCTACTTCCAATGTGGGGTTACCCCGGGAGTCTAAAATTTCCCGGGCTGAAATTTCAACAATACTTGTGGACATATGAACTATTCCTCCCTACCATGAAAAAGTTATATCTTCCGATGATGCCGTTTAACCATCTATTTAATTTATTTGCTAATTATCAGCGATTGTCCGGTCATTTCCGGCGGTTTGGGTAAACCCAGGATATCCAGCATGGTGGGGGCAATATCCCTTAAGCTCCCGCTTCTCAATGCAGCCCCTTTGTATTTATCACCCACCAGGATAAAAGGAACCGGCGAATTGGTATGGGCGGTATGAGCACCCCCATGTTCATCCAGCATTTTTTCCGCATTGCCGTGGTCAGCGGTTACTAAAAGGGTCCCTTCTTTTTCCAATACGGCAGCGGCAATTTTACCCAGGCACCGGTCAACCGTTTCCACCGCCAGTTTTGCCGCTTCCATATTGCCTGTGTGCCCCACCATATCGGGGTTGGCAAAGTTGGTAATAATCACGTCATGTGTTCCCCCGTTGAGATACTCTATAAAGGCGGCAGTAATTTCCTCTGCGGACATTTCGGGCTTTAAATCATAGGTTGCCACCTTAGGTGAAGGAATAAGTTTTCTTTCCTCTCCCGGGTACGGGGTTTCAACTCCGCCATTGAAAAAGAAGGTAACATGGGCATATTTTTCCGTTTCCGCCAACCGCAATTGTTTCAACCCCTGCTTGCTGAGCCATTGACCAAGGGTATTGGTATGTTTGGCAGGGGGAAAGGCCACCGGTGCGGCAATGGTCTTATCATATTGAGTCATGCACACAAAATAGACATCCGGCCTGCCGCCTTCCCGGTGGAAGCCGTGGAACTCTTCATCCACAAAGGCCCTGGTAATCTGTCTGGCCCGGTCGGGGCGGAAATTGGCAAAAATAACGGCATCTTTATTTTTAACCCTGGCCAGGGGGCGGTTATCACTATCCATAATTACCGTGGGCTTGATAAATTCATCGGTTTCACCCCGCTGATAGCCCTGATTCACCGCATCTGCAGCGGAACGGGCCGGCAGCCCCTGCCCGTCAACCAGCGCCCGGTAGGCCTGTTCGGTTCTCTCCCAACGGCGGTCTCTGTCCATGGCATAGTAGCGGCCGGTGACAGTGGCCACCGCCCCCACACCCAGCGCTGTCATTTTAGCCTGCAGTTGATTAATATAGGTTTCGGCACTGGATGGCGGAACATCCCGCCCGTCTAAAAAGGCATGAAAATATACCCTGGATAACCCCTCCCGCTTGGCCAATTCCAAAAGAGCAAAAATATGTTTTATGTGACTGTGCACCCCTCCATCGGACAGCAGTCCCATTATATGCAGCGCAGATTGTTGTTCTTTAACGTGGTGCACAGCCTTTAACAGTTCTTCATTGGCAAAAAAACTTTCATCTTCTATGGCCTTGGTAATACGGGTCAGTTCCTGGTATACCACCCGCCCGGCACCGATATTCAAATGGCCAACTTCAGAGTTACCCATTTGACCCGCCGGCAGGCCCACCTCTTCCCCCGAAGAAATCAGGGTGGTATAGGGATAACTGTTCATTAATTTTTCAAAGTTAGGGGTGTCGGCCTGGTGAATGGCGTTGCCGTTCTCATCACCAATTCCCCAGCCGTCCAGTATCACCAGTGCCAGTGGTCCCTTTGCTGTCAATTCGCTCCCCCCCGCTGTATTAGAAATGATTCCAAAAATGTTATTTGCCGAACCCGGCACCGTTTACCGGATGAAAAAGCGCTCCGGTAAAGGCTGCCGGGGTTTTCATTATCCAATGGCGTCAATAATTCCTTTAAAGTCTTCGACTTTCAAGCTGGCGCCGCCAACCAGTGCGCCGTCTATATCGGGCTGGGACAGCAGTCCCCGGGCGTTAGCCGGCTTTACACTGCCTCCGTATTGAATGCGCACCGCTTCGGCCGCTGCTGCCCCGTACTCTTCGGCAATCACTTTACGGATAAAATTGTTTACCTGCTGGGCATCCTGGTCAGATGCCGTTCTGCCGGTGCCGATGGCCCATACAGGTTCATAGGCAATTACCAAACCCGCCACCTGCTCCTGCTCCAGGCCCGCCAGGGCTCCCTTCAGCTGTCCGGCCACTGTTTGCTCGGTGACACCAGCTTCCCGCTGCTCCAGTGTTTCCCCAACACAAACAATGGGAATCAAACCGTGCTCCAAGGCGGCTTTAACTTTCTTATTTACGCCGGCATCGGTTTCGCCAAAGTACTGCCGGCGTTCCGAGTGACCCAAAATTACATACCGGCAGCCTAATTCTTTGAGCATGGGGGCTGAAATTTCCCCGGTGAAAGCACCCTGGTCTTCCCAGTGCATGTTTTGGGCGCCCAGGGCAATGCCGCTGCCCTTCAACTCCTCCGCCAGCGGCGCCAGGGCGGTAAAGGGCGGGCAGATTACCACTTCCACCGGCACGTTATTATCTATGCTTTGTTTTAATTCCCGGGCAAACTCCACTGCCTGGGCAGTGGTTTTATTCATCTTCCAGTTTCCGGCAATAATTTGCTGGCGCAAAATTAACCCCTCCAGTCTGTGAAATGTATTTACTTATCCTGCAGTGCGGTTACCCCGGGCAGCTCTTTCCCTTCCAAAAACTTCAGGGACGCGCCGCCGCCGGTGGAAATGTGGCTTATTTTATCTGCTACTTTAGTTTTATTTACCGCTGCCACCGAATCTCCCCCACCTACTATGGTAGTGGCTTTAGATTCAGCCAAGGCTTTGGCCACCGCTTCGGTACCCCGGGCAAAGGCATCGATTTCAAACACGCCCATGGGACCGTTCCAAACCACAGTGGCCGCCCGCTGTACCGCTGCTGCATATTGGGCGGCGGTTTCAGGACCGATATCCAGCGCCATCCAATCCTGGGGAATGCCCGTTACCGGCACTACCCTTTGTTCAGCATTTTCTTCAACAGCAGCGGCCACAACCACGTCGCTGGGCAGCAGCAGCTCTACTTTGCTTTCTTCAGCCCGGGCAATCAGTTCCCGGGCCAGGTTCACTTTATCCGGCTCATAGAGAGATTTACCCACCTGGCAGCCCTGGGCAGCCAAAAAGGTGTTGGCCATACCGCCGCCGATAATCAAAACATCCACCTTATCTAAAAGGTTTTCTATTACCCCAATTTTATCTGAAACTTTGGCCCCGCCAATGATGGCCACAAAGGGACGTTCCGGGTTGGATACCGCTTTACCCAGCATCTCCAACTCTCTTTCCATCAACAAACCGGCCACCCCGGGCAGAAACTTGGCCACACCGGCGGTGGATGCATGGGCCCGGTGGGCTGTGCCAAAGGCGTCGTTTACGAATATATCCGCCAGTTCAGCCAGCTGACCGGCATACTTTTCATCATTTTCAGTTTCTTCGGCATGAAAGCGCACATTTTCCAGTAACAGCACGTCTCCGCCCTTCATGCCGGAAATGATTTTTTTAGGTTCTTCACCCACCGATTGATCCGCTTTCAGTACGGTGCGCCCCAGCAGTTCCGAAAGGCGTTCAGCCACCGGAGTTAAGCGGTACTTTTCTACCACTTCCCCCTTGGGACGGCCCAAATGAGAAGCCAAGATAACCTTGGCTTCTCTGTCCATTAGATATTTAATGGTGGGCAGGGCCTTTTGTATTCTGGTATCATCGGTGATAACCCCATCTTTCAGCGGAACGTTAAAATCCACCCGCACCAGTACCCTTTTGTTTCTAACATCTATATCTTTAATTGTTTTTTTATTCATGCTTTACAGCCCCTTTTCCACCATCATCAATGCCAGATCCAGCACCCGGTTGGAGTAGCCCCACTCATTATCGTACCAGGCCAGCACCTTGACCAGATTTCCTTCCATCACCATGGTGGACAGGCCGTCAACAATGGAGGAATGGGGGTTGCCGTTGAAGTCTTTGGAAACCAGCGGCAGATCGGTAAACTGCATAATACCTTTGAGGTTTGTTTCAGCTTCATTTTTCAAGGTATCATTAACCTCTTCCACAGTAACCTCTTTAGATAATTCAACCACCAGGTCTACCACAGACACATTGGGGGTTGGTACCCGCATGGCAAAGCCGTTTAATTTACCCTGCAGTTCCGGCAGAACTAAACCCACTGCCTTTGCCGCCCCGGTGGTGGTAGGAATAATGGACATGCCGGCAGCTCTGGCCCGGCGCAGGTCTTTATGGGGCAGGTCTAAAATGCGCTGGTCGTTGGTGTAAGAGTGTACAGTGGTCATCAGACCTCTAACAATGCCAAACTTGTCGTTCAGCACTTTGGCCACCGGAGCCAGGCAGTTGGTGGTGCAGGAAGCATTGGATACCACATGGTGTTTCGCGGGATCATAAGTATGGTCGTTAACACCCATTACAAAGGTACCGTCCACTTCTTTACCCGGCGCGGAAATAATTACTTTTTTAGCTCCCGCTTGAATGTGTTTGCCGGCATCGGCACCCTTTCTAAACAAACCGGTGGATTCAACAACAATGTCTACACCCAGCTGACCCCAGGGCAGGTTGGCGGGATCTCTTTCAGCAAAAACCTTTATTTCGGTATCGTCGATGATAATGCCCTCCGCAGTGGTATCCACTTTGGCCGGCAGCTCGCCGTGTACAGAATCATATTTAAACAGGTGGGCCAGTGTCTTGGGATCGGTGAGATCGTTTACCGCCACCACTTCAATTGGTGAATCCTGTTTTAATAAACCCCTTTCGATAACAGCCCTTAATACGTTTCTACCAATCCTTCCAAACCCGTTAATAGCAATTTTAATCGCCATGTTCATCTCCTCCTCGAATTTAAAATATATTGTATTGTCAGTCCGGCGTCTTTTCCAAAGCCGCCGGCTTTTTTACTATTATTAAAATATTAAAAAGCGAAAGCAAAAGCGGACCACAGGCAGGTATTGCATCCACCAGTAGGCCCGCTCCTCCTCTCCCGGCCGGTTATCCAGTTGTTATCGGTTATAAACTATGTACTCTGCTGCAACTGTTTTCTCTGCCAAGATTGTAACATTTTTCACAATACTTTACAACACCTTTGCTGTTCCCCGGTAAATTAAACCCCGCTGACCATCAACGGTAATAACTTCTCCGTTTTTAAACAGGGTGGTGGCATCTTTCACCCCTACAACTACCGGTATGTTAAATTCCAGCGCCATAATGGCCCCGTGAGAAGTTAACCCTCCCTCTTCGGTAACTATGGCCGCCGCGTTTTTTAAATGGGGAACAAATTCCGCATCGGTGCTGACGGTAATCAGCACATCTCCCGGCTCCAGCGCTGCTGCCTCTTGGGCACCGGTGCACACTTTGGCTTTCCCCACCACCGATTTGGAAATAATCCCGGTGCCCCGGGCCGCGGGAGTGCCCACGGTATGAATTTTCATCAGGTTGGTGGTCCCCTGAACTCCCACCGGCACCCCGGCAGTAACCACCACCAGGTCTCCGCCTTTAATCACACCTGCACTTACCGCTGCATCCACCGCCGCCGAAATCATTTGGTCGGTATCCATCAACTTTTCTACCAGCAGGGGAACCACCCCCCATACCAGGGCCAAACGCCTGCGCACCCGCCGGTGGGGAGTAGCTGCCACCACCGGGACCTCCGGGCGGTACCTGGAAATCATTTTAGCCGTGTAACCGCTGGTGGTGGCGGTAACTATGGCCGAAGCATTTACCTTACCGGCCACACTGCACACCGCCTGGCCGATGGCATCGGTAACACTGCACCGGTCGCCGCATGCGTCTAAACCACCGGTCCGGGATTTTTCCGCATACCGGGCAATACGCGCCATTGTTTTTACCGCTTCCACCGGATATTTACCATTGGCGGTTTCTCCGGAAAGCATAATGGCATCGGTGCCGTCAAAGATGGCATTGGCCACATCAGAGGCCTCCGCCCTGGTGGGACGGGGGTTGTTAATCATTGAGTCCAGCATTTGGGTAGCGGTAATAACCGGCTTACCCACCTGGTTGCACCGGGCAATGATTTGTTTTTGTATAATGGGCACCCGTTCGGTGGGAATTTCCACACCCAAATCACCCCGGGCCACCATAATGCCGTCGGCCACCTGTATGATTTCCTCTATATTATCAATACTTTCCTGGGTCTCTATCTTGGCTATGATATCAATATCGGCGTTTTCTGCTTCCAAGATCTCTCTAATGGCCAGCACATCCGCTGCCTTGCGCACAAAGGAGGCGGCAATGAAATCCACCCCTTGGCTGATGCCGAATTTAATATCCGCAATATCTTTATCCGTTACCGCCGGCAGGTTAACTTTAACGCCGGGCAGGTTTACTCCCTTGCGGTTAGACACTCTGCCCCCGTTCTTCACCCGGCAGACAACCCGGGGCCATTGTACCGCTTCAACCTGCAGTTCTATCAAACCGTCATCCACCAGAATGGGATCTCCGGGCACCACATCCTGGGGCAAATCTTTATAAGTCACCGTTACCTGATTCTGATCTCCGAGAATTTCTTCGGTGGTTAAAATAAACTGCTGACCTGTTTCCAGCATCACCGGCGGGTTGGCAAAATCACCCAGGCGGATTTCCGGACCTTTGGTGTCCAGCAGGATGGCCACATTTTTATTTAGTTCCTCCGCCACCTGCCGGATATTTTTAATTCTCTCCCCGTGTTCTGCATGAGAACCGTGGGAAAAGTTTAACCGGGCCACGCTCATCCCAGCCTCAATCATTTCCTTAATGGTTTCCGGCCTTTCACTGGCGGGCCCAATGGTACAGACTATTTTGGTACTGAGCATACAGATGCCTCCTAAATTATTTTATATCACTGCCCAGGCCGTAAGCCTCTGCCAACACTTGAATGGGATGATACACCTCTGCTCCGGTGCCATGGTGAATTTGCAGCTGGCACATGCCGCACTCGGTGATTACCCGGTTCAATCCCTTCTTCTTCACCGCTTGAAATAACTGCCGGCCTATTTCCTGGCTGATGGCATATTTTTCCTTTTTAAAACCGTAGCTGCCGGAAAGCCCACAGCAGCCGGCATCAAGATCGTTAACTTCAACACCGGGAACTAAGTCCAGTATTCCCTTGGATGGCACACCGCACCCCACAGCTTTCAAGTGACAGGGTTGATGATAACCCACCGTCAGGGATAAATGCTTAAAATCGGTTTTCAGCTCACCATTTTCAGCCAAAACTTGCAAATACTCAAACACATCAATCACCTGCTCAGCCAACCGGTGGGCTTTTTCCATATCGAAAAGTTCACCGTATTCCCGCCGCAGGGCAAGATTACAGCTGGGGCAGGAGGTTACAATTTGATAGCCGGCATCAATATATTTTTCCAGCTTTCGCATGTTATTGCGGGCATTATTTTTAGCGTCTGCCAGCAGCCCGTTGGCAATCAACGGCACCCCGCAGCAGTTAAACTCCTCCACCAGCACCTCAACACCGTTATGGGCCATCACCTTCACCAGCGCCAGGCCCACCTCCGGTGTATTGTAGGTTACGTAGCAGCCGGGAAAATACACCACTTTCTTGGCACTGACCGGGGGTTTATTTTCCCTATACAGCTCGTAAAAAGTTTTGCTGGCATACTGGGGCAGCGTCATATCAGCGCTGATGTTGAAAATCCTCTCCGCCAGTTCCCTGAAGAGTTTAACTTTACCGCCCCAATTTACCAATCCCGGCATTAACCGGGCAAAATCACCCATCAATTCCACATTGGCCAGCAGCCTATCCCGCAGGGGAGCACCGTTTTTAGCCACATACTCCCCCTTGGCCCTGCAGTTCATGGTGGAAATGCTTACCCCGGAGGGACAGGCCACCTCACAGTTTTTACAGTTAGAACAGTATTCGATAGAGGGGTGCACCGCCAGCGGTTCTTCCAACCTAAAGCGCTCCAAATCCGGGCCGTTTTGCTTGGGACCGGCAAATTTATCTGTAACCTTGGCCACCGGACAGTGGGTTACACAAATGGAGCATTTTATGCAATTGTCTAAAGCAAGTTCGTTGGTTTTATTCACCGTGCACCACCTCCACCAGCTTACCGGCTTTATATCCCGTGGCCAACGCCACCCCGTTGCCGCACTTTTCTATAGGGTAGTTACAGCCGGCCAGGTTAGCCCCGGTAACCATCAAGTTCTTCACCAGTACCTGCCCGCTTTCATCCACCGGCTGCAGGTGATCATTTACCGCTATACCGAATTTATTAAAGGGCTGACCTTTCAGATCTAAAAACTCCTGCACCGACCATTCCTCCGCACCTATCTGCACCGGCAGGTTAAAAATGGATTCCTTTATCCCTTCAATATCGGCTTCCAGACCGCCGCCCAAAAAGGAACCGGTGGCCAGCACAAAAACACGGGCCGATATGGTCATAGTTCCGCTTAAACACCGGACAGTTACTTTAACACAGCGGTTACCTTCCAAATGGGCAGTTGTTACAGTGGAACCGATTATCACTTCCACGCCTCTGGTTTTCAAATGGTGCAGCAGTGTCTTCTGCAGCCTGTCTCCGGGAAGAGCCGGGGGTATATTGCTTACCTCATAAACCGGGCAGCCCAACTCATCAGCCAACCGCCCGGCCATGCCGGCACCCCCGCTGCTTCCCAGCACCGGCGGGAATAAAACAACAGCCCCCGGTGAAAGCAGCGGCTTCACCTGCTGGACGATTTTATCTATTATTTCCCCACGCTCCAAACGATGGGCAAGGGCAGCCGGTTTTAGCTCCTCAGAACCCACCTCAACCAAAACGGGTTCCAATTTACAACTTGGCTTTAGTTCTGCATTGCGCTGCAAGTTGGCCACCAGCACATCCGGGTAAAAATCCTTTAACCCCTTAAAGCCCACCACCAGGATTTTATCCGCTTCCTCCAGTGATTTTACAGCCATGCTGGCCGGTACTAAATAGGTAGGACGCATAGTACCCAGGGCAGTGGGTAAAAGCCAGTTACCGCCCTCATTTTCAAGATAGGGAGAACCATTTTCGGCGCAAATTTTCCGGAAGAAATCAAGGCTTTCTTCTAACACATCCCGCACCCGGGCATATGGATGGTGGGGATTAACCTGTATCAGTTTGTCAATTTCCTGCAGGGGACGGGAACATACTTGATCCGGCTGATCTATGTCATATCCCCACAAGTCAATGCAGCCGGATGAAAGCCCCAGCGCTCCCATGCCTTTGGCCACCAGTAATACCTTTTTCCCCTGCTCCACCGCTTTAGCTGCCGCCATTAATCCGGAAAGGCCGGCACCAATCACTAATACATCTGCTTTTTTGTTCATCATTTCATTCTCTCCATTCCAAATAAAGAACAGTAGATGCCTAACGCCAATTGAGCTTCACGCAGCTGCTGCCCCCACAACACCGGTCTAATTCCCTTCCAGCGCTTTTGTAAAAAAACGCTCAAATACTCCCGGTGGCTGCGGGCAAATTTTTCATACTTGTTTAATGCACCCAGAGTTCGATAACCGCAGAAGGTTCCCTGGCAGGTACCCATACCCATTCTGGTTTTACGGCGAATATCTCCCAGGGTATGACAATCTTCATCCCGGGCCACAAAATCTATTTCCGCCCTGCTTACCATTTCACACTCACAGAATACTTGCCTTTTCTCAGCATTTTGTTCGGCCTCTTCTATCACCCGGGCAAAGTCATCACCCAGTCTTTCCGCTGCCTTTTTAGCCCCCGGGATACCAAATACCTTTTTACCCCGTTTCAGCAGTTCCTCCGGCACCGGGTCAGTTAACGGTTCCTGGGCGGTGCGGCAGGGAGCATCAACTGCCAGTTTTTCAGCCACCAAATCCGCCGTTCTTTCTGCCATCAAGCGGAAGGTAGTGAATTTCCCTCCTACAATGCTGACAAAACCGTTCAATCCATCCATCTGCTGGTGATCAAGTAAAGCAAACCCCCTGCTCACCGATCTGCCGGTGGCAGAACTGCCGGGTTGGTACAGCGGGCGCACCCCAGCAAAGGCTCTAACCAATCTAAAGTTTTCTATTTCCGGCACCATTTCTTTGCCTATTTTAAGAAGATCAAGCACTTCCTGCCGTTCCGGTTTATTCGCATCAGCGCTGTCAACAGTTTGAGATGTGGTTCCCAGTATGGTAATGGTCCCGTGGGGTACAAAAATATCTCCATCACCCGGCGGGCGCAGGCGGTTTACAATTTTGTTCATCATCCGGTGATTAAAGGCCAACAAAGTACCCTTATCCTTAATTACATTAACTTCTAAACCCACCATGGCCGCTACCTCACCGGCCCAGGCCCCGGCAGCATTAACAACCATCTCACATTCAATGGTTTTCTTTTCCCCGGTAAGTTTATTTAACAGCTCCACCCCGGTGACTGATCCATTTTCCTGGTGAATTTTTGTTACCTTGGAATAAGTGATAACTTTTGCCCCGTGCTTCCGGGCTGAATTAACATTTCCCCACAGTATCCGGAAACCATCCACCGCACAGTCAGGAACTTTAAACGCCCTGGTGATGTTAGAACTTAATGCCGGGTTTGATTTAAGTACTTCTTGTACATCTGTTTCCTCGGCGTTAATGCCAGCTTCGGCACAGGCACTAACCCATTTTTCAGTGTATTCCGGGTCATCTCCCTGCATTTCCACAAACAAGCCGCCAATGGGCTCTATACAGCTGGGAGCTATGCGGCACAGTATTAAGTTTTCCTCAATACATTCCCGGGCTGCTTCTTTATCTTTAACAGCATAACGACCCCCGCTGTGCAGCAGCCCGTGGAAACGGGAGCTGGTACCGTGGGCCAAGTCCCCCTGCTCCACCAATACCGCAGATATACCTCTTAACGCCAGGTCACGGAGGATACCTGTACCAGTGGCCCCGCCACCAATTATCACCACTTGTGCTTTATCTGTCATAACCTTAACCTCCGTCTGCAACTTCTTGAAAATAATGCTCGGTGCTAAGTCACCGTTCTTAATCTTTAATGCTGCATGGAATGTCAGAAATTATTAAAAAGTGTTATTAAACAAAGAAGCCAGACAATAACGAGAACATCGTTCCCGGTACTGTATGGCTTCTCCCATTCTCTCAAGCCAGTATCAAATTATTCTTCAACGGCCCAGTCCATAGAACGCTTAACCGCACGCTTCCAGCCGGTATATAACTTATCTCTCCGCTCTTCTTCCATTTGGCTTTCAAAGCGGCGATCCAGCTGCCAAGCCTCTGCCAGCTCGTCCTTGCTGTTCCAGAATCCCACCGCCAGTCCTGCCAGGTAAGCGGCACCCAGCGCCGTTGTTTCAATTACTTTCGGCCTTTCCACAGGCACGCCCAGAATATCAGCCTGGAACTGCATTAACAAATTGTTGGCCACCGCGCCGCCGTCTACTTTGAGCGCTTTTAGTTCAATGCCGGAATCCGCTTCCATGGCACCCAGCACGTCCTTGGTTTGGTAGCACAGTGAATCCAAAGTTGCTCTAATAATATGTTCTTTAGTGGTACCCCTGGTCAGCCCTACAATGGCGCCCCTGGCGCGCATATCCCAGTAGGGAGCACCCAAACCGGCAAAGGCAGGCACCACGTATACCCCACCGGTATCATCAACTTTGCTGGCAAAATACTCGGAATCCGGGGCTTCTTCAATGATTTTCAAGCCGTCCCTCAGCCACTGAATGGCTGCTCCGGCAATAAAGATGCTGCCCTCTAAGGCATATTCAACTTTGCCGTCTATACCCCAGGCAATGGTAGTCAGCAGACCGTTTTGAGAGTCATACACCTTGTCTCCGGTATTCATCAGCATGAAGCAGCCGGTACCGTAAGTGTTCTTTGCCATTCCGGGTTGGTAGCAGGCCTGCCCGAATAAAGCCGCCTGCTGGTCACCGGCCACCCCGGCAATGGGTACCGAGTACCCTAAGAAGTTTTCGGGGGCGGTTGAACCATATACTTCACTGGATGGTTTTACTTCCGGCAGCATGCTGGCCGGCACGCCCAGTATGTCCAGCAGTTCTTTGTCCCAACACAGTTCCCGGATATTGTACATTAGAGTACGGGAAGCGTTGGAATAATCCGTAACGTGCACTTTGCCGCCGGTCAATTTCCAAATCAGCCATGTGTCCATGGTACCAAATAAAAGCTGTCCCTTTTCCGCCTTTTCCCGGGCCCCTTCTACATTATCGAGAATCCACTTCACCTTTGTACCGGAGAAGTAGGCATCCACCACCAGGCCGGTCTTAGTTCTGAAGGTTTGTTCGTACCCCTTTTCCTTTAACTCATCACAAATATCAGCTGTCCGGCGGCACTGCCACACTATGGCATTATACACCGGTTTGCCCGTTTCTTTGTCCCATACCACCGTGGTTTCCCGCTGGTTGGTTATACCAACAGCAGCAATTTCTTCGGGGTTGATACCGGTTTTAGCCACCAGCTCGGCAATAACACCGTATTGGGTACTCCAGATTTCTTCGGCATCGTGTTCCACCCAGCCGGGTTTTGGGTATATTTGTGTAAACTCTTTTTGAGCCACCGCCACTATGCTGCTGTTTTTATCAAAAAGAATGGCCCTGCAGCTGGTTGTACCTTGGTCCAACGCCATAACATATTTTTTTTCCATGCAGCATCCTCCTTACAAACTTTTTAACCGGTTTGTATTAGTTTCTAGGCACCAAAAAAGGAAACATAGAATAAGGCACCCAATACACCGCCAATAATCGGCCCAACCACCGGAATCCAAGCATATCCCCAATCGGAGCTGCCTTTGCCAGCTACGGGAAGTACAGCATGGGCAATACGGGGACCCAGGTCACGGGCAGGGTTAATGGCGTATCCGGTGGGTCCACCCAGGGATACACCAATGGCAACAATCAGCAGGCCCACCAACAGGGGATTTAACCCGTCAGCCAGTTGGTTGGCTCCAATGGCCAAAATACCTAATACCAGTACAAACGTACCAATTATTTCACTGAGCAGGTTGCCAATTGTATTGCGAATGGCAGGACCGGTGCTGAAAACCGCCAGTTTGGCTCCCTGGTCTTCGGTAGCTTCCCAGTGGGGCAGATAAGCAAGCCACACCACTGCGGCCCCGATAAAGGCCCCGATAAACTGTCCCAGAATGTATACCGGAACATCTGACCAAGGGAACATGCCCACAGTAGCCAAGGCTATGGTAACAGCCGGGTTAATATGGGCACCGCTGAAATTACCCACTGCGTATACAGCTATCGCTACCCCCAGGCCCCAGCCTACGGTAATAACAATCCAGTCGCTGTTTTCCGCCTTGGATTTTTTCAATACCACACCTGCTACTACACCGCCACCAAAGATAATCAACAGCATGGTTCCGATCACTTCAGCTAAAAAAGGCGACATGGTACCCCCTCCATTTCTTAATTTTTTTCTTCCGACAAGCAGCCGCAGCTAAACTCCACCCAACAACCGCCGCAAAAAATACTTGTTAATCCCCCCCTTTACAGATAAGTTAACGGCCAATATGCACACCCATTTTCGGATGTACAAACAGGCCGTCTCCATTTCTCCCAGCCAGGCAGAGAAAATAAAAACCCCTAATAAAGCAGCAGCCTGCTGCTTACCAGGGGATTATCTCCAGCACTCCTTACCCAATATCAAGTTGCTATATAGGCGTTACATTTTTACTGGTTATAATTCTACACTCTTTTTTCAAGCCCGTCAAGATCGAGTAGGGTAACGCCGCAGTAATTTGCTACGGCGTTATCCCTCTCACAGAACCGTACGTACGGGCCTCGTATACGGCTCCTGATAAACC
>NZ_JAFBCW010000042.1 GCF_016907915.1 Desulforadius tongensis
GTGACGCCCTTGCTTACAGGTTGTCTTCCCGCTGGTTAGGCGACAGGGTTTCTTTCAACCCATCGGCTCGGCAGACATGCCAGGCAAACAATAACAAGCCCCAGCGGTTAGATATAACTGCTGGGGCTTTCTATATTGATTCTTAAAGGCGCAGCCGCGCTGTTATTTATTAAGCGGCAGCTGCCGTGTACTGGCCAGGTAATTTTATGTAAAGTTATAATTCTATTTCATTAATATTTCTAGTTAAATTTGGTTTTTGTATAATTTGTAAGTCTTTTGCTATTAGTAGGCCGTGATTGTATGGGGTATGATACGAATTTCCCTCTTCTACTTCATAATTAGCTGCTCTACTCAGAAGGCCATCTTGCAGTAAAGGGATTACCGCTTGCTTTGCTACCTTTAGATAATGAGTTGACCTACCAAAATACAATTTAATTTCTTTTATTCCATTCATCTTAACATATTCTTTTAAGAAGCTAGGAAAGTGTTCTTTCCAAGCTTTATAAGCAGGTGGGTCAGACATTTTTAAATTGTAATCCTGTACCATATCTAATGGGTGTAAAGGTCCATATAATGCAGACAGAATAAGTAAGTGAGGACAAGATTTATCTTTTATACAGTTTATTACTTCTTCTTTGAAATTCTCGAATGGTGAATACAGCTGTCCACAGTACCGCTTAATGGCAGGCATATATTTACCATCTATATCATCATTTCCAAAATCCGGCCCAAACGTAATTGATTCATTTTTTTTATATTTTCCTTGAATATAGCGTTGGTTTTTCTTAATTGATGATAATAACTGGTTTCTAGCATTATTAACTTCTTTTTGCATATGTTGTGAGATAAAATTTTTTAATACTTCACCTTCCGTTTTCCAACTTTCCCCACCAGAAACCTTTTCAGCGCAGCAGGGAAAAATGAGCAGGATATTGTTCATACAAGATTGTCCTCCTTACATATCTTTAACCAATTGATAAAAGATTTCTAAAAAATATGGGTCGTATTGTTCAGCAACATGATCCACATTCCATAATCCTGAGTGCCTAACAAACTTATTTTGGCAGTAAAGTCCCAACCAATTGCCTGATGGCCCATCAATAACTGGTCGCTGGTAATTACTTAAGAGAGCAATGGCGTTCCTTTCAATGAACTTTCTAATGCTTTGAGGGCCTGCGTCATCCTCTGCTTTAACCCAAAGAAACGGCATTGACCTAATTTTTTTACTCACAGCCACTTCCAGTGAATGCTCAGCCTTTCTTGTTGAGCTTTTTGCTGAGGACCCCTTTCCCCAAGTATTAAGTTCAATATTATGCTTGTTAATTATTGCTGTACCTATGTGCAGACGGAAAATGGAGCCACGATGATTCCCACCACCAGAGTATTTGCCACTGACGCTGCCTTTGTGTGTCCTAAGGCGGTTCCAGAGTGTCGTTTTAGAACCTGATGATACTGCGTGGGTTCCTACACGCACCACTCTTGGTTCACCATTTGTTTCCCGCACTTCTCCTTCTTCAAAAAAGAAATAAATACCCTGCCGCGGCCAGTTCATTTTACCATCACAGTTAGCTAAGGTATGCTTTCCTATCTTATTTTCTAACAAATTAAGAACATAATAAAAACGGTTTAAGCGACCAATCCTATCCATGTTATTCCCCGCTAACATCGTTTTTGGCATTATTCGGCATAATAGTGCAGTATCCTTTAAAAAACATTGTCGAAATAGACCCCCCTGAGTGTGACCAGTCCAGTGTACCGCAGCACTCTGGCCTAAGTAGACGCCCTGCAGATAAGAAAAAAGCCGGTGCCGTTTTTGGGCACGGGATTTAAGACAAGATACAGACTAATTAAGGTGTTATAATTAAGTACAAAAATTGCTGGGGCAAAGCAGCGGACTATGAGAAAACACATGCATTAATAAGGATGCAACAGAAACGAGTATTGCAGCAAGTGGGGGTATTATGCCCATATTTGATTGAGAGCTAAACTCGTTTAATTAATTTAGAGATATTTGGAGGTGTTATTGTATGTCTAGAATTCATTACTTTCCACGTTACTCCCAAAAGGAGAATATGGTAACGAATAACACATTGTTACTATTTAGTAGGCTATATAATAATAATGCTGAAAAATTTAAAAGATTTATTAATACGCTCCTTGAAAAGAGCAACGTAGAACTTGACACAACAGTTAAATTTAGCCAACAGGAGAAAACTAAAGAAAGTGTACCCGACGGAGTAATACAACAGGAAAGTTTTAAAATTATAATTGAAACCAAATTATACGGTCAACAGAATTTAGAACAAGTAGAAAGATATATCAATGCTTTTGAAGATCAGGACAAAAAAATCTTTCTTTGGGTGAATACAGAGCCTATTAATGACGAGTATAAGAGAAAAATAGTTGAACGATTAGATCCTTTAAACATTAAATTTGCATCTACTACTTTTAAAGAAATATGCAGGTGTTTCAACGAAGTTCTAAATGAATATGATTTTGAAATGAAGGAGCTGATACAGGATTTTGAGACATTCTGTTTTGAATCTGGTTTAATCGACAATGCTGATACAAAAATGAGAGTCGTACTTTCTGGGACAAGTTATGAGCAGAATATGATGTATGGTATGTACTATGCACCAAGTGATAGAGGTTATCAGAAACATAAATACCTGGGCCTTTATAAAGATAAAGCGGTTAGGGGTATTGGAGAAGTAATTAGTATTGCTGATATCTCTTTTGACTGGAACAGTCATGAATTAACTATTGAGAATATACTATTAGGTGAAGTCAAGAATGAGCAGAAGGAAAGCGTGAAGAAGGTTATAATTGAAGCAAAAAAAGAGTTTGGTTTTGACATTTCGCAGGGGCATAGATTTTTCTTTGTAGAAAGGTTCTATGAGACTAATTATATTAAGCCAACTAAAGGCGGCCTTATGGGACAAAAATACTTTGATCTAACTGATATTGATGGATTTAGTAAGGAAATGTCAACTGAACAAATTGCAGAATTATTAAGAGGAAAAGAATGGGTTTATTAATTGCTATTCTCTGTAGTAAATATTCCATGTTTACTTAGTTTTTACAAAACGACCTTCAGGGTTACAAAATAGATCCAATGATCTTGGTGGAAATACTTATTTTCAAAATGAAAACTCGAGATTCGAAAATGAAACTTCGAAGTTCCAAAATGTTTATTCGAAGTTTAAATTTTTCTATGGCTGACCTTTTTTACTTTTAATATAGACATAAATATTAGGGATAATTTGGGGATAGTTATTACAAATTATCCCTATTAAATTGTCCAATAATAGTCAAATACTAATTCCAAAAAACAATTATACAGCATTTCAGGACATCGCTAAACGCTGGATACACTGGCCGAGGCTGATGTAAAAAACGTCATGGATACCATTATTGCCAAAAACATTTTTTATTCACGGTATCCTCCACGGTTGGTAGTGCTGTATTTTAAAACTTGATTATTAGGACAAAGGTAGCAATCATAATACTCATCGTAGACAAAATCATGTTTTTTAAAGTATCCAGCTTTCGTCATAGGCCTCTTGTAAGGCATGACAGGCATTTTCCCTGCCTCAACAATTTCTCTGCATATTCCTGGGGTCTTGTAACCTGCGTCAACAACGACAGCTTCAACTTCAGGATGTTTTTTGATTATTTCTTGGAATAAATCGGGAAACACTTGACTATCAACGGAAACGTACCGGAAACCCCAAAAAGCCTGCACCATGGAGTGAAGTGACGGTGTTTAAAAAAGGTTTTCGCATAATTTACACCGTAAAATCATATTTCTTCCGGCCGGGCTTATGGCTGGTGCTGCAGTCTAGAGAAAACCAGGCAGGGAAAGGCGCAGATGGGTATTAGAAAGAATACCTGAAGAAAGGCTGGGAGAAAATGTGCCCATTCCATGGTGCAATGATTTCGAAATACGCAAAACAAACTTACCGCTAAACTTATCACCTTTGGAAACAGGTTTCGCAATTTCCCTGCTTGATTCTAACGCTGCTTCTAACCATGTTATTTTTGCATCTTCAATCATCTCTAGTGCTTCTTCTTTTGTTTCTCCCTGGAATAAGCAGCCAGGCAATTCTGGTATTTCAGCCGCACAGCCACCTTCCTCCGCAGGATGTAAAACTATTTTATATGGTAATGATAGGTAATAGTTTAAATTCTTTTCTTTCATAAACATTACCCTTCATGGTATTTTGTACAGCTTCATAAGTTTACTCATTGCACCATCACCAATCATTTTAGCATCCACTGGGTAAAAGGCTTAAACAGCGCTTCAATGGGTTTGTTGGGGGTGGGTACGGGGATGCCCAGCACTTGCGGTATACTTAGGGCCATGCCGATGAGCATGAATACAGAAAAGGCAATTAATTCCCGCCACATTTTCTTTTGCACTAAACCCGGTACTTCCAGCCAGATGATGCCTAAAAATACTAATAATAAAGCGACAATCATACCTGCCCCTCCAAAATAAGCGTTATTGTTTAGAAAATCCTTTTGGTTGTAAGGCCGGTGCGCCGAATGTGGGCTTCCACAGCAATATTGATATCGGCGTTCGCAAATACCTCGTCCCACCGATCTTTCAATGCGGCCCATTCCTTTTTATATTTCCTGTGGAAGGATTCTCCAAAGGCGAAAATATCCAGGCCGTAATCGAATTGGGCTTTGTCCAGAACTGACCGCACTCTTTGTTCAATCCTCTGGGCCATTCTTTTTTCAATGGCAGCAAAAATTTTGGGGTCAGTGAGGTCTTCTGTAGATTGCTGTTCCCACAGATCGCCTTCCATGGTTATTTTTATCTCAAATCGGGCATTTTGCCCGTCGTAAAAAGGTTCAATTTTTGTTTTCCCCCGGGTAATGTTTACAGAAATCTTTTTGCCCGGTTCTGCTGGTGAGGGGATAGTAATTTCTCCCGGCCCAATCTTATTTGTCAACCAGAGCAGTCCCCTGGTGTCCGGTACATCCAGCTGGCCCACCAGCCTGTCATCTTTAAATACTCCCGTTCCGGTAAGGGTAATTTCAGCGTGGGTTTCCGTGACCTTTTGCTGCTTATTTTTAGCTTCTGGAATATTTTCCTTCATGCCCGGTCCCTGGGGCGCACCGGACGCGGTCAGCTCTAAAAAGGGCAGTGTTGGGTTGGTTCCCTTGCTGGCCAGCATCATAATTAAATCCTTCAGCATAACCGGTACGCCCACAGCATCCCTGAGCACGGATCCGGTGGATTGGGCTGATGTATTTTCCAACTGGGAATGGCTGTTCAATAAGTCCTCAGCCTTTCCTCTGGCCACCAGTACCCAGAGAGTTTCCCGGGCGTTGGGTGAGCGGGAGAAGAAGTTTATCAAACTGCGTATACCTTCTCTGGCAGCTTCTTGCCCCAAAACCAGGATTACCATGTGGCCCCAGTAAATTTTCCTGGATACTTTTTTTTCCAGTTCTCTCTCCGCGTCCAGTACCGTTTCTCCGGTTTGGGAAAGGACCCAGGCGTTGTTTTCTTGAGCTGCTGACGGCCTTACCGTGCCGCCGCCGAAGGCCCGGGGCCTGGCAATCTGGACTGTTAAGCGGATATTACCGTCTGGGGTACGATCAATTCCGGCTGCCATTATTATGGCCAGGTCGCTCAGTTCCTTACGGCTCCAGCAGCCTCCTTGTAAAACCAGGGATAATACCAGTAACAAACAGATGATTTTTTTTATCAATTATTGTTTCCTCCCCGTCCCCTGATTACGGCTATTATCAACAGCACCAGCGGAATACCCAACTCAAAGGTTGAAATGGCGTAAAAAACCCAGACATTGGCTAAAAAGTGGATGGACTCCAGCAGATTATCCGCAATTGCCATGGAAAGGGCTAACAAAATAATTCCCACGGGCATTGTCAGCGGGCGGTATTCACTTAGCTTTAACCACTGGGCGCTGCCCAGAACGATAACATAATAGAAAAAGGTAATCTTTACAAAGCCTCCCATAACCCACACGCTCATGATTACCGGGTCCATTCGTTCTATTACTTTGGCAATATTAATCACCCTGGTTTCATTTAAAACAGGGTAAGTCATGGCCGCCACACTGGGGCCGAAAGTAGTTACAATGCCTATTACCAGTAATGTAAAAATAAAGCCAACCAGCAGGATGGATATAAATGCAATGCGCCAGGCTTCTGTAGGCTTTTTGAGAAAAGGAATTATCATGGTGAAGGTGCTGATTTCTCCAAACCAGGCTAAAGGTGCCAGGGAGCCCTTGAAAATATCCACGCAGCTGGCTTCTAATACAGGCAGCAGCCTGTTAAGGTCCTTTTCCGGTGTAGCTAGAGACATAATCATAACAAGTGAAAAAAGAATCAGCGGCAGAAAAATCTGGTTTGTCCGGGCTAGAACTTCTAGTCCCTGTTTAATGGTGTAGGCTCCAATAGTCACCACCACAATATGAAAGACAATCAGCGGTGTTTCCGGCATAAAAGCCGTTACAATGAAGTCCCCGTATTCCCTAATCATCAGGGAACAAATATGGACAAACCAAAATAAATATAAAAAGCCGATTACCTTGGCCGGCCACCGGCCCAGTATTTCTTCCAGGTATTCAATGATCGTTTTGCCCGGAAAGAGAGAACTCAACTTTACCGTAATCCAGGCTATGGGTAGTACCAGCAGTGCGGCCAGTACAGATGATAGCCAGGCGTCCTGATTGGCGTGTGCGGTGGTCATGGCCGGAACAACAAGTAAGGCCGTGGCAATAATCATAGTGATATTCAGGAATACAGCCTGCCTGCTGTCAATCTTTCCCTTTTCCAACAATTGCTTCACCAGCCTAACTATTTTTTTGGTCGGGAAGGCTGTGGCTTTAACCTGGATGCCTCCCGCTGCGGGTTATTCTGCCCCATTAGATATGGACGCTTATTCATGGCCCACCAGGGTACCCGCACCACCGAATCTTTCAGATCCCCTGTGATAATGGGCCCCACCGGAGCCAGGTAGGGTACACCGAAGGAACGCAAGCCGGCCATGTGTACCACGAAGATGGTGATCCCGGAGATCAGGCCAAACAGACCCAGAGAGGCTGCCAGGATCATCAGGGGAAATCGCAGCAGGCGTATGGTAATGCTTCCGCTGTAATATATGGTAAAAGAGGCCATGGCTGTAAGGGACACTACAATAACGGTGGCTGCAGCCACCAGCCCGGCTTGTACCGCTGCTTCACCAATAATTAATGCCGCTACGATACTTACCGCCTGGCCCACGGGACGGGGCAGCCGGATTCCCGCTTCCCGGATTATTTCAAAGGCGATCTCCATTAAGAATGCTTCCACAAAAACCGGGAAAGGCACCGCCTCCCGCTGGGCTGCCATGCTCAGCAGCAGAGGGGTGGGCAGCATCTCATGGTGAAAGGAGATAATAGCGATATACAGGGATGGCAGCGTAAGCGAAGCAATCAGACTTCCTATGCGCAATATTCTTATTACTGACGTGAAAAAAGATTGTTCATAATAATCTTCCGGAGTTTGAATGGTTTCCAGAAAAATATAAGGCATTGTTAATACCACGGGGGTTCCGTCCACCAAAATGGCCACGCGGCCCTCCAGCAAATTGGCGGCCACCCTGTCCGGCCGGTCGGTGTGCGAAATGGTGGAGAAGGGAGAATAGGCGTTGTCTTTGATTAACTCTTCAAGGTAGCCGGAATCCAGTATCCCGTCAATTTTAATTTTTTCCAGCCTGCTTTTTACCTCTGTTACCAAGTCCTGGTTGACGATTCCCTTAATATAGGCCACAGCTATATCGGTTTTACTTACTTCTCCCAGTTTTGTCATTTCTATTTTCAGGTTGGGGTTTTTTATCTTACGCCTAAGCATAGAGGTATTGGTACGCAGTGTTTCCACGAAGGACTCCCGAGGGCCCCGTACCACTGTTTCGGTTTTTGAGTCTTCAATGGCGCGCATTTCCCAACTGCGGATATCGTTAATCAGAGCGGTGGAATGCCCATCTACCAGCAGAACGGTTTCTCCCGATAAAATGGCGCTGACAATTTCCTCTATTTTTTGGCTTTCCCTAACCTGGTTTATGCACAGGCCCTTCATTTTAATAAAATGCAGGGCATTGGCTCTGGTAATTTCTTCGCCGTGGACGACCATGGGTATTTCCAGGGTCAGTGCCCGCATGATCTGTTCGCTGATCTGGGTTTTATCCGTCAGCCCGTCGGTATATATCAGGGCCAGTTTAATCTGCTCATTCTGAGCCAAAAGAAATTCCCGGAAAATTACGTCGGAACAATCTTGAAAGATTGCTTTCAGATAATTAAGGTTGCTGTCTATATCGGTGCTTAAAAGCAGGCTTTGGGATGGATGATGGGTCTGTTTTTTCTCTTGGTATGGGCCGTTTTTGATAGAATTTACCCGCCGGGGGCGTAAAGGTTTTTTAAAAAACGCTGCCATAATTCTGTCCCCTTAAAAATTTTAGAAATAATAATTCAGATTCTATTGTGTACCAATTGGTGGCTTATTATGATTTTTTTACAAGGGATTCATCTAATTGGTAAAGTGTTATGAGGAGATAATTTCAGATGGATCCTGCAAGAAGGGACTGGAGATTGTTATTTCAGAAACTTGGGGGGACATGTTTTAGATCCCGGCTCTGTTAACTTTTACCAAAACCTACAAACTAGCATTCCACATTGAACTTAATATATTACTGTAATCATCAGAGCAGGCGCCCAGTACGTTTCTTAAGCGGCATTTATTTTTTAAAAAACGCTTTTTTGTTAACAAGCCTAATTTGTGTAGGAGTAATTTTACAGCATTTACTTCCACATCCAGGTAGTTAGCCATGTGCAGTACCGATAATTTTTGGTAATTTTTAAAAACATAATCAATATCCAGACTCGTCCATTCCACTTTTCTTTTATAAGGTTTGAATCCCAATTTATGAGCTCTTTTACGGATGAATGAAGCGGTGAATTTACTACCTGCTAAAAAGGCAACGGTGTACGCTGTTTTTCTGTCATATTCTTTTTTAATTAATTCATCAATATTTTGAATATCTTTGGTTGTATACCTGGGCATTTTACCACCTCTTTTTTATTAATCCGTAAAGCGGATTTACTGTTAAGATGTGCCTAAAGCATCTTAATAATTGGTTCGTTATTTGGCGAATTTTCTTACTTAATTTTAAGGCAAGCTGCTAAGGGTGGTAAATATTGCTCACTGAAAACGTTACCTATGTCTGTGGTAATTAGTACTTAGGTCCCACAAATACACTTCAAAAAATAACTTTTGGAAATACAAAGGGTTTTATTAAAATATGTCGAATTTTGCAAAGAATGTTATTTTGTAGTTAATTTGTGCAAAAAAAATTGCAATTCTAAGTATTTGCACTGCACAAAAAATTAAAGGTTTGACCTCAAACCGCACCCGGTAAATGTAAAATTACAAGGTGGTGGTGATATTAAATAACTTGCGGAAAGTTAAAAACGGCTGTTGATGGTAAACTTGGTTTTTAAAATACAATCTTTACAGGTGCCAAAGGCAATTAGGGAATGCCAATGCATGCTCTTTTTTATTACAGAACCTTTATAACAGCTTGTTAAAATTATTGTTAACTATAAAAAGGCTACCTCAATTAAGGAGTGAATGGAAGCAGATGGAGAAGTCTACTTTTATAGGCCTCGCTCTAGGTGTTATTGCAATTACAGTGGGAATGGTTTTAAAAGGGGCACACTTGGCAGCTTTATGGAATCCCGCTGCCTATTTAATTATCTTTGGTGGCACAGCTGCGTCGATATTTGTAAGTTTTCCGATGGCAGAATTAAAAAAAGTTCCCAAGCTTTTTAAAATGATTTTTAAACCGCAGGAATTAATGTCCAAGCAGGAAATGGTTAGTTTATGCGTTGAATTGGCCGGTTTTACCAGAAGAGAGGGCTTATTGGCCTTAGATGACAAGCTGAAGGAAATTGATGATGATTTTTTAAAGAATGGATTGCAGATGATTATTGACGGTAGTGACAGTGAGTTTGTTCGGGCCACCATGACGGAAGAAATTTATGCCACCGAAGAACGCCATCGTGCCGGGGCACTTATATTTACCCAAGCCGGTACTTATGCCCCAACCCTTGGTGTTTTGGGAGCGGTTATAGGATTAATAGCCGCCCTTGGCAATTTAACGGACATAGAAAAACTGGGGCATTCCATTGCAGCGGCCTTTATTGCCACACTGCTGGGGATTTTTTCCGGGTATGTATTATGGCACCCCATAGCAAACAAGTTAAGAAGACTGTCAAGAAGAGAAATAGAACTTAAACAAATAGCGGTGGAAGGAGTGGTATCTATAGCATCAGGCATATCACCCATTGCCATAGAGCAGTCTCTGCTGGTTTATCTTTCGGCCGAAGAGCGGCAGGCTTATGCCTCTCAAAAGGAGGAAAGCAGTAATGTCTAAAAAGAATAAGGGGAGCCATGATGATGGACATATAGATGAATCATGGCTTATTCCCTATGCTGATTTATTAACCCTTCTTTTGGCTTTGTTTATTGTTTTGTTTGCTTCCAGTACTGTAGATGCCCAAAAGTACAACGCTTTAAAACAGTCTCTCAGTGCGGCTTTTTACAGCGGCAGTGGGATATTAGATACCAAAACATCCCCGGATAATATAATAGAAGAAATGGAAAAAACGGTTAACGATAGAGGGTTGGGGCAGTTAAAAGAACAGCTTGATAAATACATAAGTGAAAATAATCTTGGTACGGAACTGCAGACTAATCTTTACAATGATTCTTTAGTTATTACAATTCGCGATGAAGCATTTTTTGATTCCGGCAGTGCGGTGGTTAAGCCGAAGGCAAAAAAAACAATTACTTCTATAGCTAGGATATTAGAGCAGTATCCTCAATATGAAGTGGTTGTTTCCGGACATACCGATAACGTGCCTATCAATAATAAAGAGTTTGAATCCAATTGGGATCTTAGTTCAAAGAGGGCTTTAAACTGTATGAAAATCCTGCTGCAAAATAAAAACTTGGATCCATACCGCTTTAGCGCCATTGGATACGGGGAATACCGCCCAATAGCGTCAAACGAAACAGCGGCAGGCCGGGCCAAAAACCGGCGTGTTGAAGTATCCATTAAAAAAAGAGTGCTGCCAGGTGATGGGAAAAAGTTTTTTAACGATATATATTAGGGGGTATTATATATGTTTAACAAATTTTTCAAAAGCAGACCCAACAATCAATTTTTAGAAACCGGATCGGTTGAGGATGTTGAGCCGGAAGAAAACCCGGAGGAAATTAAAAAAGATAGGACTATGGACACGTTAAGAGAACAGGAATGTTATACATCAGTGGAAATGGCCATAGCTGCGGGCGATATGTTTTATGAAATGTTTGACCATAAAAACTGGGTGGTACTTGTAGATGCAGAATCTAAAGTAATAAAATGCTGGAATACAAAAACTTTTAATTTTGGTATTAAACCGGGAGATACAATGCCTGAAGGAACCATTGTGAATGAAGCCCTGGTTACCGGTGCCCGGGTGGCAAAACAAGTTTCAAAAGAAGAATCGAAATTCGGTTTTGCTTATGCCGGCATTGGGATACCGGTTAAAGACAAGGAAAATAACATAATTGGAGGCCTGGCTGCAACCTTCTTATATATTGACCCTGATAAACTGCAGAATGTTGCTGATGAATTACATACCGCTTCTGAGCAGAACAGTTATGCTGCTGAAGAAATAGCCAAGGGAGCAACCAACTTGTCTCATTCCGTACAGGTGCTGACAGAAAATACAGATAATGCCAGAAAAAGTTTAAAAACAATAAATGACGTTATTGAATTAATCAAGGGAATTGCAGATCAAACCAATTTACTGGCTTTAAACGCGGCCATAGAAGCGGCCCGAGCCGGTGAGCACGGCAGGGGCTTTGCGGTGGTGGCTGATGAAGTAAGAAAATTAGCCCAAAACTCTGCAGATAGTGCCAAGGATATGGCGGAAAAACTTTCTGCTATTCACAGCATGATAGAATCAGTTGGTGAAAAAGTGCAGGAACTTAACGGGTTGGCACAGCAGCAGGCGGCCTCCACGGAGGAGATAAGCGCATCTATGGAACAATTGGATGAACAAGCAAAAGTAATACTTGATTTGGCAGAAGAGCTGAAAACAGGATTAGAATTTATGCTGAACTAAGAAAGCCCCCCTTGGATTGTGATATGATCCCCTTATAGTAGACAGAAAAAAGAAAGTCCATTAATCTGTTTACTATGGAGGGGATTTTTTCTATGGGTAAAATCAGAAAAACATATGATGTAAAGTTTTAAAAGAAAAAGAAAGCTGTAGATTTATATATGAAAGAGGGCATGGGTTATAAAACGGTGGCGAAAGAGCTAGCAGCCTGTGTGAGAAATAGTTGATTTAAAACCGTAGATTCATCACATAAGCACATAATATTTTTAACTTTAGTGTATTCATTAAATTAGTTAACTATTTATCCAATCAGCTATAGCCCACTTTGAGCCGGGATAATTAAGCACACGCGCAGTAACATTCACTGTATCACCTTCCGTCGGGTACAGAATAAGAATAACTAAATTATACCCCTACCGCAAGGTGGGGGCTATTTTACGCTTACTTTACGCTTACCTTACACTCCCCTTCCCCTCAATATTTCCTTGAGGTCATTAGTTTTTTAAAAACCCGTTTTTCAAACTCTGTTTCTAACTGTATTTCACCATTTATAATTTCTCCTTTATAATCACGACTGAACTTTCTTAGTCCTATATTCCAATTAGGATTTTTATCTAATGGAATATCTTGACTCGACTTGTAAATTAAATCAATAGGCTTAGTAAAAACATCTCTATCCTGTAACTGTAACTTAAAAGTAATAGCATTACCTTCAATTTGCAAATCTTTAATATCCGAAACAAAAAATCCTACATAATACCCCTCTCGAGCATCATCAAAATCATCACTTGTTCCATAATATCTTCCCTGCAATATTCCATTTACATACTCAAGTACAATGTAATGGTCTTCAGTATCATGCCTGTTCTTATATCTATAAACCCCTTCATATTTATTAATGTCAGTTGTTGAAACGCTGTTAACTGTCTTAACTTCTTCCTTAATAGTCATGTTATCAGTTTTTTTTGAAATAAAGTTTTGTTCATTTAATAAGGTATTAAATTCCTTATTATAGTAACTAAATGTTATAATACATAGACTTAGAATTAGTAAAATAATTTTTGAATTTTTTTTCATTTCTAGCTTTACCTCAATTGTTATATTTTGGTAGAAATCTTGATAGCTGGTAAATTCGTTTCTGCTTAAGAGCTCTCTTTCCAAAATAGTATAAAATGATTCAATATGAGCATTTTTGTTCGGTGTCTTTGTGGAATACGCTCGTATTCTGTACCATATTCCAAGCAAGCATCGTGTAAGCTTACGATACTTATATATATTTTCTTCACCGGCAATTAGCTCTAAAAATACTTAGTGTTTTATGTAGTGACTGAATATGAGGTAGAAATACACAGACTACTTTATGCAAATATGAATCTTAAAAGCTTATCAAATAATTTGTTGGCATTGTCTACCTATTGCCAACGGTAAGAAAACTGTTTACAGAGAATTACTTATATTCCCATCATATTTTGCATTTTACTTGTTCCACAAAATCGACAGGCATTGATATTCTTTCAGCAGTATCCTTTACATTCAATCCTTTACTCAAAAAACGTTGTGCTACTGCTTCCATTGTTTCACCTACTTCAATTATGTGCATATCAGGATCATAAAATCGAATAACTCGTTGTCCCCATGGTTGCTCTTTTAAATTATGGACGTATATTACATCAGCCTTATTAAGTCGTGAAATAAAATCATCCAAAGCATCCTCTTCAAAATATAGTTCTGAATTATTTGATTTAGTTGATATATTAATTTTTTCAATATCAATTAACTTTGAAAAATGCTCTTTTTGATGTATTGCGAAGTCACCTTCAAAAACAATATTTTCTCCAAAGTCAAACTTTACTTTTTGAAGCATGACAGTTTCATAAAAAACTCTGGATTTTTCTATATTTTCTACAACAAGTAACGGACATATGAATTTCATAATTAATACCTAGCTTCTGAAACCTATCCAAGCTTAATAAAAGCTAAGCATGCAGGATTCAACGGCTAGGTCTTTCTCCCCCTTCTTTTTCCAGAATATTTTCGGAAACTTATATTCCTTGATATGCTTGACTTTCAGGGAATATAAGTTTGCTATCACCCCCAAAATCAAGTTTCATGGTATCAATTACCATTACTGCTTGTTTTGGGGTGTTTTATGTTAGGTTATTGGCGTCCTCATGCTGAGTATCAAGAGTGTTTGATCAATCTTACCAATCTATCTTGCTGACAGATGTAGGGTAGAGTATTATGCTAAGTAAGTCTAATGGTATTTATAACTGTAACTGCCACCGCAGGTTTTCTGACCCCCAAGCCCGTCATGGCTGGGATAGTTATCACGAACAGTGGTTTTATGACCACTGTGGTTATTTCCTGTCGGTTTATAACCGAGATTTAAAAACGGTACTCCCATTTGTATGGCTGGGTTTGCTATGGTTAACTGGGGCTTTCAAAATGACTGCTGTAGAATTAAGTGGCGTTGCCCTCTTGTCCTTGGTAAAGTAGATTTTTGTTCTTGTAAGGATAAATGTTCTACTTCTAATTATGGCAGAACTGTTTATACCAAGCCTTCATGGGATTTGCGTATTTTTACTCCCGTCTCTCGTAGTAGCGCTGTTTGGAAACAGGAAATGAAAAATCGTACTTCTGTTGAGCGTCTCAATAAAAATATTCTTGTTGACTATGGGCTGGAAAAGGCCCGTGCAAAAGGTAAAAATGCCTGAGTTTCTGGGTTACCATTCATTCCACCAATATTCTTCTTGATGCCAGACTTAGAAACTCTGGATTTGACTTTATCTCTATCTTGGAGAAATCAAGTCTTAAATCAGCTTAGTTGCTAACACATCAATATCTCAAGTAGCCATGGTTTCAAGGACTATTGGAATTTAGTTTCCGAGACTACTCTTCCAGTTATTGAACTTTGTCGTTAACTAACAAAACTTCACAGCTATTTAACTCTGTGCAAGTAGGAAGTTTCAAGTTGAAGGACATTTACCTTAGCTTCAATACGATCAAGAATGAAAAAATACACTCGTGGATGTTAGTTTGAACCTCTAGTGTCGAATAAAGCTCGTACCTTATCAATAACTTCTTTTTCAAGGCGGGTTTCAAGTTTGTCAACGTTGGATTCCAGCTTGGCTTGACCGTTTTTAAGTTCTGTAACATCAGATTTCAGCTCAACGATGTCAGTTTTCATTTCGTGTTGGCCTTCTTCTAAGTTGCCAACATGTTGATTAAGGGGTTTAAGTTCGCCTGTTATGGACTGCGGTTGTTTAATTACCAAGGTTTGGAATTAATTATTGGTCATAATGTACGCTCCTTTCTTCTAGGAGTGTTTTTTTCTATAAAAATAGTTCTAGTAGTTTTGCAAAAATTCCTTTATTAATTTTGATTATATATTTTTAAAAGAAAAATTTTGCAATACATTATAGAGATGCTTTGAATAGTTAATTTTATCAAAATTCAAGAAGCAATTTGATGGAACTATAATTTACAATAGTTGTTTATGGCAGAATAAAAATGTAAGGTTTGGCAGCCAATTTATGTAGGTCAATTACTAGAACAAGAAAGTAAAAACCACTTGTCAACATCCCCT
>NZ_JAFBCW010000043.1 GCF_016907915.1 Desulforadius tongensis
GGTTTATCAGGAGCCGTATACGAGGCCCGTACGTACGGTTCTGTGAGAGGGATAACGCCGTAGCAAATTACTGCGGCGTTACCCTACTCGATCATGATTTTTCTGATTTCGCTGCCGGTTAAAGATCCTTTTGCTTTTAACTGTTCGGCAACAGCCAGCAGTTCCGGCCGGTGCTTTTGGATTATTTGCATTACGATTTCATTTTGCCGGTTAACTATATTTTGATACAGCGTGTTTTTTTCATGGTCATTAAGAACATCCCAGGGCACGGGGCTGTCGATAAGACCGTTATTGCATAACATAATGACAAGTTCTTTAACTTTTTCTAAATCGTTGCTGGAACTGATGTAGACCTGTTCTTCCGGAAAAATTACTTTTTCTGCTGCTAAACCGGCTAAATATATTCTTATTTTTTTATAAATATCTTCTTTAGTGGTTAATCTGGTGCTGCTTTCTCCCATTACGTAACCGCTGGGCAGGGATTGTGAAAACCAATTGTTGGCTTTAGCTATGCTGGTGGTAGGTATTATTTCTGCGTTTATTGTTGAGCCGGGCAGCTCAATTTCCCGTACCACTGCGTGGCCCGCTTCATGGATGGCAATGCGGTTGAGTTCTTCAGCAGTCCACGGGGCTGGTTGATAAATAAAATTTAAAATACCGGAAGAATAGCAGGCTGAAAAAGCTAATGTCAAAACTGATGCAGCCATTCCAACCAGCACGCAGAAAGATGACAGGGTGAGTATTTTGCTGCTGAGGGCGTTTTTCTTTCGTTCATGGTCTAAAACAGGTTTTAAAATTTTGTAAATTAGGAATAAATATAGCGCACCAAATAAAGCTGACGGCAGGGAGAAATGAATCAAATCTTTAAAAGCCAGGCCGGTATCCAGTATTGTTTGATATTTTTGTAAAAACATTAATTGTAAAAATGGCAAATAGGCGATAGCTAAGTAAGAAACAGCTATCACGGCAATAAGTAAGGTGTACTGCATGCCCTTCTCCTTTCACGGGTAAGATTTATAACATACTTTATACAAATAATGTATTATTCCTTCTGCCCTGAAAAAGTTATTTTGCTGGGCCGGTGGCTCTGCTGTTTTTTCATCCCCTGGTGGTGTCATTTATTACCTGGGGGTCTGCCCTGAAAGTGCTGTCTTGTGAACCCGGCAGCACGGGTTTGTAGAGGTAAATAAAAAAGGGACGCTTTTAACTGCGTCCCTTAAATTACTGGTGCCACGGGACGGAATCGAACCGCCGACACGAGGATTTTCAGTCCTCTGCTCTACCGACTGAGCTACCGTGGCATATGTGATATGGTGGGCGGTGAGAGGCTCGAACTCCCGACCCCCTGCTTGTAAGGCAGGTGCTCTCCCAGCTGAGCTAACCGCCCTTGCTGCGACAATAGGCATTGTAACAGAAAAATATAAAAATGTCAATGGAAAGATATAAATTTAGGTAACGAGGATGAGAGGTGTGCTGTATTGTTATGTGCTTATTTATCCTCTCATCCGTAAAACAGTCTTTAGTAATAATTTAACCGCGGTTTAGCGCAGTGATATTATTTCTTTTTTTTCCATTTTACCATTCCCAACAAAAACATTAAGCCGCCGATAGCGCCTACCAGCGGTGATTTATCTCCCATAAACAAACTTGCACCGATGGTTACAAACCCTACCAATTGTAAAGCCAGCTGTAATTTGGGCAACAATTATAACCACTCCTTAAAACATAGGTGATTAGTATTATAGCAAATTATATAGTAAGTTTTAACGGTAAATTAATACCGGGCACCTGGCATGACGCACAACCCTATTGCTGATACTGCCCATTATATATCCTTTGATTTCTCCCAACCCGCGACTGCCCATTACTATTAAATCGAATGATTCTTGGTGGGCAAGCTTGCATATTTCATCTGCCGGGTTGCCCACTACCAGGGATGTTTTAATGTCCACATCTTTTTTGGACAAATCCCATTTTATTTTAGTGAGAACCTGCTGCCCTTCCTTAATAAATTCATCTAATAGTGTTTTTTGTATACTGCTTAACCTGTCGGAATTAATATAATAGGATGGAAGAGATGAAACCACATGTAGAATGGTCAGCTGGGCACCAAATTTTTCAGCTAAATCGGCAGCGTGCACAGCGGCTTTTTTAGAACGTTCAGATCCATCCACCGGGGTAAGAATTTTGTTGTACATTGGTTCTACCTCCTAAAAATTATAATATTAAGACTGGGTTTCCTTATCTACTTAAAGTTCTTAATAATACTGACAACTCCTGCAAATGATGTGATTATGATGCTGTTTTTTGCTGCATATGACATAACGGATGTGAATAGTATAAAAATGGAAAAATTATCATTTTAAAATATCATTGTGATTGTTATTTTTTTTCATTCTTTTGCATTATCAGGCAGGATTCCTGATTTAAATATCGAATAAAAAGCTAAATAAGGTTGGAAAAGAAAAGTGTGTGTAAGGAAGAATTGATACCGGCGGTATTAATGGCAGCTCTAAATAATAATTATACTTGTCAAAATCAAAAAAGAATGCTATCATTTACACAAGTTGATTGATTAATTACCTCCATAATATCTGCGTGTAGTCGGCAAAAAATAGCTGCATAGTGTTTCGGGCGGTTTTTTCGCTGATTATATAAAAATTGTTATTGAGAGGATTTTTTTTACAAGGACGTGTTCACAACTTCACAATCACAAACTCTACAAGTATGAAAAGGTGTTTGGTTATAAAAATGCTTTTTAAATAATGCAAAATGCAAGCAGAAATGCAAAGGTGAAGGGGGGGGAACCAATGTCAGGGGCTGATGGTGTAAAAAGATACGACCCTGAATTTACAAAAAGAGTTTATAAAATGGACAATGGCAAATGGGTGAAAATGTGCATGCAGTGCGGTATTTGCCCTACAACATGTACATTAAGAGATATTATGGATCATTCACCCAGGAGAATTATTCAACTGATCCGTGCAGGAGATAAAGAACAGGTATTAAAGAGCAATACGCTGTGGTTGTGTACATCATGTTATACCTGTGCTTGTCGCTGTCCCCGTGGGGTGCCGATGATGGATGTAATGCATGATTTACGGCACCTGGCGGAGGAAGAAGGATATATAACAAACCAGTCTCACATGGCTAAAGTATACTACAATGACGTGGCAAAACGCGGGCGCATCTGGGAAGGCGGCCTTACCATGAAGTATGGTTTAAAGATTGGTATTGGTAATGCATTAAAGATGGCGCGGGAAATGCAAGATGTGGGAATGGAAATGTTAAAACACAAGAGATTGTCGATATTCCCACCCAAAGGTGTGAAAAATCCTGCTAAACTGCGGGCGGTACTGCAGAAAGCAGCAGCTTTGGCAAAGGAGGAAGGCTAGATGAAGTATAATTATTTTCCCGGATGTGCTAGCGAAGGAACTGCATTGGCCAACTACCATGCCTTTTTAGCTGTTGCAAAAAAATTGGGTATTGAGCTTAATGAAATTGAAGACTGGAACTGCTGTGGAGCAACTGTTACATCCAGTGTAATCGGAGAGTTTCCGGCGCAGGTTCTGGCAGCACGCAATTTGGCCCTTGCTGAAAAGCAACAGCGCGATACTGATATAGTAACTACTTGTAGTTCATGTTATGCCATCTTGGGATTAACAAACAATAAATTTGCTGATGAAGAATTTAAGAAAAAGGCTAATGAGGCCTTAAAAGAAGATGAATTAGAATATACAGGCAACCTAAACGTTAGATTTTTGCTGGATGTGCTGGTAAATGATATCGGGGTGGAAAAAATTGAAGCTGCCGCTGAGAAGCCTTTAAAAGGCTTGAAAGTGGCCGGCTATGTTGGCTGTCAGAGTGTAAAGGCTTTAAGAGGTCATTATGACGATCCAGAATACCCCGAGTCTTTGGATAAAATAATTAGAGCCTTAGGGGCTGAAGCTGTAGAGTTTGAAAATAGTAATAAATGCTGTACAGGTGCCCTGGCATTAACTGCTCCTGAAATTACCGTTTCAGCTGTACACCCGATAATTGATGGGGCGGCTAAAGCAGGAGCCGATCTGATAGTAACTCCCTGTCCGCTTTGTCAAATGAACTTAGATGCATATCAAGCCAAAGCAAACAAACAGTTTCAAACCAACAATAATCTTCCGGTGTTGTTTATTACCCAATTAATGGCTTTGGCCTTTGGATTAAGCCGCAAAGAAGCCGGCCTGGACTATTGTATTGTTTCTCCATATCAAAAACTTTCCAACTGGGTATAAAAAGATTTATAAATTTAAAACTTTTCTCTTTACTTAGCAGGAGTTTTAAAAGTCAATATTGAATAAAGGACTGCAAGTGTATTTTAGGCGGAATAGAAAGTTAAATTATTCACAATAGTGGCGCCCCCGCTTAAGTTGTGAATTCAATTTATCACTGCAAAATAGATTGTGACTGAATTAACCTTCACAATTTGACAATCTTTGCAGTGGATAAATTACCCAAAAACATATTACTCATTACTCAAGAGAACCTAAAAGGAGGTAAACGCGCATGGCACTAGTTCAACCACATGGTGGGAAGCTAACTCCGGTTATTGCACCAAAGGAGCAGCGCCCCGAATTGGAAGCCAAGGCAAAAACCCTACCTGTTATCCGCATGAGCTCCAGGGAAACTTCTGACGCGCTGATGATTGGTATGGGTGCATTTTCTCCCCTGACTGGCTTCATGAACAAAAAGGATTACGAAAGCGTTGTTAGCACCAAGCACCTTGCAAATGGCCTGGCATGGCCGATCCCGATCACTTTGTCCGTAACTAAGGAACAGGCTGCCGAATTATCCGAAGGGCAAGAAGTAGCGCTGGTTGATGATGAAACCGGTACTTATGTAGGTATTTTAACCGTAGAAGATAAGTATGAGTATGACAAAGTTAAAGAGTGTAAAGAAGTATTCTTCACCGATGATGCTGAGCATGCCGGCGTTCAAAAAGTTATGAGCCAGGGCGAAGTAAACATCGGTGGTTCACTGGTAACTTTCAGTGAACTGGGCTATGATGAAAAATATGCCGGTTACTATGCTCACCCGACAGAAACCCGCAAGTTATTTGAATCAAAGGGTTGGAACACAGTAGCAGCTTTTCAAACCCGTAACCCGCTGCATCGTTCTCATGAGTTTCTGTGCAAAATCGGTATGGAAATTTGTGATGGTTTGTTCATTCACCCCATCGTTGGTAAACTGAAGCCCGGTGACATTCCGGCAGAAGTGCGCTTCAAGTGTTATCAAGCACATATGAAGCACTATTTCAATCCGAAGCATGTTGAAATGCGTGTATACCCGATGGAAATGCGTTATGCAGGTCCCAGTGAAGCTATTCTGCACGCTATCTTCCGTCAAAACTTCGGCTGCAGCCACATCCTGATTGGTCGTGACCATGCCGGTGTTGGCGATTACTATACTTCTTACCAAGCTCAAGAAATGTTTGACCAGTTTAAGCCTGGCGAAATTTTATGTCAGCCCATTAAAGTTACTGCTGCTTACTACTGCAAGAAGTGCATGGGCATGGCCACTGAAAAAACCTGCCCGCACGGCCCGGAAGACCGTATTGCCATCAGCGGTACCAAGGTTCGTGCTATGTTCGCAGCTGGCGAACTGCCGCCGCTTGAGTTTGGCCGTAAGGAAGTTCTGGAAATCCTTACTGAATACTACCAAAGCATTAAAAAATAATCCAACCGGTTGTATGGCAGCAGCTGCAGCCGGCAGTTAGCTGTTACCAAGTACAGGGAAGAGTTAGAAAGCCGGTGAACCTGCTGCTTCATAAAAAGTATTAAGTGCCTGATGTAAAAAAATATTGGAGGGCGGGGAGAGAAAGGGTGTGAGGATGAAATAATCCCTTCTCTTCCATAACCTCTAATAAACTAAAAAACTATGGGAATAGGAGGTTAAATTATGCCTAGTTTTGTAATCCAAGAGAAGTGCGATGGCTGCAAAGGGCAAGATAAAACTGCTTGCATGTACATTTGCCCCAATGACCTGATGGTACTGGACAGAGAAAAAATGAAAGCTTATAACCGTGACGTATCAATGTGCTGGGAATGCTACTGCTGCGTAAAGATCTGTCCGCAGCAGGCTATTGACGTTCGTGGTTATGCTGACTTTGTTCCCATGGGTGCCAGTGCTGTACCTTTGAGAAGTTCCGACAGCATTATGTGGACCGTTAAGTTCCGTAATGGCAGCGTAAAACGCTTCAAGTTCCCCATCAGAACCACTGAAGAAGGTACTGCTAAGCCTGATGGCGGTTACACCGTTGACCAGGAAGATCTGAACAGCCCCGTACTGTTCACTGAGCCCTATTCACTGGGTCTGGACGCAGTTCCTACCTTGAAGAAGTAATTAAGTAACTAAATATTTTATAATTACGAACTTACGAAGGAGGTTAATATAATGCCGGTTAACTTTGAAACTGTTGAAGTCAGTACTGATATTCTAATTCTCGGCGGCGGTATGGCTGCATGTGGTGCTGCTGTAGAAGCTGCTTACTGGGCAAAGAAGCATGGTTTGAAAGTAACCTTAGTTGATAAAGCTGCAATGGACCGTTCCGGTGCTGTTGCCATGGGTCTGTCTGCTATTAACCAGTACCTCGGATTGGCTAAAGGTGAAAACACTGTAGAGGATTACGTACACTATGTTAAGAACGACTTGATGGGTATTGCTCGTGATGACTTGGTTTACAACATTGCCCGTCACGTTGACTCTTCAGTTCACCTGTTTGAAAAATGGGGTCTGCCCATTTGGAAGAAAGATGGCAATTATGTACGCGGCGGCCGCTGGCAGATCATGCTGAACGGTGAATCCTACAAAGTAATCGTTGCTGAAGCTGCTAAAAACGCTTTGGGCACCGACAATATTTATGAGCGTGTTTACATCGTAGAGCCCATCATGGATGGGGACAGAATTGCCGGGGCTATCGGTTTCAGCACCCGGGAAGAAAAAGTTTATGTATTCAAAGCTAAAGCAGTTCTGGCTGCTATGGGTGGCTGCGTTGGCGTATTCAAACCCCGTTCCACCGGTGAAGGTTTAGGCCGTTCCTGGTATCCTCCGTTCAGCTCCGGTTCTTCCGCATACTTCACCATGGCTGCCGGTGCTGAAATGACCTGTCAAGAAATTCGCTTCATTCCTGTACGTTTCAAAGATGCTTACGGCCCTGTTGGTGCTTGGTTCCTGCTCTTCAAGTCTAAAGCTACCAACGCCTTTGGCGAAGAGTACATGGTTACCCGCCGCAGTGAGCTGGAAAACTGGGGTCCTTATGGCAAAGTTAAGCCTATCCCGGCTAACCTGCGCAACTATCTCGGTATGCTGGACGTAAGCGAAGGTAAAGGACCTATCTACATGCAGACTGCAGAAGCTATTGCTAATCTGGCTGCTGAATATAAAGATGATAAGAAAGCCTTCAAGAAGAAAATGAAGGAATTGGAAAGCGAAGCTTGGGAAGACTTCCTGGACATGACTGTATCCCAGGCTATCCTGTGGGCAGCTTGTAACATTGCTCCGGAAGAGAAAGCTTCCGAAATCGCTGCTGCTGAGCCTTACTTCATCGGTTCACACTCCGGTGCTTCTGGTGCTTGGGTAAGTGGTCCGGAAGACGTTGCTCCCGATGAGTACAAGTGGGGCTACGAAAACATGACCACTGTTAAAGGTCTGTTTGCAGCTGGTGACGCTTCCGGTGCTTCCAGCCACAAGTTCTCCTCCGGTTCTCACGCTGAAGGACGTATTGCCGGTAAAGCAATGGTTAAATTCGTGCTGGAAAACAACGAAGAGCCCAACATTGATGCTGCTAAGATAGAAGAACTGAAAGAGAAAATCCTCAAGCCCATGAAGGTGTTTGAAGAGAATAAAGACTTCACCACCGATCCGGAAGTTAACCCGGCATACATTATGCCCAAGCAGTACATGTTCCGTCTGCAGAAGATGATGGACGAGTACGCTGGTGGTGTATCCGCTAACTTTACAACCAGTAAAGCTCTGTTGGAAAAGGGTCTTGAGTACCTGCTCATGCTGAAGGAAGACTCTGAAAAGCTGGCTGCTCGTGACCTGCATGAGTTGATGAGATGCTGGGAAAACATTCACAGAACATTACAGGCTGAAGCACACATCCGCACTGTACTGTTCCGTGAAGAAACCCGTTGGCCTGGTTACTACTTCCGCAGTGACCTGCCGAAGATGGATGAAGAAAACTGGCTCTGCTTCGTTAACTGCAAGTACGATGCAGCTACCGGTGAATGGGAAATCTTCAAGAAGCCGATCATCAGACTGCTTGACTAAAATAGCTGCATAGCTGCTTAATGTGGCCCGTGGCCGTAGTGGTCACGGGCCACTCTTTAGAAATGGATTTGTTGAACAATAGTATGTAAGAGCAAAGTACCCGCAAGTTTAAAGCGGTAAAAAGGCATGAATAAAAAGCGGTCAGGGCAGTAATGCCTTCCGTCGCGCTTGCCAGAGATATCAACTGGATAAAGCATAACTTTCTTTATTAATTAAAGGAAGTTTATTATGGTGCCTATTCAACAACATCTAGAATAGGGGTGAGGAAATGGGTAATAAAAGTGTACTGGTTGTAGGTGGGGGTATGAGCGGGATTACCGCCGCGGTTGAAGCTGCCGAGGCCGGTTGCGAAGTTTTTTTGGTTGAAAAAAATTCTTACCTGGGCGGAAGGGTAGCCCAAATCAATCAATATTTTCCCAAAATGTGTCCCCCGAACTGTGGTTTGGAAATAAATTTCCAAAGGATTAAAAAGAACCCGAAAATTAACTTTTTTACCTTGGCTGAAGTAGAGAGCATTTCCGGTGAAGAGGGTAATTTTAATGTTACTATTAAATTAAACCCACGTTTTGTTAATGAAAACTGCACCGGCTGCAACAAGTGTACAGAAGTTTGCCCGGCAGAAAGGGATGACGACTTTAACTGCGGTCTCAGTAAAACCAAGGCAATTTACTTGGCACATCCGTTTGCTTTTCCAATGAAGTATATCATTGATGCTAATGCCTGCCAGGGTGATTCCTGTGGCAAGTGCGTTGAAGCATGTAAGTATAATGCCATTGACCTGAAAATGGAACCCCAGACCATGACCGTTAATGTAGGTTCCATAATATGGGCTGCCGGATGGAAGCCTTATGATATTGGCAAACTTAGCAATTACGGCGGCGGGCGTTTTGAAAACGTAATTTCTAATATTATGATGGAACGTATGGCAGCACTGACCGGTCCCACCCAGGGGAAAATTTTGCGCCCGTCAGATAACGGGGAACCAAAAAATATTGCCTTTGTACAATGTGCCGGTTCCAGGGACGAGCATCACTTAAAAACTTGCTCTTCGGTCTGCTGTATGGCTACTCTGAAGCAGGTTAATTATGTTCGTGAGCAGTATCCCGACGCCAATATTACCATATATTTTATGGATATCCGCGCCATGGGTAAGCATGAAGATTATTACCAGAAAGTGCTGGAAGAGAAAAATGTCAAGCTCATCAAAGGTAAGCCCAGCGAAATCAAGGAAGTTCCGGAAACCAAGAACCTGCTGGTATTGGCAGAAAACCAATTTACTCAAGAAGTGGAAACCCTTGAGTATGACCTTGTGGTGCTGGCCACCGGTATGGAACCGGCGACAGCTGAGGACAAAGTACCTGCCCAGTTAAATTATGATGTGGATGGCTTTGTAATTGCTGGACCTCCAACACCTGGCATTTATGCCGCTGGATGTACAAGGAAGCCTGGTGACGTAGCTTCTTCCGTTCAAGATGCCACCGCCGCTGTGCTGAAGGCTATACAATCTACGGTGAGGAGGTAGGAAAATGGACAAAAAGTATGGTGTTTATATTTGTACCGGTTGTGGCATTGGGGATGCCATGGATATTGATACCCTGATTGAAGCCGCAGAAGAAAATAATGTTCAATCATGTAAAACCAGCCCCTTCCTTTGCGGTAAGGAAGGCGTGGAAATGATTAAAAAAGATATAGAAGAAGAGGGTATAAATACTATAATAATTGCTGCCTGCTCCGGCCGTGTGAACTATGATGTTTTTGATTTTGGCAGTGACAAAATTGTTGAGCGTGCCAACATTAGAGAGCAGGTGGCCTGGGTTCACGAACCGGACGGTCCCGATGCGGTAGATGAGGAAGAAGATCATACAGGCCGTCACGCTGCTGATGTTATCCACATGGCTTATGCTAAAGTTAAATCCATGGAACTGCCTGAGCCATACAAGGTTGAAGAGCCGTCAAAAGCGATTTTAGTAGTTGGCGGTGGTATGGCCGGTATTACTGCGGCTTTGGAATCAGCCAATGCCGGTTATAAAACGGTTCTGGTGGAGAAGGAAGCCAAGTTGGGCGGCTGGTTGAACAAGTTATACAAAGTAACCCCGCTTAAAGCTCCCTACACCGAGCTGGAAGATCCTAACGTGGACGAAAAGGTTAAGGAATTGGAAGAACATCCCAATATTACCGTTTATACCTCGGCTAAGATTAAAAAGATTGCCGGTGCCCCGGGAATGTTTGATGCCGTTATAGATGTTAACGGCAGCGAGGTACAGGAGCGTATCGGTGCCATTGTGCTGGCAGCCGGTTCTCAACCTGTTGATGCTGAAAAGTTAAGTCACCTGGGTTATGGCAGTTACAAGAATGTGGTTACCCATGCTGAATTAGAGGAAATGGCTAAAAACGGTAAAATCGTGCGTCCCTCCGATGGCCAGGAAGCTAAGAAAATTGCCTTTATTCAGTGTGCCGGCTCCAGGGATCCGGAGCGCCTGCCTTACTGCTCCCATGCCTGCTGTATAGAAAGTTTGAAGCAGGCGGCTTATGTAAGCGAGCTGAATCCCGAAGCCATGACTTATATTTTCTATAAAGATATCCGCTCATCAGGTACCTACGAGCATTTCTACAAAAAAATTCAGGAAACCGGTGCCGTATTCATTAAGGGAGATATCACCGGAATTACTGAAAGCGGCGATGGTACCCTGACAGTGGAGTCGGAAGATGTACTGCTGGGCGGTAAAGCCAGTGTGGAAGGTGTGGATTTGGTGGTGCTGGCCACCGGTATGGTGCCCAACACCGCTTTTGGCAAGGAACTGGAAGTGGAAGCGGATGACGAGGGAGCAGCTGATGAGAAAGAAGAAAAGGGAACCCAGGATGTCATTATTGCATCAGACATTTTGAATCTTGATTACAGGCAGGGACCGGAACTGCCGGCATTGAAATATGGTTTCCCGGATTCGCACTACATCTGCTTCCCGTACGAAACACGCCGGACCGGTATTTATGCGGCGGGGTCAGTGCGGGCTCCCATGGATATGGCCAAGGCAATAACTGATGCCACCGGCGCAGCGTTAAAAGCTATTCAGTGTGTTGAGGCTACCGCACAGGGTGCTGCCGTTCACCCGAGAAGCGGTGACCTGTCATATCCGGAATTTAACTTAAATCGCTGTACCCAGTGTAAGCGTTGTACTGAGGAATGTCCCTTCGGTGCTATCAATGAGGATGAAAAGACCAACCCGCTGATCAACCCCACCCGCTGCAGAAGATGCGGTACTTGTATGGGTGCATGCCCGGAACGGATTATTTCCTTCAAGAACTACTCTGTTCCGATGATTGGTAACATGATTAAAGCCATTGAAATGCCTGAAGAGGACGAGGAAAAGCCGAGAATTCTCGTATTTGCCTGTGAAAATGACGCCATACCCGCCCTGGACATGGCTGGTATTAACCGTCTCAAGTACAACCCCTGGGTTCGGGTAATTCCTGTTAGATGCCTCGGGTCACTGAACCTGGTATGGATTGCTGACGCCATGAGTGAAGGTTATGACGGAGTTTTATTAATGGGTTGTAAACACGGTGATGATTACCAGTGCCACTTCATTAAAGGTAGTGAACTGGCTGAAATTCGCCTGTCTAAAGTTTCCGAAACCCTGGACAGGTTGGGCTTGGAATCAGAGCGTGTTAGAGCTGTAGAAGTTAACATCATGGATTACATGAAGATTCCGCAAATCCTGGACGAATTTGCTGAAGAATTAGAAGAACTTGGTCCCAACCCGATGAAAGACTTCTAAGAATTTAAATTATAATATAATGTAAAGAGACACCCGTTTGTTCCGGGTGTCTCTTTACATTTCAAACCAGTTACCTTACATGCATTGTCAATGGTTTTAAAGTAGTTTATAATATTAGTTGGATGTTTTATAAACAAACTGCTGATATTCGGACTGTTTATTGGTATGACCACCTAGCCATCCCATCAATGCGGTTAAATAAAATCCTGGGGGTGAAGAACAGTTAACTAATTAAGTTTAAGTATTAATTGTACAAAAAATTTAACTATATTAAAAGTATTGTGAGGTGTACTCCATTGATTCCTGAGCAATATCAAGCGCTGTATGCTATAATTGTCTTTCTGTTAACCTATGCACTGATTATGGCAGAAAAAATACACCGGGCAGTGGTGGCCCTAATGGGTGCCATGCTGGTGCTTTTTGCCGGGGTAATTCACTTTGAAGAGGCAATTCACCATATTGACTGGAATACCATTGGATTGCTGGTAGGTATGATGATCATAGTGGGTATTACCAGGCGTTCCGGTGTGTTTGAATATGTGGCCATTTGGTCAGCTAAAAAGGCCAAAGGGGAGCCCATGCGCATACTGATAACCCTGGCTGCTATCACCGCCGCTGGCTCAGCACTGCTGGACAACGTAACCACAGTTTTGCTGATTGTACCGGTAACATTTTCTATTACCAGAGAACTTAATGTTAACCCCATTCCCTTTTTAATTGCTGAAATTATGGCTTCTAATATCGGTGGTACCGCCACTCTGATTGGTGACCCACCTAATATTATGATCAGCGGTCCCGCCGGGCTGACGTTTATGGATTTTATATATAACTTAACACCGGTTGTAATTGTAATTTTTATTGTTACGATACTTATTATGCGGGTGATCTTCCGTATCAGTGCAACGGAAGAAATGAAAGAAAAAATTATGCAGTTTGATGAAAAGCAGGAACTAAAAGATATTGCTTTAATGAAAAAATCATTATTTGTACTGGCCGTCACTATTGTTGGCTTTGGGCTTCATGGTGTACTGCATGTAGAAAACTCCGTTATTGCTTTAGCCGGTGCTACACTGCTGCTGTTAATTACCGGGGAAGAACCGGAAGAAGTACTGCTGACAGTGGAATGGCCCACCATCTTCTTCTTTGTGGGACTGTTTACGCTGGTGGGATCTTTGGAAGTAAATGGAGTTATTGCCGCTATTGCGGAAAAATCCATTGAAGTTACCGGCGGTGACTTAATGAAAACCGGTTTCCTGGTGCTGTGGCTGTCGGCAATGGCGTCGGCCTTTGTGGATAATATTCCCTTTGTGGCCACAATGATACCGATGATTACGGAGATGGGACCGGCAGGAATGAATGTATTTACTAACCTGGATCCTATTTGGTGGTCGCTGGCCCTGGGAGCCTGTTTGGGCGGTAACGGTACTCTCATCGGTGCCGCTGCCAATGTTATTGTGGCCGGGTTGGCGGATAAAAACGGTAACAAAATAACTTTTTTGGGCTATATGAAAGTGGGATTCCCGTTAATGCTTCTATCGGTTGTAATGTCAACCGTTTACTTATACATTTTCCACTGGCAGTAAGTTAAATAATAGGGCGCGATTTTTCGCGCCCTATTATTGTTTGCCTGGCATGTCTGCCGAGCCGATGGGTTGAAAGAAACCCTGTCGCCTAACCAGCGGGAAGACAACCTGTAAGCAAGGGCGTCA
>NZ_JAFBCW010000044.1 GCF_016907915.1 Desulforadius tongensis
TGACGCCCTTGCTTACAGGTTGTCTTCCCGCTGGTTAGGCGACAGGGTTTCTTTCAACCCATCGGCTCGGCAGACATGCCAGGCAAACAATAAAACAATGCCCACAGCGGTGAGCATTGTTCAACTTTAGGATGTTTTAAATGCCTGATACAGCTTAATAAATCCTTTTAGCATATCGGCAGAAGCATTCATTAAATCTTTAACACTTTCCGAACTGCATTTCTTAGATACTCTTTCTGCAGCCTCGTGCACCCTCCGATGCGGTTCATCAATTTCCACAAAGGCCTCAATATCACCGTACTTCCCTTTGTTTTCCTGGTACCACTTGGCAAAGGCACACTGGGTATAACTGACAACTTCTCCCCCTCTGCCCGCCTCATCCATCGTTTTTCTTAAAAAGCCAGCATGCTCCATTAACCTGGCGGCCAAAATATTCACCACGCTGCCGCTATTAGATATTTCCATTAACGGGTTAACTATTTTACATAAATTATCTGCTTCGTTGCCCAGCACCCCGCTGATAAATTCACAGTTTTCAGTCAGCGCCTGGGATACACTGGATAATTTTTCTGATACCGCAGTCTGCTGCTCTGCCGCCCCGGTGATATTCTCCACCATTTGGGTGCATTCATCGATGTGTTCTGTATTTAATTTAATAAAATCCCTTACAGTTTCAGCATTATCCAGGTACTGCTTAAAGGTACTTTGTACATTTACCAGATCACCGTTTGTAGTAGTTGACTTAATGTTCATCTGTTCAGAAATTTGCTTTACGTTGCTAACGGCTTCCTTGGTCTGCCCGGCCAATTTGCGCACTTCTTCCGCCACAACATTAAATCCTCTGCCCGCTTCACCGGCCCTGGCAGCCTCAATGGCAGCGTTTAACGCCAGTAAATTGGTTTGGTCTGCTATGTCAGATACATTTTGACTTATAGCATCGATATTTTTTATCTGCTCACTTAATTCCGCCACATTACCCATCAAACTTTCCAGTACAGTTTTAACCTTACCGCCCACTTCATCAAGACTGCGAATTTTATCCATCGCTTCCCCTGCTTCACCGTCTATTTCCTGCATGGAGGCATTAATCTGCTGCACGGAAGCAGAAACATCTTCTGTCATGGCAGCCATTTCTTCACTGGTGGAAGTAAGTTCAGCCGCCCTGCGGTGTATTTCCTGCACCCTAAGCATAGCCTGAAAAGAAATTAACTCGGTGTGAACTAAAGAAAAACTGGCCAGCGCGGTAATAAAATCTGCCCGGTCTTCCGCTGCATTATTTGTAACAGTGTTTTTAGACCGGTTGGAAGAAAAATTGCCGAATAACATGATACCCACTCCCTTATGAAACATATTCCTGCTTAATAAAACAAATTAATCGTAATTATAATATATATGTAAAAAAATTTTAATAGAAAAGTTCAAAAAACAGCCCGCAGCGCTAAAAATGCTGCGGGCGTTTTCAAATTCCGAAAACCGGTTTTAAAATTTTTTAACTCTATTTAGAAGTAGAAGAGGCACCTTTTTTAAATAACGGTAATTTTAAAATGTTTACTTTGCTCTTTAAGTCATCCAGCAGCGTGTACACCACCGGCACCACCACCAGGGTTAGTAAGGTGGAGGTAATTAAACCGCCGATAATGGCGTGGGCCATGGGGGCCCTGGTTTCCGCCCCCTTGCCCAATGCCAGGGCCAGGGGAACCATACTCAAAATCATGGCCGAAGAGGTCATGATAATGGGGCGCAGCCTGGTGAGAGCCGCTTTCTGTAAAGCCTCATTTCGCTCTGTACCTCTGGCCCGTTCCTGTTTAGTAAAGTCAATGAGCAGAATGGCATTTTTAGTCACCAACCCCATGAGCATGATAATACCGATCATGGACATAATACTTAAATCACTGCCTACAACCAGCAGGCCGAAAATGGCTCCCACAACAGCCATGGGCAGTGACAGCATAATGGAGAAGGGATCAATGTAGCTCTCAAACTGCGCCGCCAGGATGAAGAAGATGAACATCACCCCGGTAAACAGCGCCAGCCCCATGGTGCTGAAAGTATCTGCCATTCTTTCCGATTCACCACCGGCATATATGCGGCAGCCGGCGGGAATCTTCAGCTCTTTCTCCACCCGCTGCATAAACTCCTTGTTAAACTCTCCCAGTGATATCCCTTCCAGGTTGGCTGTCAGCTGTATTTCCTTACTGCGGTCAAATCGTTTGATTTCACTGGGCGCGGTGCTGAACACCGTTTCGGTAACCTGGCTCAAGGGAACCATTACGGGGTTGCCCCTTTCATCCCGGTAAGAGCTTAATAAATATATACCGTTTAAATCATTTATACTCCGGCGCTGTTCCTCTCCCAGCATCACCCTGACATCAAAACGGTCTTCCCCTTCTTCATACTGGTTGACCACCACACCGTTGAACAGAGTGCGCAGCGTGTCCGCCACCTGGGCCGTGGAAATTCCCAAATCTGCCGCCGCATCCTGTTTAATGTTCAGGCTCACTTCCGGCTTACCCGGCTTGTAACTGCTGCTCACATCCACCGCCCCGGGTATGCTTTCCATAATCCGCACAGCTTCTTCCGCCAGGGGTATCAGCTTATCCATATCATCCCCCAGCAGTCTGAACTGCACAGGTTTTTCCTCTTCCAACCCGGCTTTTTTGTTTACGGATACCTGGGCACCGGGAATATCATTTAATTTTCTTCTCATATCAGCAGCAATTTCTTCCTGGCTTCGCTTACGCTCATGTTTATCCACTAACTTGACATAAACATTCACATTATCCGCCTTGATGGTGGAGTATGTTTTTGTCACCTCCGGGTAGCTGCTGATCATCTGCTCCAGTTTACCCGCTATTTCAGCCGCCGCATCCAGGGACAGCCCGGCATCCAAATCAGCTGATACACTGAATTCACCTATATCCCCCGAAGGCACAAAAGTGGAACCCAAAAAGGGAATTAACATCAAACTGCCTGCAAAGAGCAGCAGAGCAGCGGCCAGGGTTTTGAAACGGTTCTGCAAAACCAATTTAAGTAAACGGGCATATTTAACACTGAGCTGGTCAAACCGACGGTTAAACCAAAGCAAAAATTTACCCACACGGCCTTTCGGAATATCATCCTCATCTTTCAGATAGCGGGAAGAAAGCAGCGGCACCAGTGTAAAAGAAACCAGCAGTGAAACAAGAATGGCGCAAACCACCGTAATACCGAACTGCTTGAAAAACTGCCCCACTATACCGCTCATCATGCCCACGGGTAAAAACACCGCTACAACGGTAAAGGTGGTGGCCATTACCGCCAAACCTATTTCAGCCGCCCCTTCCTTGGCTGCTGCATAGGCGGTTTTGCCCATCTGCTTATGCCGTACAATGTTTTCAATAACCACAATAGAGTCATCTATCAGCAAACCGATCGATAAAGACAAAGCCATCAGAGACATGAAGTTCAGTGTAAAACCCAGCACTTTCATGGCAAAAAAAGTGGTAACAATGGCAGTGGGAATGGCCAGCGCGCTGATCATGGTACTGCGCCAGTCCCGCAAAAACACAAATACGGTAATCACGGCCAGCACAGCACCTTCAATCAGGGTGCGCGCCACATCGTTTACCGAGTCCCTGATGTATACCGAGTTATCGGCAACGATTTCCAGGCTGACACCGGGGGGAAGGTGACCTTGAATTTCTTTTACCACCGCTTTAATTTTTTCTGCCACTTCCACCGTATTGGTACCGGACTGCTTAACCACGTCTATACCAATGGCCGGCTTACCCTGGTAGCGGGAAATACTCTCCCGCTCCTCTATTCCGTCTACCACGGCAGCTATATCTTTGACGTAAAGCTGCACGCCGTTACGCCGGGCCACCGGCAGGTTGGCAAAATCCTCTACTTCTTTTGCTTCACCGGCAGTGCGAATAGTAATCTCCTGGTGACTGCCGCTTATTTTTCCCCCGGGAACCTCCATATTTTCACTGCGCAAACTGCTTAGCACTTCATAAGGGGTGAGATTGTAAGCAGCCAGCTTTTCTTTATCCAGGTAGATTTTTATTTCCCTTTCTTCTGCACCGTAAATATTTATGGCCCCCACACCGTTTATAGTTTCCAGCTTATTTTTTATCTCGTCATCCACTATGGTGGTCAGTTCTCTAAGGGAACTGGCACCGGTAACGGCCAGGGATACTATGGGCGCCGCTGAAGGGTCAAACCTGGAAATAACAGGTTCCTCAATATCCTGGGGTAATTCTCCCCTAATAGTACCCAGTTTATCCCGCACATCCTGGGCAGCCACCTCCGGCGGCGTTTCCAGTGTAAACTCCGCCACCACAGTGGTAACCCCTTCCCGTACGGTGGTATAAATATGTTTTACCCCGGAAATCTGCCCAATGGCCTCTTCCAGCTTCAAGGCCACCTTGGTTTCCATCTGTTCGGGCGACGCTCCCCTCTGCACCACAGTTACCGCCACGTAGGGAAATTCCACTTCCGGGTAATCATTGATATTCAAATCCAAGTAGCTGATAAGTCCTAAAAGCACCAAAGCCAAAATGCTTACCGTGGCAAAGACCGGCCTTTTCAAACTGATATTGGTTAAAAACATAACCTAGTCCTCCTGTCTTGGGGTAATATTTATCTTATCCCGGTCTTTTAATTTATTGACATTGGTTACTACCACCTGCTGCCCTTCAACAAGGCCGGACTTTATTTCCACAAATTTACCAATTAACTGGCCAATTTCCACCGGCTGGCGTTTAACTTTATCCCCCTCGGCCACAAAAACAAAATACAGGCCCTGCTTACCGGTAAGCGCTTCCCGGGGTACCGCCAGCACTTTTTCCGGTTTCCCGATTTTCAATACCACTTGGGCAAACATGCCGGGCCGCAGAAGATGGTCTTTATTCTCCACTTTAATTTTGGTTTCAAATACCCGGGCGGATTTGTTGACAGAAGGGTTTATTACCGCCACTTGACCTTTAAATTTACGATCACCGTAAGCATCCACCGTTACCTCAGCCGGCAAACCGGGTTTAATATCCGCCAGGTATTTTTGCTCTATATTTACCACCGCATATACAGATGATATATCCTCAACCATCATTAACGGCTTACCGGCATTTATCACCTCACCGGTGGTGACATCCCGGTTGGCCACTACACCATTAATAGGTGATGTAACAGTGGTGTTATTTAAAGATTCTTGGGCATTGGCCACCCCGGCAGCAGCCGCTTCAACATCTGCTTCAGCCACTTTTAACGCGGTTTGTATATCATCAAAATCCTTTTGGGCCACCGCCCCTTCACGGTACAGCTGTTCAATGCGCTCATAATTAAGACGGGTGCTGTGTAAATTGGCTTCCGCCTTCTTTAAAACCGCCCGGGCATTAGTCAATCCATTTTTATACTCGGTATTTTCCAGCAGCACCAGCGGTTGACCGGCTTGTACCAAATCACCGTTTTCCACCATCACTTTGCTTACCTTACCGGACAATTTGGCACTGATAACGGCTTCATTCCTGGCTTCAATGCTGCCGGTAAGCACCAGGGTATTTTCTTTATCCACCATTACTGCCTCGGCGGTCATTACGGTATGAACATGCCCCGGCTGCTGCTGCGGTTTACTACTGCTCCAGATAGCCCCTTTAAACAGACCCAGTACCAAAATGGCAGCCACCGGAATCAACCACAATTTATATTTGCTCTTCATTTTTTTCCCCCCGCTCCTCTGCCATGGTATCTTTTTTTAGTATTCCATGCAAAATAATCTTTTTTATTTCTTTTTTTACCTGATTAACCGTTAAATTATTTAAAATTAAAAAATCGGTTTCAAACAGCCCATGGATTGATCTATATATCACCAGTTCAATAACTGCCGGGTGCAAATCCGACCTAATATCTCCCTCTTCAATACCCTGCCTTAACAATTTCCTCAACTGCTCATGCTTGAACCGTCCCATGGCATTGGTTTTAGACCACTCCTCGGGGAAAAAACGCTGTAATTCAGCTATCATCCAAAGCGGTATTTGCTTCTTTATTTCATAAAATATCACCTTTTGCAGCTTTTCCAGCCAATTATCATCGCTTTCCATAATCTGCAGCGTGCGTTCCTTTTCCCTTTCTAACCAACTATCTATCACCGCGCTGATAAGCTGCCTTTTACTGTCAAAATACTTGTATATTGTCTTTTTGCTGATACCCAAATTGAAAGCAACATCGTCAATGGTAAACCTTCTGAAACCAAATTTGGATACCTGTTTCTTAGTCTCTTGTATGATACGTTCTTTCAAAAACTCCCCTCCTCAGGAAACTATTATATTTTCTTCAGTTTCCATAACTAAGTTTACTAGTAAATCTACCACTGGTCAAGAAAATTTTTTCATTTATCTTTTAAACCATTCCATGCTCAATGCCAACCATATTTCCCTTTCAATTCCACAAATCGAACCGGACCCAGCGATTCTGTTTTTATATTTCCATTTTCATCTTTTATAACTAACAGCAGTTCCTGAAGTTCTTCTTTTCCGGCAGGTATAACCATCTTTCCCCCCAACTTTAATTGATTGACAAGTTCCCCAGGTATATTACCCGCTCCCGCCGTTACAATAATCCGGTCATAGGGTGAATGTTCTTCCCATCCCTTAGATCCATCTCCCACTTTAAATTTTATATTTTTATATCCCAATTTAGAAAGTCTCTTTTGGGCTTTTTTTGATAGTTCTGCTATTCTTTCAATTGTAAAAACCTCACCTGCAAATTGGGCTAAAAAAGCAGTCTGATAACCTGAACCGGTGCCAATCTCCAGCACTCTGCATCGTTTATTTAAATCCAGCATCATAGTCATTTCTATTACTAAACTGGGTTGAGAAATTGTTTGTTCAAAGCCAATGGGCAGTGCTTGATCATAATGGGCATATTTTTTATATTCATTGTCTATAAAAAGACCGCGATCCAAATTCCTATAAAATTCATAAATATCATTTTGCAGCATATTTTTTCTCCTTACATTGCAGTTTTTACATACCTAAAATATATTTTAACTATTAAATTCATTCGTTATGTATATAAATTTAAATCAACATCGCACGCAAATTCCCGGACAAACACTAAAAGCCCTGAGGTTTTTTATACCTTAGGGCTTGTAATTTAACCAAAATTATGGAGGGCATGCCTATTTTTAGGTTATAAATGCTTTAATGCGCAGAAAGTTTAACTTCTTATCACCCAAAATTAAGTTTTAGGGCAATTGTTCAGCAGTTTTTACCGTTCAAATTGCTGTTATATCATTTAGTTAAATTAAGTCTTATTGGCAATTGTATACCCGGAAAAATGGGGAAAAGTAACAATTTTATAATCAATGTTTAAGAAATCACCAATCACTTCAAAGACGTCCATCGATCTAATAATCCCCACAGCCCTGTTATTTTCCAATGGATATTCTCCGTAAGTTAATTCTGAAACTTCAGGATTTTCTATAACCAGTACCGAGTTAACTTTTTTACTAACCATTAGCTGAATAGCCCTGGTTAGCGGTTGGTTCTCATAAACATGAGCAATGTCCCGGCTGCGCATAATATCTTTGACACGGATGCTTAATATGTCTTTTTTATTTTTAGAAAAACTCAATGCCGATGCAAGATTTGCTATTTTATTCTTTTTGTTTTCTTCAATGGCCACTGCCTTTAATAATGATCTTAAAGTAACAATTCCCACCGTTTTGTTTTCACCGTCATGCACTATCAAAGTTTTATGCCCGGATATAACATTATTAGCCTCTTTTTTAAAGTTTCTTTTTAAAATTTTAATAGCCTCACACATAGTGGCATTGACATTTATTGTGGGATATTCATCAATAGGTACCATTAAATCCCTGACCAGCCTCTCTCCCATTGTCCTCACTCCTTTCGAAAACTTTCTAACTAGTTTTATAAACCGTAATTACAAATTACAATATCCGGTGTTAGGGATTAACCTCTAACACCGGATTGTAAATATTAATGACCGGAACTTTCGGCAAAACCAACTGACTCTAACTCCTGGGCCTGCTTGCCCAAACCAAATCTGTAACGGGCTACATACCAAAGAATCAATATTGCCCCCACTGAGGCTCCGCCAAAAAGGGTAATGTCAGCAGCAATATCACACACTTTGGCTGCAGTTTGGGAAAGGCTTACATAATTCAAGTCATTGAGATATTTAGGTACAGCAAAGGCCCTGCTTACTGCCGACATTCCAATGACAATTGCCATAACCAGCTTTATCTTTGTTTCATGAACCATTCTGGTGGCATTGGCACCGATGTGCAGTCCGAGCAGAGAACCCAGATAGAGCAGCAGTACCAGGCGGATATCTACAAAACCACTTAATGCATATTGGAATGAACCAAATGCACCGGAAAATATTGCTAAGAACAGCTCGGTACCGGCTGCAACCGTGGTGGGTATCCCTAAAAGGTAAATCATTGCCGGTACCCCAATAAAACCACCTACCCCTACAGTACCCGCTAACCAACCTGTGGCCAGTGCAACTAAAGCAGGAAACCAAAGCGATATTTTGATATTAGCTACTTTAAAATGAACCATCGGTGGAATTTTAATCTGCGACATTTTCTTAGCAAGTTTCAGCGTACCTGTTGAACCTTTATTATTTCCACCCGACCTACTTCTGGCTAAATCCCGTAATATAAACAACGAAAGGCCGGTAAGTAAAATAACAAAAACAATACTTATATAAAGGTTGGAACCGGTTTTACCCATGGAAGCAAAGATATATTTTTGTAAAAATACAGCCAATCTTACTCCCAGTAATAAGAATATAATCATGCAAATGCCCAGCTTGGCATCCACATTACCCATTTTCGAGTGCTTTCTGGCACCTACCATCGCTTTACCAAACTTATGCGCCAGGTTAGAACTGACGGCTGAAATTCCCGGTACTCCAAGGGCCATCATGGCAGGAGTCATTACAAAGGCCCCCCCGCTTCCCAGAAAACCACTTAAAGTACCACCCAAAAATCCTATACCAGCAACAGCCAAAGCTGTTTTAGGAGTAATAGTTATAAACTGCATCATTTGACCAGCTAAATCTACAGGAGCACCTGCCATTTGAAATTCCCCCTTTCTAATGGTCGCTGTCTATGCCTAAATGACCTAGTATGCAGGATACTGCATTTCCGTACAGGTATGATACAACAACTATTGTTCCTAAAAGGCTAATAGCAGGAATAATGTGCTTACTTAAGTAAAAAGCATTCAGCTTTTCAATGTTTAAAAAAATCAAAACATAGGCTGCTGCTGCTGAAAGCAAGAATACAAGAGTTCTGACAAAACTTGGTTTTGATTTTTTACTCATACTAACTCCTCCTTAATACAAAGTGCTTATTAACTTTTCTAACAAGGTGCTTAAAATTTCTCTGCCCTTCTCTGCCCCCCTTTGCTTGTGATTTACTTCTCATAGATACTTCTCACCTAATTGTATATTGCAAATTTTATGCCAATTCTCAAATGGCGGATTTGCAGCCAATCCAGCATGTTTTAACATGAACGCAAACAAAAAAGTGTAGCATTAGCTACACATTTTTTGTTAAATTAACAATTAATTAACAAACAAATTTAAAAAACACCCTATTTTAAAGGCATAAATCCAAATTGTATCTTTTCCTACAACTGCATGAATGATATAATACACTAAATAACAGTTTCCCAAAAAGGGGGATAATTTTGGGAAATAAAAATTATTTATTATTTTTCCGCCGTAAAAGTTTAACCAATCAAATAGTGATTATAATCACAGCCATAATGCTCGTACCACTGGTAGCATTAATTTATGACTATTTTTTTGCTTCTAAAACAGAACATGGAATTTTTTTAGACAAAGAACAGCGGCTTAAAGCACTGGTGGAAAGTACAAGCGAAGAGTTTACAAACAGACTTATAAAATCAGGTTTTGACAGCAGCAATATTACACCCGTTGTCCTTCACAATACTTTCAGCGCTGTTGTCACCCCCCATGTACCAGCCAACTCCGGAATACGCTTCGGCCTTTATGTTCCTAATTCTGATAAAATTTCTGTTTTGGGATTTTTACATAATTACCGCAATCTTTCCAAAGAAGAAGAAGCACTGCGTGAAAAACAGATTTTTAAATCAACCAAGTCGGGGTTAGTAGCTGCTGAAATGAGCAAAGAATCTCTTTTTAGGATAACTGACACATGGGATGATCAGGTGGTTGAATACATCTCACCAATTATTCTTGATAACAAGGTTGTAGCAGTAATGTGGGCAGGAGAAAGGCTAAATCCTATCTTTGCTCAGAGCAGTTATTTCAGAAAATTAGTCCGCTATTTCATCCTTGCCATACTTGCATTGGGAACTATCGGCACACTGCTGATAGTGCGAAATATTATCAGCAGTGTAAACCGCCTAAAATCAGAACTTCAGAAAATGGAAAAGGATATCACTCACAAACTGCCGGAAATGCCGGGAGAATTGGGGCAGGTTGCCAAAGCGGTGAATAAAATGGCTTTAAGCCTAGTGGAAAAAGAAAAATTAGAAGACCAACTAAGACGATCAGAACACCTTATTTCTTTGGGACGCCTGGCAACCGGAGTAGCTCATGAGTTAAGAAATCCCATCGGCATTATTAAAACCCTGGTGGAATTAATGAAAGATGAGTATTCTCAACTGAGCGGAATTGACGAATACACCAGTGCCATCGATGAACAAATCAATAGGCAGAATATGGTTATACAAGAACTGCTGGATTTTGGCCGGCCGGATAATTTTACAATGAAAGAATGCTCTATAAATGATTCCCTAAAAGGGGTACTCTCCTTTTCTTCCGCCATGCTGAGAAAACAAAAAATTAAAGTTGAATTAGATCTGCAGGAAAATCTACCAAAAATACCAGCAGATACAGAAAAACTTAAACAAGTGTTTGTAAACTTAATTATCAACGCCGCTGAAGCAATGCCCGGCGGCGGTCAACTTAAAATTTCCACCGGGTTGTCAAATGACAGCATAATAATAAAATTTATTGACACCGGCACAGGCATTCCCCCGGAAGAAATTTCCCGGATATTTGATCCCTTTTATACCACAAAATCAAACGGAACGGGTTTAGGTTTATCCATATGTTATCAAACCATCCAACTCCATAATGGAAGCATTGAAGTAAAAAGCACGCCAGGAAGAGGTACCGCTTTTAATATCAAACTCCCACTTATGCAAAAGGTTTTTGAAGGAGGCAGAATCAATGATACCACGAATTCTGGTAATTGATGATGAAGAAAGAATGTGTTGGGCTTTAGAACGTGCTTTAAGCAAAGAGGGTTACCAGGTTATTACCACCACCAAAGGTTTAAAAGGAATTAAGCTCGTCATGGATAAAGATCCTTCAATGGTGATACTGGACCTTAAAATGCCGGACATTGATGGGATAGAAGTACTGCAAAAAATAAAAGAGTATAATTCCAATATCCCGGTAATTATGATTACCGCTCACGGTACAATAGAAACAGCCATTGAAGCGATGAAAATCGGAGCAGAAGATTATATAACAAAGCCCTTTAAGCTGGAAGAATTAAAAGTAATTATTAAAAAAGCACTGCGTGTCAACCATCTGCAGGATCAAATAGATTATTTCCGCAAGGAACTGAGTATGAAATACGGCAGGATGATCGGGCAGAGTGACGCCATGAAAGAAATAAATACTTTAATCCGCCAGGTTGCAAAAACAAATACCACTGTTCTTATTACTGGGGAAAGCGGGACAGGAAAAGAAGTAACAGCAGTCGCCATTCACCAAGCCAGCAACCGGGCCGATAAACCCTTTGTGGTGGTAAACTGTGCCGCCCTGCCGGAACAGCTTTTAGAAAGCGAACTTTTCGGCCATGAAAAAGGTGCTTTTACAGGTGCATTGTCAAGGAAAAAAGGACGTTTTGAAATAGCCGACAAAGGCACTATATTTTTGGACGAAATAGGCGAAATGCCTATCAATATGCAGGTAAAGTTACTGAGAGTATTACAGGAAAAATCCTTTGAAAGAGTGGGTGGAACGGAAACAATCAACGTAGATGTCCGAGTTATCGCGGCTACAAATTCCGACTTGTCTGCAGCAATAGCAAAGGGTAGTTTCAGAGAAGATTTATTCTACCGCTTGAATGTGATGAGAATTAATCTTCCCCCTTTAAGAGAACGTAAAGAAGACATCAGCTTGCTGGTTAATCACTTCCTGGCAAAGTTTAACCCTTCCAAAGCTAAAAAAATATCCGCCGAAGCAATGAAAATACTTTCCCAGTATGATTGGCCGGGAAATATACGTGAGCTGCAAAATGTAATTGAAAGAGCCTCCATCGTTTGCCAGGAGTCAGAAATCAAACCCATCCATTTGCCTAAAGAATTAATTGACAGCACAAAGGAAATTCAAGACCCAATACTGAAACTTCCTGACAACGGTATTTCTTTAATTGAATTGGAAAAACAGTTAATTATAAAAGCTCTGGAAAAACATAATTATAACCAGACCAAGGCAGCAAAATATTTAGGCATCACACGCCCCACCTTATTGTACCGGATGCAGAAATATGATATAAAACCCACAAAATAAACAGGTTTTAAAGGGGAGGTACTATGCCCAGAAAACTGCTTGTACGGGATGTCATGATCCCCATAGATGATTATTTAACTGTGTGTGAAGAAGATTCTATTCACACGGCCATTCGTACATTAAGAACTTCCATCTTTCACAATGATTCCGGCAGCTCTTATGGACATCAAACCCTGTTGGTATTAAACAATGAAGGTGATTTCACAGGAATTTTGACTTTGCATGATTTATTGAAAGCAGTTGAATTAAAAGACCATTATAACGACCCTTGGTTAAAATCCGCTTCCTGGAGTTGGTTCTTTATAAACCGTATACACCAGGCTGAAGGGGTCAAGGTAAAAGAAATTATGCGCCCTATTTTTCTGGTTACCGTTAATGCCCACCAGACAATCCAGGATGCTGTAAAAAAAATGTTTTCTCAGGATGAAAACTTCATTCCGGTATTGGAAAATGATGTCCCGGTGGGCATAATCAGGACCATAGATTTATTCTGGGTAATTGATGAATTATTGTAATACAGCTTTACCCATTATATGATCTATAGTTTGCCACTGCTAATATGGTTGTAATTAAGTAGAAGGCTTAAAAATTTGAGTACTTACAAAACCGTTAGGTATTAATACCTAACGGTTTTGTATCGGCTCCTCGAATAGGATTAGAACCCACAGCTATTTTTATAGAAACAAAAAACCTCAAACTAACAAGTTTGAGGCTAGCATGGAAAACCTTTAATTTGTTTTAACAGTATTTCGTAGAGTAATGCTTGCGAGGGGAAACATTTCTCAACCGGCATGATGGTCATACCACTGTACCACAATACAAATTATAGTATAGGCTGCAGTAAAAATCAATATTTATCTTAAAATAATTAATAAATAAACCCACGGCTTTTACCTGCCCTGGGCTTTATAAAAATTAATTCTGGCAGCGACCTACTCTCCCAGGGGTCAGCCCCCAAGTACCATCGGCCCTGCAGAGCTTAACTTCCGTGTTCGGTATGGGAACGGGTGTGTCCTCTGCGGTATCGCCACCAGAAATATTTATTT
>NZ_JAFBCW010000045.1 GCF_016907915.1 Desulforadius tongensis
GCGGACACCCTTGCCTTAAGCTAACGTTTACTGCTACCTTCAACGTTCGGGACTTTCACCCTATAGACATTGCCCATGCCGGGCACACATAAAAGCCCTCGCGGGAAAAATTCCCACGAGGGCCTCATTGCCAGTAATGATACACCCTTGTATCATTTCCATATACATTTGTTTTTAGTATATTCTTAACCTACTAATTAGTCAATACTTATTTTAAAATTTCTTCGGCTTCTTCTGCATCCACATCCATGATATACCTGATGCCGCTGATTTCGGAGGCTTCTTTGGTTAGGGCAGCAATATCATCCCGGGTAATGTAGTTCAAACCGAACTTGCGGGATCCGCACATAAATTGGCGCAGTCCTTGGGCCAAGCGTTCATAATAAGTGTACACACCAATAGCACCCACAGGCAGGTTATCAAATTCGTCACCAAGTTTATCTTTAAGTGCTGAAGCAGCAATAAATACCTGCTCCAAAGTTTCACCATACTTCTTGTACTCGGCGGGAATTTTACCGTTCTTAATGGCTGTACCGACAGTTTTGCCAACCATGGCCGCGGTCAGCGGTGAACGGGCCATACCAATGGCTTTAACGTAAGGGGCGCTCATGGCCAAACCTTTGTACATGTGGTCTTCTAAGGTAAAGCCGCCGGCAATAACCACCGGGGGTACATATCTGCCCTGGGCAGCCAGCTTATCCAGGTATTTAGTCAGCAGAGCCTGAATATAAACGGTAGGTACACCCCACTCGTTCATCATCCGCCACGGGCTCATTCCGGTACCGCCGCCGGCACCGTCTACCGTCAGCATATCCAGTTTAGCATCGGAGGCGTATTTAACGGCCCGGGCCAAGTCAGCGGGACGGTAAGCACCGGTCTTCAGTGAAATATATTTAGCACCGGCAGCACGCAGTTCTTCTACCCGTTTGTGGAACGCCTCTTCATTTACCATGCCGATGCGGGAGTGACGCTCGAATTCTTTAAATGCCCCAGCTTTGAAGGCTTCCTGCACCTTCGGATCTTCCGGGTCGGGCAGTACTATATAGCCCCGACTCTTCAACTCCAGGGCCCGTTCCAGGGTGTTCAGCTTAACTTCACCGCCGATATCCTTGGCACCCTGCCCCCATTTCAGTTCCACAAATTCAACACCCAGTTTTTCAATGGCGTATTCCTGCACACCCAGTTTGGTATCTTCCACGTTGGCCTGTACAGCGGTAAAGCCGGATTTCCCGTTATACCAGCGCTGGAAGTATTTAACGCGGTTTTCCAGGTTGGGGGAGTGTACCACCCGCCCGTTTTTAATTTCTACGTTGGGATCCATGGCACAAACATTTTCACCGATTACAATACCGGTACCGGTAAGGGCACAACCTGCAGCCAGGTGCTCCCAGTTTTCAGCAGCCACGTTGGTAGAACCCATGGCACATACCACTATTGGCAGGTCCAGCTTAACTTTGTTTTCATTACCCACTTCGGTTGTTAAATCCACCGCCGGAAAGATAGCTTTATCCGGGTCAGCCTCAATACCGTGGGCGCCAACAGCGGTGCCCATAATGTTAAAGTGGGAATAATCTACCGGGTAATCTTTTTCAGAAGCAGAAGTTGTTTTACCAAAGGGCGCCGGGTACAAAACTTCTTTACCGCGAACTGATGATTTACCTATTTCACACAGGCCCGGGCATCCGTCCAGGCAGGTAACGCACATACCGGAAAAGGGACATACACTGTTACCGGTACGAGCTTTGGTCATGGTGGCAGCAGTTGCGTTAATTCCTTTGCTAAAAGACATTTGTAAACCATCCTCTCCTTAATTTCTATTTCTCTATTTTCCCTTTGGTTTCATCCAAAGGTATTGGCATTAGTAATAAGTTAAATACTGTTCCAGTTCCCAGGGGTGTATTTCTGATTGAAACTTGTCCCATTCCTGGCGTTTGGCTTCTAAATAATTGTTGTATATTCGCCGGCCCAGCACACCGGCCACCAGGTCATCTTTTTCTAAAGCATCCAGGGCCTGGCCCAAGTTGCTGGGCAGGCGGGCCGGCATCACCTTGGGCTGGCCGTTGCCTCTTTCGGCCAGTTTATCCGGCGGTACCATGCCTTTGTCCACCCCATCCAAACCGCATTTAAGGACCACCGCTATGGCCAGGTAGGGGTTGCAGGTGGGGTCGGGGCTGCGCAGCGCTAAAACAGTATTCTCTTCCCGGTGGGCGGGCACTCTGATGCTGGTGCTGCGGTTTTCTTCGGACCAGGCAGCTAAGAACGGCGCCACGTCGCTGGGAACCAGCCGCTTGTATGAATTTACCAGCGGGTTGGTTATGGCACTTATGGCCCGGGCATGATGTATAACGCCGGCGATAAAGGCAAAGGCCAATGGGCTTAAACTCAACCGCCCATCCTGCTGGTAAAAGGCATTTTTATCATCTTTCCACAGTGAAAGATGCAGGTTCATACCGGAGCCGGCGTGCTGGGGCAGGGGCTTGGGCATAAAAGAAGCGTGCAGCCCATGACGCTGGGCAATGGTACGGACTACAAATTTAAAGGTGGCAATTTTATCCGCCATGGTCAGAGCATCATCTGCTTTGATAGAAATTTCATGCTGCCCGGGGGCAATTTCATGGTGCGATGAAGCAATATCAAATCCCATTTCTTCCAGGGTCAGCACCATATCCCGGCGGGCATTTTCTCCTAAATCAACAGGAGTTAAATCACAGTACCCGGCCCGGTCGTGGGTAACAGTGGTAGGCTTACCCCGTTCATCCAAGTTAAAAAGGAAGAATTCAATTTCTGCCCCCACCTGCAGCCGGTAACCAAGTTCTCCGGCTTCTTTTAAAGCTTTTTTCAGCACCCAGCGGGAACAGCCGGCAAAGGGCCGGTTATCAGGTGAATGCACATCACATATTAACCGGGCCACCGCACCCTCCCGGGGGCGCCAGGGAAAAATTTGAAAGGTGGTGGGATCGGGAATCAAATAAATATCTGATTCTTTATTTCCCCTCAGCCCCTCAATTACAGAACTATCAAAGGGAATACACCCTTCCAACGCCCGCTCCAGTTCTTCCACCGTAATGGCAATATTTTTAAAAACACCGTATATATCTGTAAACTGCAGGCGGATGAATTTTACATTATATTCCTGGGCCTTTTCCAACACATCTTGGGCAGTAAATGTGCGCACATTATTCACCAACTTTACATAATTTCTAAAAATATAGTCCGGCTAAAGCCCAGCACTATTTAAAAGTATTCGCTCCCTGCAAACAGGTGCCGGAAATACTAAAACAAAAAACGCCCCACTAAGCCTGCGTTAATACAGGCCCAGATGGGACGCCGTTGCCCCAAAGCTCGTTCTTTTTATCACACATTAATAATTATAATGTATGAAAATAAAGAATAGCAATAATGGGGACAAAATTATATTGTATACATAATTAATGCCTGCGCAAAGAACTTATTACCGCATTGGCCACCTTCACCATGGGAACACAGCGATCCATACTTAATTTGCGCAAATAGCGGAAAGCCTTTTCCTCACTGTACCCCTTTTGCTGCATAATCAATCCCTTGGCCTTTTCAATTATCTTTCTCTCTTCTACGGCCCGTTTTAATTTACGTACTTCTTCCTCCAATTCACGCAGTTTATGAAAATTATTAACCGCCACCTGGATGACCGCATCCAACATAAATTCACTCATGCCGGGAAAAACCAGGCCAAAAAAACAATCCTGTTTAAATTCCCGCACCAGCTGCGAATCATTCTCAGAAATAATTAACACCGGTGCAATCCGGTGTTCGTCAATTATCTTAATAACCTGCCTCCCCAACGCTGCTGATATCATGATAACATCCGGTTGGGTTTGAAAGATAACCCGCAGTCCCTTTTTGGCATCCGGCACATCCGCCACAACTATGTACCCGGCAGTATTTAACTGTTCTCTAAGTCTCCTGCGGCAGGTTTCACCAGGGGCTATAATCACTACCCTTATATCATACATGACAGGTACTCCCCATATTTATTAATGATAATATTGTATTACTTCTCTCCCCGGGGTCTTAATTCCTCCTGCAGCAGGGTAATACTGCGCATTTTGGCATCTCTCAGCTGCTGAAACAACTGCCGGGTGGATGGATCAACAATACCGGCCATCAGCCGGTTATACAGGCTGTGGTTTTCCATCTCCAGCCATAACAGATTGCGCAGCCATTGTACATCACCTTTATCACTGTCTTTTTTTAATGCGTCAAACATTCTGGCGTGGTGTTTTCGAGAACACTGCTCCAGTTCACTGAACAGCTTTTTAAGTTTGGGCTCATTTGTTGTGTCGGCAGCTTCGGAAAACACCGCCGCCGCTGCCCTTTCTTGTATTAACATTAAAAATAAAGCTGCTGTAATTTCTGTTTGATCGTTAATCAAAGTTCATCACCGCTTAATCTTTGTAACTAAAACACAGCTGCCCGTGCCCGTCAATGCTGGCAACATATACATCTTCCAGCCGGGCCACCCCCTGTTTGCTTAACTCCCGGCGCAGCCACTGCACATCATAATTAAGACGTTTAAGGTTATCTGTTAATATTTTTCCATCTTCAATCAGTAATGACGGCTGCACCACCGGCGACGTCTTGATTCCCAAATCCCCCGCTGTCACCGGCCAGAGTTCTGATTTAGGAATGACACTTATCCGGCCGCAGGTTTCTAATATGGCATAATCCACCTGGGACAGGTCTGATAAACCGGCACATCTCAACTCTGCCAAAAGCATCCAGGCCGGCACCAGGGCGCGCCGCATATTTTTTCTTATCACTTTACCATTTTCCACCAGCAGCACCGGCTGACCGGTAATTAATTTTGCAGCGGTAGTGCTGTACAGGGCCAGGCGGGATAAACTCAAGTGACAGGCCAGCACCGCCAGCATGGCAGTAATGGATTGTTCTAATTCCACACTGCCGTTTACCAGCGGGGCGGCGGCCAAGCCCCCAAAAAGCCATAGAAACATCAGGTCATAACCGGCAAAAAGGCCGCTGGTACGCCGGGGCAGCATTATATTGACAGTTAGAAAAATCCCCCCCACACCCACTGCCCGGAGAACAAACTGCCACAGGTCTGTAATTGCTATCACCACCATTAGTGACTACATACATATAGTGAACCGTTTTCCAGCAGGGCAGCAAAAAAAACCGCCCTGGGCGAGGCAAAGCCTTGTTTTTGCAGCTCTTTTTCCAGCCACCGGTGATCCAGCGCCAACCTTTTTAAGTTTTTTTCAATTACTTTCCCATCATAAACCAACTGTATGGGGGGGCAGGCCATTTTGGTCCCCAGGTTCAACTGCTGGCGAAACACCGGCCGGGCTTCCGCCTTTTTTACCACACTTACTTTGCCGGTGGCTTCAAAATAGGCATTTTCCACATTGTCCAATTTAAAAACACCGTTCAGCCGCAGCTGGCCCAGCAGGTTTTCAATGGTCATGTTAACTTTGCGCAGCTGCTTTTTCTCCATCTTGCCGTAACTGATAAGCGGAATCGGTTTATTACCTATGCGCTGGGGCAGTTTTAAATCCAAAAAAGACAGGCTTATGCCAATTACTGTTAAAAAAACTATCGCCACCAGCCCCAATGCCAGTGAGTTGGCGGGGTTTAATATCCCTGCCCCGGCAACACCCACAATACCGGCGGCCACAAGATAGTTATGCCTGGCCATAATTCCCACATGGCGAAAACGCAGCACTCTGGTGGCCACCACTATGGTCATGTACAGCACCACCGCCCGGAGCGCAATTAAAGGTAAAGGTAAACTGTCCGCCCCAAACCAAAAACCATGCCAGTTCAGTTAAATCACCCCTGCTTACTATTATGGCACGCAGAATAAAGTGAAATTCAATTATTGCTGCGGGAATAATTATTTACTAATAATTTTTATTTTTACTGCACTTTTTAACCCAATGCTCATATATTAATAACAAATATATGTCAACCAGGGCAAAGGCGCCATTTGGTTCGGAATTTATGCCGCCAATGGGGCCTTAAATTATTTTACGGGAGGATTTATTATGTGCGGAATAGCAGGATGGATTGACTGGGAAAGGGATTTAACTACACAAAAACATGTACTGGAAAAAATGACCACAACCCTGTCCCACCGCGGCCCCGATGCAGAGGGAACATGGCTGTCTCCCTGCGCCGCCTTGGGACACCGCCGGTTAACCGTCATTGATCCGGTAGGAGGCAGTCAACCAATGGTTCGCCAATTGGGAGACAGTACATACGTCATTACTTACAACGGGGAATTGTACAACACGGCAGAGCTGCGCAGGGAGCTGGAGTTATACGGGCATAAATTCCAAAGCCACTCTGATACCGAAGTGCTGCTGGTATCATTTATCCAGTGGGGGCCCTCATGCATTGACCGCCTGAACGGCATTTTTGCTTTTGCCGTTTGGGACCATAAAGAACAAAGACTGTTCCTGGCCAGGGACAGGTTGGGAGTTAAACCGTTATTTTATACCCACAGGGGGCGTACCCTGCTGTTCGGTTCAGAATTAAAAGCCCTGTTAGCTCACCCGGAGGTAAAGCCCCAAATAGATGCCGAGGGCCTGGCAGAGATTTTCTACTTAGGCCCCTCCCGCACCCCGGGACATGGTGTGTTTCGCAATATAAGAGAAGTTCGTCCCGGCCACTGCTTAATCTATGACCGCAGCGGAATACACATGCGCCGCTATTGGAATGTTAAAAGCAAACCTCACCGGGACGACCTTGATACCACAGCAGCCAAAGTACATGACCTTTTAAAGGATTCCGTACAGCGCCAGCTGATATCCGATGTTCCCATCTGCACTCTGCTGTCCGGGGGCCTGGACTCCAGTGCCCTGACAGCCTTTGCCGCTCAAAGCTTTAGCGGTCAACTGCATACTTATTCCATTGACTATGTAAATAACAACTTTAATTTTAAGCCAAACGAGTTTCAGCCCACTTTAGACGCCCCGTGGGTAAAACACATGTCCCGGTACTGCGGAACCAGGCACCACTATATAACAGTAGATACCCCCGAGATTGTAGATGCACTAACCAATGCTGTACTGGCCAGGGATTTGCCGGGCATGGCCGATGTGGATTCATCTTTGTACCTGTTTTGCCGGGAAATTAAGAAAAATGCCACTGTAGCCCTATCCGGCGAGTGTGCCGATGAAATTTTTGGTGGGTACCCCTGGTTTCACAGCCAAGAAGCCTTAAACAGCAGCACCTTTCCCTGGCTGAGGGCCCTACAATTCCGGACCAGTTTGCTGTCACCGGAACTCTTGCAGTATGTCAACCCGGATGAATATATAAATCAAAGATACCAGGACACCCTGGCCGAAGTGCCGAAACTGCCGGGGGAAAATGAACAGGAAAGCCGCAGGCGGGAAATGTTTTACCTCAACATACTGTGGTTTATGACCACACTGTTGGACCGCAAGGACCGCATGAGCATGGCCACCGGCCTGGAAGTACGGGTGCCATTCTGCGACCACCGGTTGGTAGAATACGTGTGGAACATACCCTGGCAGATGAAAAACTGGAATGGGCAGGAAAAGGGTATCCTGCGCAGAGCACTGGCCGGTATACTGCCCGAGGGCATACTAAATCGTCGCAAAAGCCCCTACCCTAAAACACACAACCCCCATTACCTGGCTGCGGTGCGCAATTGGTTAATACGTATTCTGGAAGATCCAGCATCCCCGCTGCTGCCGCTGGTTAACACCAATGCCCTCCGTTCCCTCACCCGGGTAGAAGGAGACACTTTTAACCGGCCGTGGTTCGGCCAACTGATGACCGGGCCCCAGCTGTTTGCCTACCTGTGCCAAATTGACACCTGGCTGAGGGAATATAAAGTGGAAATTTGTTAAACCGGCCACAAATTAACACTAATAACCTGTCATATACCGCATTGAAGGTTATCACCGGCAATTAATGTATAACGCTATTACAGAACACATAATTAATTAGGAAACGTAATATATAGAGCCTCTGGGCTCTTTTCTTTTTGCAACGTAATTGGCAAAGCAGGTGAGGTGATTAAAAGACCTGGTGGTCACAGTGGCCGCGGTGCTCGGAGCAATAAAACCTGGCTAGATATAAAAGAACACCAATAAAAGAAAAAGCGCTTTCTAAAAAAGCGCTAACCCAACGGGGGAGGGAAACCTCCCCTACCCAAAAATATTATATCACATCCAGCTCCAAAATATGATATATCGGGGCGTTTTTCTTTCCTGTCATAGTGCCGGGGTTTAACGGCACAGCATGGCATGACGACCGCCAGGGGAAAAAACTGGCTGCAGAGCATCCGGGTAATTCTTGAAGATATTCAGCTCACCAATGAAAACCTGCTGGAACTAAAGCAGTTTAAACCCAACGAACAGGTAATGGTGGAGATAAAGCCCCTGCAGTTGAGTTTTGATGATAGAGCAGAAGATAAAGAAATATTAAGTGGGGAAGAAAAAGAAGAATCGTCAGTGGTGGAAATAATTGAAGGAGAACCGGAAGACCTGCCCGAATCTCAAATATTAAAAAGCTGGAACTTTACCTAGAGGGGGTGGTGGGGCTGCTGTACCTCACCAAAGAAGAAATGGACACCCTTTGGAACGACCTGGCCGCAGCAAAGCTGGCTTTTGAGGAACACGGGAATAAAGAAAGAATGGAAAAGGCTGCCCAGCTGTTTGCCTTAATTACCTATGCAGACAAAGTGGGAATAGAGATAAAGAAGGATGGATTAACCGAAGAAGGTATGAAAGACCTGCAGGAACTGCCAGCATGGGGATTTTAATATGCTGGTTAAGCCTGTGCAGCTGGGCACAGGAGCGCGAAGCGTTAAGGGCGCAGATGCGCCTAGTTAATACAAGACATTTTGATAATGGCCTAAGAATAAGAAATTGGGGATAAGCGGAGGGTTAGAGCTAGGATAGATATTTGGAGCAATAAATTACGATCGATAGTTGATGGTAACGACAATCAACAAAGACTATTTTCTAGAAGTTTTAGAGAGCAACTTTTGCCAGCCAGCCTGTAACCCTGCCAACGCCCGGCCAAACCTGCCATCTGCAATCTTGCCTAATATCTTTCTCAACATTTTACCTACTTCCCGTTTTCTTTACAAACACCGAGCCGGCCCACCAGTCAAGGGCCGCGCCAGCGGGCGGATCAAAAAATTTTATCCTGCTTAAAATGCATACATGTAAAATTTTTTGTGCAGCGTACCCTTGACGGGTGGAGCTGCCGCCTGCGGCAGAGGCGAGGTATAATGAAAAGAGCGGGATGAGAGGCTGCTTTCTTCCAAAGTGTTAAAACCCCCGGCCCCAAGAGTGGGGCGGGGGTTGGGGGCAGGGGCTGAACTGGCCAGTGTGCCGCAGGCACTCTGGCTTAATTTGAAGCACTGCAGGTAAGAAAAAAGCCGGTGCTGTTTTTTGGCACTGGCTTAACCTATCTTGTAAAGGTTGATGCTGCAGGTAATTCCGCCCCCATACCGAGGCAGTTGCCCTGGCCAGGACATAAATCCCCGGCAGTTATACCTGGCCAGGGTATCTGCCGAACATGCATAGGTAAATCGAGTAGGGTAACGCCGCAGTAATTTGCTACGGCGTTATCCCTCTCACAGAACCGTACGTACGGGCCTCGTATACGGCTCCTGATAAACCT
>NZ_JAFBCW010000046.1 GCF_016907915.1 Desulforadius tongensis
GGACACCCTTGCCTTAAGCTAACGTTTACTGCTACCTTCAACGTTCGGGACTTTCACCCTATAGACATTGCCCATGCCGGGCACACATAAAAAAAGTCCGACTGCACTATGCAGCCGAACTTTTTTACCCGTTAAAATTTTTCAGAAATAAGCTTGGCCTGGGTAAACAGCAGCAAATAATCCCTGCCCCCCGCTTTAGAATCGGTGCCGGACATATTAAACCCGCCAAAGGGATGTACCCCTACCAGTGCACCGGTGCACTTTCGGTTAAAATAAAGGTTCCCCACATGAAAATCCCTGGCCTTTTCTATTTTGACGCGGTCTGTGGCAAACACTGAACCGGTAAGACCGTACTCCGTGTTATTGGCAATTTCCAAAGCCTGGTCAAAATCCCCTGCTTTAATAAAAGCTAACACCGGGCCAAAAATTTCCTCCTGGGCAATTACAGCGTTGGGGGATACATCACCAAATATTGTGGGCTGTACAAAATAACCGCCCATATTCTCCATGGTCTCTCCACCCAGCAGTAGAGTACCTTCTTTTTTACCCGTTTCAATATACGACTTAATTCTCTGCAATGAGTTATTATCAATAACCGGACCTAAATTACAATTATCCTTCGCCGGGCCAATGGTAAGGTCCTTAGTTTTTTGTATTACCAAATCAACCACCCGGTCATAAACGTCTTCTACAACTATTGCCCGGGAGCAGGCCGAACACTTCTGGCCCTGGAACCCAAAGGCCGAGGCAACAATGTTGTTGGCTGCAAGCTCCAGGTCAGCACTGCTGTCAACAATAATGGCATCTTTTCCTCCCATTTCCGCCACCACTCTCTTAATGGCCTTCTGGCCGGGCACAACTTTAGCTGCCAGCTCATTAATCCTCAGTCCCACTTCCTTAGAACCGGTAAAATTAATAAAGCGGGTTTTAGGACTGCTGACAAGAAAATCTCCTATGCTGCCGCCGCTGCCGGGCAGATAATTAACCACACCCTCCGGCACACCGGCCTGGTGCAGTATTTCCATAAACTTGGCCGCAACCACGGGGGTGTTGCTGGCCGGTTTAAGAACAACCGTATTGCCTGCCACAATGGCTGCCGCCGTCATCCCGGCCATAATGGCCAGCGGGAAATTCCACGGCGGTATAATTACACCCACTCCCAAAGGAATATAAATTAACTCGTTATTTTCGCCGGCTATTCTCGTCAAAGGCTGCGGCCCGGCCAACCGGCACATTTCCCGGCCGTAAAATTCCAAAAAGTCAATCGCTTCCGCCGTATCTGCATCTGCTTCAGCCCAGTTTTTGCCTGCTTCGTAAACCAACCAAGCGGATAGTTCGTTTTTTCTGCTTCTCATTATGGCAGCAGCCTTAAAGAGGCAATTTGCCCTTGCCTCCGCTCTTACTTTAGACCAGTGAACAAAGGCTTTTTCCGCACTGTCAAGGGCAAGCTGCGCCTCTTTTGTGGCAGCTTTGGCTGTATAGCCAACAACTTGTTCATTAGATGAAGGGTTAAATGAAACTATCTCTTCTTCTGTTTTCACTTCTCTGCCATCAATAATGAGCGGGTAGTATTTTCCAAACTGCCGTTCCACTACTGCCAGGGCCTGCTTGAAGTTTTCCGCCACCACTTGATCTTTAAAGTTTTGCAGCGGTTCATTAACAAATTCTTTCATCATCCTTTCGTCACCCCACATTAAATTTTTTGCAGCAATAATAATAATAAAGGACCAGAAAGCACCCCCGAAAAAGGCAGCACTAACCAGCCCTATATACAAACAGTCCAGTAATAATGCTCTCCTTTCCAAGGGGGGGAGGCCAACCGGTTTCCCGGTTAACCCTACCGGCCCCAGCACCATGGAGTATATCTTTAGGTACTGCGGCTCGGAGAACAAACTTGTCCCAAAATAATGCTGTACTGGATAATTTATTCTATAAAAGGTAAAATAGTCCTTTTAATTAATTTATAATTTCCCCCGTTATTTTGCACCACATATAAACCGGGCCGCGGATATAACGAGCTTTGCAGGTAATTGCCCAACAGGAAATTAACCACCTGCTGCCGTTTTTGAACTATATTTACTCCCGGTGGGTAATAAAAAGATACCGTAATGGCTCCTTTCTGCCTGCCGTATTCCCTTCGTAATAAAACACCCTTATCTGCCAGGTCAGAAAACTGAAAATACATGTCAAAAACCCTGTCAATAAAATTTCCCAGTGCTTCGGCAATATCCCTTATCTCATTTTCCCCTTCACTATAAAAACCGACTGCTTCTCCGGGACAAAAGGTAACCAATAGTTTTCCAACTTTTTTACCCCACAAATTTGTTTCCTCCTTTCCAAACGGGAGGCCAGCCCGTTTCCAGGCTGACCCTATCGGCCTGTAATCCATAATGCAGCCATCTTAGGTTTACAAGCTCGGAGGTATTTTGTTTATTCTACACCTCTTCCGGTAATTTGTTCAAGAAAAAAACATCGCCCCCTGCCAAGGCGATGTTCGATACATTAATTAATCACTTCAATGTCCACATATTCCGTATGACTGCAGCCTTCATCGTCACATTGGAAAGCATAGCACAAAAAATCCTCTACGCTGTCAAACATTCTGCCGTCTTTCTCCCTGGTGACAGCTTTTTCACGCCCGTCATAATGAAAATTTTCCGGCGAACCGGAAACGGGGTAAGCACGAAAATCCAATCTCCCATCTCCTACCTTTTCCAGGTACCGCTGAAAATCATCTAAAGCACGAAATCTAATGCGTGAACCTCGTCCCGGCAGATTATTCATAAGTAACCCTCCCAACACCAGGTTAACCCGGTTCGTTATTTGCTTTTAGTTTTTGTCCTTTTCTTATACTTTGTCCAAAATTTTAAACTTTAAATATTGTGTGTTAACCTGGGCTATCCGGTATAAATGACGCATATATTTTTCACAGTAACCTGGTAAATTAGAAAGGAGATATTTTTTCGGTGCACCGGGGATTGGTTTTGCTTTCTATAACGGTACTGCAAATAGTCAGTTGTTTTATAACCGCTGCCGTACCGGCGGCGGAAATCAGCATGGGTGAAGCCGCCGCCCGTTATCCGGGTATTGTTTTTTTAAATGGCAAAAGTGAACTGAAAGTGGCTTTAACTTTTGATGATATTCCGGATCCCTATTATACTCCTGCCATATTAGATATTTTAAACCAAAAAAATGTACAGGCAACATTTTTTGTGATTGGAAACAAAGCCCGTAATTACCCGGAAATAATAAAACGCATAGTGGATGAAGGGCACTGCCTGGCCAACCACTCCTGGGATCACCCCTATCTGCCCCGGCTGAGCGCCCGGGACATTCAGGATCAAATAGTCAGCACCGGCAGCTTGCTGTTTAACATTACCGGAAGCCGCACCGAGTTCTTCCGTCCACCATACGGAGCAATGAATGATATGGTTATAACCGCCGCTAACCGGTTGGGCTACAAAATAGTGCTGTGGTCCGTTGATTCCAACGACTGGAAGGGATACCCACCGGAAAGGGTGCTGCAGAACATATTGGGGGCAGTTAAACCCGGGGCCATTATATTACAGCACTGCGGCAATGACGGTACACTTAAAAGCCTGGATACCCTGATCGACACACTGCGCCAGCGGGGATATGATCTGGTTACGATACCCCAATTACTGCAGTTAGAAAGTAATCCCCAGAAAGTAATTCACCTGGTTGTAAACGGGCGGGAATTAACAGCCCCGGTTTCTCCTTACTTGACCGATTCCAATCGAACAATGGTGCCGCTGGAATCAACAATTAAACTCTTGGGCTGCGAAATAAAAACAGCGCGGGGGGACACAATTATCGCCGTCATACAAAATCATATCACGGTGGAATTTTACAATAACTCGGCCCATATTTATCGTCCCGGAAACACCAGGCTCTCTAAAATAATTATGGAAGAACCTGTGGCGGTGAAGCAAAATAATGTCATGGTGCCGGTACGGTCTTTGGCCAAAATCATGGGCTTGGAACTGGTTTGGCATGGGAAAACTAAAACTGTAATACTAACCCAGCCTTAACAGTGATATAAAAACTATTTTAAACTGCTGCTAAACTGCAGCGCCTTCACCCAATAATCATGGATTATACTTTGTCCATAGGTTATGCCCGGAACAGCCCAGCGGCCGTTCAACCCCTGCCAAGTGGGAGCGGATCCCCGGGCTACCAGGTTAAACCGTGGGTCGTAAAGCACTTTGCCCGGCGGCAGCGGCTTATCAGTGGCATAGGCATACAAATGCTGTATATGGGCTTCAACTCCAATTTCCGGCGAGGCAAAAACAGCCCCGTGCACGCCGGGTATAAAACTAACAGCGGCAGGGTCTGCTCCGTTATACGATTCTTCACCGGTCAGGGGCGCTCCTGTGGCCCACAACCCGCAGTAGTTATTTTGAAAAGGCTGAACACTGCCGGTAAACTGCCAGTAATGGGTTTCTTTAGCCGCCTGGCAAAAAGCCAGGTCCCCCCGGATGCCGTACTGGGCTCCTATACGAATATACAGCTCGGCCAAATCGGGAATGGGGATAAATTCTCGATTTAACTGCTCCATTTTTTTTCGTATGCGCGGTGTTTCCGAAGCCAGCCAGGCTCGCAGCTGATCGGCGGTGGCCACAGCTTCCCCCTGAATAGTAATACCGGCCGTTTCCCATACCGTTCCCCCGGGTAATACTACTTCCGTGTCATATCTGCTTAACAGTGCACTAAACTTTTGAAACTGCTCTATTTGCTCGCTGCTGAAGCTTGATGGATCTCTGTTGAGAAGTTCCTCGGAATTGATTACCGTCCCGTCCAACAAGCGCAGGTTAGTCCTGTACCGGGCCAACTGATTTAATAAACTATTTAAATTAGAGTCATCTTTTCCCGGTTTTTTATCATCACTGCCGGGGATGGGAATAAAGGACACTATATCTGAACTTATTTCTACGGTACCACTGTTTCCCTGCCAGTTAACCTTGCAGCCCAGTGTTTCCCCCACCAACCGCAGGGGTACCACCGTGCGCCCCTTAGCGGTGATAAATGGTTTTCCGTAACCGGCAGGAATATCTGCAATCTTACCGTTTACAACAATCTGCACCTCATTTTGCAGCCCCGGCAAAGGGCGGTGAACGGTATCTAAACTGCCGGTGGTAGCTATAATTACCTGCCTGGTTTTTGGATCCCACTTTACCCGGGCCCCCAGGTTTTCACTTATCACCCGCAGCGGGACATAGGTTCTGCCGTTAAGAACAAATGCCTGCTGATCCCCGGCGGGTATGGCCACCTGTTGATTATTAATAATTATTCTTACTCCGGAGCCCGCTGCCGCTTCCGCCGGCAGAGTACTTGTCAGCAATAACCCGGTACAAAAAAAAGATACCAGTAAATTGTTTAATTTAGTTAAGCGTAAAATGTGTTATCATCCTTTCGTTTACCAGTTGCTTAATTATTTAATTAAGTTTTATGGCTGCTACCACATAATGTTATAGTAGAATATTACCAGTATACTGTCAATAAAACAAGAAAGACCAACTCTAAAAATGTTGGTCTTCAATTTATATCATTTCACTTACAAAGCACTGTTTTCCAGCGCATGTTCCCGGCTGGGAAAGCAGCATAATGCTTTTTAAGGCAGCCACTTGAGCCACCAGGGCTTTTTGCGGGGCTTTTTAATTTCATTTTTGCTGAAAGTTGACCACCTGGCAGCCTGCACAGCCGTTTTTTTATTTTCTTTTTCCACCGGTTTAATAATCTCTTGACTGGAAAGCAGCTGAAATTCAGTATCAAAAAATTCATCAATGCTTAAAGGAACCCAGCCGCTGTTAAAACACTGTTTTTGCACAGCATTTTGAATGTAGCTGTCATATTCTTTTAACAATTGCAGCAATAGATCAGGTTTAACTTTTTCAGGTAGTTCATTTAATATCGGCAACTTTTATCCTTCCCTTCTTTAAGATCACATATATTTTCTCATATCTTGGGCTTTTTGGAATACTAAATCTAAACAAAATTATGGAAACACCTGAAAAAAATGGGGCTCAAGATGAGCCCCGTACTTACCGGTTATCTGTTAAGTTTTCCATTTCCTCTAACAAGCGGGCAAATAAATCCAGCGTATCCTGTACCGGCTGTGCAGACGTCATATCCACCCCGGCCTTTTTCAACAGGTTAAGCGGGTAGTCTGAACCACCGCTTTTTAGAAATTCTATATACCGCTTAACGGCCGGCTCTCCCTCTTCAACAATTTTTTGACTTAAAAAAGTGGCGGCAGATATTCCGGTGGCATATTTGTAGACATAAAAAGCATTATAGAAATGGGGAATCCGCGCCCATTCCAAATCTATTTCTTTATCCACAACCATTTCCGGGCCATAGTAATCTACATTTAACCGGTGGTATATTTCACTTAAAAGTTCGGCGGTCAGCGCTTCCCCGTCCTCTGCCTTTTGATGAATAATTTTCTCAAACTCGGCAAACATCACCTGGCGAATTAATGTACCTCTTATCTGCTCCAGGTAATGGTTTATTAAGTACAGTTTTTTTTCTTTATCGGTCACTGTATTCAGCAGGTGCTTCATCAGCAGAGCCTCATTTACCGTGGAGGCAACCTCTGCTGTAAAGATGGAATAATGGGCATTTACATACGGCTGCTCTTTATAAGAATAGTAGGAATGCATGGCATGGCCCATTTCGTGAGCCAGGGTAAATACACTGTGCAGGTTATCCTGGTAATTCATTAAAATATACGGGTGCACACCGTAAGGTCCCCAGGAGTAAGCCCCGCTGGTTTTACCTTTTCTTTCGTACACATCCACCCAGCCGGAATTAAATCCCTCGGTCATAGTGTTAACATAATCTTCCCCCAGAGGAGCCAGCGCTTCTTTCACCAGCTCCACCGCCTCCGGATAAGGAATTTCCCAGTGCACATCTTTGACCAGGGGAGCATAAACGTCATACATGTGCAGTTCATCAACACCCAGCAGTTTTTTACGCAATGCCATGTAGCGGTGCATCAGCCCCAGGTTGCTGCGCACTGTTTCAATCAGGTTGTCGTAAACCTCCGGAGGAACATTATCCGCAAACAGGGCTGCACTGAGAGCCGATTCATGCTTACGCACCCCGGCCAGGAAAATATCTTTTTTAACACTGGAACTAAGGGTGGCGGCAAAGGTATTTTTATGGCTGTCATAACTTCCGTATAAAGCTTTAAAAGCATCCTCACGCACCCGCCGGCTGCTGCTGAACATAAACTTTTGATAACTGCCGTGGGTAACCGCCACTTCTTTTCCCTGTTCATCCTTAATATTGGGAAAGGTCATATCGGCATTGTTGAGCATGCGGAAAATTTTGCCCGGGGCCTGGTTTATTTCACTGGACCGGGCAATGATTTGTTCTTCCGCCTCAGAAAGAACATGGGGCTTTTCCCTGATCAGTTCATCTAAAAAGAAACTGTAGGCTGCCAATCCCGGCTCCTGCCGGCGGTAGCTTTGTAAAGTTTCAACGGGCATGGCCAGGATTTCCGGCACGATAAAGGCTGTGGCAGCATGCACCTTGGCACTTAAACCGGCTGCCCGGTCCTTTAACGCCTGGTAAGCGGCGTCGGTGTTATCTTCATCCTGCCGCATGCTGGCATAAGTATAAACTTTTTCATTCAGCATCTGCAGCCGTTCATTGGCTGCTAACGTCTCTAAAAGGGTTTGAGCCGACTGACCCACCTTTCCCCGGCAGCCTGCCACTTCCTGCAATAATCTTTCTACCTGTTTAAAGTCCTTTTCCCACAAATCGTCGCTGGCGTAAATATCCTCTAATTTCCATTTATACCCTTTGTCATTACCGGCCATTGTTTGTACATCTCCTCTGACTATAGTTTCATTTTTCACGGCAGTGACTGCTAAAACTGCAAAAACCAAACCTGTCGCCGCTGCTATTGTTAAGATTACTGCTTTTTTGTCAATATTTCCTGCCTCCCCAACGGATGTTATTTATTAAAAAGTATGCCCATATCCCGCCGTTACAACTAAAAAACCGCTCAATACTGATAAGAACGGCAGTATATCGAAACCTGTTGAAAGTATTATCCACCGGACAATCGAGTAGGAGGGAGTGATTAACTCCCGTCCTCTCACACCACCGTACGTACCGTTCGGTATACGGCGGTTCATGTTGTGGAACGAAGTTCATC
>NZ_JAFBCW010000047.1 GCF_016907915.1 Desulforadius tongensis
AAAGAATCATTAATGAAAATTTAAAAAATGAGGGATGTTGGCAAATAACTACATTTTTTACTGCCATTTCATGCAATTTCTACTTGCCAAATACAGCTGATGTTGTGCCGCAATTTGTTTTAGTTCAGCTAGTTTAATATCAAGATTTGTCATTTACAGTAAATCTAATATAAATAAGTTAGAATGTATAGGTTTTTTAAATACATTGGCCAGGGCCCACTTTTTTATCTATTTATTTTACAGTGATTTTAATATATGGAAAAAATTAAATATTTCTTTAAACTATAGAAACCACCGTAAATGGCGGTTTCTCGGTTTCTATAACGCTTATATTATCCTGTTTACGCAAGTGAACGCAAGAATTACTAAAACAATCGAATTTTGTCGAAAGGCGTATAAACGGAGAAACTACTATACCGGTATGGCATAGTAGTTTCTTACTTTTTCCGTTTCTTTTCCTGCTGCTCGGCGAACTCAATTGCCTTTTTAATGTCTTCGACATCATCGGGGGAAGGGTCTTGGATTAAACTGTCCCCCTGGTGGCTGGGTGGCTCTAGTTGTATCGGAATCAAAATTTTCCAAAGTTCACATATAATTACTTCAAAATCAATCGAATTTTTGGGGGATGATTTTGAAGTTCAGTTAACCCGGGCATACCAATCACTCCATTGTTTAATAAGAAAACCATTTTTATTAGTTGACGTTTATGTAAATAGAATTGACGGAAACCTGTTCAGATGAACTATATATGACAATTCTCCAGCAGCACCTCTTACTCTAAAGCCTCCTCCTTGCGGGCGCCATACTTCAAGCCATTCTACTTCATTAAAGTTCTCATCAATGCATGCAGCATATTCACCATAAGTAATGCAGCAAATTGTATTGTTACACACTAAAATAATAAAAGTACTGTCAGGGTATTTATCAAATAAATCACGTATTTCCTCTTGATGTTCTGGGCTAAAAGAAAATCGCCACTGCATTTGGCCTGCTGTGCTGTGTTTTATGTATAGACCTTTATTGTGGTTAAGAAGATAAATGGATCTGCTTTTTGTATATGTAGGTTTGTTAATGGACGAAAAACTAGGGTGTTGGGATATAATAGCTAACGGTGCACCATGGTAATAATGATATTCATCTATGTAACTCATTTTATATTCTCCTTCGCATGTTTATTAATTTTAATTTTACCGGGGTAATCAGGGAAGGTAAATTTATAAACGCTCTTGTTACATATTAAAGTGAACAGCTATCTTCTCTTGTATAATTTGACTTGGCTTACCTCCATGAACTCTTCATATGGTACTAAAAAATTTACCGTCCAAATGTGGGCTTTATATTCGTCTATCTGCATCTGCAACTGGCTCGCCAGGGTTTGACTTTGCCACTGTTAAATGATGACTTACTTCCTCAGCTAAAACGCACCAATGCAGTACTGAGTTTAATAGCAAGCGGGTGTTTAGTAATATAAAAGACTTGCCATCGGCTTTTACTTATAAACAACCCATTTTGATTCTGATTTTTAAATGGGTAGTAGTATATTGACAGCTGATGTTGTGCTGCGATTCGTTTTAATGTATCCAGTTTAATATCATAAGTTGTCATTTGCAGCGTATTTACATACTTAAACAAAGTTCCCCCGCCACTAAATAATTAATTGTATTAAATCTAGAATTTATTCGGGTAAATATAATTTCTTGTACTATGAAAAAGCATAATTATCAGTCATGCATGCTATATGGTCACATAAATAGCTTATCTTCAATTTCTTCATTTTCTTTATAACTCCTGAACTTTACATTTTTCATGCATGCTGCCAACTGATGTTGTGTCCCAATTTGTTTTAATTTAGCTAGTTTAATGAGATGGTTTTGTCATTTACAGCAACTTTAATATATGGTAACAAATGGTAGTTATTTTTAAATTACTGAAACCACCTAGATGCGGGTGGTTTCAGTGTTTATCTGATGTTCACTTGAGTGAACAAGTAAATTAATTTAATAATTCTTTAATTTCATCTCCGATTAATTTTCTTTTATGCTTTAATTCCGTAGACATTTTACAAGGGAGAAATTATATTAGTCTACTTAACTGAACACGTATATAACTTAACTTTGAAATACTCAAGAAAAATTAGGTAGATAATAATCCACTTCTTTAGTTTTATCACTGGTCCATCTACTACTAATATTTTTAGCTTTACATCTTTCATAAGCTCTATGACCTAGCAATGTTTTTGTTTTTTCCAAGTTTTCCTTAGTTACTTTCTTGTTTTGAATTTTATTATCAAGCCATCCATAAAAGTATATTTTATCTGATTCTTCTACGTCACTTTTATAAATAATAATATCGTGTGGTTTTGGTCTGTTCCTAGGATCAGCTGTTTTAGGAATGTTATTATTAAAAGCTTGGAAGAAATATGAGATCTTAAATGGTCCATCAATACTGAAATCCAGATTAAGGATTTTAACAAGTCGTTTATAATCATCAGGCAATAGAATTGGATTTATTTCGAAACCGTTTGAAACTTTGATTTCAAAATAGAAATTTTCATATTTTACTCCAAACATCAATACAAATGGAGTACTATCAATAAAAAAGATAACGTCAAATTTAACCTTGTTATGTTATATATAAAGTCAAATTTATATCGGTCAATGTCTTGTGATTTCATACTTTTATACAGTTCCTTTAGACCTGTAAGTTTCATAGTATTATCATTCCTTTAGTTTTTTTCGGTTTATTCCACTTAAGTGAACGTTCAAGATAGTTCTTTTGGTACAGGGTAATTATTTAATAATTCAACTAACTTGTCTCTATCCCAATAATCAATAGCATTAACTTGAGCTAGTTCAATGGCCGAATCAGTTAAATAATTATTAGTAATGACTAAACCCCTATCGCAGTAGTAGTATTTTATAGACGCAACTACTTCTTGTATTGCTTTGTTCCCCACCTTATCAGAATAATTTTTGCATTGTACGGCAGTTTTTTTACCATGTTTTTCTGCAATAATATCTGCTCCCTGATCCCCAGAACTTGGTGTGATCTTACACCAATAACCCATATTTTTTAATAAGGCTGCTACAAAGAACTCAAAAGTATAACCATCCATATTATCTACATCACTTATCGTATAGAAATTATCTAAAGAGAAATGTGGGTTGTTTAAATTATTCTTCATTAGCTCTACACGTAGCTCTTGTCGAATTTCATTTATCGGCACAAAATCGTTTAAAAAAACTTCGCATAATAAATTATCCATATATGTATCATAGTCATTGTTTTCGGCAAATAGCTTATAGTAAGTTGTTGCATAGCTTTTCATACTACTTCCCAGTTCATTTGTTTTTTGATCTACAGCTGGAACGTTACATAGTACCCTATTTTTAAAGTTCTGATAATTAAGAGCATGAAATTGGACTATTATATATTTTTTCAACTCATCAATTGCTATGTCAATTTCCGTTTCCTGTTCAATAAGATTTTTCAAAACTTGAATTTTTTCACTATCCATTAAAAAATAATTAATATAAGCTGGTGGTGTTAGGTTGTTTTTTGTTATGTAAGAACTAATAAATTTATTAACAATATTTGTGACTATTTCATGCTTGTTATGTGGGCTTGCATATAGTTCAGATGGCACATAAAATTTCTGACAGCGTGTCAGTGTTGGTAATATTTGTATTACTATTTTTTTAAAATGACGGTATAGAATCACACCACAAATTGTTGTAATAATTAGAAATGCTGGGACAAATAAATAGTTAACCTTGGTAAAATACGATAATGAAATTACCCATAAAAGAAATATAAAAAAAATAAATAGTATACTTTTTAGTATAGAACTAATAGTTTCTTTTATCATTAGTGAACTCTGCAGTGATATTAACAATAATCGAATTTTGTCGAATGGCGTATAAACGCAGAAACTACTATACCATTATGGCATAGTAGTTTCTTTATTTTTTCCGTTTCATTTCTTGCTGCTCAGCGTACTTAATTGCCTTTTTAATGTCGTCAGCATCATCGGGGGAAGGGTCTTGGATTAAACTGTCCCCCTGGTGGCTGGCAGCTATAGTTGTGTCGGAACTGGTGGCTGCTTGTTCATCGTCTGAAAGTATCTTTTCCTTTAGAAGCTCAAGAATTTGTACCCTTTCTTCCAAGGTAAGTGGCCGGCCGCCGGCAGTTAAGTTTATATTTTCCTTATCCAGCAAGTCCAATATTTCAACATAGTTACATTTGTTATTAGTACTTTTAATAGTGTTTTTTAATTGGTTAGATAATGAGAACTCCTCTGCCACATTTTCTACAGCAGATAAAATGTTTTTAATAGCCTGTTGCTGTGAAGGTCGTAAATTTTTGGTTTTGTCGAGAAGATTATTAAAATCACTAGAAATAGGGTTGGGTTGATAATCCATATTAAAAAATTCAGGGACTGTTAATCCTAAGCCGTTACAAATACGTTGAATAAGATCAAAGGTGGGTTGCCGCTGACCACTTTCAATATAGCTTAAATTTGACTGGGCAACTTGTGCGCGCCTTGCTAGTTCATTCATACTTAGCCCCTGTTGTTGTCTGATATTTTTAATTCTTTTACCTATATCCATTCGACAAAACCTCTTACATAATTTATGAACGTAATCCCGGTCTCCAGACAGTACAGAAACTTGCAAATGCTCTTGGTATATCTGTTTCAGACCTGCTGGAAGATAAAGAAAAGTCGGCAGCTGTGTAAAATCCTCATTTTAAAATTTTATCATGTCAGCAGTAAAAAGCTTGCAAAATGCTGTCGTATTGTAAAGTTTATGGTGTTGTTTAGAAGAATGTAAAAATATAAGAAGATAAGTTTCCTTTTTAAACTATGAAGCTTTTTTGTAAAAATAAGAGGTGATAGCATGACCTTAGCTATCGAAGAGAAAAAATATGAACTTGAAAAAATGCCTGAAATCCTTCGCAAAGAGGTTGAAGAATACTTAAACAACTTCCAAGCTAGGATAATTGCAGCTAATGTAAGGGAAAGCAGGCCATATAAAGATAAATCCATAGTAGACACTACATACGAGCAGGGAGAAAGCGCATAGATTATCTGAGAATGTTTTGACCGGTTGGGCTTCAGGCGAAGTAACCGGGAAAATATCCACCGAAAATATATTCAGTTGGGCTCCAGGCGGAGGCCGGAGCCCCCGAGCCCCCGCATGATAATTGTCTCAATGAGTGGGTCAAATTTATTTGCATAAGGTGGGTTGATTTTATTGACAATCAACATTAGGGTAGTGTATTTTCTTAGTGAACTTCCGGCAGGAAAGTTAATGTGGGATGGATGTGAATTAGGATGATTTTTGAAAGAATAGATAAACTAAAAATGGAACTCGATAGCTTAAGGCCGCTTCCACCAGAGTTAATGGAAGTAATTGATGAAAAGTTTAAAATTGACTGGACGTATAATTCAAATGCCATAGAAGGAAATACTCTTACTTTACAAGAAACTGCATTTTTCCTGCAGCACGGGTTAACATCAAAGGGTAAAACTTTGAAAGAGTATCTGGAAGCTCAAAATCATGCCGAAGCAATTGATTGGCTGAAAGAAATTATAAAACAGGACAGACCGATTACCGAAGGGGTTATTAAAGAACTTCACGCCCTACTTTTAAAGGGTATAGATTTTATATGGGTTGGGCCTAGGGAAAACAGGGCTAAGAAGAGTATTACGCCGGGGAAATATAAGACGCAGCCCAATCATGTTGTAACGTTGGATGGGAAAATACATAAATACTGTGAGCCTCTAAAAGTGCCGGAGGAAATGGAAAGGTTCGTTGAGTTTATAAATAAGTCTGATTTGCATCCGGTAGAACTGGCTGCTCGGGCACACCATAAATTTGTAGCAATACACCCTTTTGATGATGGCAATGGCAGGGTAGCAAGGCTTTTAATGAATTTGATATTAATGAGAAACGGTTACCTTCCTGTGGTGATTAAGAATGAGTTAAGGGAAGAATATTATAGAGCGTTAATGAAAGCGGATGAAGGTGATGAGGCAGACTTTATTAATTTAATTGCTCGTGAGGAAGAAAACAGCCTGCAAATGGTAGTAAATGTAGCTAAGGAGTATTACAGCAAATAATTAGTACGCCTGCATTATATTTGGCAGGCGTATTTTTATGTTTTAGGACAATCTATGCTGTTCATAAGATTCAATTAAGAAGATTTAATGAGCTAAGGGGGTGGCATTTTGAAGGCAGAAAAAATTATCGTTAAGGTAATGCAAGCTGGTTCAAAGGAAGAATGTCATGATGCTCTGGCCGAAGCCAGGCGGTATGTGTTTAGGAAATTGGTGGCAATACTTAAAAGGCAGCAACAGCAAAAGAGTGAGCATGCATGTTAGCAGTTGTTTATATCCGGGTTTCTACTGAAGAACAGGCCCGGCATGGATATAGTTTATCGGGGCAAGAAGATGTTTGCGTTAGAAAAGCAAAGGAACTGGGTGCAACGGACATCCAAATATATAAAGATGAGGGTATTTCTGGAGCTATTTTAGAGCGGCCGGGTTTGCAGGAAGCACTGGCCGTCGTAAAGAATTCGGGAGCAAAATATTTTGTTGTCTACGACCCTGATCGCTTATCAAGAAAATTGTCACACCAGCTTCTTATATCTGAAACCATAGAAAAAGCGGGCTGCCGGCTTGAGTTTGTCAATTTCGACTGGGAGGATACGCCGGAGGGCCGCTTGTTTTATTCAATGCGTGGTGCGATAGCAGAATATGAAAAAGAAAAATTTTTGCTGCGTTCAAAATTCGGAAAAACAACTAAGGCCAGGAAAGGTTTACTTACCCATAACCCTAGAATATTCGGGTATCGCTACATACCTGGCGGCCGAATGGAAATAAATGAAGAACAGGCATCATTATACCGGCAGATGGTGGATATGGCGTTAAAAGGCACATCGCCGGAAGAAATAGCTAAAAGATTTAATGAAATGGGCATACCGGGGCCGGGCGGGGGCAAGTGGTATCGGGCAACGGTAAGACGCATTCTTAAAAATCCCACTTATACCGGTACTTTGTTTTTAAACCGGTATAATTCGGAAGGAGTTAAAACTAAAAGAGCCACTGGAGAAAAAATAACTCCGAAAGAAAGACCTAAAAAAGATTGGATTGCTATTCCGGTACCACCTCTAATATCTGTTGCCGAATGGGAAAGGATACAGGAAAAGTTAGCGGCAAATAAAAAAGGCAGAAGGGGCCAAAAGGTTCATTTTTATCTATTATCTAAGGTTCTTTATTGTGGCAAATGCGGAAACTCAATGTTTGGTACAACAGTACAGAGACAAAAGCGTACATATAGGTATTATGCCTGTACATACAGCCGCGGCCAAGAAGACCGAAAAAATTCTAACAAGTGTAACACCGGCTATTTTCGTGCTGATGAGCTGGAAAATTTGATTTGGAACAAAATTAAGGAGTGGCTTTCCGACCCGGAGGCTTTGGTGCGGGATGTGCGAAGTAAGAAGCAAAAAGAATCCAATGAAAGGGAAAAGAAAAATCTGCAGAAACACATTAATACACTAACCAAAGAAAAAGAGCGTATATTTACAGCTTACAGACGCGGTTTGTTGGACATAGATGATCTTGAAAAAGCAATAAAAGAAATAAAAAATAAAATTAATCGGCGAAAAGCAGACTGGCTGAGATAGAAAAATCAGAGGTATCACAAAAACAGCTGGAACAAAGAGTGGAAGATTTGAAAAATTTGGCCCAGGAAGTACTTGGCTGTATTGATGACCTGGATCAGGAAGATAAGAAACATTTGGTGATCCTTTTAATAGACCGGATAATAATTAGTAAAAACGAGGTACTTATTAAAGCCAAAATACCTCAGTGAATTTGTTTTTCATAGAAGGAGTTTACCTAAATTCCCAGAATACTAAATTGACAACTCCCCACAAACTATTGCATGTTATAATATGAATTATAATGAATCGCTAATAAATGTTAGGCAAAACTGGGGTTTTTCTTTTATTAAATTTATTAACTTTAAAGATATATTTAATAAAATTAATAATAAAAACCTGTAGTTATTAAAGAGAATGTAAAAAGTTTTGTGTAAATGGTAATAATTACAAATAAAGGAGATGACCATTTATGCAAAACTTGCAGGACAAAACCATAAGAGAACTGA
>NZ_JAFBCW010000048.1 GCF_016907915.1 Desulforadius tongensis
AAATATCCATTGGCTTTATCGCCCTTGACATCCATCTCTCACTGTTTAGTTTTCAAGGATCGCTGCCAGTTTTTGGGCCGCCTGGTTCAGCGGCAAGATTTAGTTTAACATCTTTGTCCCTTGATGTCAACTGGTATTTTTTGTTTTCTTTAACCGCCGCTGTTTTGGATTACTTTGGGATTATATTGTTCATTTATCTAACAGCGACTTTTTTATGTTAACACCATAGTAATTATTCGTCAAGATATTTAACTCAAAAAGTTGCTCTTTTTGCTTTTTCGTATTTGTACATGTAAACTTCAAACTCCGGCAGACGCCGGAGTTTGAAGTTTACTGTTCTTATGGATATAAGCAATACAGCATTCTGGGGAATGGTATTGCTTCCCGCACATGATCCAATCCACATATCCAGGCCACAGTCCGCTCCAACCCCAACCCGAAACCCGAGTGAGGAACTGAACCATAACGGCGCAGGTCTAAATACCATTCAAATGCCTCTTTAGGTAATTTATGTTCTTCCAACCGCTGTTCTAATAAAGCCAGGTCGTCAATGCGCTGGCCACCGCCAATTATTTCCCCGTAACCCTCCGGGGCAATCAAGTCCGCACCTAGCACAACCTTTTCATCCTGTGGATCCGGTTTCATGTAGAAGGCCTTTATTGCGGTGGGAAAACGGTGTATAAATACCGGGGAATCAAATTCCTCAGAAATAGCCGTCTCATCCGGAGCACCAAAATCATCGCCCCAGTTAAATTCACGACCTTTATTTTGTAACAGTTCAACCGCTTCAGTGTAACTCAAACGGGGGAAGGGAAGTTTAACTGCTTCCAGTTTGCTTATATCCCGGCCCAGCACTTCCAGTTCCGCCCGCCTGTTTTTCAATACCCGCTGAATAATGTGGTAAATCATTTCTTCCTGTAATTTCAAATTGTCCTCAAAGTCAAAGTAAGCAGCTTCCGCTTCTATCATCCAAAACTCCATCAGGTGCCGGCGGGTTTTAGACTTTTCCGCCCGGAAAGTGGGGCCAAAACAATATACCCGGCCCAGAGCCATGGCAGTTGCTTCATTATATAACTGACCGCTTTGAGACAGATAAGCACTCTCTCCATGGTAATCAATTTCAAATAATGTTGTAGTACCTTCACAGGCGTTGGGAGTTATAATTGGGGCATCAGCCTGTATAAAATCATTTTGATTAAAAAATTCATGAACGGCCAGTTCAATCTCACTGCGAATACGCAATATGGCCGACTGCTTGGGAGTTCTGATCCATAAATGCCTGCGGTCAGCCAAAAAGTCAACACCATGTTTTTTTAATGAAATGGGATAATGCTCAGCTTCTGAAACCACCTCGATATTATTAACCTGCAGTTCATATCCACCGGGTGCCTTGGGGTTTTCTTCCACCACTCCCGTTACCCGCAGTGAACTTTCCTGGGGAATTTTTTTCGCTGTATCAAAAAGGTCCGGTTTTTCCTGTTTAACCAGCACACCCTGGGTAATTCCGGTACCATCTCTGATAATTAAAAATTGTATTTTTCCTGAACCCCTGCGATTATAAAGCCAACCGTTAATTGTTACTTCACTGCCTACTTGTGAACTTAAATTTTTAATTAATACTCCATCCACTGTAATCACCTCATAAAACCTGTTATAAAAACCAAAATTAGTTTACCACAGTTTTAGTATAGAAAACCATGCTATTTTAGTGATCGGATTTATAATTTTGATAAATAATGTCTACAAATTTACAAATAATATAACTTGTGCAACACAGAATTGAAGGTGAGGTGCAAGGCACATTGCCGGTGCATCTTTCTGACGACAGGTTATTTGAGTTTTTGGCAGCAATAATTCTGCGCAACAACGGTTATGTAGCCGGCGTGCCCCGCCGCCTGCTGGGAGGAAGAGCCACCAAGCATCAAGTTAATGTCATTGGCGTGGATTTAAATACCAGTCCCTTTAGTTTTAATAATATCATTATTGTTCAGGTTTACTGCCATAAAAACAACGGCTCAGATTTAGAGCTGGTGAGAAATTTAAAGGCTACGTTAATGGACCTGGAACAAACCCTGCCTCCCCAACGGGAATTGATTAGAGACATAGTGGGAACAGACCGGGGGGATTTATTCCACCGCATATACGGAAAACAAAAAAACCGGGAAAAGTTCACGGTAAATTACGTGGGAAATATCTTTATCAGCAAATCTTTAAACCAATTTGCCTGGGAATACGCCAACGCCCACGGTATATATGTTACTTACATTCCGCAAGTTTTAGCCGGCTATCCCCTGCAGCACTGGTTTTCACTGCTGCGATATCACTTAGATAACGTTGTAAACAGCAGCGGTTCAATAACTATACCCGGTTTATGTAAGAAAGAAAAAAAGCATCCCGCCTTTATCGAAATAATAAATTTACTGCGGGACGAAAACCTGGCAAATAACCTGGAAGCACAGCAAAATCACGATTTGTTGACCATTATTAACGAAGTTATATGCCACCGTGAGTTTGCACCACTGCAGGCAAAATTACAGCAATTGACCCTGGCGTCTATGAACGGCTATCCGGTGGTTTTAGATTATAATTTAAGTTACCGCAACCTAATGGAAGCGGCTTTAATCAGTTTTCGTGAACAGTTCCGGCGGGCCAAAAACGTCAGCCAGCGTACCAAATACCGCCCGTTAAATACTTTAAAGTTTTTAATTACCGGTATATATTCCACCACAGATCCCAACATAGCAATGCTGGCCTATACTGCAGACAAAAATGATGTTCCTGAGCCTATCCGGGAAATGCAGGGTGAGGTGTATGTTCCCACCTCTGTGCTGGATAAGCGAATGACCAGGTTCCAGCTGAAACTACCCCTAAAAACCGATATCAGTTTAATTGCCGAGTTTCACATTGACCAAAATACACAGCGGTATCCAATACAAAACGGTCATATGCCACCGGCCTAATGCCGATGTACCTTTTACAGCACATTTGGTAAAATAGTTACGGGGTGAATGTTTTAAATGAACGGGTCAGTAACCAAGGTATCAAACAAGCCGGATGATAAATACAAGTGGAAAGCCCTGACGGCCATTGCCATTGGCACATTTATGGCTCCTTTAGACGGCAGTATTGTTAATATCACTCTGCCCTACATCAGCAGTGCCTTTGGAACGGATATGGCCACCGTTGAATGGGTGGTAATGTCCTACTTGTTGATAATTTCCAGCCTGCTGCTCACCTACGGGCGGTTGGGGGATATGCTGGGGTACAAAACTGTTTACATCACCGGGTTTGTTATTTTTACACTGGGATCCGTTCTTTGTGCCATGTCTCCAAGTATTAGGGCGCTGATAGGTTTTCGAGTAGTTCAAGCTTTGGGGGCAGGTATGATGATGGCCATCGGCCCGGCACTGGTTACCTCTATTTTTCCACCGCAGGAGCGGGGGAAAGCATTGGGAATCATCGGTTCTACCGTGGCTTCCGCCCTGGCTTTTGGCCCGGTACTGGGAGGATTGCTGGTAGATTTTTTCGGTTGGCGTTCTGTTTTTTTAATCAACTTGCCCATCGGTGTTTATGCCGTCTATCGAGCAGCAGCGGTACTTAAGCCCACCGGTAGGGATAAAAACCAGCGTTTTGATATACCCGGGGCAATAACACTTTTTTCAGCGCTGATGACTTTCCTGTTGGCAGCCAGCCACGGCCAGCAGTGGGGATGGGGTTCACCGGTTATTATCGGTTTATTATCATCATCTATACTGCTTCTGGCACTGTTTATTTGGATTGAACTAAGAGTTCCCAGCCCAATGATGGATTTAAGCCTGTTTAAAATCAGGCTGTTTACCACGGCCAATATATCTTTGCTAATTAGTTTTTTATCTCACTTCAGCATTGTTTTTTTATTCCCTTTTTATTTAAAAGAAGTGCGCAGCGTAGAACCATCTATAACCGGCATTCTAATGGCCGCTTCTCCAATGGTAATTTTGTTTGCGGCCCCTTTATCCGGTGCTTTATCTGACCGCATTGGTTCCAGGCTGCTTTCTTCTTTAGGCCTTGGTATCGTTGCCGTGGCCATGCTGTTAATGAGCAGTGTTGGAATTAATACATCTTTTGGGCAAATTTCACTGTATCTGGCTTTGCTGGGACTGGGCATCGGATTGTTTCAATCACCCAACAACAGTGCCATTATGGGCAGTGTACCCCGCCATCGCCTGGGTATCGCCTCCGGTACGCTGGCCAGTATGCGCAATATAGGAATGGTAATGGGAACTGCAACAGCCGGTGCTATTTTTACCACCCGTTTACCAATACACTACAGCCACTTTAAAGCCAGCGGCTGTAGTACCGGCAGCCTGTATTCCCTGGCCTTTGTTACTGCCATGCACGATGTATTTTTTACCGGTGCGGTGTTAGCATTAATTGGTATGTTTATATCTATGCTGCGGGAAAAAAACAGTGCTGAATCTACAAATCATACCCTTTAGAAAATTAATGGTTCCAAACCGGTACGAAAGACCATATGAGCGTAATTTACTGCTTGGATATTCTTTCACCGGTCAATTTGTCCAGTATTTTTAGCAGCCCGGTTCCATATTTCAGCACGTCTACCCCGCTGTTGTACACCAGTTGTTTTATCCCCGGCATGGTTATAACCCGGGTAACCATGCTTATTGAACGATTGCCGGAAGCATTTAGATACTCCCTTAACAGAATTGAACGACTGAGGTCCGTCTTAAGCGGTTCCAACAATTTTTCATAATCTTTATTTTGCGCCACCGCCTGGGCCGCATACACTCCCGACCGGATAGCGCTAATCTGGCCAAAACCTAAAAATGGTTCTAAAAAACCGCCGGCATTGCCGGCTAATAAAATATTTTCCAGTTGATGCGGGTATACCAAACCGGCTATATGTTCTAGCGTAAAACTTTCTACTATTTTATAATTAAAATTCCCGTTTTGCCAAAACAGATGCCAATAATCATCCAGTTCCTCCGGTCCAATACCGCGGACAATAAGTATCAGCGATGCCATATCACTGCTGAAAGGGGTTAAATAAGCATAGCCGGTATCGTTATATTTTTTATTAAACCACATTATTATTTTGCTGGTATCAAACTCCCCTAGTACTATTACCCCTCTCAATAAAGAGTAAAACAAATCATCCCACACTCCCAGGGTTTTGGCTGTGCGGCTGTTGCCGGTACATACTATTACATAATCATATTCCCGGCTTAACTGTTCATAATCAGCATGCACATTATAGTGCACTTTAGTTTTCAGCATTCTGGATAATTGACTCTCAACGCTGTTTTCAGACTGGCCCCGGAGAAAAAAATATCCCAAATTGCCGGTAACGCTTCGTTTAACCCTCGCCATTCTCATTTCTATCGTTTTAATTTCGTGCAGGGGCTTCAATTTAATATGAAATTCCCTCTCCAAATATTTAACCGGATCACGATTAGGACGTATAAACATTTCCATCATTGCCGATACATGGGGAAACAGTTCCCCGGACCGGCTTCGTTCTTCAAAAACATCCGGTTTAATACCGTGACGTTCAAGTTCGTAGGCACAACACAATCCCGATAATCCCGCACCAATTATGACTACCTTCATAAACACCAACACCTCTGTGTATATCTGAGTAAATACAGTACAAACTTAATTTTAGTAAAGGGGTGTATAAATTGAGTTTCTATACCTTTCTTATGCTAATCCTGATTCTCAGCATAACGGTGATGGGATGGTTTCTATTTATATCGTGGTTGGACAGACGTTTAACCGGGTTCTAAAATAACCCGGTTAAAGCTGTATTTTAGGCACAATTTTACTAATTGGAAAAGGTTTGCCCTCCAATGCATGTATCTTTTTCTGCAGTATGCCAATATGCTCCATTTCTTCATCCCGAAGGTTGATAAAAAACTGCCTGGCCATGGGATTGGATATTTTCAAAGCCTGCTCATTATAAAACTTTTGATTATCCATTTTACTCATTAACATATCGTACAACAGCTCCAGGGCGTCCAGAAGACCACACCTCCTACTTTATGTTATACTTATTCATTTCTTTTTTTATTTTGGCCACCCGGGAGCGGCTGGCCACTGCAAAATCACTAAACAGAGCTGCTAACTCTTTGTCTCTCACCCTCTTAGACCAGAAAAAATACTTTGAAATAAACCGTTCCTCCCGTCCCACCGCTGTTTTAAAGGCATTATTCATCAAATCTTTTTCCGTCAATTTTCTCATACTCCATCACCTAAGAATATTGTTTGTGCAGTTTAAAAGTTTTATAAGCTGATCACCTAAAAGTACAGCGGATAATTTTTTATATTATGGATAAATTAAACTAAAGATCAGCTATCAGGTGGTGGACATGTGAGGGTAGCAATAATTGGTGCCGGAATTGCCGGTTTAGCATGCGCCCTGGAATTAGAAAAACTGGGAATAACGCCGGATATATACGAGCAGCGATACAAAGCAGGTGATCTGGCCCCCTTTTCTGCCGCCATGCTGGATATAAATCTAGCACCGGTTGATAACCAGTTAAAACACTTAGAAAAGCATTACAAATTAAAACTTCAACCGTTAAATAAAATAAAAAAAGTTGTCATCCACAGCCCCAATAACAAGATTTTAATATCCGGCCGGCTGGGCGTTTTTGTAAAAATGGGTCAGGATAGCGATAGCGTGCAGCAGCAGTGGATAAGCAAACTGCAAACCAGAGTAAAATTTAAGCAGCACGTGGATTATTTTAAAATTAGAAATAAATATGACCGGATAGTACTGGCAGATGGTTCATTAAATATACCAATTCAGCTAAATATTTATGAACCAACATTTAAAGGATGGGTAAGAGGAGCATATTTAACAGGCAACTTTGAACCTCACAAAGCAGAATTTTGGCTCGACCGGGAATTTGCCCGGGAAGGCTTTGGCTGCCTCACTCCATTTAACAACAAATCAGCCAGCCTGGTGCTGCAGGTCAGTGGAATTACCCGCCAGGAACTGCACGACTATTGGAATACCTTTATAAATAAAATTGGCTTTAAGACCGTATCCACCGGCTATTTTGAAACTGAATTTCAAACCGGCAGATTAAAAAAACACGTGGTGGACAACACCGTAATTGTCGGGCAGGCCGGTGGTTTTGTGGAAGCAATATGGTCCCAGGGAATTTATTCGTCAGCGGTAAGTGGAATAGAAGCAGCCCGGTGCATTGTTCAAAAAGAAGACTACGAAAAAAGAATAAAGCACCTGGTTAAGACAAATGAAAGAATATATAATTTACGGCAAAGACTAAATGGGCTGGATAACAACGGTTTAGACCTGCTGCTTAAAATGTTCAAAATTCCGGGAGTCAAGCAGCTGGCCGCAGCAGGCAGCTGCAGCGGAATTAAACTTATCTCCAGACTTATAACCGGTATATCAGGTAAAGAAGATAGGGAGAACGTATTTTAATGGCCGATTGGATTACCACGTTTATAATGAGTTGGGTTATATTTATTTTACTGGTTGATATAAAAAGACTTAAATATACCCTTTGGGGAGGTATAACCACCATACTGCTGCAGTTAATAGTAGATACCGGTGCGGATAAGATGGGCATATATGAAGTATCCGGCCCGGTAAAACTGGGGGGAACCCCGGCTTTCTTTACCTTCGGCATTGCTTTAACCATCGGTATCCTGTTTGTGCAGTTTATACCCATAAACCGCTGGCTCAAAATTGCCCATATAGTGGTCACCGCCACCTTATTTCTAGGATTGGAATACTTACTGGTACAGCGGCACTTAATTAATTACTTCCACTGGAACATAGGAGCCAGCTGGTTTACTAACATAATGGTATTTATAGTTATAACCTGGCTGGCTCAAACTCTAAATTTAACCAAGAAAGAAACGCTATTTTAACAATTTAAACCTACCCCAAAAAGCATAAATCGAGTAGGGTAACGCCGCAGTAATTTGCTACGGCGTTATCCCTCTCACAGAACCGTACGTACGGGCCTCGTATACGGCTCCTGATAAACC
>NZ_JAFBCW010000049.1 GCF_016907915.1 Desulforadius tongensis
TGAACTTCGTTCCACAACATGAACCGCCGTATACCGAACGGTACGTACGGTGGTGTGAGAGGACGGGAGTTAATCACTCCCTCCTACTCGATCTAAGGATTTAGATGCCGAACCTGCTTTATTTAGCAGTAAAGCCTACCAAATTTTTAATATCCAGGTAGGCTTTTTAAAGCTATAAGCTTAAATTATATTGCACGCTGCACTTTGCCGCTCCGGAGGCAGCGGGTGCACACCAGAATGCGCTTGGGAGATCCGTTTACCACCGCACGCACACGCTGCAAGTTAGGCTTCCACTTTCTTTTAGTACGAATGTGTGAGTGACTGATTTGGAAACCACTTGCCACACCCTTACCGCATATTTCGCATCTTCTGGCCACTGCGATACACCTCCTTTATATACCGCCGAAAAAATGGTAAAATAACTCCAAAGTCTCACCTTGATAGTATATCACAAAAAACACTAATTTCAAAGTAGTTTTTGCACAACTTTCAATGTTATTAACTTGACAGGCCGGCCGGGCTGCAAAAGGCTGCCAAAACCGGCGGCCTGGAAGGGGAAGCGTATATTTTCAGGATTGAGGGTGAAATAATGGTTAAAGTTGGCGACCGGCTGCAGTTATGGCCCAAAGACAAATACCCTAAATACGGAATAGTTAGAGAAACCAGTTCCCGGGGGGTAGTTGTGGAAATTACCGAGGTGGATCCCCGGGATTATACCCGGTACAAACCCGGGCATGTAATAACCTTTCCCTGGTCTCATTTTCGCGTGGTTTTTAATGTGGATAAACTTTAAGGGAATGGTGATAAATTTTGAATGAAATTTTAAAGAAACCGGTGCAGTACCTAAAGGGTGTGGGGCCTAAGAGGGCCGGGATACTGAAAAAAATAAATATCCTTACAGTGGGAGATTTATTATACCACTTTCCCCGGGAGTATCAGGACCGTTCTAATATTTGCCCTGCCCAAGGGTTAGAGCATGGCCGGGTGGCCACCGTGATGGGACGGGTGTTATATGCCAGGGAACTGAAACCCCGCCGGGGGTTGACGATTATTAAGCTGGCGCTGGATGACGGACAGGGGGTATTTTTTGCGGTTTGGTTTAACCAGAAATATGTCATTAAACAGTACCCGCCGGGAACAATGCTGCTGGTGACGGGAAAGGTGGATAAAAGCTACCGCGGGGAAATACAGCTGCAGGTAATAGATTGCGAGGTCACCGGTGAATCCCACCAGGCCCTGCACGGCGGCGGGATTGTACCCATCTATCCGCTCACCGAGGGCATCAGTCAGAAGTACATACGTTCCGTTATGCAGTATGCCCTGCAGGAAACTGCCTCCCTGCGGGATTTTATACCGGAACACTTACTGGTCAAATACCGCCTGCCCGGCCTTAAAAAAGCAATCAGCAGCATCCACCGGCCGGAGAATGAAAACGATATCCGGCAGGCCCGGCGCAGGTTTATATTTGAAGAGCTGTTTCTGCTGCAGCTGGCCCTGGCAAAACAAAGAAAAAAAATAAAGAGGCAGCAAAAAAGCCACCGCTACCCAGAGGGAAACGGCCGGTTGGTGGAAGCATTTTTAAAACAGCTGCCCTTTAAACTCACCGCTGACCAAATTAAAGTGTGGAACGAAATTCGCGGCGATATGGAATCTTCCTATCCCATGAACAGGCTTTTGCAGGGAGATGTGGGCTCGGGTAAAACAGTGGTCAGTGCCCTGGTGCTGGTAAAAGCAGTGGAAGCCGGGCTGCAGGGGGCGCTGATGGCGCCTACCGAAATACTGGCCGAGCAGCACTACCTGGGACTGTCCCGCTGGTTAAAACCGCTGGGAATAAATACAGCCCTGCTCACCGGCAGCATCAAAAAAAGCCGGCGGGAAAAACTTTTAGCGGAAATAGAGCGGGGAGAAGTACAGGTGCTCATAGGAACCCATGCTTTAATACAGGATATGGTCAGCTTTAAGCAGCTGGGAGCGGTGGTTGTGGATGAGCAGCACCGTTTTGGGGTAAAACAGAGGCTGGCCCTGCAGGCCAAGGGAAATCTGCCCGACGTGCTGGTAATGACCGCCACCCCCATTCCCCGTACACTGGCATTAACGGTTTACGGTGATTTAGATATATCGGTGATATATCATTTACCACCGGGGCGGAGGCCGGTACGAACCTATCATGTTACCCACCGGGCAATTAATGATGTATACCGCCTAATCCGGCGGGAAGTGAAGAACGGTAAACAGGCGTATATAGTGTGCCCGCTGGTGGAGGAGTCAGAGATGCTGGATGTGCAGGCGGCGGTGGATTTAGCGGACCGGTTGTCCGGCACTGTTTTCCGGGACTTAAATGTTGGCCTGCTGCACGGGCGTATGAAAGCCGGTGAAAAAGAAGCGGTGATGATAGAATTTCGGGATGGAAATATAGACATACTGGTATCCACCACGGTAATCGAGGTGGGGGTTGATGTGCCCAATGCTACGGTAATGGTGATAATAGATGCCCACCGCTTTGGCCTGGCTCAGCTGCACCAGCTGAGGGGCCGGGTGGGCCGCGGCCGGAGCCAGTCATACTGTATACTGGTGGCAGATCCCAAAACAGAAGAGGGCAGGCAGCGCATGGCGGCCATGGTGAACAGCGGGGACGGGTTTGTGCTGGCGGAGGAGGATCTGCGCCTGCGCGGTCCCGGTGAATTTTTTGGCGTAAAACAATCCGGGCTGCCGGAATTTAAAATAGCCAGCATTATTAGAGACCGCCGGGCGATGGAATGTGCCCGGGAAGAGGCCGCTGTGCTGATAGAAAAGGACCCGGAACTGCAGCGGCCGGAACATCAGCTGCTGGCGCAAGAACTGTACCACCGCTTTGGCAAAAACGAAAAACTGCTCAATATCGGTTAATTACGGCAGCTGTTTTTTATTAACTAATGTCTAAACGACAATTATTGGTTTTAATCTTATTACATAATTCTTATCCCATTTATGAATAATAAATAATGCATAAATGTCCTGATAACGGGAGGTGCTTCAATGGCTAAAAAGAAGAAAACAGAGTTTCCCATGAACAATGAACAAAGAGAATTTATGTTTGAAGTGGCCCAGGAAATGGGCGTTTTTGGCAGGGTACAAAGGAAACCCGGTTTGACAGCACCCAGTACGGGGGCAGATGAGTTAACCAAAACAGACCACGGCAGCTATGCCCGGTTTAATCCCAAAGGTTAAATGTACCGGCATAAGTGCGCTAAAGAGGCTCATGTACAGCTGACTGCAGCTGCTGATTTCCCGAACAAATGGATAGGGGTGTTTCCCAACCGCACCCCAAATGCTGAGCGCGCTCAATGAGGTTGGTGTAGAACAAGCGGACCGAGCAAGTCCGCTTGTTCCGTTAATGCAGGTACATGCTGAACTCTTCGGAACTTATACCGCTGTGCAAAGCGGCGGACACACCCCCGGCAATAATTTTAGAAGTGTTTTGAATTAACATGTCCACTTCCTTGGGTGTAACCATCAGGTTGCCGCCGAAGGGTGCTAACACTTCATTTAATGCCTCCTGCACCACCTGCTGCTGGTAAGCCTGGTATATCTGCGGGGTGGTTTTGTAGCGTTCAAACAGCCTGTCTATGGCATCGGAGGCTATCATGGCCGCGTGTACCACCGTGGGAACCCCAATGGCAATGGTGGGTACGCCCATACTTTCTTTATTAATACCGGCCCGTTTATTGCCCACACCGGACCCGGGAGCAATGCCCGTATCTGCTATTTGAATGGTGGTGGCAATGCGCTCCACACTGCGGGAAGCCAGTGAGTCAATGGCGATGATCAGTTCCGGTTTGATATTATCCACTATGCCTTTAATTATTTCAGCGGTTTCGATACCGGTAATTCCCAGAACTCCCGGTGATACCGCGCTTACCGGCCGCATTCCCTCCCGCACTTCACTGGGCGCGTAATTGAAAATGTGGCGGGTAACCATCACTTGATCCACCACTTTGGGACCCAGGGCATCGGGGGTGGCGTTCCAGTTGCCTAAGCCCACCACCAGTACATTAGCCTCAGGGGACAAATTGAACAACCGCCCCAGGTGTTTGGCCAGCACCTCTACAACTTCCTGGTGCACTTCGCGGTTGTTATCCCTTAAACCGGGTGCTTCGATGGTAATATATGTTCCCCGGGGTTTTCCCATCACTTGTTCGGCGGATTGTTCCAGGATTCTAACGGTGGTAACGGTACAGTTGCTGTATTTTTCTTTATCCATAGCTACCCCGGGGATTTCTTGGCCGGTTTGACCTCTTACTATTTCCTGGGCTTCAACAGCCAAGTCCAAAGTGATGCCAAACTGGGAAAGAATTTTACTGTTTACAGTCAATGAGCTTACCTCCCTGTTATCAATGACAATTTTATTTTTTACCCCAATAGGGAGATATATACAATAAATTCAATTCTAACTAAATAAATCGATTTTTTTTTCCCGATATGCTATAATAATTTTTATTAGAAAGGATTGTTATTTTTGAGGGTAATTGCAGGTAGTGCTAAAAAAACGCTGCTTAAAAGTCCCAAAGGAAAGAATACCAGGCCAACTGCAGACCGGGTAAAGGAATCGGTATTTAACATTTTAAGCTCCCGGGTTTTGGGAAGTGTTTTTTTGGATTTGTTTGCCGGAAGCGGGGCCATGGCAATAGAGGCCCTGAGCAGGGGCGCGGAGCAGGCGGTGCTGGTGGAGAGGGACTATCGAAACGTAAAGCTGATAAAAGAAAATCTGCGGATAACTAAGCTGTGGGATCGTGCAGAGATACTGGGCAGGGATGTTTTTCAGGCCATTAAAAATTTAGGGCAGGATAATAAAAAATTTGACATTATATATATCGATCCCCCTTACCGTGCGGGGTACTACCAGAAGGTACTGGAAGAAATTGTAGATTGTGACCTGATATGCCGGGGAGGGATAGTGGTGGTGGAAAGCAGCAAACAGCTGCCCCCTCCGGAAACGGTGAAAACAATATCCAGGGTACGTACACAAAAATACGGTGATACAATGGTTAGTTTTTATCAAAAATCACAGCAATAAATGGAGGACGGCTTATGCGCATAGCAGTATATCCTGGCAGTTTTGACCCCGTTCATTACGGCCATATAGATATCATTGAACGCGCTTCGGCACTGGTTGATAAGTTGGTGGTGGCGGTGGCTGTTAATCCGAACAAAAAACCCCTTTTTAGTTTAGAAGAGCGGGTGGAAATTTTAGAAGAGGTACTTAAAGACTACTCCAATGTGTATGTGGAATCCTTTGAAGGGTTAACGGTAAACTTTGCATTAAAACATGGTGCCCAAGTGGTAATCAGGGGTTTAAGAGCGATAACGGATTTTGAGAATGAGTTTGTCTTTGCACTAACCAATAAAAAGCTGGCACCCACCACAGAAACCGTTTATCTGATGACCCGTTCGGAGTATTCTTTTATTAGTTCCACCGGTGTAAAGGAAGTGGCTTACTATGGAGGGAATGTAACTGATATGGTGCCTTCCATGGTGGCGGAAAGGTTGTTAAAAAAATATAACGACAGTTTAAAATAGGGGGGAGATATTTTGGAACTCCTGAATATATTAAATGAACTGGAAGAGCTGATTGAAGAAAGTCCCAAGGTTCCGTTAAGTAAAAGGGTAATGGTAGATGAAAACAAAATTTTGGATTATATTGACCGCATACGTACCACACTGCCCGATGAAGTAAGACAAGCCAAGCTGTTAATTAAAGAAAGGGAGAAGGTAATAAACGAATCCCGGCGGGAAGCCCAGCAGCTGCTGGAGAATGCACAGCGGCAGATTGAGAAAAAAGCCAATGAAAGTGAAGTAGTTGAAATGGCCCAAAATAAAGCTAAAGAAATAATTCAACAGGCTGAAAAAATAGCCCGGGAAATAAGGCTGGGGGCGAGGGATTATGCAGATGAAATTCTGCAGAAAATGGAAAATGATTTAAGCAAACTAACTAAGCAAATCAAAGCGGGCAGGGAAGAATTACAAAAAATGAAGTAATACAAATACCCCTATGCATCAGGGGTATTATTTATTTACAATCGAGTAGGAGGGAGTGATTAACTCCCGTCCTCTCAAACCACCGTACGTACCGTTCGGTATACGGCGGTTCATGTTGTGGAACGAAGTTCATCGTAGCGCTTGACTAAGCTCTTAAGTCCTTGTTCTCGCCA
>NZ_JAFBCW010000050.1 GCF_016907915.1 Desulforadius tongensis
AGCAGCCCGGCCATAGGCGGGGTAATGCCCGCGCTGGACAAAACCTTTCCCACCAACGACTGCTCCATGTGCATATTGTCGCCGAAGCTGGTGGACTGCGGCCGGCATTTAAATATTAACGTAATGACCAACAGCGATTTGATAGATTTACAGGGCGAAGCTGGGAACTACAGGGCCACCATCAGGACCCGGGCCCGCTACGTAGACCCCCTCAAATGTACCGGCTGCGGTTCCTGTGCCGAAGAATGTCCCGTTAAAGTGGACGACAGCTTTAACCAGGGGTTGGGGAAGCGGAAAGCCATCTACAAGCTGTACGCACAGGCTTTTCCCAATGCCTACGCTATCGACAAGAGCAGGTGTTTAAAATTTAAGAATCCCAAGGCCTGCGGTAAATGTTTAAAAGTTTGCCAGGCCGGAGCCATCAACCACGAGATGGCCGACGAAACTACCGAGATAGAAGTGGGCGCAGTTATTCTGATGCCCGGTTTTGACGCTTTTGATGCCGCCAAGCTGGATTACTACGGGTACGGTAGAGTACCCAACGTGGTGACCAGTTTGGAATTTGAGAGGATACTGTCTGCTTCCGGCCCCTTTGGCGGGCACCTGATACGCCCATGGGACCACAAGGAGCCGAAGAAGATTGCCTGGATTCAATGTGTTGGTTCCCGGAACTGCAAAAACGACCATGGTTACTGCTCATCGGTATGCTGCATGTATGCCATCAAAGAGGCAGTAATTGCCAAGGAACACAGCCCGGGAGAACTGGACACCGCCATTTTCTACATGGACATGAGAACCTACGGCAAAGAATTTGAGAAATACTATGAGCGGGCCAAAGAAGAACACGGTGTGAGGTTCATAAGGAACCGTGTGTATGAAGTAAGGCCGGGAGAAGAAGGGGCGGTAAAGATCCGCTATGCCTTAGAAGACGGGACCATCAAGTACGAAGAATTTGACCTGGTGGTACTGTCCGTTGGTTTAGAGCCCCGGGGCGAAGCGGTGGAACTGGCCAAGAAACTGGGGATAGAACTGAACAAATACAACTTCTGCGAAGCCCAGCCTTTAAGCGGGATTAACACCAACAAACCGGGTATATATGTGGCTGGAGCATTTTCCGGGCCCCGGGACATACCGGAAACAGTAATGCAGGCCAGTGCCGCTGCTGGGGAAGCCCAGGCGCTGCTGGCAGAAGCCAAGGGGACGCTGACCAAAGTAAAAGAATACCCGCCGGAAAAAGACGTGGAGGGCGAAATCATCCGTACCGGGGTATTTGTGTGCCACTGCGGGATAAACATTGGCGGCGTGGTAGACGTACCCAGCGTGGTAGAATACGCCAAGGGGCTGCCCGGGGTAGTGCTGGCCACCGACAAGATATACGCCTGCTCACAGGACTCATCGGCCCAGATCAAAGAGGCCATCAAAGAGTACAACCTAAACCGGGTAGTAGTGGCTTCCTGCAGCCCGCGGACCCACGAGCCCATGTTCCAAGAGACCCTAAAAGAAGCGGGATTAAACCCGCACCTGTTTGAGCTGACCAACATTCGCGACCAGTGTTCATGGGTACACATGAACGAGCCGGAAAAAGCCACCGAGAAAGCCAAAGATCTGGTTAAGATGGCGGTAAACAAAGTGGCGCTGGCCCAACCGGTGCACCCGGTGCAGCTGGAAATGAACCACGATGTACTGGTAATAGGCGGCGGCGTGGCAGGGATGACCAACGCCTTAAACCTGGCCGGCCAGGGCTACCAGGTATACCTGGTGGAAAAAGAACAGGAACTGGGAGGTACTGCCCGGCGGCTGCATTACGGGTTAAGGGGAGAAGACGTTCAAACCTACCTTAACCAACTGATAGAACAAGTAAAAGGAAACGAACGGATAAAGATATACACCGGCGAAGAGATTGCCGATGTAAGCGGTTTTGTGGGCAACTTCAGCACGAAACTGACCGGCGGCGAAGAAATTAAACACGGCGTAACAGTAATAGCCACCGGAGCAGAAGAATACAAGCCCGAGGAATACCTGTACGGGGAGAACCACCGTGTAAGAACGCTTTTGGAACTGGAAGAAGAGATAGCAGCGGGCAAACTGGACAAAGTAAACAACGTGGTGCTGATCCAATGCGTGGGTTCCCGGGATAAAGAGCGGCCGTACTGCAGCCGCATCTGCTGTACCAAATCCATTAAGATCGCGCTGAAGATCAAAGAACGGCGTCCGGAGGCCAAAGTATACATTTTATACCGTGACATTCGCACCTACGGATTTTACGAAGACCTGTACACCGAAGCACGGCAGAAAGGAGTAATCTTCATCCGGTACAGCGTGGACAGCAAACCGGTGGTAGAGAATGCCGGCAGCGGTTTAAGAGTGACGGTAACCGATCACGTGCTGGGCGAGCCGGTGGAGATATACACCGACGTGATCGGCCTGGCGGCAGCCATTGTACCGCCGGTAGAAAACAACCAAAAGCTGTCCAAGTTTTTCAAAGTGCCGTTAAACGAAGACAAATTCTTCTTAGAGGCCCACTTAAAACTGCGGCCTGTGGACTTCAGCACCGAAGGAGTATTCATGTGCGGTTTGGCCCACGGGCCCAAGAACCTGGAAGAGAACATTGCCCAGGCCAAAGCGGCAGCAGGCCGTGCAGCAACAGTTTTGGCCAAAGAGCATATTACAGTGGAAGGCAAGAGCGCAGTGGTAGACAAGAAGAAGTGCTCTGCCTGTGGGAGCTGTGAAGCTGTATGCCCGGCCAAAGCGGTTAAAGTAGATCCGGAAGAAAAAGCGGCTGTGGTCAACGAAGCTCTGTGCAAGGGGTGCGGCGCCTGCGCATCTTCCTGCCGGTGCGGTGCCATCAGTGTAAAAGGGTGCACCGATGAGCAAATCATGGCCATGCTGAGCGCGCTTTAGGACAGGAGGTTAATGTATGGCATACGAACCGAAAATCATAGCGTTTTTATGCAACTGGTGCAGTTATGCCGGCGCGGACCTGGCGGGTATTGGGAGGCTCCAATACCCCACCAACCTCCGCGTTGTGCGGATACCCTGCTCAGGCAGGATAAACCCGTTATTCATCTTTTCAGCCTTGAGGAACGGGGCCGACGGCATACTGACCTCTGGTTGACACCCCGGCGACTGCCACTATGTTAGTGGCAATTACGTGGCCCGTCGTAAATTTGCATTGTTAAAGAGCCTTCTTAACTACATGGGAGTAGAAGAAGACCGCGTAAACTTCACCTGGGTGTCTGCAGCTGAGGGAGGAAGATTTGCCGACGTGGCGACCAAGGTAAGCGAAAGAATAAAAGAACTGGGCCCCCCCAAAGGGGTATTCAAAAAAGCAGATTGAGGTGTAGCGGATGCAAAATCTAAGTAAAGTAATACAAGACACCGCCAAAAAACTTTTAGAAGAGAAGAAAGTAGACCTGGTGGTGGGGTTTGCCAAGGGCAGCCTGCCGCTCCGCAGCACACCTTACTTTGCCAGGACGGTAGAAGAAGCAGGGGAGCTGATTTGGAACGAATACTGCGAGAACAACCTGGCCAACTACCTGAGGAAACGGGAGGAAAAAGTGGCGGTGGTGGCCAAAGGCTGCGACGTGCGCGCAATAGTGGCCTTAATGAAAGAGAACCAAATCGACCGGGAAAAGCTGTACATTATTGGCGTACCCTGCCAGGGGATGATAGATCGCGGCAAAGCCAGTGAACTGGTTGGCGGCAGAGAGATACTGGAAGCCGAAATAAATGGCGAAGAAGTAGTGCTAAAGGGTCGAGGCTTTGAAGAGAAAAGCAGCAGGAAGGAACTGCTGTACGACACCTGCGCCCGGTGTGCATACGGCAACCCTGTAATATATGATGAGCTGGTGGGCGAAGAAGTGCCGGCCAAAGAAGTGAGCTTTAAAGAGGTAGAAGAATTCGAAGCGCTGAGCGCTGAAGAGCGGGCGGAATTTCTAGCCAAAGAGATGGAGAAATGCATACGGTGCTATGCCTGCCGGAACGCCTGCCCCATGTGCTACTGCGAAGAATGCTTTGTGGACAGCTCCCGTCCGCAGTGGATCAGCAAGCGGGCCAACAGCGTCAAAGACAACCTGATTTTCCAAGGGGTACGGGTATTCCACCAGCTGGGACGATGTGCAGACTGCGGGGCCTGTGAGAGGGCCTGTCCCATGGGCATCAAGCTGTCACTTTTAACCCGCAAGGGAGTAAAAGACGTAAAAGAGATTTTTGGCTATGAAGCGGGACTGAACCCCGACGACAAGCCGGTACTGAGCGACTTTAGCACAGAAGATCCACAACCGTTCTTGATGAAGGAATGAGGTGAAAAAGGTTGATCATCAATAAAAGCGAAATTGCCGGGCTGCTGGATAACCTGGTAAAAGAATACCGGGTATACGCGCCGGTGGAAAAGGACGGCAGCATAGTCTTCGAAGCGATCGAAGAAGGTGCCCGTGCCAAACTGGGCACCACATCCAAGAAGCCAGCGAAAGAAATCCTTTTCCCTCAATCCGAGGAACTGTTCAGCTATCAAGTAGATAGCGAAGGGTTAAGGATGGAGGACAAAATAGATGACACCAAAAGCATTGCTTTTGGTGTGCGGCCCTGCGATGCCAAATCCATGATGCTGCTGGACAACGTATTCCACAACGACCTGTACGAAGACGTATACTACACAACCCGCCGGAAGAACACCATCATAGTAAGCGTGGGCTGCAGCGAACCGGAGAGCACCTGTTTCTGCAGCTCGGTAAACAGCGGTCCCTTTGACACAGACGGTTCCGACGTAATGTTAACCGACCTGGGAGAAGCATACCTGGCCGAAGCGGTAACGGAGCAGGGGAAAGAATTTTTATTGAAATTAAACCTGAAAGAAGCCGGTGAAGAAGACAAAGCCCGGGCAGAAGAGATAAAAAGCCGGGCCCAAGCGGGTAGTGAAGTGGACATAACCGGTTTAAAAGAGAAACTGGACGGGATGTTTGACCACCCCTACTGGGACAAACTGCACGAGAAGTGCCTGGGATGCGCGGCCTGCACCTACCTGTGTCCCACCTGCCACTGCTTTGACATAGCGGACGAAGCCAGGGACTGCAACGGGTGCCGGGTAAGGAACTGGGACTCCTGTATGTTCCCGCTGTTTACGCTGCACGGGTCTGGACACAACCCGCGTACCAGCGGAAAAGAGCGCTGGAGACAGCGCGTGATGCACAAATTCAACTACTTCGTGGAGAGATACAACGCCACCGCCTGTGTAGGCTGTGGCCGGTGCATCAAAAACTGCCCTGTGAACATGGACATCCGGCAAGTACTGGCGGAAATTAAAGCACAGGACACCGGAAGCGAGGTTAGTTAAGATATGAACAACAACAACCCGTATGTGCCGATACCGATGAGATTGGTAAAGAACTTTACCGAGACAGAGGACAAATTGATTCACACCTTTACCCTGGAATTTGTAAACAAAGAAGACGAAGAGCGGTTCAAATACCTGCCGGGACAATTTGCTGAAATAATGGTGTACGGCAAAGGGGAGGCGCCCTTTGGTATTGCATCGGCCCCCAATGAGCCCGGGATACTGAAATTTTCAGTGGCCAAAGTGGGAGTGGTATCCACAGCGCTGCACCTGCTGGAGGAAGGGAGCATAGTAGGTGTGCGGGGGCCGCTGGGCAACTGGTATCCGCTGGAAGAACTGAAGGGCAAGAACATAGTCATTATCGGCGGTGGTTTTGCCTTTACCACCCTGCGATCCACCATTCAGTACATTTTGGATCCGGCCCGGAGAGGGGATTATGGGGAGCTGACAGTGATTTACGGTGCCAGGAACCCCGGACTTTTACTGTACAAAGACGAGTTAAAAGAATGGGAGAGCCGGGAGGACATCAACATGATTACCACCATCGACCGTCCTGTGGAAGGATGGGAGGGGCGCACCGGTTTTGTGCCCACGGTAACCAAAGAAGTGGCTCCCAGCGCGGAGAATACAGCCTGCATCATCTGCGGGCCGCCGGTGATGATCAAATTTACCCAGCCGGTGCTGGAGGAACTGGGCTTTACCCCGGAACAAATTATCATGAGCTTGGAGATGCG
>NZ_JAFBCW010000051.1 GCF_016907915.1 Desulforadius tongensis
GGAAAAACACGGCCCGCCTTTCATCCCCGCCCTTTGCTCTCGCTTCGCGAGCAAGGAAAGCTCAGGACGGGGACTTCCCGGCGGGAAAGTTAAAAATTATGCCTATCAAAATGATACAGTTAATTTATTAATCGGTCAAATAAAGACAGCATTTAGATTTATTTTTTTTAATTTTCACGGTGTTATGATGTTTTTTTACGTTTTCTCTTTTCTTTTCGCTCTTCTTTGGCCAGGTCGATGCTGGCCTTAAGGGCGGCCATTAAATCCACAACCTTTTCGGTTTCCGGTTGTTCCGGCACCGCCACCGTTTCACCGGCCACTTTGGATTGAATTACCTCCATTAAAGCCTGGCGATACTCATTTGTATACTTTTCCGGGTTAAATTCCCCGGAAAGGTTGTTAATCAGGTTGACGGCCATTTTTAATTCGTTGTCGTGCAGCTTTACAGTATAATTCAATTCGGGAATATTACCGGTTTTCCGTACCTCGTCGGGATAAAACATTGTACTCATTATTAATGCTTCCCCGGCCATTCTCAATACCGCCAGCGATTGTTTTTTGCGGATCATAACTTTGGCCACCGCCACTTTGCCCGCTGCCTCCATGGCCTTTTTTAGCAGGTGATAGACCTTTTGGCCGCCTTCACCGGGAACGAGATAATAAGCCTTGTTATAATACACCGGGTCAATCTCCTGCAGGTCTACAAAATCTATGATATCAATGCTTTTAGCGTGGGCACTGGGCAGGTTTTCAAAATCCTCGTCTTTCAGCACTACATATTTTCCCTTTTCATATTCATAACCCCTTACTATTTCTTCCACCGGCACTTCCACATCGCAGTGGGGGCAGTACCGGCGGTACTGTACCGGTGTTTTGCATTTATCGTGCAGGTAATTAAAGCGAATATCCTTATTTTCGGTGGCAGCGTACATTTTTACCGGCACGTGCACCAGCCCAAAACTTACGGCACCTTTCCACAGCGGTCGCATCATAATCACCTCTTATATTACTTTCCGCCCCATCTGCACCGTCACTCCAATTTACTGCCTGCAGGTTATTTAATTTCCTCCGCAAGATTTTTTTCCGCCCTGCGGGCACCTTCCAACCCGATAGCTTCTTCCGCCGCCTCCACTTTGCATTTTGTTTTTTCCCGCCGGGACATTGCGGCCTTTAACCGCCGGTGTTCTTCGCCCAAACCCAATTCTTTGGCCGTTTCATATTGCAGCTGGTCCAGCATCCTTTCAGTGCGCAGTTTGTCAAAATCTTTTTTGTGACCCACATTTATCACCTCGAAGTTAGCATTAACAATAAATGTAACATTTATGCCGCAGTTTCTTTATATCCCTCCCGTTTTTTTGATAAAATAACTTCAGTAATAAAAGGGTTATTTAAAATAGGAAGGATGTCATCATTGTCCTGGTTTTTACTTGTTTCAATGGCCGAGCGGATGAGCATTATTGTAGCCATTGCCTTTTTATTTACTCGCTTGACCAGATTCCGCAACCTGCTGGATCATACCCCCAACACCCGGGAAAAAATTCTGCTGGCGGTGATCTTCGGTCTCTTCGGCATCGTAGGTACATATACCGGCATTACCATTAGCCCGGGTGAAGTGCAGCACCAGTTCCCCGGCTACCTTTCTTATGAAGATGCCATTGCCAACTCCAGGGCCATTGGTGTAATGGTGGCGGGACTTTTAGGCGGCCCATTAAGCGGCCTGGGCGCGGGGTTAATTGCCGGCATTCACAGGGTATATTTAGGCGGTTTTACCGCCTACGCCTGCGGAACATCTACAATTTTTGAAGGAATTTTAGCCGGTCTCGTTTACCGCAAACTGCAGCCCTCCGGCGGGGTTTCAGTGAAGGCGGCGCTGGCTGCAGGCATAGCGGGCGAAATAGGCCAAATGGCCATTATCTTAATAATGGCCAAGCCCTTTGTTAAGGCGCTGGCCCTGGTGCAGATCATTGCCCTGCCGATGACGCTGGCTAACAGCTTGGGCATTGCCCTGTTTATTGCCATTGTGCACATGGTGGTGGAAAACGACAGGCGTATCGGTTCCATCCAGGCCCAAAAAGCCCTTGCCATTGCCGATAAAACCATTTCCTATTTGCGAACCGGTTTAAACCGCAATTCCGCCCTGGCCACCGCCCACATCATTCATGAAGAAACCGACATTGCTGCCGTTGCCATTACCGATAAAAAAGTTATTTTGGCCCATGTTGGCAGGGGGGCAGATCACCACCTGGCCGGCTCGCCTTTTTTAACCAAAGTTACCAAACAGGTGCTGGATACCGGTGAGCTAAAAGTTGCCACCAACCCGTCGGAAATACTGTGTAAGTATAAAAACTGCCCCCTGCAGTCAGCCATAGTGGTGCCGTTAAACAACGGGGAAGAGGTTGTGGGAACATTAAAACTGTATTTCTCCAAGCGCCGGGCTCCGGATAAATTTATGATTGAACTGGCCAGGGGACTGGCCCAACTTTTCTCCACCCAGCTGGAGCTGGGAGCGGTGGAAAAACAGGCCCGGCTGCTGCAGGATGCGGAGATTAAAGCCCTGCAGGCTCAAATTAACCCCCATTTTTTATTTAACGCCTTAAATACAGTGGTTTCACTAATTCGTACCAAACCCGATGAAGCCCGCCAGGTGCTGATACAGCTGGGCAATTATATCCGGCAAAATCTAAAATCTTCTTTGAACAAGTGGACAACTTTAGAAATAGAAATAAACCATGTTCAGGCCTACCTGGCGGTGGTGCAGGCCCGTTTTTCCAACCGCCTGCAGATAACAATTGATGTTCCCAAGCACCTGTATGCCGTTAAACTGCCGCCGTTAACACTGCAGCCGCTGGTGGAAAACGCGGTACAGCACGGCTTTAAAAAAATAACTGCAGAATCATCCATCCACATAAAGGCGGAGGACGGGGGTGATTATGTTCAAATAACAGTAAAGGACAACGGGGTGGGTATTGATCCGGCAGTTTTGCAAAATTTATTAAATACCGAACAGCAGCAGGGCAAAGACAAAATAGGATTAATAAATGTAAACGGCCGCCTGACAGGTATTTACGGGCCTGAATCCGGCCTTAATATCAGCAGTAAACTAAACGAGGGTACCACAGTGAGCTTCAAACTGCCCAAAGTAAAGCCCAACAACAGGAGTGAGGGTTAATGAGAGTAATAGTGGTTGATGATGAAGCCCCGGCCCGGGACGAATTAATTTATCTTTTAAAGCAGCATCCAGAGGTGGAAGTGGTAGCTGAAGCCGATGATGCAGAAAGCGCGCTGTCGGCCTGCCGCCGGGAACGGCCGGATGTGGTTTTCCTGGATATCCACATGCCCGGCGAAGACGGTATGGTTGCAGCCCGGCAGATTTCCCTTTTAACTGAACCACCGGTACTGGTTTTTGCCACCGCCTACGACCAGCACGCCGTAAAGGCCTTTGAAGTTAATGCCACCGATTACATACTAAAACCCTTTTCTAAAGAACGGGTGGCAGAAACGGTAAAAAAATTACAGCAGTTATTAAAAAACAAAAAATCCGTCAATATTATGCAGCGCAAAATAGCTGTTACCGAAGACGACCGCATTCAACTGCTGGATCCGGAGGATATAGTGTATATTGCCCGGGATGGAAGGGATGTAATAGTTAAAACGGAAAACAACAGTTATACTGTTAATTACACATTACAGCACCTGGAAAACAGAATATCCCGGGAAACTTTTTTAAAACCCCACCGCAGTTTTTTAGTCAATGTAAACAAAATTGAAAAAATTGAACCCTGGTTTAAGGGATACCAGCTGGTGATGAAAGACAAGGCCCAGTCCAGGGTGCCGATAAGCCGGGGGGGCATGAAAGAAATTCGCCGTTTATTAGATATATGATCGGTGCATTTGATGCGTCGATTTAAACCGTTAGTCCCTCTATTTTGACAGAATGTACATAAAATAAACACATGGTGTTTCTTCTATATTAAAATTCAGTTAAATAATTAATTAAATTTATATATTTATGTAAAGGAGGGACACCATGTTTACATTTATTGCTGCAATCATACTTTTATTTGTAGGTTATTTAACTTACGGGAAATTTGTAGAAAATGTATTCGGTGTTGATGAAAACAGAATAACACCGGCCTACGAAAAAGAAGACGGTGTAGACTACGTGCCCATGGAATGGAAAAAGGCCAGCTTAGTCCAGTTATTGAATATTGCCGGCCTGGGCCCGATTTTCGGACCCATCCTGGGTGCCCTGTGGGGTCCGGTGGCGTTTCTGTGGATTGTAGTTGGTTCTATCTTCGCCGGTGCGGTTCACGATTACTTCTCCGGCATGCTTTCCGTTAGAAACGGCGGTGCCAGTTTGCCCGGTATCGTAGGTAAATACCTGGGCAGCGGGATGAAGCTCTTTACCAACGGTTTTGCGCTGGTACTGCTGGTACTGGTGGGTACAGTATTTATGACCGGTCCGGCTAAACTGCTGGCCAACATGACAACCGGCTGGATGACTTTGTCCGTTTGGGTAGGAATTATCCTGGTTTACTACGTTATTGCTACCCTGCTGCCGGTTGATAAAATTATCGGCCGCTTCTACCCGGCCTTTGGAGCGCTGCTGCTAATTATGGCCGTTGGTGTGGGTGCTGCCCTGTTAATTCAAGGTTACCAAATTCCCGAACTGACACTGGCCAACATGCACCCCAAAGGGCTGCCCATTTGGCCGCTGCTGTTCATTACCATTGCCTGCGGTGCAATTTCCGGGTTCCACGCCACCCAATCACCTATTATTGCCCGCTGTACTCAAAACGAGAAGTACGGTCGTAAAATTTTCTACGGCATGATGATTGGTGAAGGTGTCATCGCTATGATCTGGGCTGCCGCCGGTATGACATTCTACGGCGACTACGCCACCCTGGCTGCAGTGCTGAATGACGCAGGCCCGGCCGGTGTAGTTAAAGAAGTGGCCACCACACTGCTGGGTGCTGTAGGCGGTACACTGGCGGTGCTGGGTGTAATCATCCTGCCCATCACTTCCGGTGACACGGCATTCCGCAGCGCCCGGATGCTGATAGCAGATTTCTTTAATATTTCGCAGAAGGCCTTTGATAAACGCCTGATGATTGCTGTACCACTGTTTGCTGTTGGTTTTGCCCTAACTAAAATTAACTTTAACTTCCTGTGGCGTTACTTTGCCTGGGCAAACCAAACAACTGCCATGATTATGCTGTGGGCAGCAGCAGTTTACCTGCTGCAAAACAAAAAGCTGCACTGGGTGGCATCCATCCCCGCCGCTTTCATGACAGTTGTAACATTCACCTATATCTTAATGGCACCGGAGGGCTTCCAGCTGGATACCAGCATTGCCTATCCCCTGGGCGTTGCCCTGGCTCTGATTCCCATCGGGTTCTTTGTTAGAAAGGTATTCCAGGTTAACAGGCAGGCAGTGGCCCCGGCAAACAAACCTTTGAGCAAATAATGGAACCATCCTCTTGGTCGAACAGGAGGGGAGTTAAGTCACTTCCCTCCTTTCATGTTGTGAAACAAAGCTCATCATAGTGCTTGACTAAACTTTTAAGCCCTTGTTCTCGCCAAAAGGCGAGTCCAAGGGCTTTATTTAACTGCGGGGTATTGATAAGCGCCATTTAATACAGCCCATTCTTCGGGTATTCCCAGTGCAATTAGCTTTCTTCTCTTTGTCTTAGTTTTTATGAAATATATAAGTAATAATTATAGAAAAACTAAACATCCCCATGATAGAATACATTTAAGTGAACTACCCCTCCCTTCGCTCCGCTCAGGAAGGGGCTTCCTGGACGAAACGAATTCGTAGGTTTCCTGCTTCATCGTAACCCTGACGGGTTA
>NZ_JAFBCW010000052.1 GCF_016907915.1 Desulforadius tongensis
TGAACTTCGTTCCACAACATGAACCGCCGTATACCGAACGGTACGTACGGTGGTGTGAGAGGACGGGAGTTAATCACTCCCTCCTACTCGATTTTCACAAAACTAAAAAATTAGTGTAGTACCGGTTACTTTTGTAGGTGTTAATTTAAGTTTTATGAAAAATATATCTAATTCTACATAATCTTCATATGGTGTTATTGACTGAACAACATCACGAAGTACAGATTTTTTTTCTTCAAAAGTCATAATTGGCCAAGCAGTTTTAAGTGCTGTTAATTGTTCCTGTAGTAAATCAAGGTTTGCAACTTGAGTAGTATAAATATCATTAACTTGTTGTGCTTCCTCAAGGTAAGATACTAATTGTTTTTCTTCTTCCAAGTATTCTTTATTCATTCTTAAAAATTGCTCACGAGAAATAATCTTTTCTTCATAATAATCCTGAAATAATTCTTTCATAGCAGCACGGATTTTCCGCAGACGTTTTTCTTTATTTATTCTTTCAGTATCAGGTTGTTTTTTTTCTAATGACTGTACAATTTGTTTTAAAGTATTTCTAGCTTCGTCAAAAACTTTGCCAGATTCAGATAAAGAATGTAAATTACTTACTACAGCATTTTCCAGACTTTCAGCATCTAATATCTTGCATCGGCATTCATGTACACCTATATTGATGCGAGTGTAGCACATGTAACGGCGTACACGTTTTTTTCCGTTGTACCTAGCTTGTAAGTTTCTGCTGCAATAGGGGCATTTTATTAATCCGGAAAGAAGGTGTCGACTATCCCTAGTTCGGGGTGCTAATTCACTATTTTTACTAAGAAGATATTGTACGCGGTCGAAAAGCTCCTGTGAAACCACTGGAGCATGTTTGCCGTCGATAACTTCACCAGCGTATTCTATTTTACCTACATAAATAGGGTTCCTAAGTATATAGCGAATGGTAGAAGGAGCCCACCATTTGCCTCCTGACGGTGATAAAACACCTTTTCGATGTAATATATTGCGGATACGATTTGCTCCTGGATTTTTGGCGTATTCTTCAAACATTAAAACAACCCATTTAGCGTTTTCGTTAGCTACCAGTTGCTTGTTTTTTTCATCCCAGTCCATACCATATGCTTTTTGCCCTCCATTCCACGATCCACGCCTAGCGTTTTGTATCATATTATCCTTGACGCGTTCACTAATCATTTCAGATTCAAATTGTGCAAAATCAATGAGTATATTTCTTAACAAGCGACCGGTAGGAGAGCTGGTATCAATGTTTTGACTAATAGAAACAAGGGATGTCCCGTGACTTTCAAGTATCTCCATATAGTGATGGAAGTCCCGTACGTTCCTAGCAAACCTATCTAAACGATACACCAGTACCACATCATATTTATTAGCTTTAACATCATCAATTAGCTGGTTAAATCCGATACGTTTGTCAACTGTACGTCCAGATATATCTAAATCTTCATAAACCTTAACTATGTCTATACCAAGCAACTTTGCTTGAAGTTGGGCTTTTTCCATTTGTGTTTCTGGACTAACACCATCATCTCGGAGGTTAGATACTCTAATATACACTGCTCCACGTTTCATTTTTTCACCCCAAACAATTTAAAATCATCTTTCAAAAATATTGATTTTCAAATAAAAAAAGAGTACAATACAAACCAAATAATAAATATGTGTTAGGAAATTGGTGGAGCGGCATGCGTGCCGTAAGGGATGCGTCCCGATGCCACCAATTTTTATTTTATTGTGGGAAAATCTGTTTTATTTGGTATTAACACAATTCCTCTACCAAACGCGCCGTTTTCTCCGTCTCTAAATTTATGTTTTATTTCATTGAACTTAGAAATGATGTGTGGATTTTGGTTTGTTGCCCAGTTTCGTATAGCAAAGGCTATCCAATCCGATATCTGTAAGCCGGGATTATGTAGTGATGAGCCAAATACAACATTGTTTATTATGTTTTCTGCTTTAGTAAAAGTTACAGGTTTCATCACCAATTACAATACATTGTCCATCTATTCCATTATCTTCCATGAGATATTGTGTTCTTTGCAACAGGTGTTCAAAGGCTTTACTAATCATAACTCGGCTACAAAGCGGATGCCTATAGTTGTTTTTACTAATAATCTGTGTTTGATAATTTATCCCTATTATTGTAATTGTATAGTTCACAAACTGTATATTTACATTTACAACTGCTGCATTTTTTTCGAGAAATATATTTTGGCTTTTTTGGGGGAGTGTTACTTTTTATCAAATATTGCATGTATTTTACTGTCTTTAATAATTTTTCTTTTAATTCAGGTGTGTTTTCTATTTGAAATTGACAATTTTTATATTTAATTAATCCAACATGGCATGGACCAAAATGTTCCTCAGTTAATATAAAATAACAAGCTAACTGCATTTTATCGTTAAAGTATGGTTTTCCAGTTTCGTTCTTTTCTTTATTTTTTAACTCTATTACGTAGTAAGTACCATCATTTAACTTTTGTATATTGTCCGGTTTACCGCAAATACGATTCTTAAAGCTGCTTAAGTTTCCTTCATAAGATGATGAATTGTTATCAACATAAGCAACTTCACCCTCAAACGAAGGTAAGAATTTAGGTTCTTGCTCTTCAATAAAGGGTTTGTGTACTATGTATAATAAAATTCCGCATATTATAAGTAACATAGCCAAATGAATTGGCAATGTTACTAAAGAAATAACACCTAAAAAGGCAATAATAATTTTTAACGGATTTGAATTTTTATTAGTATATATTTTTTGTTGGAATTCTCGATGGTATTCAATTCCTTTTTTAAGTCTGTTGTAACTTTTTTTAGGGATATTTTTGCAATGCTTCAAATTTTCTTTTGACATTTGACTTAATTTTTCTTTACCATATTTCATATTATAGTACCATTTAAGAGGGCAGTAAAAAAATTCATTTATTTCCGAGGCATTGATAAGTTTCTTACCCAATAATAATCACGTCCTTTCATATGATCAAGTATATGTGAAAGGGATGAATTAACACCTATATATTTCCAGTTCCTTTGAATCAAGTGAACGCCGCAGTTTTATAAACTCCTTTGTCACCCTAAAATATTTGGCCAATTCTTTATCTGATAGACTTGACCCCTGCACCACCTCCTTAAATTCCTCATATGGAACCAAAAAATTCACTGCCCATATCCGAGCCTTGTATTCATCTATCAGTATTTGTACACGTTTTCTTATAGACTGGTTGTCCACCAGCAGATTAGATTCTGCTTTTGTGAAATGGTGGCCGATTTCTTCTGCTAAAACGCACCGGTGAAGCACCGGATCAGACAGCAGGCGAGTATTGAGTATTATATAGGCTTGTCCATCTTCTTTTTCTTACATTTTTTCTTACATATAAGCCGTTTTGCTTCGGGTTCTGAAACCGGTAATAGTAAATGGGTATCTGGTGTTTTTCAGCAATTAATTTTAACTTTTCAAATTTAGTGTCCATACACGGTAGTCAAAACAAAAAAGGACTGACATTTCAACGCTGTCAGTCCCCAAGATGTTAATTATTTTTTTTTCCTTTCCTGTTTTCGGCAAATTCTATCGCTTTTTTAATGTCTTCTATATCTTCAGGAGATGGATCTTGAATTAAACTATCCCCCTGATAGCTGGCGGCAATGGTTATGCCGGCGCTGCTGTTTTCTTTAGTAGCGGCCTGCTCATCGTCATCGTCTGAAATTTTTTCTTTTAAAAACTCAAGAATTTGAATTCTTTCTTCCAGGGTGAGCGGCCGGCCGCCGACCGTTAAATTTATGTCCTCTTTATCCAGCAGATCAAGTATTTCAACATAATTTTTTTTATTATTGGTACTTTTAATATTGTTTTTACAAAACTCATCGGCCACATTTTCAACGGCAGATAAAATGCTTTTTATAGCCTGCTGCTGTGAAGGCCGCAAGTTTTTGGTTTTGTCGAGAAGGTTATTTAGGCTGCCGGAAACAGGGTTGGGTTTATATTCCGGGGTGAAAAAATCAGTACGTCCTAAAAGGTAGTCAACACTGGTTCCAAAAAAATTAGCTAGCTTTTCAAGAGCGCTTCTTTCGGGCAAGCGCCCAGCTTCCCAAGCAGCCACGGTGCCTCGTTTTACACCTATCTTACCTGCTAATTCTTTTTGATACAGCCCGTACTCTTCTCGAAGTTTTTTAAGTCTTTGAGCAAAAACGTTCATATATAAACCTCTTCTGTAAACTTTATTAATATTTATTTTACACAAATAAGTTGCAACCAGCAACAAGGAAAGTGTATATGTTGCACACAGTAAGCGAAATTTTTTAAAAAGCATTGACGTGTTGCAATAAACAACATATAATATTTTTAGTGGATGTTGCAATAAACAACACGCAGGGGTGATATTACTTTGAAACGTACTTTAATTAAGAACAAAAGAATAAATCTAAATTTATCACATGGTGAGGCAGCTAAAGCTATTGGTATATCAAGATCGTTTTATACACAGATAGAAAATGGTACTAGAGACCCTTCTTTGTTTATGGCAGAATAAAAATGTAAGGTTTGGCAGCCAATTTATGTAGGTCAATTACTAGAACAAGAAAGTAAAAACCACTTGTCAACATCCCC
>NZ_JAFBCW010000053.1 GCF_016907915.1 Desulforadius tongensis
GGTTTATCAGGAGCCGTATACGAGGCCCGTACGTACGGTTCTGTGAGAGGGATAACGCCGTAGCAAATTACTGCGGCGTTACCCTACTCGATTTAGCTTGACAGTGACAGCATATAGTGACAGTATATAAAGATAGCATTATTTATTAAATTATTAAAAAATTTAAGTTTACTTCACAGGTACATCTCAATTTTCTTTTTCCATTTAAGAGAAATAAAACTTTGAGAGGATTTATTAATTAATTAATTAATAAAGGAGAGGAAAAAGTGCAAAAAAGAACTGTACTGGTGCTGATCCTGCTGCTGGCTGCTGCACTGCTGATGGCGGGGTGCGGCAGAGAGGAAGTGAAACAAGTACAGGAAAAAACTGTGCCGGTGGAGGTTTTTACAGCGGTTAAAACTGATTTTAGCCAGGAGGTAGAAGTGACCGGCGAAATCTTAGCCGGCACAGAGGTGTCCATTATTCCTAAAGTGTCCGGCCGGGTGGCAGCGGTATATGTTAAGTTGGGCCAGCAGGTTGGCAGGGGGACGGTTCTTTTGGAAATTGAAGGGGCCGGGGTAAAAAGTGCACTGGCTGCTGCGGAGGCCAACCTGGAGTCGGCAGAAAAAAATTACCAGCGGGTGAAACAATTATATGCAGAAGGGGCTGTCTCCCAAGCGGATTTTGAAAGGGCGGAAACAAATTTAAAAGTGAACCGGGCCCAGTACGATCAGGCGAAGGATAGTTATGATGAGCTCACCGTGGTTTCACCCATTAACGGTAAAGTGGCCTACCTCAATGTTGATGAGGGAGAAATGGTGGGTCAACAGGGGCCGGTGGCCGGTGTGGTTAATTTGGACACGGTGAAAGTAAAGCTTAATATTTCTGAAAACCTGATCGGCAGAATTAAAGAGGGACAAAAAGTAAAGGTGCGAATTAATGCCCTGAATAAAACCGTGGAAGGAAAAGTGCGCGCTGTTTCTCCCCAAATTGACAAAACCACCAGGGCCTTTCCGGTGGAAGTGGAAATTGCCAATCCCAGGGGAGAAATACTGGCCGGCATGGTGGCCAGAATAAAACTTCCCACCGCCCGGGTTAAAGATGCCGTTGTTATTCCTGCCCGGGCTGTGCTGGAGCATAACGGGCAGCAAAAAATATTTGTGGTGGAAGACGGTGCGGCCAAAGAAAGGCTGGTTAAAGTGGGCCTAACCGGTTTAGACAGGGTGCAGATTGTAGAGGGGTTAAAAGAAAATGAAAAAGTGATTGTAACCGGTAACCGGTTGGTAGGTGACGGGCAGAAAGTAAAAATAATTAAAACTGTGGGGGCAGCCGGAGGTGAAAACAGTGAAAATAGCTGATTTTTCTGTGGACCGCCCGGTTGCCATTTCCATGCTCATAGTGGCCATGGTTATTTTAGGAATAGTTTCACTGCCCAAATTGGCGGTGGATCTGTACCCCGATATGGAACTGCCGGTGGCGGTGGTGGTGACCGCTTATGAAGATGCCGACCCGGCGGAAGTGGAAAAAGTTGTCACCAAGCCGCTGGAAGCGGCGGTGGGTACTGCCAGTAACATTAAAGAAATCCAGTCGATATCCAGTGCCGGAAACTCTCTGATTATACTGCTTTTTGAATGGGGTACCGACATGGACGATGCCGCCATAGAGGTGCGGGAAAAGATTGACATGTTCAGGGATGTGCTTCCCAGCGATGTGGGTTCGCCCAGGGTAATGAAGATGGACCCCAACAATGCCCCCATTATGCTTTATACCCTTTCCGGTGACGATTTAGTAACTTTGGATAAGCTGGCGGAAGATACCGTCAAGCCCGGGATGGAACGGATCAAAGGTGCTGCTTCTGTCCTGATATCCGGCGGTAAGGAGCTTGAATATAAAGTGATACTGGACCGGGCCAAGCTGGAGTCATACGGAATCACAGCGGCACAGGTGGCCCAGGCCATTATGGGTGACAGCATAACCGGAACCGCAGGAACGGTGGAACGCGGGGTGAATGAACTTTCCGTTCGCGTGCTGGGTGAATACAATTCCGGAGAAGATTTAGCCGCCATCCAAATCCCCCTTGGCCCGGGGGCGGGGAATATAAAATTATCGGATATTGCTGAAATAAGAAAAGACTTCAAAGAAGTTACGGAATACAGTTTTGTAGATGGAAAACCGGCCCTCAGCATTCACGTGTTTAAATCCTCCGGTGAGAACACGGTACAGGTGGCCAGGGCAGTTAAGGCGGAAGCGGAAAAGTTAAGTCAAACCCTTCCCCAGGGTGTGAAGCTGACCAAAGTGCTGGATCTCTCTAAATTTATTGAGGATTCCATCAGCAATGTGGTGCATCATACCCTTATAGGCGGCATTATGGCCATGGTTATTTTGTACCTGTTTTTGAGAAGCGTGCGCAGCACGTTAGTTGTGGCCATAGTAATGCCCATTGCGGTAATTGCCACCTTTACCATGATGTATTTTGCCGATCAAACCATTAACCTGCTGTCGCTGGGCGGCCTGGCACTGGGTCTCGGTTCGCTGGTGGACTTTTCTGTGGTGGTGCTGGAAAGTATTTATCGCTACCGGCAGAATGGTTACGGTGTGATTGAAGCGGCTAAATTGGGAACGGCAGAAGTGGGCAATGCGGTGTTTGCTTCCGGTTTGTCCCAGGTAGTTGTATTTGCACCTATTGTTTTTGTTCAAGGCCTGGCCGGCATTTTGTTCGGGCCGCTGGCCCTAACTGTCAGTATTTCTCACATTGCTGCTTTATTTGCTGCTTTAACACTGGTGCCCATGCTTTCTTCCCGGTTGTTAAAAAATGTACCGCCGGCTGACATGGTATTCCCAAAGGGAAAAACCAAGAACCCGCTGGTGCTGTTTGGCAGGTTCTTTGCCCGGTTAAGTGAAGGTTATGGAAAACTGCTGCGCTGGGCGCTGGGACACAGAAAAACTGTGGTTATTGCAACCATTGTACTTTTGGTGGCCAGTATGGCAATGGTGCCCATGGTGGGTACGGAATTCATTCCCAGCATGGATCAGGGAGAAATAGCAATAAAAATAGAAACTCCCCCCGGTACATCACTGGAGGAAACCAAGCAAGTGGCCTTTAATGTTCGAAACATGGTTAAGCGGGAACTGCCCGGTTATGAACGGATATTTACCCAGGTGGGAACGGGAGATATGGCCTGGTTAGGGATTGTGGGCAGCAATGAGGCCACTGTACAGGTGAAGCTGCCGCCTCAGAAACAGCGTGAATATTCCACTGAAGAGGCGATGGAAAAGCTGCGTGCCGCCGGTAAAGATATACCCGGCGCAACTATTACCGTAAAACAGGCCAATGATGATGGTATGGGCAGCGGCAGTCCCATTGAAATTTCCATTAAAGGGGACGACATAGAAGTATTGAAACAGCTTGGTGTCCTGGTGACCGAAATAGTTAAAAGTGTTGAAGGTACCAGGAACGTAACCAACTCACTGGAAGAAGCCCGGCTGCAGGTCAATGTAAAAGTGGACCGCCAGCGGGCGTCTTTGTACGGATTATCTGCCTCCCAAATAATGAGTGCGGTACGCACTGCCTTTGATGGCCAGGTGGTAAGCCGGGTGCGTACCGGTGACGATGAAATAGATATCCGCCTAATGTACCCGGAAAATTTTAAAGAAACCCCGGAACAGCTGGCGGAGCTGATGCTCAACTCCCCCACCGGGGCCAGGGTGGCCCTTCAATCGGTGGCTGACATTACAGTAGAAGAAGCTCCGGTACAAATTACCCGCTCTGACCAGGCCAGGGAGGTAAGTATAACCGCTGATATAGCCGGCCGGGACCTGGGCAGTATTAACCGGGAGATACAGGCCCAGTTGGAACAAATGGCATTTCCCAAGGGGTATGCTTACGAATTAAGCGGCCAGGCAGAGGATATGGCTGAATCCTTCGGAGACCTGGGTCTGGCTATGATACTGGCGGTGGTGCTGGTGTACATGGTAATGGCGGCCCAATTCGAATCATTATTCCACCCCTTTATCATCATGTTTTCGCTGCCGCCTACACTGGTGGGGGTGGTGCTGGGGCTGCTGACCACCGGGCACCGGCTCAGTGTGCCGGCATTAATCGGTGCCATTATGCTGATTGGTATAGTGGTGAACAACGCCATTGTACTGGTGGATTATATTAACACCCTGCGCCGCCGCGGCATCGGGCGCAGCGAAGCCATACTGACAGCGGGGCCCATAAGACTAAGGCCCATTTTAATGACAACCTTAACCACCGTGCTGGCCCTGCTGCCCTTGGCCTTCGGCACCGGGGAAGGCTCGGAGGGGTGGGCACCGCTGGCGGTGGTGGTTTCCTTTGGTTTAACGCTGTCAACATTAATTACACTGGTACTGGTGCCGGTGGTGTATACAATATTTGACGACCTGGGTAACAGGTTTAAAAAGCTGCCCGGCAGTATTAAACTGCCCTTTAATAAGAAAAGAGGTAATCCCGTTACTTAATCGGAGCCCTGCGGGGCTCCGATATTATTGTTTGCCTGGCATGTCTGCCGAGCCGATGGGTTGAAAGAAACCCTGTCGCCTAACCAGCGGGAAGACAACCTGTAAGCAAGGGCGTCA
>NZ_JAFBCW010000054.1 GCF_016907915.1 Desulforadius tongensis
AGGTTTATCAGGAGCCGTATACGAGGCCCGTACGTACGGTTCTGTGAGAGGGATAACGCCGTAGCAAATTACTGCGGCGTTACCCTACTCGATTTGAAATTATAAAAAATTTTTATGAACCTATTTAACTACACTGCTTAGATTAATGGTAGAAAATTTTCGCCAATTTTAGTTAAATAATTTTTTTTACCAAAGTATTTAGCTATTATTAAGATAAAAATGCAGGAGTAGTAAAATTTTTGTAGAATTGTAAGCTTTCATAAAGGCATATTCTGAGGTGTTACCGTTGAGGAAAGTGAGCATAGATTATGTTAAACCAGGAATGAAGCTGGCCAAATCTATTTATGACAGCAACGGCCGGGTTTTACTAAATAAAGGTGTGGTACTTAATGAAAATTATGTTCAAAAATTAAAGGAGTTAAGCATTCCTGCGGTATATATAGATGACGGGCTGGTTCCGGAATTGAAAATTGATGATGTTATAGCCGAAGAAACAAGGTTAAACGCCGTTTGCAATGTGAAAAAAATATTTAACAAAGATGTGGAAAACAACATAGCTAAAAACATTATTGTGCACCCGGAAGTTTTTAAGTCCGTTAATGAAATAATAGAAGATTTGTTGAGCAACAGTGACATTATGGTTAATTTAAATGACATAAGAAGCACTGACGACTACGTTTTTGGCCATTCTGTAAATGTTTGTGTACTGGCATTGATTACCGGCATTGCACTGGGCTATGAACGAAAGAGACTGTATAATTTAGCTGTGGGCGCCATGCTGCATGATATTGGAAAGATAAAGGTGCCCAAAGAAATTTTAAATAAACCGGGTAAGTTAACAGCTGATGAATTTGAGATAATAAAAAAACACTCCCAGTGGGGATTTGAAATACTGAAATCCAACCCTAATATCAGTATAACTTCACGCGTGGCAGCATATCAGCACCACGAGCGTTTTAACGGCCAGGGGTATCCCCAGGGGCTTTCGGGAAATGAAATACATGAGTTTGCTCAAATTGTCGGTTTGGTAGATATGTATGATGCAATTACTGCCAACCGGGTGTACCGGAAAGCCTTTCCGCCCCACGAGGCATTTGAAATGATAGCCGGTTCCGGGGATTATTTGTTTAAGTATGATATTGTAAAGGCTTTTTTAGATCATGTGGCAGCGTATCCCGCAGGTACATTTGTGCAGATGAACACAGGTGAAATTGCTGTGGTAATGGGCACGGATAAGGGGATGTCGTTGAGACCCCGGCTGAAGATACTTTACGATGCATTGGGAAAGCCTCTTAAACAGCCCCTGTATTTAAATCTGGCTGAGGTTACAGATAAGGTTATAACCAGGGTGCTGGAGGAATATGAAATTGAATCTTTGAGGCAGAATTTTGAAGCGAAGTGAAATCGGTTTAACGGCTTCGGGCAGTGAAATACTATCATCAAAGGGGTGGTATAATGCTGAAAAACAAAAAAAGCCTTGTCTTTATAGTTATTACCCTTTTGCTGGTATTGATGATCGGTATCGGATGTACTGAAAGGGATAACAGCAGCAGTACCGGTGAGAATCAGTTACCCGACAGCTCTCAAAATACCGGCAATACTGCCATGTCTCTCCCCGGGGTTGGGCCGGATACCATTGCTAACATAGCTGCAAAAGCCAGCCCGGCGGTGGTGAAAATAGAAACGGTGGTGGTGGAAGAAGTTAATAACCCATTTTTTAATGACCCGTTTTTCAGGCAGTTTTTTGGCGGTTCCTTACCTCCACAGGTGAGGCAGAAAGCGGGGCTGGGGTCAGGGTTTATCATTTCCAAAGATGGGTACATTTTAACAAACGAGCATGTTATCAATGGGGCCAAGGAAATATATGTGCGGATTAAGGGCCAAGAAAAGGCGGTTCCCGCCCAATTGGTGGGTGCTGATTTCGATTTGGATTTGGCGGTGCTGAAAATAGAAGTTAGTAAAGACCTGCCCACTTTAAAAATGGGCAGCTCAGAGGATATTAAAGTGGGCAACTGGGTGATAGCCATAGGCAGTCCCTATGGACTGGAAGACACCGTAACGGTGGGGGTAATAAGTGCTAAAGAACGACCGGTGACGGTGCAGGATCGTCACTACAAGCATTTGTTACAAACCGATGCCTCCATTAACCCCGGCAACAGCGGGGGGCCGCTGTTGAACCTCAGGGGTGAAGTGGTGGGGATTAACACCGCTGTTAATGCCGAGGCCCAGGGTATTGGTTTTGCCATTCCCACCAGTACCGTTAACCAGGTTTTGGATGAACTGATTGAAAAAGGTCGTGTGGTACGCCCGTGGATGGGGGTACAGCCCCAAACATTAACCCCGGAAGTAGCAAGATACCTGGGCCTGCAGCAGGAGTGGGGGGTATTAATAGCCGGGGTGGTGCCGGGCAGCCCTGCTTATAGGGCCGGTTTGAAACAGGGGGATGTGATAATCAGCCTAGATGATGCTGAAATAAAGGATGCTGAGGAACTTGTAGATACCGTACGGGCCAAAAAAGTGGGCGATACAATAAAAGTTGGTATCATCAGGGAAGGACAAAAACTGACCGTATATATAACAGTTACCGAGCGGCCTAAAGGATACCGGTAAATTTAAGACAGCACTTTTCACGGTCAGCAGTACAGCACCGCCGGACTTTTCCGGCGGTGTTTAGTTATGTGTGCCCGGCATGGGCAATGTCTATAGGGTGAAAGTCCCGAACGTTGAAGGTAGCAGTAAACGTTAGCTTAAGGCAAGGGTGTCCGCGGC
>NZ_JAFBCW010000055.1 GCF_016907915.1 Desulforadius tongensis
GGCAGCCGTCGAAGGTGGGGTCGATGATTGGGGTGAAGTCGTAACAAGGTAGCCGTATCGGAAGGTGCGGCTGGATCACCTCCTTTCTAAGGAGTGAATTGAGCGTAGAGCTCAATTATAATCCTAGGTCGATCATCCATCTCAAAATACTGTTTAGTTTTGAGGGATTAAGGGACTATAGCTCAGCTGGTTAGAGCGCACGCCTGATAAGCGTGAGGTCGGTGGTTCGAGTCCACCTAGTCCCACCAAAATCTCGCATTTTACATTTAAATACGGGGGCGTAGCTCAGCTGGGAGAGCACCTGCCTTGCAAGCAGGGGGTCAGCGGTTCGAATCCGCTCGTCTCCACCACATTCGCAGTTCGTGTAAGACGAACGGCGAAAAAGTTCTTTGAAAACTGCACAGTGGGAGAAGAAATGCAGGCCACTGCGATTTCACCAGGTCAAGATAAGAAGGGCACATGGTGGATGCCTTGGCGCTTTAGGCCGAAGAAGGACGCGGCAAGCTGCGAAAAGCTGCGGGGAGCTGCAAGCGAGCGTAGATCCGCAGATATCCGAATGGGGGAACCCGGCAGGAGAGAACTCCTGTCACCGTGCAGTGAACACATAGCTGTACGGGGGGCACCCGGGGAACTGAAACATCTCAGTACCCGGAGGAAAAGAAAGAAACATCGATTCCCGGAGTAGCGGCGAGCGAAAGGGGAGGAGCCTAAACCAGCGATGCATGCATTGCTGGGGTTGCGGGACCTCAGGGAAGCTTTAAGATGCCTAGCCGAACACAGCTGGAAAGCTGGAGCACAGAAGGTAAGACTCCTGTAGGCGAAAGGCAGATTAAAGCTGGAGGGATCCCAAGTACCACGGGACACGTGGAACCCCGTGGGAATCCGGCAGGACCACCTGCCAAGGCTAAATACCTAAAGCGACCGATAGTGAACCAGTACCGTGAGGGAAAGGTGAAAAGCACCCCGGGAGGGGAGTGAAATAGAACCTGAAACCATGTGCCTACAAGCAGTCGGAGCGCGGTAGAAGCGTGACGGCGTACTTTTTGTAGAACGGACCGGCGAGTTACTCTAACAAGCGAGGTTAAGGCGTAAAGGCCGGAGCCGAAGCGAAAGCGAGTCTGAAGAGGGCGGTAAGTTTGTTGGAGTAGACCCGAAACCGGGTGATCTACCCATGGCCAGAGTGAAGCTGAAGTAAAATTCAGTGGAGGCTCGAACCGACCGTCGTTGAAAAGGCGGCGGATGAGCTGTGGGTAGGGGTGAAATGCCAATCGAACCCGGAGATAGCTGGTTCTCCCCGAAATAGCTTTAGGGCTAGCCTCGAGAGAGGAGTACCGGAGGTAGAGCACTGAATGGGCTAGGGGCCTTCACCGGTTACCGAACCCAATCAAACTGCGAATGCCGGATACTTAAACTCGGGAGTCAGACTGCGAGTGCTAAGATCCGTAGTCGAGAGGGAAAGAGCCCAGACCAACAGCTAAGGTCCCCAAGCATGGCTAAGTGGGAAAGGATGTGGGGTTGCCGAGACAACCAGGATGTTGGCTTAGAAGCAGCCACCATTCAAAGAGTGCGTAATAGCTCACTGGTCAAGTGACCCTGCGCCGAAAATGTAACGGGGCTAAGTCATGCACCGAAGCTTTGGTTTGAGAGGTGAGAGGTGAGAGGTTAGAAGTGAGAGAGCATAAGGTAAACTCATACAAAAACCTCAGGGTGTACCAAATAAGCTATCAATTAGCTTTAGAAGTACACCAAATAACCCAAAAGTTGCCACAAGCAGAACAATATGAGCTTGGACGACAATTAAGGAGAGCAGCAGTATCAATACCAGCAAACATAGCGGAAGGATATGGGCGTAAAAACTCTAGGGCAGAGTTTAAGCACTTCTTAAGAAACTCATTAGGATCATGTAATGAGGTTCAAGTATTGTTGAGTATTGCAAAAGATTTGGGTTATCAAATAGCAGAAGAAATAATAACAAGATATGATGAGCTAGGAAAACAAATATATAGGTTGATAGAGGTTTGGAAGTAGTTCTCACATCTAACATCTCACATCTCACTTCTCAGAGGTAGGGGAGCGTTCCTGCAGCGTCGAAGCAGTACCGAAAGGAGCTGTGGAGCGGCAG
>NZ_JAFBCW010000056.1 GCF_016907915.1 Desulforadius tongensis
ATCGAGTAGGGTAACGCCGCAGTAATTTGCTACGGCGTTATCCCTCTCACAGAACCGTACGTACGGGCCTCGTATACGGCTCCTGATAAACCTCAGTCATTTTCCTCGAAAATGATGCAAAATGCCGACATTATATAAAGTTAGGTCAATTAGCCCTAATTCATTAAACCAACTGTTAGGCAGTGCCATATTTATCAGCGGGCTGGCAGAATTACGCCATCGCGTCATGGAGATTTTGAGAAAATCTCCTTTATAGCCACGCCTTCTGAGTGCTTTGTGCAGCTGCTTCCACTTCTTCCATTCCCGCATCTTTTTCATTCGCAGCCTTCGCCGTATCCACTCCATTAATTGAGCGAATAATCCTTTGCAGTTGGCAATCCTGAAGTAGTTGGCCCAACCTCTCAGAACCGGGTTGAGTCTTTTTATCATTTCTTCTACGTTCATTCCATGGTTTCTGGGGGTTAGCTGCCTTATCTTGTCTTTGAAGCTCTTTATCTTCTTTGGGTGGATGGAAACATATTTGGTGCGTATGATAAATCCAAGATAGGATACCCCTTTGTAGGCGTCGGTAAGGTGTGTCTTCTGTTTGTTAACTACTAACTTCAGTTTGCCTTCGAGAATGCTGTAAGCTATTTGCCGATATTTTCCCGCTTCTTTGCGACTCCGGGCAAATACCAGTATATCATCAGCATAGCGGACGATGCGAATGCCACGGGCTTTCATCGCCTGGTCGAATTGGTCGAGATATATGTTCGTTAGCAGCGGTGAAATAACTCCTCCCTGCGGACTTCCAATATCTGTCTCCTCCCAGGCTCCGTCTTTCATTACTCCGGCTGTTAGAAACTTTCTAATAAGTTTCAATACGCTGCCGTCGCTGACTTTCCGGTTCACTCCTTTGATTATCAGTTCATGGTCCAGGCGGTCAAAGCATTTGGATAGGTCCATGTCTACTACGTGTTTAAAACCATATCTGTTTATGAACATTTCTGCTTTGGCTACCGCTTGTTGACAGGAGCGTCCGGGTCTGTAGCCATAACTTGACGGGTGAAAGTCCAGTTCAAAGATGGGCTGTAGTATGTTAAGAAGTGCTTGTTGGACTACCCGGTCTTTTACTGTGGGTATTCCCAGCGGGCGTTTACTCCCGTCTGACTTCGGAATTTCCACTCGCAGTACCGGTTGTGGTTCGTATGTGCCGGTTTTCAGTTCATGATGTAGCTGGTTTAGCCTTTCTTCCAGGTGTTGGCCGAAGGCTTCCACGGTCTCTCCGTCTATTCCGGGAGCTCCTTTGTTGGCTCTTACGGCGCGGTAGGCTTTTTCCAGGTTTTCAATTCCATATACTTTGTCAATTAGGCTGTACCATTTCTTCATCATTTCACCTAATTTCGCTGTGCTCCCTTGGTCCCTTGCGACTTCGCGGCGGTTCTTTCTTGCAATTCCACGGTGTCTCTAGCTCTGTGGCAATCTTACCGTGAGCTGTTTGCAATACTCCGCCTGAGCGGGCGTTAAAACCAGCCGGCTCTCACCCCCGGTCTTAACGTTCCCCTTGGCATTGCAGCCTTGGTTATCTTCTCGTCCCATCGGTTGGTTCTTCGGTTGCACTCTTTGGTTTATCTTTGCCCCTTCGCAGACATAAAGGCTTTTGGCTCTTTATGCCCCACTGCAACTTGGTACAGTGTCCCCTTAGTTTTGTCCTCCAGTCTGTTGCCAGCTTTCACGGGCTAAGGGTTCTACACTACTACGGGCTCATCTGCCACCCGACATCACGTATGCTCTCCCTTGCGTTTCCGCTTGTTTGAGTTTACCTGCTTTGACCACAGGATGATGCCGGGCTTCCCTGGTTAAGTCTGCTTACCTGAACTTGAACTCATCCGTCCCAACCTCCTAGGTTATCCAGCTTTCGGGCTTTCCCACTTATTGCAAGGTTACCCACCTAGTAGGCCAACACCGGTTCGCTTCCGCTATGTTCCAAGTTCCCCTTTCAGCTTCCTTCAGACCCCACCGTTACCAGTGACGCCCTTGCTTACAGGTTGTCTTCCCGCTGGTTAGGCGACAGGGTTTCTTTCAACCCATCGGCTCGGCAGACATGCCAGGCAAACA
>NZ_JAFBCW010000057.1 GCF_016907915.1 Desulforadius tongensis
TGTGTGCCCGGCATGGGCAATGTCTATAGGGTGAAAGTCCCGAACGTTGAAGGTAGCAGTAAACGTTAGCTTAAGGCAAGGGTGTCCGCGGCGACGCAGAATCCGAAGGAAGCCGGCGGCAAACCTCCGGCCCGAGGACCACGAACCCCAGGTGAGGCTAGCGGCAGCTGGATGAGCTTGCATAACAAAGCGAAGTCCTTGCTATCGAAGGCTGCCGAGAGTAGATGGGGCGGGTAGATGGAGGGAAAGACAGCGCACTTACCCGGGGAGGCCTGACAGATACGCCAATTAAATTGGTAACCCGTGCAGCGATGCACGATTGAACTGTCAGGAGTCAGCAGAGGCCATAGTACCTGTAAGGAGACGTTCTAACAGGGAAGGGCCGAACATGATTGTGAGGGAAGTTCATGGCAAGTTCGAGAGAAAGACGGAGACAGCAGAAAATCTCAAAAGAGAGCTGCCTTCAGGAGGAAGCGGTGAACCCGCAGGGGACTGAAGGAGTGCCGAGTCTTTCTCCGGCACGAACCAGGGAAACGACCCGCGAAGACCATCTAACGCACCTGATGGAACAAGTGGTTGAAAGAGACAATATGACTCAAGCACTGTACCGGGTGGAAAGCAATAAGGGAGCGCCGGGAATTGATGGAATGGAAACAAAATCCCTTCTTCCATTTCTCAAGGAACGGTGGTCTGAAATTAAACAGCAACTCCTAGACGGAACCTATCAACCCAAACCTGTACGTCGAGTCGAAATCCCGAAACCAGACGGGGGAGTAAGGTTGCTAGGGATACCGACGGTACTAGACCGCTTAATCCAGCAGGCCCTATCCCAAATCTTAACCATGATATACGACCCAACATTTTCACCGTACAGCTACGGCTTTAGGCCCCAACGTAAAGCACAAATGGCCGTCAAACAAGCCCAAGAATATATAAAAGAAGGCTATCGCTGGGTAGTAGACTTCGACCTGGAAAAATTCTTCGACAAGGTTAATCATGACATACTAATGTCACGAATAGCCCGGAGGATTAAGGATAAAAGAGTGTTACTGCTGATAAGAAGATACCTTCAAGCCGGGGTAATGATAAACGGTTGCTGTGTAAGAAGTGAAATGGGAACACCGCAAGGTGGCCCTCTGAGTCCACTTCTGGCCAATATCATGCTTGATGAGCTGGATTGGGAACTAATACGCCGGGGACATAAGTACGTACGTTATGCCGATGACTGTAACATTTACGTCAAAAGCCGCAGAGCAGGTGAAAGGGTCATGGCTAGTGTCAAGAGATTTGTGGAAGGAAGACTAAAGCTAAAGGTCAACATGGAAAAGAGTGCAGTTGACCGGCCGTGGAGAAGGAAATTTCTTGGATTCTCATTTGGATCTGATAAGAATGTCAAAATTAGGTTAGCGCCAAAGACTATAAAACGGTTTAAGAACAAAATACGTGAACTGACCAACCGAAGCCAGAGTAAATCAATGAAACACCGGATTAAAAGACTAAACACATACTTAATAGGTTGGATGGGATATTTCCAATTAGCGGACACCAGAAGCGTAATCCAAAGGCTGGATGAATGGATACGCAGACGTCTGCGAATGTGCTATTTAAAACAATGGAAGAAGCCTAAGACAAAGAGAAAGAAGCTAATTGCACTGGGAATACCCAAAAAATGGGCTGTATTAATAAGTAGCTCACGAAAAGGAATATGGCGCTTATCAAATACTCCGCAAGTAAATAAAGCCCTT
>NZ_JAFBCW010000058.1 GCF_016907915.1 Desulforadius tongensis
CAGGTGCACGTAATATCCCGATTCCGCCAGGTCAAGCGATGCTTGTATACCTGCTATACCGGCTCCCACCACCAGTACGCTTCCTACTTTCTTTGTACTCATATTTTCATCACATCCGTCCTCTCATTTTTAATCTAACCAGAACGGTTTTCGCCCATAGAAAACTTTAATACCGGCCCACAGGCCGTGAACCAGCGGTCCACGGCCCTGTCGACCAATTAATATTTATATTTAAAACCTTTTTATTCCTCGACTTCTTTCCTTCCCTTGTAACCGGCACACTCTTCAATAACCAGAGCATTGGCCAGCAGCGGTGTTACGTGAGTCATTTCTTTCTTCATACCGAAATACTCTTTGTTTATATCTGTGAACTGGTCCATGCAGTTGTGGCAGGGAATGGCCACCACTTCTGCACCAACAGCTTCAATCTGCGCCGCTTTAAGCTTACCCTTTTTAATCCGCTGTTCTTTAAATTCCGGCATGGCCAGCGCACCACCGCCGGCACCGCAGCAGTAGTTGAACTTTTTGTTCGGAGTCATATCTCGGAAGTCTTCGCAGATATTTTCCATTACATAGCGGTGAGCATCATATACCCCTTCTTTGCGCACCAAGTTGCAGGGATCGTGTATGGTTGCCGGCTGCGGGTTTTTACTCTTGTCCACTTTAAGTTTACCTTCCCGAATCCAGTCGGCATAAACCTCCAGCACACTGCGCACGGGGAATTCCGGTCCCTCCCAGAATTCTTTATAGCCCATGCGCACCGACTTAAAGGCGTGACCGCATTCGGTAACCACCAGTTCTTTAGCCTTTAAGCGCACAACTTCTTCCAGCATCGGCTTGGTAATAGTCCAAAAGTCGTGGTTATTACCGCTGAACAGTGCCAGGTTGGTGGCATCCCACTTTCTGCTGCTCAAGGTATAGTTAGCACCGGCATAATAAAATACCTTTAGAATTTCCTGCAGCTCATGGGGATAATACTTGATTTCCCGGGCGTTCATACCAAAGAGAAAATCTGCATTTTCAACATCAATGGGAATTTTATAATCGGGGTCTCCCAGTTCTTCCTGCAGTTCCTCTTCAATCCACTCCAGGGTTTCTTCATAGTCCTCCTGGGTTACATCCATCTGGTTGCCGGAGGTAATGGTTTCATCCACAACCTTCTGCATGAAGCCCGGCAGCGGCAGGCCAAACTGGCCGCGAATGGTCCTGGTTAAGGCACCAATGTTAATACCCATGGGACATTCCACCGTACAGCGCTCACACATGGTGCAGAACCATACAAAGGGGTCATTTAATACTTCATCTCTCAATCCCAGTACCACTTTACGCAAAAACTTGCGGGGGTCATTGTCAGGGTGCACGTCAGAATAAACACATCCAGCGGTGCACATGCCGCAGGTAAGGCATTTGGTCAGGTCAAACTTCCTTAACTTGCTGGAAACTTCCTCGATAAATGTAGGGTCAAAATTCGCAGCATTAATAGCCATTGTTTTTCCTCCCCTTTAAGGCCTAAACATTACCATTTTGAGCAGCCCTTCAATACCGCTTACTCATTTCCACCGGCCTAAATTTTACACTTCGCAGAATGAAAATTTTTAGTACTCGTTAGGCAGCTTTTTCAGCTGGGCCAGGGTGAATACCGGGCCGTCCTTGCAGACATACTTGCTGCCGATGTTGCAGCGCCCGC
>NZ_JAFBCW010000059.1 GCF_016907915.1 Desulforadius tongensis
AAACTTTTCAGCGATGCCTTTGTTTACTTTCTTCAGGTATTCCGATACCTCTGCTGTAAGCACCTTGCGTCGATACTTGATGCAGCAAATGTAGTGAAATCGAAGAGAATATACAGCATGGCAACCTTTGTCCAATTGGTATTTCATAGCTTTATTCTACAGGAGGTACTAATGCAAAACAATAGTTCTCCGGAAAAACACGGCCCGCCTTTCATCCCCGCCCTTCGCTCTCGCTTCGCGAGCAAGGAAAGCTCAGGACGGGGACTTCCCGGCGGGAAAGTTAAAATGATGGAGGAGGGAGAGAAATGCATCAAGAACTTTTAACCAAGGCCAGAATGGCTAAAGAGGCTTCCCGCAGTTTGGCCTACATATCCACCGGGGCAAAAAACAAAGCCCTGCTGGCCATGGCCGACAGCCTGGAGAAAAAGAGCGCCGAAATATTACAGGCCAATGCTAGGGATATGGAAGCCGCTGCCGAGAAAGGCATTACCGGTGCCCTGCTGGACCGGCTGCGTTTAACGGAAGCCAGAGTTGCAGAAATGGCCAACGGGCTGCGGGAGGTGGCCCGGCTGCCGGATCCGGTGGGAGAAATGCTGTCCATGTGGCGCCGTCCCAATGGTTTGGAAATTGGGCAGATGAGAGTACCGCTGGGAGTGGTGGGGATTATATACGAGGCCCGGCCCAACGTGACGGTGGATGCGGCCGCCCTGTGTTTGAAGGCCGGCAACGCTGTGCTTTTGAGGGGAGGATCCGAAGCCATTAATTCCAACCTGGCCATTGCAGGCATAATATCTAAAGCGGCACAAGACAGCGGCCTGCCTGAGGGAACAATTACCATCCTGGAAGATACCAGCCGGTCAGTGGTGAACGAAATGATGAAATTGAACGATTACATTGATGTGCTGATTCCCCGGGGTGGCGCCGGTTTAATTAAAGCAGTGGTAGAAAATGCCACCGTGCCGGTTATTGAGACCGGGGTGGGCAACTGCCATGTGTATGTTGATCAATATGCCGACTTGGATAAAGCCCGGGCTGTTGTAGTCAATGCCAAGTGCCAGCGCCCGGGAGTCTGCAATGCTGCGGAAACACTGCTGGTGCACAAAAATGTCGCCGCCCAATTTTTGCCCGGGGTATTGGAAGAGCTGCGCTCCCGGGGGGTAGAAGTGCGGGGCTGCAGCGAAACGGCAAAAATAGTGCAGTGGGTAAAAAATGCCGGCGAAGAAGACTTTGCTGCAGAGTTTCTGGATTTGATTATAGCAGTACGGGTGGTCAATGACTTAAAAGAAGCGCTGGAACATATATACCGTTACGGCACCAAACATTCAGAAAGCATTATTACAGAAAATTACACTGCGGCACGCCAATTTTTACAGCGCGTGGATGCCGCAGCGGTGTATGTAAATGCTTCAACACGTTTTACTGACGGTCACCAGTTTGGGTTTGGCGCGGAAATCGGCATTTCTACCCAAAAACTGCATGCCCGGGGACCAATGGGGCTTAAGGAGTTAACCACCATCAAATACGTGGTGTATGGAGATGGGCAGGTTAGGGAATAACAAAACTGCCCCGGCTGCTGTACCGGGGCGGTTTGTTGTTTGCCTGGCATGTCTGCCGAGCCGATGGGTTGAAAGAAACCCTGTCGCCTAACCAGCGGGAAGACAACCTGTAAGCAAGGGCGTCACTGGT
>NZ_JAFBCW010000060.1 GCF_016907915.1 Desulforadius tongensis
CACATGAACGGCTTTATGGTAGAGAAAAAGAATCCATGCAGTGGCAGCCATATCTGATGTTAATGGCAAAAAGACCAATGGCAATGAAGTATACTAGCTTTTATGATCAGTTGCCACTAGAATGGCAGAATTACTTCTCTCAATGCGCCAAAGAAGAGAAAAAAGAAGCTTTAAAGCTGTTGGCCCAGCTGTTAAAAGATAGTGATTTTAATATAGCTACTAAAGCATTAATCCATGCTTCTCAACATGGTACCCCCTCGCCAGATGCCATTAAGCAAATGTATATTCAACTAGCTAAAGGGCGAGGCATACGTGAACCTCTTAGATTAGACAAACCTTTACCTTCTATGCCAAAGGCTACCCGTGATCTGCAAAGGTATAACCGCTTCTTAGGTAGGGGTGTCATGGATGGAAGAGCTAATTAAAGAATATGCCAAACGTCTAAAACTAAGTTGGATTCCTAGGAATTATCATCAGATTCAAGCTGAAACTTTTGAAGAATACTTATTAAAGCTTTTTGAAAATGAAGTATCATCAAGGGAAGAGAGAAAAATCAATAGATTAATCAAGCAAGCTAGTTTTCCAAAGATAAAAGATGCTAAACCTTTTATATGGGATGATATTCAGCTACCCAATGATATTGACAATTCATACTTACTTGATTGTGTATTCGTTGACAAACTAGAAAATTTAATCTTTTACGGCGGGGTTGGCACTGGGAAAACATATTTGGCCACAATTATTGGTCTAAATGCAGCTAAGCAAGGAAAAAAGGTTAAGTTCTTCACAGTGGCCCAGCTGGCAAACAAGCTGATGGAGGCAAATGATAAGGGAAACCTTGAGCAATGTTTTAAGCAAGTAGAAAAGCTGGATTTGTTGATACTAGATGAACTGGGGTACATACCCCTTCACAAAGCGGCAGCAGAGTTATTATTTCAAGTTATTTCACTTTGCTATGAGAAAAGAAGCCTAATTATCACTACTAATCTTTCGTTTGCTCAATGGAACCATGTTTTCGTTGATCAAATATTGACAGAAGCTGTGATTGACAGGCTAATACACCATTCTCATCTGCTGATATTCGATGGAGAGAGTCATCGTTACAAAGAATCATTAATGAAAATTTAAAAAATGAGGGATGTTGGCAAATAACTACATTTTTTACTGCCATTTCATGCAATTTCTACTTGCCAAATACA
>NZ_JAFBCW010000061.1 GCF_016907915.1 Desulforadius tongensis
GAACTTCGTTCCACAACATGAACCGCCGTATACCGAACGGTACGTACGGTGGTGTGAGAGGACGGGAGTTAATCACTCCCTCCTACTCGATTTTTCCTTCTGTGCAGTATTTTCCGGACTATGTTCCTCGGCAAATTCCACCAGTTCCCGGGTGATTTCGCCGCATTCACAACTGGCACAATTTTCTGCAGTATGGATGGGGGCATTGCTCAATTCCCCGGGCTGGTACTTTGATTTTATTTTTAAAGAATTATTTTTTTCCATAATGTTATTGTTGTTTCTGATTACCTTTTTGCTGCTGTTTCTGCTGCGGGTTTAATTCTGGCCCAAATTCAAACTGCTGGTTTTGTTGACTCTGCTGTTTTTGCTGCGGGCTCAGTTCTTGGCCAAATTCAAACTGCTGCTTTTGCTGCTGTTGTTTCTGCTGCTGGCGCCTTTGCTGTTTCATTTTGATTTATTCCCTCCTAATTTTTTATGTTATTTATTAAGAAATTCAATGATATTTTGCCCTCTTTATAAGAACCAATAACAAAAAAAAATAGGAAGGATTGTAAAAATATGTAATCAAAAATAATTTAAAACATAATTTAAACCCCCGAAATTCAGCTTTCGAGGGTTTCTTTTGTGGCAGGGGAGACAGGACTTGAACCCGCAACACCCGGTTTTGGAGACCGGAGCTCTACCAATTGAGCTACTCCCCTATAAAATTTTAATTTTATGGTAGGCAATATTATACCGTAAAAATTATCATTAGTAAATAATTAATTGTTAAAAAGTATTTTTCCTTAAGCACCAATATTTAGTTCTATCAACCTGTGGTGATGAATATTATAGGACAAGTATCAAATAAGGAGAGTGATTGCAGTGTTGAATTTATTAAAAAGGATAATAAATTGTAAAATTGTTATAATTAATCTTGAAGAACCTAAGCAGCCGGTAATGCGGTCGGATTTACTAAAACCAAGGGCATATTACCGCCGAAAAGCAAAGGTCTCGTGAAATAAAAAAGCTCCGGAAGGGATAATAACTTCCGGGGCTTCTTATGTGTGCCCGGCATGGGCAATGTCTATAGGGTGAAAGTCCCGAACGTTGAAGGTAGCAGTAAACGTTAGCTTAAGGCAAGGGTGTCCGCGGC